>CAJYQL010000033.1 GCA_913776965.1 uncultured Xylophilus sp.
CCACAGCAGGACACACGAGGCCACCGCCGGCCGGGTCGCCCCGCGACGGATCGGCCCGGCCGCACCGCACCGCACCGCACCGCACCGCACCGCTATGCTCCCGCGCTCTCTTCCACTCTCCTCAGGACCGCCGGCGTGGGCGAATTCGACCTCATCAACCGCTATTTCCACCGCCCCGCGCACGCCGCACCCGGCGTGCCGCTCGGCATCGGCGACGACTGCGCGCTGCTGCAGCCCGCGCCCGGCCTGCAGCTGGCGGTGTCGTCCGACCTGCTGATCGAGGGCCGGCATTTCCTGTCCACCGTCGATCCGGCGCGGCTCGGCCACAAGGCGCTGGCGGTCAACCTGAGCGACCTGGCGGCCTGCGGCGCGCGGCCGCTCGCCTTCACGCTGGCGCTGGCGCTGCCGGCGGTGGACGAGCCGTGGCTCGCCGGCTTCGCGTCGGGCCTGTTCGCGCTGGCCGACGCCCACGGCTGCACGCTGGCGGGCGGCGACACGACGCGCGGCCCGCTCGCGATCTGCATCACCGTCTTCGGCGAAGTGCCCCCCGGCCAAGCGCTGCTGCGCAGCGGCGCCCGGCCGGGCGACGACCTGTGGGTCAGCGGCACCCTCGGCGACGCGCGGCTGGCGCTCGAGGTGTTCCGCGGCACGCTGTCCGTTCCGGCGCCGGTGTTCGACGCCGCGCGGCTGCGCATGGAAATGCCGAACCCGCGGGTGGCGCTGGGGCAGGCGCTGCGCGGCATCGCCACCAGTGCGGTCGACGTGAGCGACGGGCTGTTGGGCGACCTGGGGCATGTGCGCCGGGCGTCAGGGGTGGGGATGACGGTGAAGGCCGAAGACGCTATCAGATTAATAGCTGCATGCGTAGGTGGGACGGGCGCAGAGGGCACTTTTCCGTCAGAAATGCGTGAGTTGCCGGCAACGCGGCGGTTGGAGTTCGTATTAGCCGGCGGCGACGACTACGAGCTGGCGTTCACCGCGCCGCCGGAGCGCCGTTCGGCGGTCGAGGCCGCCGGACATGCGGCCGGCACCGCGGTGACGCGCATCGGGCGGATCGACTCGGAGCCGGGCGTGCGGGTGGTCGGCGCGGACGGCACGCCGGTGCCGGGCCGGTTCGCGTCGTTCGACCATTTCGGATGAGTGGTCTGGCCCGATCACCCAGTGCGCTCGGAAGGTGGTCACCAGGTCCTGACAGGGCAGGACCTCGGTCACCTGACAGTACCGAACAGTGGCCGGAAAGTGAGCAAATCGATATCAATGATTGTTGACATCGTATTTTTTCAAAAATATCATTTGCATCACTTCAACAGGAGTGAGTAAATTGATAACCCACTTGTTCCGCCATTTGTCGGTCCGCACCAAACTCAACATTGCGTTCGGCACCCTGATCGCCCTGATGGTGGCCTTGGCCGCTTTTGCCTTGCTGGGCTTGCAGCAAGCCCACGCTACGTTCAGCAGCTACGTCCACGGGCTCGCTGCGCGGGCCACCGTCGCCGGACATATACGCGATGCTGTCGACCGACGGGCTATCGCGGCGCGCAACCTCGTTTTCTTGTCGAACCCCGAAGACGTCGCCACTGAACGCAAGAAAGCACTGGAGGCATCGACTGACGTGGCGCAACAGATCGCGCGCCTGAGAAGCATGCTGGCAGAAGCACCCGACGCGACGAAGCGGGCCCACGCCCTTTTCGCCGATATCGAAAAGATTGAACAGGGTTATGCGCCAGTCGCGGCGGAGATAGTCGCCTTGGCGGCCGCCGGACGGCAAGCCGAGGCCCAGCAACATCTTCAGGAACGTTGCAGACCGCTCCTGGAAGCTTTGGTCGCTGCGACCGGCGAGTACGCTCGCTTCACAGAGGCGCGGGCTCAGCAACTTACCGACGAGGCCACCCAATCCCTTGCGCATCGGCGCGACACCGTGATCGGTCTTTGCGCATTGGCCCTTGCCGTGGCGGTGGCCGCTGCCTCCTGGATCACGCGCAATATCAGCCGGGGCCTCACCAGCGCGGTGGACGTCGCGAACGCCATTGCGACCGGCGATCTTGCGCAGCCCATCGATATTCGGTCGGCCGATGAAATCGGTCGCCTGCTGGAGGCGCTTGGTCGCATGCAGGACTATCTGAACAGCACCGTGTTGACCGTGCGCTCGAACGCAGAGTCTGTCGCCACCGCAAGCGCCCAGATTGCGCAAGGCAACCACGATTTGAGCCATCGCACCGAAGAACAGGCTTCTGCCTTGCAGCAAACGGCGGCGTCGATGGAGCAACTCAGCCACGCGGTGCGGCAGAACGCTGACAGCGCGCAAGAAGCGAACGCATTGGCGACGCAGACCAGCAATATTGCCAGCCGGTGCGGCATAGCCGTCGGCGACGTGGTGTCGAGCATGCAGCAGATTCAAGGCAGTGCGCACCGCATCAGCGACATCGTCAGCGTGATCGACAGTATCGCTTTTCAGACCAACATCCTGGCACTCAACGCCGCTGTGGAAGCGGCTCGCGCCGGCGAGCAAGGGCGGGGGTTCTCGGTGGTTGCCGCAGAGGTTCGCGTCCTTGCGAAGCGAAGTGCGGATGCCGCACGAGAAATCAAAACCCTCATCACCAGCAGCATGTCCGAGATCCAGCGCGGTGCCGCACTCTCGGATGGTGCCGGCGCCACGATGCAGGAGGTGGTTGCGGCGGTCGGCCGCGTGAGCACGCTGATGGGAGAGATCAACGCCGCCTGCCAGGAGCAAAGTGCCGGCGTGGGCCAGATCGGCGCTGCTGTCAACCTGATGGACGGCGCGACCCAACGCAATGCTGCGTTGGTAGAGGAAAGTGCCGCAGCGGCCAGTAGTCTCCAGCACCAGGCCGAGCAGCTGCTCTCCGCAGTGGCGATCTTCACCTGCGAAAAGCCCAAGATGGTGCGGATGGCCAGTCTTGGGCGCGGTCCGGCCTACCAGAGCGGGCCACAGCTCGCCCTGACATGAACGATGTCGCTCCCCACTTCGACGTACGGGCACCAAGTGCCTCCGATGACGCGCCAGCATCGCATGCCATCGCCACGACCCGATCCCACTTCGAGGCGATCATTGAGTCATCGGACGACGCGATCATCAGTAAAACGGTCGAAGGTATCGTGACCAGCTGGAATCCCGCCGCCACACGAATGTTCGGCTACGCCGCCGAAGAGATGATCGGGCAATCCCTGCTGCAGATTTTTCCGTTGGACAGGGTTGCAGAAGAACAATCCATTCTGCAAAAGATCCTGGTGGGAACGAAGGTCCACCATTTCGAGACCGTCCGACGGCGCAAGGATGGATCAACCATTCACGTGTCGGCGACCGTTTCCCCGATCAGAGACGCATCAGGCCGCATCGTCGGTGCGTCCTCCATCACCCGCGACATCACCGAGCGCCACGAGAGCGAATATCGATTGCGGATGGCGGCCAGCGTCTTCACACACGCATCGGAAGCAATCCTCATCACCGACGGCGCAGGGGTTGTGATGGAGGTCAACGATGCGTTCGAGGCGATCACCGGCCATGCGCGAATCGACGTCGTGGGCTGCTCTGCGCTGCAGCTGTTGGGCTCCGATGCGGCGAACGGCGATTACGCCGCGATCGTCGACCTGCTGCGTACGCAGGACCACGGCCGCGGCGAAATCCAGGGACGCCGCAAATGCGGCGGTCATTACGTAGCGCTGGTGACCGTGAACCGGGTGTCGTCGCCGAGCCATGGAACACAACATGTCGTGTTGATGACCGACATCACGGCCCTCCACAGTCAACAGAAGCTCTTGGAGCGACTTGCGCACGTCGACCCGCTGACGGGCCTGCCCAACAGACGTGTGCTCCTGGACCGTTTGCAGCAGGTCGTACGTCAGGCGGGCCGCCGCATGGGATGGTCTGCCGTGGTGTACCTCGATCTCGACGGCTTCAAAGCGGTGAACGACCGCCATGGCCATGCCGGCGGAGACGCCCTTCTTCTCACCCTTGCGCGACGGATGCAGGCTGTTGTGCGTGAAGGCGACACGCTTGCCCGATTGGGCGGTGACGAATTTGTTTTGCTGTTCACCGACCTCGATTCTCAGGATGTTCCGTCGGGCATTTTGGATCGACTGCTACAGGCGTGCGGTGCCCCGGTCGAACTGAACGGGGGCTACGCACAGGTTTCAGCCAGCGTTGGCGTCGTCTTTTGCAACCCGGCCGATAGCGTGGACGCGGAAGCTCTGCTCAAGCGTGCCGATCAGGCGATGTACGAAGCCAAACAGGCCGGCCGGAACCGGATGAATGTCTGTGTGACCTGAACGCTATTGCAGACCGCCGCGATCCGCATCCGCCACGCTAATGGCACTCGGCCTTACACGGCCTCGGCCAACAGGATCGGCCGCAACATATGCCACCAACGAAGCGCCTCCTCCACGCGGCCCGAAGCAGCGCTTCGGTCGAGCAGGCGTGCCGTGGCGGCATGCTGTTCGTACCCAAGCAAAGTCAGCACTGTTTTGAGGCTATGGGCGAGCCGCCGAAGCTCAGCCATGTCCTTCTGCTCGCTGGCTTCGTCGCCAAGGCGAACGTCCTCCAGAAACTGGTGGCGACAACTGCGTTCGAATTCCGCGTACAACTCCGCTTTGCCACCGAAGAATGAAGCGGTGGCGTCGCCGGAGCGTGCCGTCTCGGCCTGACGAGAGACTTCGCTTTTGAGCGCCCGATCGTTGACGCCCTCTGCGACGCACGTACGCAACTGTGCCAGCGCAACCGGCTTCTCCAGTATTCGCCAAACCCCTGCTTTCTCCAGGCGCCCCCGCACATCCGGCGTAACCCCCGCACTGAATACCGCGACGCGGCATCGCTGCGACAGCGCGAGCCATTCGACCAATGGCAAAGCGGATCCATCGGCCAACGAAAGGTCGGTCACTGCCAGGGAAAAGACAGCTCCGCTCGCCAACGCCGACAGCACGGCCGCCACGGAGTCGCAATGCACCAACTCGATGTCAGCGTCATCCAGCGCCATGGTGACAAAACGGCGAACCGACGCATCGTCCTCCAGCAGCAGCACACGCTTCAACGACATGTCAGTTCGCGGGCGTCCGTCCACGTTTGGAAAAAGCTTCTGCCAAAAGAACCGGCAACTCATGTGCCAACCGCGACTTGTGAACGATCGGAATACCGTCCAGCGCGAATTGATACGGGCTTCGCTCTTCTTCTTCCAATGACGTGACGACGATCAAATCACTTCCGCTGAACTGCGGGCTGGTCCGCAGCCCTGCAATCAACGTGGCCCCATCGATACCTGGCAGCAGCAGATCAACCAGCAATACGTCGGGCTGGAGGCTTCCATACATGGCGAGGCCCGAGATGCCGTCGGATGCCACGTGCAGTTCCACCCCGGGCAGCGTATGTTTGACGACAAGAGACACGAGATTCTGAAAATGAGCGGAATCTTCGATCAGCAACACACGGCCGGTTGACGTCCCGTGTGCGGGGCTTTTGGGTACTGCAGCAGGGGCAGCAACGTGCTCGCTCTCTGGGGTAAGCGTGGACACAAGCTCCGGCTTTCGACCATGGCCTTTCTGCCATTCCATGACGGAAGCCCGGGAAATTCGCCGGTGTCCACCCGGGGTTCGCCACGCCTTCAATTCGCCCCGGTCCACCATGAGTTGCACCGACCGTACCGCTAGCCCCAGCGCACGCGCCACCTCCAGCGTGCTGAGAGTTTCGTCGCCTTCGCTCAGAAATTGCATTTCGATCATTTTTTCATTGTAGGGTTTCGGGCAAGCGCCTGCTGTGCGTGACGCGACACCCTCCAAATTAGTTGCAAACGCTCGAATTGATACATATGATAAAGCCTTTGTCACGACGCAAACATGGCTAAAAAAATACTTCTCGTGGAAGACCAGCCGGACATTCGCCGATTGATCCGCATGACGCTGGAGTTCGAGAACTACGACATCACCGAAGCTGCTACGGCAGCCGAGGGGGCGCAGCTGTTCACCGACCTGCAGCCTGATTTGCTGCTGCTTGACGTCATGACGCCTGGCGGGATGGACGGACTGGAGTTGTGCAGAAAAGTCCGCAGTCACCACGACGACCTCTACCGGCCGGCCATCGTCATGCTGACAGCTCGGGGGCAACAGCAGGATATCGATGCGGGCATTGCCGTCGGCGCCGATGCATATCTCGTCAAGCCTTTCAGCCCTTTGCAGTTGCTCGATACGGTGAGCGGCATGCTCGCGACGTGACGACAGTGAGTCCCAGACCTGTGCATCGTTGCAATTGAAAGGAGCTTCACCGACATGAGCCACTATGCTCCCGGCGCCATGCATCAAATGGAACGCATGGTCCAGGATTTGAAGCAGCTCTATCACGAGCGCAACGCGGCATTGGAAGAGGTATCGCGTGCACACCATGAGGCGTTGTTGAGACTCAGCCTGGCCGCCGAGTATCGGGACGACGATACCGGCGTGCATATCGTGCGCATCGGATTTCTTGCAGAAGCCGTAGCCTTGTGTCTTGGGCAATCTGCCGAATTCGCTAAAAACTTGCGTCTTGCCGCGCCGATGCACGACGTGGGGAAAATCGCAACTCCTGATGCTGTACTGAAGAAGCCCGGACCTCTAGACGCGTCGGAACGCGCGGTGATGAATACACACCCGGCGAACGGAGCTGCCATCCTAGGCCGTTCGCGTATCCCACTTTTTCAAATGGCTGCGGAGATTGCTCTCACACATCACGAGCGCTGGGATGGTCGAGGGTATCCCAGCGGCCTGATGGGCACTGACATTCCGCTATCAGGCCGCATCGTATCCGTCGTCGACTTCTTCGACGCCCTCACGATGGACCGCGTCTACCGTCCGGCATATCCCGTAGACACAGCAATCGCCATGTTGCACGACGAACGTGCCAAGGCTTTCGATCCTTCAGTGGTTGATGCGTTCATGGACCATTCTCAGATGTTGGTGGATTTGCACCGCCACATCACGGAAAACGATGCAACGTTCGAACAGCTCATCGAGGGGTTGTGACGTCGCACGAACGCCATGACTTACGTCCCCTGCGCCTTTTCTATCCCCTCGGAAGAAGAGCGCATGTTCCGTCTTGTTTTTTGCATATGACATGCGCTTAGAGTCGATCCGCTGCAAGCTTGGCCCGAAGGTCGGTATTCGTGGTCCATCTGCAGCCGCTGCCGTTGCCGTGCTGGCCTGCTTGCTCACGATTGGGGCGTCTGCCCTGCTGGTGTGGGCAGAAATTCGACGCACAGAGCATGGTGCCAGGGAGCAGTTGCGCATGCTGGTGCGCATGATCGAGGACGATGTCGTTCGCACAGCCGATGCTGCTCATGCCGCCCTGTCCACCGTGGTTGCGGCCATCGAGCACCATGTGCCGACGGACGATCCTGCGCTGCTCGGGCCCCTGCTGGCCCAAACCCTGGTGGGCCTGCAAAACGTCCGGGCAATCTCGATCGTCGATCTTTCGGGTCGAATTCTTGCCAGTTCCGCGGCTGACGACGTCGACAAGATCATCTCCCTGGACGCGCTTGGCGGGCCTTTGTCCGGGAGCGGTTCGATGTTGGGTCCGGTCGCACGTGGTTTGACGCTCTCGGATGCTGGCCGAGGCCCGGAGGCGAAGGCAGACTCCCGCTTCCTTCCCCTGGTGATGCGACAGACCTCTTCTACCGGCCACGATCATTACGTGGTCGTGCAAATCGATCCGACGGGACTCGCCAGCTATCAGCGCAAGCTTCTCCAAGACGAGCCGCGCATCCAGTCCACCATTCTGCAGAAAGACGGAGCGCTGGTCGCGTCCTCCGGGAAGTTTGCGGACGATGTGCAAGCGGGGCCGCCGAACGCCGTCACCGCACGGGCACTGGACGGTGCTCACCGTGGGACGTTCATTCAAGAGGGACAAGAGCGGCGTCTTGTGGCGTATCGGTCTCTTTCGCGCTACCCGCTCGTGATCGTTGTGCAGCAACCGTACAGCGCCATCGTGGACGATGCACTCGCGAGCCTGCATTGGCTGCTATGGTCAATGCCTGCCGTGCTGGCAGTGATCGTGGGATCGACGGTACTGGCGTCCCGCACCATTCGGCAACGCGAGCGCACGCGCGTTCTGCTGCGCAGTGCCGAAGGGCGATTGCAAGACCAGTTGCGGCTGACGCAGCTTCTGCAGGAAATCGCGCCGGTTCCCCTCTGCATGACCGATACGTCGGGACGGTTCCTCATGGTCAACCGCGCCTGGGAGGAGTTCATGCGTTTGCGTCGTGCAGAGGTGCTAGGGCGGCGGAATGCCGACTTTCTCCCACCGGCCGAGGCCTTCGTGTATGACGTCCATGATGCACGGCTGCTTCGGGAAGGCGGCGAAGTTCATTTCGAAGATTCTTTTAAGCGTGCCGACGGTACGCGCCGCCATGTGCAGGTCCACAAAGTCGCCGTTACCCGCGAAGACGGATCGATCGTGGGGTTGCTCGCCGCGAAGCTGGATGTCAGCGATTTCCGTCTAGCGCAGGCGACCGCCGAAACGGCATCCCGCTCGAAATCCGAATTCGTGGCGAACATCAGCCACGAACTCCGGACACCGCTGCAATCCATCCTCGGATTTTCAGAATTGGGTCTTCATCGGGGGGCGGAGCATCCGAGACTGGCAGCGATGTTCGAGGACATTCGGGCATCAGGCATCCGAATGCTGGAACTCGTCAACAACCTGCTCGACGTCTCCAAGATTGAAAGTACGGTGGGTACTTTCAACTTCCGTGCAGTGGATGTCCGGATCTGCATCCAGACCGTGGCCCAGGAACTGGAACCTTTGTTCAATCGCAAACGCCAACGCCTCGACTTGGTCTGCGGCGATCATCCAATCGTGGCACCGATCGATGCCATTCGCATCCAGCAGGTGATCCGCAATGTCCTGGCGAATGCGATCAAGTTTTCACCCGAAGAAAGCACGATCACGGTGTCCGTTGAGCTGGCTATTGGGTTGCCCGGATTGCACGAAAT
The DNA here is from genome assembly GCA_913776965.1 of uncultured Xylophilus sp. Classification (GTDB taxonomy): domain Bacteria; phylum Pseudomonadota; class Gammaproteobacteria; order Burkholderiales; family Burkholderiaceae_C; genus Xylophilus. Next base: position 8,968 of record CAJYQL010000033.1, read on the forward strand.
TCTCATTGCGGTGCGCGATCAGGGTCCCGGCGTGCCTGAAGGGGAAAACGACGCCATTTTCGAGCCTTTCGTGCAATCGACACGCACCCAACAGATCGGGGGCGGCACGGGTCTGGGGCTGGCCATCTGCCGCAAGATCGTCGATGCGCATGGGGGGAGCATCCGTGCGCACAACGCACCAGAGCGCGGTGCGGTATTTGAGATCCGATTGCCGTACGACGATGGTGGAGTCCGCTCGTGAGTGCCACTTTTCCCCGTCATCAAGAAGTTCCAGGAAAAGCATGGTTCAGGCGCATGGGGTTGGCTGCCCGAGCCCCGACGCGACTGCAATGGTCGACGATCGCGCTGCTCGCGATGGTCGTATGCGCGATATGGATCACGGTATTTGCACTACTCGACTCCTATCGCAAGGGTGCGATCGATGCACAGGTCCGGCAGAACTCCAATATCGCGCGCGCGCTGCAAGAGCAGACACTTCGTGTCATCGCGGGAGTTGATCAGGCGGTCATCCGATTGGCGCATATGGCAGCAGCCGGGCCAGTGGCACCCTCAGAGTTTCAGAAACAGGTTGACGCTACCGGCCTGTCGTCCGATATCTTGACCCAGTTGTCGCTCATCGATGGTCAGGGCCGTTTTGTGGGAAGCAACATCGATCCGTCCGGTCATGCGACTGGGCCGATCAACCTGTCGGACCGGGAGCACGTGAGCGTGCACCTTGCTCCGCCCGGCGCACTGCGGGAACACCTGGCGGCAGACGGTTTGTTTATCGGGAAGCCGGTTCTGGGCAAGGTTTCCAAGAAGTGGACGATTCAGCTGTCACGGCCCGTTCTCGACGCCGCCGGCAAGTCTGCCGGCGTGGTGGTCGCATCGGTGGATCCCCGGTATTTCGAGGAGGTCTATCAACACGTGCGCCTCGGCACCGGAGGCGGCGTCAGCCTGGTGGGCGCGGATGGTGTGATACGTGCGCGAGTACTGGGCGGCGTCAGCAGTGGCATGGGTGCTGCCGTGGGCAGCGGAGGCCGTGTGTACCGCAACGCCCTTGCACAGGAGGGCGTCATGATCGGCCAGGGGGCTATTGCAAACGCCGGACGCATCGCAGCCTACCACCAAGTCAGCGGTTATCCGCTCTACGTGTTCACCATCGCCTCTTTGCAGGAAGCTTTGTCCGAATGGTCAAAGGCACGTCGTCTGATCGTGTCTCTGGCCGCTCTGCTCAGCTTGGCCATAGTGGGTGCGGGGGGGCTGTTCATCTCGGGTGTACGCCATCTGGAGCGCCAGCACCGTGCGTTGCAACGCAGTGAATCGGACGCCCAGGTCGCCAATCGCGCCAAGACCGAGTTTCTGGCCGCGATCTCCCATGAACTGCGTACGCCGCTCACGAGCATCCGCGGTTTTGCGGAACTAATGGAGCGAAGAGGCGAAGACAAGCGCTTCCGCGAACAGGCTTCGCTGATACGGAAATCGTCGGAGCACCTGAACGCCCTGCTGTCGGAAATTCTCGATCTGTCAGCTGTGGAATCGGGCTCGATGCAATTCGCACAGGACCAGATCGTTGTCCGCGATCTGGTCGAAGCCACGGTCGAAATTTTCCAAATCACGGCGGCAGCGAAATCGTTGGATTTGCAGATCCGTTTCGCGCCCGACTTACCACCAACGCTGGAAGTCGACGGCTTCCGGCTACGCCAGATTCTCAACAACCTGCTGTCGAATGCCATCAAATTCACGGCGAACGGACGCGTCGATGTGGACGTCCGTATCGATGCAGGATTCTGGACTTTTGCGGTTACCGATATGGGGCCGGGAATCGAACCCGAACTGCACGAGACCGTATTTGAGAAATTTCGGCAGGGTCATGCACGGGTCAGCTACGAGCATGGAGGAACCGGCCTTGGCCTTGCGCTTTCGCGATCGCTCGCCCGCAGTATGGGTGGCGATATCCGCCTGCGATCGGCCAAAGGAGCGGGTGCTTGCTTCACCTTGCTTCTGCCAGCGACATCCCGTGCGCAGGTCGATACAGCCATCTTGGAAGCGCACACACACTAATGTCTGCGCTTCCCGGACCTTCTGCTCCCTGATCTCCGCTTGCCGCCGACCGCGTTGACGGTCGCACAGATGGGAGGACCCAGGAAGTCCGATGCCGGCGCATCATCTGTCACCGTGGTCGACGCCGCGCGACGGCGCATGGGATGCCGAACGCGCACGTGGCGCTGGGGGCAGGCGCTACACGGCATCGCCACCAATGCGATCGACGTGAGCGACGGGCTGGTCGGCGAACTGGGGAATGTACGTTGGGGTAACGGAAGGTCGATGCCGCTATTGGATTGTTAGCTGCATGCGGAGGTGGGACCGACGCAGAGGGCACTTTTGCCATCGGACCCGCCAGAAGTATTGGCACCGCAGCGGCTGGCGTTTACGCGCCGCAGGCGCACCGTGCGGCGGTCGAGGCCGCCGGACGTGCGGCCGGCACCGCCGTGACGCGCATCGGGCGGATCGACGCGGAGCCGGGCGTGCGGGTGGTCGGCGCGGATGGCGCGCAGGTGCCGGGCCGGTTCGCGTCGTTCGACCACTTCGGATAAGCCGACCGATCCTGCGGCGGCGGACGCACGCGGCGCGGGATCGCATGCGAAACGCATCGGCGCATCCGGCGCGCGTCCGCAAACCATCGCGCCGCGCCGGCACTTTCCGCCACGACGCGGAGCGACGCCGGTTCACGCCGGGTTCGGCGCTCCCTTCAGGCGGTGGGCCACGTTGAATCCCGTCGCGCTGCCGCTGGTGACGTGGTAGCAGGTGCCGGCGCACTGCGCATGGTGCGACTGCTCCACCCGGCCCTTGATCTTGTCGATGGCCTGGTCCGCTGCGCCGCCGGGGGCCGAATAGGCGGTGATCATCTTCTCGACCTGGCCATACAGCTCGTTGTAGAACAGACCCAGGACGCTGTTCGCGGCCAGCAGCTTCAGCATGTGCTTCTGCAGCCGGAACAGGTGCTTGGTGGCCGTGACCATGTCGGCATGGGTGGTCTCCTGGCCGCTGCGGTCCCGGGTGCTGGCGTGGGCGCATGGTGCTGCCGTCGGCATAGAAGGCCTGCAGGGCCGCGATGCTCTCCTGGCACTTGCGGATGCTGTCGGCCATCGCCTCGATCCGTCCGGCCTTCAGCATCGAGCGCAGCAGCCAGATGCGCTGCGCCGGATCGGTCACCGTGTTGCCGTAGATCGCCTTGATGTTGCTGCGGTCGTTGAGCATTTCCAGCGCATAGCCGACCAGCGCCGACACCACGATGCCCGCGGCCAGGCCGGCACCGCCGCTGGCGGCGATGTTGACGGTCGACCCGATGGCGCTGGACCCGAGCGCGGACGATACCGACGCACTGGTCGCGGCGGTCTTGCCTGCGCCCAGCACCACGCCCTGCAGCTGGCTGATGCTGAAGTCCTTCAGGCTCGTCCCGCCGACATGGCCGCTGCGGGTCGCCGCGGCTTGGTCCCCGAGGTCCACCGGGCCGGCCGCCGCCAGGGCGTCCTGGACCTTGCCGCTGACATCGTTGTGGTCGCCGTCGGAGGCGCTCTTGGCTTCCTTCAGGATGGAGGCGAAGGCTTTCTCCATCTCGGCCTTGCCGGACCGGGTCATCATGCGCTGCCGCAGGGCCATGAGCGGCATCAGGCCCGCGACGTGGGCCCCGGCCGCGCCGGGACGGGCGCCGGTCATGGTCTCGAACCAGGTCTTCCAGGCCAGCGCGTTGTAGTCGCGGAGGTGGTTCGCCACCGTCACGCTCTTGCCGTAGGCCTTCTTCTGCTCGGGGTTCAGCAGATTCGCATCGGGCTTGGCCAGATGGATGACGAGGTTGGCGGTATGGATCTCGCCGAGCAGGCTGCACATCTGGCTGGCGGCCGCGATCTTGTTGTCCACCAGGAACACGAAGTTCGACAGGTGGTCCATCTGCCGGCCCTTGTCGAGCTTTTCTTCCAGCCGGTGCTTGAACCGGAACAGGCCGTAGGCCAGCGTCGCCGCATCGCCGCAGTTGGTCACCGGCGCGGCGACCATCCGGTCCAGCAGCTTGCCGGCTTCGATCGCCTTATCCTGGTAGCGGGCGAGCGCTTCCAGGTCGGCGGCGTTCAGCATGTACTCCAGGTCGCTCACCATGGCAGAGGTGTCGTAGCGCTCGTCGGCGCTCTGGCCGGAGGTGCGTTCGTGCGCCTGGCCTCGCTGGTAGGCCCCGTAGGCATTGACGCCGACGGCGATGCCGATGCCGAGCGCGAAGACGCCCACGGCGATACCGCCGGTGATCGCCGCGGACGCCGCCACCAGCACCACCCCGCCGCCGACCGCCACGCCCACCCCGATGCCGGTGCCCACGCTCGCCGCCGTGCCGGCCGCCGTGGTGGCCAGTCCGCGCTTGTTGTGCGAGAAGCTGTTGATCTGGTTCTGGAAGAAATGCCGGGTGCCGCCGGTCGAGACCGCGCCCGCGAACTCCTTGTTGCCCGCCTTTTCGACCGGCAGCGCGATCGACTTGCGCGCGAAATAGCCCGCATCGTGCAGCAGCATGGCGGTGCCGCGGGCGGTTCGGCACAGTTCCTCCTCCTTCTGCTTCATGCGGGTGGCGTACTGGGCGAGAAGCTTTCTGGACATGTTCCGATTTCCTGCGCTGCCCGGGCCGGCTGCGTGCCGTGGGGACTGTACCGGCACGGCGGCGTTCGGTCGATGTGCCAGTACCTAATCGACGCGTGAACGCGCTCAGGCCTACATCGCCTCGCCGCATGACACAACGGTCGTTTGCCGCCTTGCGGCCACGGCGAAGGCATGCATACGCCCGCAGCTTGAAGCTCGGAGTTCGACGCCCACCCGCTGGCGACGGCGCACATTCAGACGCGCGTATTAAGTGGGGCTGTCACCTGTGCCATCGTCTCGGCCACCGCCCGGTCCCGCGGATCCGCGCTCCCCGCCAGCCCGTCGACCACCCCCTGCTGGTCCGCCGCCGTCCGGTTCTGGCTCATCTTCCACTTCCCTTCGACCCGCTCCACCACGATCTCCAGGCCGACGATCTGGGCGATCTGCGCCTCCAGATAGTCGGCCGGCGCGTCGCCCATCTTCCAGGGCGCGGGGCGCGCGGCCTCGAAACGGCGGGTCAGGCGGGCGAGCAGGCCGCGCAGCCAGCGCGGGTCGTCGTGCACCGCGATGCGGCCGTGGGCATGCACCGCGACGTAGTTCCAGGTCGGGACAACCCGGTGGTGGGTCTGCTTGGATGGGTACAGGCTGGGGGAGACATACGCGTCCGGCCCGCGGAACACGACCAGCGTGGGCAGCGGCTGCGCCGGATTGGCGGCTGCCGCGTCCTGCCAGACCGGGTTGGCGCGGGCGACGTGGCAGCGCAGCACGCCCAGGCCGCCCGCGGCCCGGTCCCATTCGAACGGCAGGTGCTGGGCATCCAGCCCGCCGTCCGCCGTGTGGGTGACCAGCATGCCGAGCGGCGCACGGGTCGCGGCGGCCTGCAGCAGGTCGGGGTCGTTTTCGGCGAAATGGGCGGGCAGGTACATGGCGAACGGTGCGGGTGAGGAGGTGCGTGCGCAGACGTAGCAGGGCGTGCTTCAGCCGTCAGCGTAGCGGAGTGGCGGAGTGGCGGAGTGGCGGAGTGGCGCTAGCCGCCCCCTACCCCTACCCCCTACATCTACACCTGCCGCGCCCTGCTGCCTGCTGCCTGCTGCCTGCTGCCTGCTGCCTGTTGCCTGTTGCCTGTTGCCTGTTGCCTGTTGCCTGCTGCCCTGCCCTGCCCTGCCCTGCCCGTAACCATGCTCACCGCTACCTTGCCGCCCCGGCCACCGGCGAGGCACAGCCGGCTTTTCCGCGATGATGACGACCCTTGCGGCGGATGCGGCCTGCGCGTCCGCCAGCCGCAGTCCACGCCCCGCTTCGTCGCCTTCCGCCTCCCATGCAGCCCTCCCCCGCCGCACCCCCCGCGCCCGTGCGCCCTACCGCCCGCTTCATGCTCGCGCATCCGGCGCATTTCATCGCGCTCGGCTTCGGCTCGGGTCTCGCGCCGGTGGGGCCGGGTACCGCCGGCACGCTCTGGGGCTGGCTCGCGTGGCTGGCGCTGGTGCCCTGGTTCACCACCGCGCAGCTGGGCGGGCTGATCGCCGGCGCCACGCTCGTCGGCTGGTGGGCCTGCACCGTGACCGCGCGGCGGCTCGGCAGCCTGGACCCGTCCAACATCGTCTGGGACGAGATCGTCGCCTTCTGGCTGGTGCTGTGGCTGGTGCTGCCGGCGGGGTTGCTCGGGCAGGCGGTCGCGTTCGCGCTGTTCCGCTTCTTCGACGCGGTCAAACCGGGGCCGGTGGGCTGGGCCGACCGGGCGTTCCACGGCTTCGGGCCGCGCGGCGGCTTCGGCATCCTGGCCGACGATTTCGCGGCGGCCTTCTGCACGTTGCTGGTGATCGCCGGCTGGAAGGCGCTGGCATGAGCGATGCGCTATCGAATCAGGAGCACACTGCGCAGGCGGGATGGGCGCGGGTGGCCGATCTGCTGCTTAAAAGAAGCTGGATGCTCGCCACCGCCGAAAGCTGCACCGGCGGCCTGATCGCCGCCGCCTGCACCGACCTGGCCGGCTCCAGCGCCTGGTTCGAGCGCGGCTTCGTGACCTATTCCAACGCCGCCAAGGCCGAGCTGCTCGGCGTCGATGCGGCGTTGATCGCAGCGCACGGCGCGGTGAGCGAGCCGGTGGCGCGGGCGATGGCGGCGGGTGCGGTCGCGCGCTCGGCGGCGCAGGTGGCGGTCGCGGTCACCGGCATCGCCGGGCCGGGCGGCGGCAGCGCCGACAAGCCGGTCGGCACCGTGTGGTTCGGCTGGTCGGTCGGCGGTGTGGTCGAGGCCGAGCGCTGCCGCTTCGACGGCGACCGCGCCGCAGTGCGGCAGGCCACCGTCGCGCATGCGCAGCAGGGCCTGCTGGCGCGGCTGGCGCCAGGCGGCTTCTGAACCGCGTCGCAGCCGGCTGGTGGCCAAGCACCGCGGCCGCGCCGGGCCATGCGCCTCGAGCGCCGCGCCGGCCGCGCACAATTCGGGCGTCATGCTGCTGCGCCCTCCTCCCGTCCTCCTCGCCTGCGGCGCCCTCGGCGCCGCGCTGCTGACGCTGATCGTGCTCGGCCACGACGGCAAGCGGGTGCTGCAGCTCGCGGGCCTGGCGCTGCCGCTGCTCGCGCTGATGGTCTGGCCGCTGCGCAGTCCGCGGCTGCACCGGCTGCGCAGCGTGGCGGTGTGGCTCGGCGCGATGGTGTTCGCGCTCGACGGCGTGGTGCGCGCCTACCTGCTCGACACCTACGGCGCCGCGCCCGACAGCACGCTGGTGCTCAGTGCCGTCGCCAACACCACGGCACGGGAAGGCGCGGAATACCTGTCGATGCACTGGCGCGCGGCCGTCGCCTGGGCGGTCGCGCTGGCCGTGGCGGCGGTGTTCTGCGCCCGCCAAGCCCGGCGCGGCGCCCGGGGCGGCCCGCATCCGTGGCCGCGCAGCACGGTCGCGCTGCTGTGCGTCGCCCTGCTGGCCGGCAGCCTGGCGCACGCCGGCACATCGTGGCGCCGGCTGCATCCGGTGGCGTTCTGGAGCCAGTGGGGCCGGTCCGTCGCCGACCTGCGCGCCGGCTGGGCCGACCGCCAGGCCGAGCGCGAAGCACTGCACGCCCGCGCCCGGGCCGCCGCGCCGACCCTCGCGCGCAGCGGCGCGTCGACGGTGGTGCTGGTGATCACCGACAGCGTCAACCGCGACAACATGTCGCTCTACGGTTACGGCCGCCCCACCACGCCGCGGCTCGCGGCGCAGAAGTCGCAGCTAGGCGACGCGCTGGTGGTGCTGAAGAACGCCTGGTCGGTCGACGCGAGCACGCTGCCGGCGATGCGCAGCATCTTCGGCTTCGGCGATACCGGCGACCACGACGACCACGGCACCCGCGACGACGGCACGCAGCGCCCGGCCGACCAGCACCTGATCGCTCTGGCGCGTGCGGCCGGCTACAAGGTCTGGTGGATGAGCAACCACGACGACATCGCGATCGAGCAGCAGCACGCCCGGATGGCCGACGTGGTCGAGATGATGAACCGCACGCCCGGCCGCTCCAGCGCGTCGCTCGACGGCGAGTTGCTTGACTGCATCCAGGAGGCGATGCACGACCCGGCCGAGCGCAAGCTGGTGATCGTCCACCTGATGGGCGCCCATCCGCACTACCGGCTGCGCTTCCCCGCCGACGCCAACCCGTTCGACGACGCGCCCGACGCGGTCGAGACCGACCTGCTGCGCCAGGGCCGCGCCGCCTGGGTCCGGCAGTACCGCCACGACTACGACGCCGCGGTGCTCTACCACGACTTCGTCGTCGCCGAGACGCTGCAGATCACCCGCCACGCCCGGCCCCGCGCCGGCGAGCAGCGCGCTTGGATGTTCTTGTCGGACCACGGCCAGGAGGTCGGCCACGGCAGCGACCATGCCGGCCACAGCCCGCGCACCGCCTCGGGCTACCGCATCCCGGCCCTCGTCTGGCGCAGCCGCTGGGACCTGCCGCCCCCGCCCGGCGCCGCCGCGCAGCCCTTCCGCTCCGATTGGGCCGGCTGGACGCTGGCCGACCTGCTCGACCTGCACTGGCCCGGCCTGCGCGCCGAGCGCGACGTGCTGCGCGCCGGCTACCGCTGGGAGCCTCCACGCCTGCCGACGGCGGTGGCGTCGTTCACCGACTGACCGGTCGGCTCGCCGACAATCGACGCCCCATGTCCGCCCGACCGCCCGCCTTTCCTGCCGCCGCACCGGTGCGCGACGCCGTCGTGGCCCGGCTGCGCGCGGAGCTGTCCGGCCTGCTGGGCGTCTATGCGTTCGGCAGCCGCATCGCCGGGACCGCCGATGCCCGCAGCGACCTGGATCTGGCGGTGCTGGTCGAGGGCTATGCCGACCCGGTGCGCCTGTGGCATCTGGCCTCCGACCTCGCCGCGTCCGCGGGCTGCGAGGTCGACCTGCTGGACCTGCGGGCCGCGACGACGGTGATGCAGTACCAGGTGCTCACCACCGGCGAACGCTGGTGGGCGGCCGACGTGCGCGCGGGCCTGTTCGAGGCCTTCGTGCTGAGCGAGAAGACCGCGCTCGACGAGGCCCGCGCCGATCTGCTGGCCGACATCGTCCGGGAGGGGCACGTCCATGGCCGATGACGTGCTGCTGAACAAGGCCGCGACGATCGAGCACTGCCTGCGCCGCGTGCGCGAGGAATACGCGGACGACCCGGCCGGTTTCGCCGCCGACTTCACGCGGCAGGACGCGGCCATCCTCAGTATCCAGCGCGCCTGCGAGGCCGCGCTCGACATGGGCCAGCATCTCGTCCGCCGGGAACGCCTGGGGGTGCCGCAGGGCGCGCGCGACGTCTTCGCGCTGGTGGCCCAGGCGGGGATCATCGATGGTCCGCTCTGCACCTCGCTGCAGCGCATGGTCGGCTTCCGCAACGTGGCAGTGCACGAGTACCAGAAGCTGCAGCTGCCGATCACGCTGGCCGTGATCCGCGACCATTTGCAGGATTTCGCCGCCTTTTCGGAAACGCTGCTGCGGCGCGAAGCGCGGCCGGACTGAATGGCCGATCGCTATCCATTTAATAGCATGATGCGCAGGCTGCTACTGCGCTGAGTGCCGAAAACCCTCCGATTTTTCTCCGGTCAGCCCGAAGAAGAAGTCGAGCATGTGGAAATGGTCGTCGTGGAATTCCGCCTCGTGCGCGGCGATGTCCCCGACCGGCATCCACACCGTCGCGGCGGCGTCGTCGTCGGGTGCCACCTCCGGCAGCCGGCGATCGCCCAAGTCGAAATAGTGGGCGTGGGTGATCACCCGGCCGCGCTGGCTGCGGTCCGGATGGTCGAACACATGCACCGCCCGCAGCGCGGCGGCGGTGTCCTCGGGCAGCAGGCGCAGGCCGGTTTCCTCGGCGAGTTCGCGCAGGGCCGACTGGTAGACCGTCTCGCGCGGCTCCAGAAAGCCGCCGGGCACCGCCAGCAGCCCGCGGCCTGGCGCGCGGCCGCGGCGGATCAGCAGCACCTTGCCGGCGCAGCGGATCACCGCATCGACCGTGACGAACACCGGCGCATAAGGCGCGCCGGCCCAACGGGCCTTTTCCTCGCGCAGCGTGCGCCATTCGGCCGCCACGTCGGCGTAGGCCGGCAGTTCGGCCCAGGAGCGCAGGAAGCCGAGCGTCGCCGGCGGCACCTGCGCGACCAGCGTCGCGAGGGCCGGCTCCAGCGCATGGCCGGCGGCGGCGAAGTACGCGTCGCGCAGGCCGGTGCCGTGCACGTCGCCGAGCAGGCCGGGATCGTCGAGCGTCCAGCCGGGGAAATCCTCCAGGTAGGCGCTGGTCGCGTCCTTGCGGTGGCCGACCAGCACGATGCGCGCCCGCGGGTCGCCGGCGAGCGCCTCGACGCCCTGGCGCACCGCGCGGGTCCAGGCGGCCTGGTCGTAGTAGTCCCGCGTCGGAACGAAGTCGATGCGGTCGCGGTCGGCCTCGGGCAGGGCCAGGCGGATCGTCGCGGCCCGCTCTTCCCAGGTGAACGGGTTGCGCGGCGTGCGCGCCTGGAAGGCCGAGCCGAGCACCACCACGCAGCGCGGCGCGAGCGACAGTGCGCGCCGCAGCATCGCCAGGTGGCCGTTGTGCAGGATCTGGAAGCGGCCGATGCAGACGGCGATGTCGGGGGCGGGGGTCGTGGCGTTGGTGGTCATGGCAGAGCCCGAAGAAGGAAAAAAGAAGAGAGACCGGCCGCGATCATGCGGCCGGGCCTCGGACACGGCTGCGAAGGCTGCGCACACCGGCCTGCGGTCTTTGCATGGAAACCTCCTGCGGCGACGGCATGGCGCGCCCGTGGCCAACAGACGAAACGTCCCTCATGCCGGCACCTCCAGCGCCGCAGGCACCGGCACGCCGAACACCTGCGCCAGGTAGGCGAGGAAGGTCGGGTCGTTGCAGATCGTCTTGCCGGGCGAGTCCGACAGTTTGGCGACCGCCTGGCCGTTGCAGGCGGTGAGCTTCATCACGATGTTGAGCGGCGCGAGGCCCATGTCGTTGGTGAGGTTCGTGCCGATGCCGAAGCCGGTCTGGGTGCGGTCGCCGAAGCGGCGGTACAGCGCAATGGCGCGGTCAAGGTCCAGGCCGTCGGAGAACACCAGCCGCTTGGTGTGCGCGTCGATGCGCAGCTTCGCATAGTGGGAGAGGGCCTTCTCGCCCCAGTCGGCCGGGTCGCCCGAATCGTGACGCAGGCCGTCGAACAGCTTGGCGAAATACAGGTCGAAGTCGGCGAGGAAGGCGTCCATGCCGACCACGTCGGTCAGCGCGATGCCCAGGTCGCCGCGGTACTCCTGCACCCAGTCCTCCAGCGCGGCCTTCTGGAAGTCGCGCAGCCGCACGCCGACGGCCTGGTAGGTCTGCAGGTATTCGTGCGCCATCGTGCCGATCGGCACCAGCCCCAGGTCGCGCGCCAGCAGCACGTTGGAGGTGCCCTTGAAGAACGCCGGCGCCTCGGCCTGCAGCCGGCCGACCGCCTCGCGCTGCCAGTCGCGGGAGAAGCGGCGGCGCACGCCGAAATCGAAGAACTCGAACGGATGGCGGCACGGCGGCTCGGCCGCGAAGGCCTGCAGCCGCGCGACCTTGGCATCCAGCCGGCGGCAGCCCTCGGTCAGCGCCGCCGCGGCGTCGAAGCGGCGGAAGTACAGCTCGTTGACGATCGCGAGCACGAAGATCTCGAACGCCATCACATGCACCTGCGGGCCGCGGGCGCGGATGCGCAGGTGCGGGCCGTCGGCGGTGGCTTCGACGAATTCGCGCTGGAACGAGAAGATGCGCAGGTAGTCCACGAAGTCGCCGCGCATGAAGCGCAGGCTGCGCAGGTAGGCCAGTTCGTCCGGCGCGAAGCGCAGCCGGCACAGCGCGTCGAGTTCGGCGTTCACTGCCGGCAGCAGCTCCGCCAGCGGGTAGTCCGGCGTGTTGCGGCACAGGAAGGTGTATTCGGCCTGCGCCTGCGGATGGCGATGCAGCATCGTCTGCCACATCGTGAACTTGTAGAGGTCGGTGTCGAGCAGGCTCTGGACGATCGGGCTCATGCGGCGTCCCCCTGCAGCAGGGCGATGGCCTCGGCGGCGGTGGCGACCGTCGCGCCCTGGGCGCGAAGTGCTTCGACGAAATCGCGGCCCTGGGCCTCGAAGCCGCCGACCGCGCTCATGCAGTCGGACAGCAGCACCAGCTTGTCGATCCGGCCCGACGGCAGGTGCTCGACCAGGTGCTCGACCGTCGCCTTCACGCAGTGGCTGCTGGCCTCGCCGGCGACGACGATGCGGTCGGCGTTGTCGAGCCGCGCGATCAGGCCGCGGTCGAGCTGCGTCTCGGGCGCGTCGGGATCTGTTACCTCGGCCTGCAGCGCGCTGTAGTGCTCGGTCCAGGGGTTGGTGCCCTTGAACACCGCGCTCGCCGCAGCGAACCGGCGCTCCTCCCAGCGGCCGACCGCGGCCCGGACGGCGGCATGCACGCCGTGGCCCCAGCTGCCGATCTCGCAGTGCACCGGCCAGACCATCAGCCGGTAGCGGCCCGCCGCCTCCAGCGCATCGAGATACGCCAGCGCCTTGGATTGCCAGGCCGCCGCACGCGGCCGGAAGGCGCCGGCGCGCACCTGGTCGGCGGCGATGGCGGTGAACGGCGCCACCGGCCCGCCGTCGCCGGTGGTCCAGAACGTGGGGTGGGCGATGTCGAGCCGGTGGTGCGAGTCGAGCGTCACGGTGATCGCGTCGAGCGCGTCGCCGGCCGCATCGACGAACGCGGCGAGCCGCAGCATGTCGTCGTGGGCGCCGGCCACCGGCAGCGCGGGCGCGACCGCGCCCTCGGGCAGGTGGGACGGGCACCAGTCGGCCGGCAGGTCGCAGAAGTCGTTCTGCGGGTCGATGGCGAGCAGGTGGGTGGTCGGGCGCGGCATGGCAGGTCCTCCGGCGGTAGCGGCCGTGTAGGCCGCCGTTGAAAGTTGTACTGCACAACTTTTATGGGTTGTATAGTACAACCTTCAAAGGATGCGTCAAGGCCCGCATGCAACACATCGTGTCGAATCCCGCTCCCCCGCCCCCCGGCGCGACCGTCGGCGCAGCGGCGTCGCTCGACTTCCCCCGGCCGCTGGTAACGGTCGACGTGGCGATCTTCTCGGTGCTGCAGGACGCGCTGCAGGTGCTGCTGGTACGGCGGCCCGACACGCGGGAAGAACCCTTCGCCGGCCGGTGGGCGCTGCCCGGCGGCTTCGTGGACGTGGCGCGCGACGCCTCGCTGCTCGACTGCGCGCTGCGCAAGCTGCAGGACAAGACCGGTGTCGCCGCGCCCTACCTGGAGCAGCTCGGCAGCTGGGGCGATGCGCAGCGCGACCCGCGCGGCTGGTGCGCCACCCATGCCTACTTCGCGCTGCTGCCGGTGACCGGCCCCGCCGCCGCGCAGGACGGCTGGTGGGCGGTGGAGGACGCCTGCCGCCAACCGCTCGCCTTCGACCATGCGACGATCCTCGCGGCAGCGCTGGAGCGGCTGCGCTCCAAGGTGGAATACACCTCGCTGCCGGCCTTCCTGCTGGGCGAGACCTTCACGCTGCCGGCGCTGCAGCGGGTCTACGAACTGGTGCTCGGCCGGCCGCTCGACAAGAGCGCCTTCCGGCGGCGCATGCTGGATGCCGGCTACCTGGACGAGGCCGGCCGCGCCGGCGGCACCGCCGGCCGGGCGGCGATGCACTACCGCCTGCGCGACCGCAGCCGCGCCACCGTATTCCCGCGCGGCTTCCGCTCCGGCGAATGAACGGCACCGCGCCGCCGTGAGCGGCCACCCACCTTGCTACCATCGCACCGCCCTGATGCCCCCGCCATGAGATTTTCATCCGCACCCTCCAGCCTGCCGATGCGGCTGCAGACCCGTATCGGCCTGTCGCTCGGGGTGCTGATCCTCGGCGTGTCGATCGCCCTGGCCCTGCTGCTCGGCCGCATGGCCGAGGACCGGCTGGTGCGGCTTGGCGCGCAGAACCTGGGCGCGCTGACCGACCAGATGGCCCGCGAACTCTCGGCCGGCATGCACCAGTTCGCCCGCGAGGTGCTCAACCAGACCTACCGCGACCGCTACCGCGATCCGGAATCGACGCCCGCCCAGCTGCGCGAGGCGCTGGAGGAATTCCAGCGGGCCAATCCCGAGTTCTCCTACGTGTCGATCGTCGACGTCGCCAGCCGCCGGGTGGTGGCGGCCAACGGCGGCATCTTCGAGGGCGGCCTGGCCACCGGCCGGCCGGTGTTCGAGCAGGGCCAGAAGGGCCTGTTCGTCGGCGACGTGCACGACGCCGTGCGGCTGGCCGAACTGCTGCCGCGTCCTGCCAGCGGCGAGCCGCTGCGCTTCCTCGATTTCGCGGCGCCGATCCGCGACCCGCAGGGCCGCGCCTTCCGGGTGTTCGGCACGCACGTAGGCTGGGAATGGGCCGGTCAGGTGCGCGACCATGTGCTCGGCCCCGCCGCCGGGCGGCAGGGCGTGGAACTGCTGCTGGTCGATACCCAGGGCAAGGTGGTGCTGGCGGCCGGTCCGCAGGCGGTGCCGGCCGGCACCGACCTGGGCGCGCTGGTCCGGTCGCTGCAGCCGGGCCGCGGCGCCGTACGGACCGCCTGGCCCGACGGCATCGACTACCTGACCGCCTCGGCGCCGGTGCAGGCCTACGGCCAGTTCCCCGGATTCGGCTGGCGGGTGGTGACACGCCAGCCCTACGACCGCAGCCTGGCGCCGGTGCGCCAGCTGCAGATGGGTTTCGTCGGCGGCGGCGCGCTGATCGGCCTGCTCGCCGCCGCGCTGGCGTGGTTCCTCGCGGGGCGGCTGGTGCGGCCGCTGCGCCGCCTGGCCGACCAGATCGACCGGGCCGAAGCCGCCGCCGGCACCGGCAGCGGCTGGCAGGACACCCTGCCGGCCGAGGACGAGACCGGCGAGGTGCTGGCCGTCAAGCGGGCACTGGCCCGCATGGCCGACTCCGCCCGCAGCAGCGCCGACGCCTCCTCCACCAGCGCGCGGCAGTTCGAGGCGCTCGGCCATGCGCTCGACCAGGTGGTCGTCTGGCAGGCCGACGCCTCCGGCCAACTCGGCTACGTCAACCAGGAGTGGCTGCTGGCCGGCCGCGACGCGGCCGACCGCAGCGTCGCGGCGATCGCCGACCTGCTGCACCCCGAGGACGCGGAGGCGTTCCACGCCGCCTGGCGGCAGAGCACCGCCGACGGCACCGACCTGTCCTGCCGGATGCGGCTGCGCCGGCCGGGCGAAGCCGCCTTCCGCTGGTGCGACATCCGGGCGCGCGCGGTGCCTGATACCGACGGTACGGTGCAGCGCTGGGTCGGCACCATCTTCGACATCGACGAGATCGTGCGGCTGGCCGACGCCACCCAGCGCGCGCTGGAAGAGGAAAAGGCGGCCCGCGCCCAGTCCGACCGGCTGGCGCGCATGCGCGACGAATTCCTGGCGACCGTCTCCCACGAGCTGCGCTCGCCGCTGAATGCAATCACCGGCTGGTCGGAGATCCTCGCGCGCAAGCGCACCGACGATCCGATGATCGTGAAGGCGAGCGAGGCGATCCGCCGCAATGCCCGCCAGCAGGCCGGCCTGATCGACGACCTGATGGACATGACCGCGGTGATGGCCGGCAAGATGGTGCTGCAGACCGCGCCGGTGGACTTGGCCGAGGTCGCGCGCAGCGTGTACTTCTCCCATCTGCCGGCGGCGCAGGCCAAGGGCGTGGCGCTGGCCTGCGCGCCCGGCGGGCCGGTGGTGGTTGAAGGCGAGGCGCGACGGCTGGAACAGCTGCTGTCCAACCTGGTGGGCAACGCCGTCAAGTTCACCCCGGCCGGTGGCCGCATCGACCTGAGCGCCGAGGTCGACGGCGCCCATGCGGTGCTGCGGGTCTGCGACACCGGCCGCGGCATCTCCGCCACCTTCCTGCCGCACGTGTTCGAGCGGCTGCGCCAGGAAGACGGCTCGGTCACCCGTAGTTCCGGCGGCCTGGGCCTGGGCCTGGCGATCGCGCAGGGGGTGGCGGAGCTGCACGGCGGCCGCATCACCGCCGAAAGCGAAGGGCCCGACCAGGGCGCCTGCTTCACCGTGCGGCTGCCGCTCGCCGCCGACGGCCCGGACGCCCTGCCGGCCGGCAGCGCACGGGCCGCGGCGCCCGGCGGCATCGGCGACGTGCTGCAGGGCCTGCGGGTGCTGCTGGTGGACGACGAGCCCGATGCCCGCGAAGTCGCGCAGGTCGCGCTCGCCTCCTTCGGTGCCGAAGTCCGGGCGGTCGGCTCCGCCGCCGAGGCGCTGGCGATCCTGGAGACCCACCGCTTCGACCGGCTGGTGTCGGACATCGGCATGCCGGTGATGGACGGACTGACGCTGATCCGCACGCTGCGCCAGCGGCCCGGCGGCAGCGCGGGCGACCTGCCGGCGGTGGCGCTCACCGCCTTTTCGATGGCGACCGACGTGCGCGCCGGCCTCGACGCCGGCTTCCAGGGCTACGTCGCCAAGCCGATCGCGCTGCAGCCGCTCTACGACGCGATCCGGCTGGCGCTACAGCGCTGAGGCCGGAGCCGGCCGATTGCTATATTTTCGATAGCTGCTCGCGCAGGCTCCACCTGCGCGAGCGACCCAAAACCATCGGAAATGCCCCGGCGGCAGCGCCGCTCAGGCGCCGTGGCACTTCTTGTACTTCTTGCCGCTGCCGCAGGGGCACGGGTCGTTGCGGCCCGGCTCCGCCTCCTTGCGCAACGGCGTGACCGCCGGGCCGATGCTCTTCCAGATCCGGCGGATGTCGTAGACCGCCCAGATCGCCTCGCCGTAGTCGTTGAGCCGCTGCTCGCTGATGGTGGGCGGGCCGTCCTCGGCGAACATCGGGATCTCGGGCGTGCCGCTGTCGGGCTCGGTCAGGCCGACAATGGTCTGCAGCGCACCGTCGAGCCACTCGGCGGCTTCCTTGTCGCGCGGCGGCGCCCAATCGTCCTCCCAGTTCTCGACCGCGTACATGAAGCCGAGCGCCCAGACCTGGGCGATGGAGGGGATGTCTTCCTCGGCGATCTCGGGCCGCTCTTCCGGCGGCAGGGCGGCGATGGCGCCTCGCACGTCCATGATCTCGGGCTGGAAGCTGCGCTCGTCGTCGAGCGATTCGACCTCGGTGTCGAGCGAGGCGACGATGTCGTCCCAGCGGCGCTGCCACAGCTCCAGGAAGCGGCGCTGCTGGATCGGGCCGGAGAACACGCCGCCGCCGGCCTCGGCCAGCGGCGCGCCGGGCGCGGGCGGCGCGGCGCCTTCGCCGAGCAGCACTTCCAGGTACTCGGCCTGCGGGATCGGCCGGCGGCAGCAGATCACCGCGGCCATGAAGCCGTCGCAGAACTCCCACTGCGGAATTTCGTCGTCGCGGGTGCGCAGCTCGTCGAGGATCTCGTCGAGCGCGTCGAATTCCTCGGGCGCGAGCGGACCAGCGGGTGCGGTGGCGGAAGGGTCGGTGGTGTCGGTGGCGTCGGACATGGGCAGCGGGGTGAAAAGGGGATCGGGGGCGCGGTGTCCGGCAGGGCGCACGGGCCGCGGGACATCGGCCGCGCGATACACGGCCGGCAGAGGCGGCTCTTATCATCGGCCGGCCGGGCCCGCGCGGGGCGCGGCGCATGCGCATCACGCCGCGGGCGGGCCAGTGTAAGCCGCCATCCCGCCGCCCCCTGAGGAAACCCCATGTCCGCTGTCCCTTCCGGGCCCTCCCGGCCTTCGCTGCACGGCGCCCGCCGCGGCTGGGGCCGCTATCCGCTGCGCTATGCGACGCTGGCGCTGTGCGCGGCGGCCTGCGGCATCGCGCTGGCGGTGCTGGCCGCACGCGGCTTCTCCTTCGCCGCTGCCGGCACCGCGCTCGTGGCCGGGCTGCTGGTGCTGGTCGGCCTGCGCGACCTGCGGCAGCCGAGCCACGCGATCCTGCGCAACTACCCGGTCATCGGCCACCTGCGTTTCCTGTTCGAGTACGTGCGGCCGGAGATCCGCCAGTACTTCATCGAGAGCGATACCGAATCGCTGCCCTTCTCGCGCGCGCAGCGCTCGCTGGTCTACCAGCGCGCCAAGGGCGAGCCGGACAACCGCCCGTTCGGCACCCAGCTCGACGTGGGCCGGCAGGGCTACGAGTGGATCAACCACTCGATGGTGCCGACGCACCTCGACTCGCACGACTTCCGGGTCTGGATCGGCGGCCGGCCGGATGCGCCGTCGCCCTCGCGCGAGCCCTGCACCCAGCCCTACCACGCGAGCGTGTTCAACATCTCGGCGATGAGCTTCGGCTCGATGTCGGCCAACGCGATCCTGGCGCTCAACCAGGGCGCCGCGACCGGCGGCTTCGCACACGACACCGGCGAGGGCTCGATGTCGCGCCACCACCGGGTGCACGGCGGCGACCTGATCTGGCAGGTGGCGTCGGGCTACTTCGGCTGCCGCAACGACGACGGCACGTTCAGCGAAGAAAAGTTCGTGCAGAACGCCCGCGAGCCGCAGGTGAAGATGATCGAGATCAAGCTGAGCCAGGGCGCCAAGCCCGGCCACGGCGGCATCCTGCCCGGCACCAAGGTGACGCAGGAGATCGCCGAGGCGCGCGGCGTGCCGGTGGGCAAGGATTGCATCTCACCCTCCTCGCACAGCGCCTTCCATACGCCGCTGGAGCTGATGGACTTCATCGCGCGGCTGCGGCGACTCTCGGGCGGCAAGCCGGTAGGGCTCAAGCTGTGCATCGGCCATCCGTGGGAATGGTTCGCCATCGTCAAGGCGATGCTCGCCACAGGCATCACGCCGGACTTCATCGTGGTCGACGGCGCCGAGGGCGGCACCGGCGCGGCGCCGGTGGAATTCACCGACCACGTCGGCGCGCCGGTGCAGGAGGGGCTGCTGCTGGTGCACAACACGCTGGTCGGCGTGGGGCTGCGCCGGCAGATCAGCATCGGCTGCGCCGGCAAGGTGATCAGCGCCTTCGACATCGCCCGCTACATGGCGCTCGGCGCCGACTGGTGCAACGCCGGGCGCGGCTTCATGCTGGCGCTCGGCTGCATCCAGGCGCAGACCTGCCACACCGGCAACTGCCCGACCGGCGTGACCACGCAGGACCCGCTGCGCCAGCAGGCGCTGGTGGTGCCCGACAAGGCGGCGCGCGTCGCGCACTTCCACCGCAGCACGCTGGAGGCGCTGAAGGAGCTGGTGCAGGCCGCGGGCCTGGACCACCCGCAGCAGATCAGCGCCCACCACATCGTGCGCCGGCTGACCGACACCGAGGTGCGGCTGCTGTCCAACCTGATCCTGCAGGTGGCGCCGGGCGCGCTGCTCGGCGACCTGGCCTCGCTGCCGACGGTGTTCCGCCACTACTGGCCGCTGGCCAGCGCCGAGAGCTTCCGCGCGGTGGAGCCGGCGCCCGGCCCGCCGGCCCAGCATTCCGGCGCGACGGTGGCCACCGGCCTGCTGGCGCCGATTGAGGAACCCTGACCGTGTCCGGCGCCGTCCGCACCGCCCCCATCGCGTCCACGCGCTACGACGATTTCCTGCGCGAGCGGCTGCGCGAGCAGACCGAGCCGGTCCAGCACTACCGGCTCGACGACCAGCAGGTCTGGATCAAACGCGCCGGCGTGCCGCATGCGCGCTGGCCGTTCTGGCTGCTCGGCCTGCTGGCGCGGGCGGTGCGGCTGCCGCTGCTGGCGCCGGTGCCCAACCCGGGCGGCCGGGCGTCGATCGACACCGAGGCGCGCCGGCTGCGCGACCTGGCGCTGCGCGGCCTGCGGGTGCCGCCGGTGCTGGCCCAGCAGCCCGACGGCTTCCTGATGGGCCACCTGGGCACCGCCGGCCAGCCGACGCCGTCGCTCGCCGAGGAAATGAACGAGAACGTGCGCGACGGCCGGCCGCAGGCAGTGCTGCCGCTGTTCCGTCACGGGCTCGACGCGATCGCGCGGGTGCACCGGGCCGGCACCTGCCTGAGCCAGGCCTTCGCCCGCAACCTGGTGCGCTGCCCGGACGGCGTGGTCGGCTATGTCGATTTTGAGGACGACCCGCAGGCCGCCCTGCCGCTGGCGCAGTGCCAGGCACGCGACATCCTCTGCTACGCGCATTCGGCCGCCGTGTACCTGCTGGAAGCCGGTGCGCTCGACGCGGCCCGGGCGCCGTGGGCAGCCTGGCTGGCGCAGCAGCCGCCGTCGGTACAGGCCCTGGTCGCGCAGGCGATCCGCCGCATGGGCTGGCTGCGCCGGCTGCCGACCGACCGCCGCTGGGGCCGCGACCTGCAGCGCGCGCGGGCGGCCTGGTCGCTGCTGGCCGAGGGACCGGCTCGGGAAAACCCCTAGGGGCGTGCCACATTCCGTAACAGTTAGCGCGCCTTCACAATCGCTTTACCTGGAGACGGAACCATCGCCGTCTGCGCCCTCGTTCCCGCACCTCCCATGACCTTCGTTTTCCCGCTGCGTGCAGTAGCGTACGGCCCGCTCCTGCCGGCGCTGGCCCTCACCCTGGCGCTGGCCGCCTGCTCGCGCAAGCAAGAGGCACCGCCGCCGGCGGGCCCCCAGGAAGTCGGCGTCGTCACGCTGAAGCCGCAGCGCCAGACCTTCACCACCGAACTGCCCGGCCGCACCAGTGCCTACCTGACCGCCGACATCCGGCCGCAGGTCGGCGGCATCGTGCAGAAGCGGCTGTTCACCGAAGGCGAGACGGTGCGCACCGGGCAGGCGCTCTACCAGCTCGATCCCTCGATCTTCCAGGCCACGCTCGCCAGCGCCCAGGCCGCGCTGCAGCGCAACCGCGCCACCGCCGGCGCCGCCGAAGTCACCGCCGGCCGCAATGCCGAGCTGGTGAAGATCGAAGCGGTCAGCAAGCAGGTCAACGACCAGAGCCAGGCCGCACTTGCGCAGGCGCGAGCCGACGTGGCGACCGCCCAGGCGACGGTCGAGACGGCCCGGATCAACGTCGGCTTCACCCGCATCACCTCGCCGATCTCGGGGCGCATCGGCATGTCCAGCGTCACGCCGGGCGCGCTGGTCACCGCTAACCAGGCGACCGCGCTCGCCACGGTTCAGCAGATCGACCCGCTCTACGTGGACATCACCCAGTCCAGCGCCGAGCTGCTGCGCCTGAAGCGCGACTTCGCCGCCGGCCGGCTGGTGCGCAGCGGCGCCGATGCCGCGCGCATCCGGCTGCTGCTGGAAGACGGCAGCGCCTACGGCCGCGACGGCCGGCTGCAGTTCGCCGGACTGAGCGTCAACCCGACGACCGGCGCCGTCACTCTGCGCGGCACCGTCCCCAACCCCGACGGCCTGCTGCTGCCCGGCATGTACGTGCGGGCGGTGCTGGAGGAAGGCGTGGACGAGGACGCGCTGCTGGTGCCGCAGCAGGGCGTGGTGCGCGATGCGGTCGGCCGTGCCACCGCGCTGGTGGTGGACGGCCAGGGCAAGGTCGCGCGCCGCACCGTCACGCTCGGCCGTGCGGTCGGCAACCGCTGGGTGGTGGCGAACGGGCTGGCGGCGGGCGACCGGGTGCTGGTCGACGGCCTGCAGAAGGTGCGGCCGGGCGATGCGGTCCGGCCGACCGAGGTGTCGCCCGACACGCCGCCGCCGGCCCGCAACGGGCAGCGGCCGGGCGGCAACGGCAACGGCAGCCCCGCGCCGGGCGCGGCGCCCGGGGCGCCTGCCGCGGCAGCGGCCTCCGCGCCGGCGGCGGCCCCCGCCGCGCCGGCCCGCTGACGGAGCGCCCGCCCCATGGCACGCTTCTTCATCGACCGGCCCATCTTCGCGTGGGTGATCGCGATCGTCATCATGCTGGCCGGCGCGGTGTCCATTACCACGCTGCCGCTGGAGCAGTACCCCAACATCGCGCCGCCCGCGGTGTCGATCACCGCCAACTACAACGGCGCCTCCGCCAAGACGGTGGAGGATTCGGTCACCCAGGTGATTGAGCAGCAGCTCAAGGGCCTGGACAACCTGATCTACATGGCCGCGACCAGCAGCTCGTCCGGCCAGTCGCGCACCACCCTCACCTTCAACGCCGGCACCAACCCCGACGTGGCGCAGATGCAGGTGCAGAACAAGCTGCAGCAGGCGATGCCGCGGCTGCCGCAGGCGGTGCAGAGCCAGGGCGTGACGGTCACCAAGGCCGGCAACGACTTCCTGATGATCGTGTCGCTGTTCTCCGAGAACCCGGCGCTCACCCGCACCGACGTCGGCGACTACATCGCGAGCAACCTGGTCGACGTGATCGGCCGGATCGACGGCGTGGCCGAGGTGCAGGTGCTCGGCTCCGGCTACGCGATGCGCATCTGGCTCGACGCCCGCAAGCTCGAGAAATACGCGCTGATCCCGTCGGACGTGAGCGCCGCGCTCAACGCCCAGAACGCGCAGGTCTCGGCCGGCCAGCTCGGCGGCCTGCCGTCGCTGCCGGGCCAGCAGCTGAATGCGACCGTCACCGCCCGCAGCAAGCTCAACACGCCGGCGCAGTTCGAGAACGTGGTGCTGCGCACCGCGACCGACGGATCGCTGGTGCTGCTGAAGGACGTCGCCCGGGTCGAGCTCGGCGCCGAGAGCCTGACGATCCAGTCGCGGCTGGCCGGCCAGGCGTCGGCCGGCATGGGCATCGTGCTGGCCAACGGCGCCAACGCGCTCAAGGTGTCGGAAGCGGTGGTGGCGCGGGTGAAGGAGCTGGAGCCCTTCTTCCCGAACCAGATGAAGGCGATCGTCAACTACGACACCACGCCCTTCGTGCAGGCCTCGATCCACGAGGTGGTGAAGGCGCTGCTGGAAGCGATGGTGCTGGTCGTGCTGATCATGTACATCTTCCTGCAGAACTTCCGCGCCACGCTGATTCCGGCGATCGCGGTGCCGGTGGTGCTGCTCGGCACCTTCGGCGTGCTGTCGGTGCTCGGCTACTCGATCAACACCCTCACCATGTTCGGCATGGTGCTGGCGATCGGCCTGCTGGTGGACGACGCGATCGTGGTGGTGGAGAACGTCGAGCGGGTGATGACCGAGGAGGGCCTGTCGCCCAAGGAGGCCACCCGCAAATCGATGGACGAGATCACGCCGGCGCTAGTCGGCATCGCGCTGGTGCTGTCGGCGGTGTTCATCCCGATGGCCTTCTTCGGCGGCTCCACCGGCATCATCTACCGGCAGTTCTCGATCACCATCGTCTCGGCGATGGCGCTGTCGGTGCTGGTGGCGCTGACCCTCACGCCGGCGCTGTGCGCGACGATGCTCAAGCATGTGGAGCACGACGAGGGCGGCCACCGCCGCATCCGGCGCGGGCCGCTCGGCTGGGCCGACCGGTTCTTCCGCTGGTTCAACCGGGTGTTCGACCGCACCGCCGCCGGCACCGAAGGCATCGTCGGGAAGATCATTCGCCGCAGCGGCCGCACGATGGTCGTCTACCTGCTGCTCGCGGGCGGCATGGCGGTGCTGTTCCTGCGGCTGCCGACCTCCTTCCTGCCGGTAGAAGACCAGGGCATCCTGACCGTCGACATCCGCCTGCCGCCGGGCGCCACCGACACCCGCATCCAGCAGGTGGTCGCGCAGTTCGAGGACTACATCCGCCAGCAGCCGGAAGTGGTGACCTACAACGTCTCCACCGGCACCGGCGGCGACCAGGGTTCGGGCCGCGCCTTCATCAAGCTGAAGCCCTGGGAGGAACGGCCCGGCGCCGAGCACACCGCCGAGGCGATCGCGCGCCGTGCCAATGCGGCGCTGTCGAAGATCCGCGACGCGCGGGTGCTGGTGCTGCTGCCGCCGGCGGTGCGCGGGCTGGGCTCCAGCGCCGGCTTCAACTTCCACATCCAGGACACCGGCGGCCTCGGCCACGACGCGCTGGTGCAGGCCCGCGACCGCTTCATCGGCGAAAGCCGCAAGGATGCGCAGTTGACCGGCGTGCGCACCAACAACCTGGAGGACGCCGCGCAGTTCGCGGTCGACATCGACGACCGCCGTGCCGGCGCGCTCGGCCTGGCGACGGCCGACATCAACTCCACCCTGTCGAGCGCCCTGGGCGGCACCTACGTGAACGACTTCATCGACCGCGGCCGCGTCAAGCGGGTCTACATCCAGGGCGACGCGCCCTACCGCATGCTGCCCGACGACGTCGGCCGCTGGTCGGTGCGCAACAACGCCGGCCTGATGGTGCCCTTCTCCTCCTTCTCCAGCCAGCGCTGGGACTTCGGCTCGCCGCAGCTGCAGCGCTTCAACGGCAAGCCGTCGTACGAGATGCAGGGCAGCGCGGTGGCGGGCGTCAGCTCGGGCGTCGGCATGCAGAAGGTCGAGGAGATCATGAAGGGCATGCCGCCCGGCATCGGCTACGAATGGACCGGCGCCTCCTTCGAGGAACGCCGCTCCGGCGCGCAGGCGCCGCTGCTCTATGCGGTATCGATCCTGTTCGTGTTCCTGTGCCTGGCCGCGCTGTACGAGAGCTGGTCGGTGCCGTTCTCGGTGATCCTGGTGGTGCCCCTGGGCATCGTCGGGGCGCTGCTGGGCATCGGCATCCGTGGGATGTCGA
>CAJYQL010000034.1 GCA_913776965.1 uncultured Xylophilus sp.
GCAGTCCCATTTCTCCGTCTCTCCGGGACATTTTCGGGAAAGAGCAAATGGGAACAGATTTCGGGAAAACTGCCCCCTATAGGCATAGGAAAGGCCGCTCCGCTCGTTTTGTCCCGTTCGACCTTCCCAATCGAGAATGCCCCACCAATTTCCATCGCAGTGCCATCATGGCGACAAGCTTAGCCAGATGGAGAAGCTGCTCACAGCCCGCCGGCAGTCACACTCTTGTAATGGTAACGTACAATAAGTTAGTCTCTTTCCAAACATAGGAGGGGACCATGATTCGCGCTTATCGCCGGGCGCTGCTGCTCGGCTCGACTCTCGTTCTGACATCGCCGCTGACGGCTCTCGCGCAGGAGGTTTCGGCCACCCAACCTGCCGACGCGACTGACGGTGCCGACATCGTCGTGACCGGCACGCGCGCTTCCAACCAGAAGGCGGTGCGGATCAAACGAGCCTCCGACCAGATCATCGACACCGTGTCGGCGAGTGAGATCGGGCAACTCCCCGACTTTAATGCGGGCGATGCTCTGAAGCGCGTGACCGGCGTCAACACGCTGTTGTATCAGGGCGAACCGCGGTTCGTGATCGTACGTGGATTCAACCAGACCTATAACGATCTGCTTATCGACGGTTTCAGCCTTGCCTCGACCGACATCAACCTCGGCCAAAGTTCGGCCGGGGGCCGGCAGATCTCGATGGAAGTGCTGCCATCGAACCTTGCCTCCCATATCGACGTCGTAAAATCGGCGCTGCCGTCCAACGATGCCAATTTCATCGGCGGCCTGACCAACTTCGCGACGGCAAGCGCCTTCGACTTTAAGCGCGCCACGCTGACCGCCTCGGTCAAGGGCGGTGCCGCACTCGACAGCAAGGGCAACGGCGGCAACCACTTTGGCGGCCAGGCCGAAATCGCTGGGGCGACGCAGTTTGGCCCGGATCGTCAGTTCGGCCTGTATCTGTCAGCGACCTATTGGAAGCGGCAGATCAACGTGCCCCAGGTTGAAACCGGCGGTACGCGCAACTGGTACACGGCCGCCGGAACGCTAACCACGCCATACGGTGGGACCGGCTATGCTGTGCCGTCGCAGCGGCTCTACTATAACTACCAGAACGAGCGGGAACGGTTGGGCCTTCAGGGGCGCTTCGACTGGAAGCCGAACGATGCAGTCTCCGCCTTCGTCAGCACCTATTATTTCGACCAGAGCGAGCGCTCGTTCCGCAACGACCTGAACGCGGCGGTCCAGTCCTCCGCCACCGTCGCCAACCAGACCGCGACGAGTGGGACGTTGTCCAACGTCACGCAGACTGCGCAGCTGGGTCGCTATCGCTGGCAGCGCAACGTGTACGGCGTCTACAGCCGCGCCGAGGGCGACCTTGGCAATGGCTGGCGCAGCGATGTCGGCGCGAGCTGGTCGCACAGCCGTGTCGACAACCCGCAGACGGTCGACGCCTTTGCCCAGACCCGTCTGCAATATGCCTCTGACACCAGCGGCAACGTGCCACTGTTCACGCCGGTCAACGCGACGGCTGCCGGTAACCTGGCGCTATACCCGGCCAATCTTCACCGCGACGAGCGCTACCGGCTGAAAGAGGATCGCTACGACCTGCAGGCTAACCTCGGCTACAACGCCCGATCCGAGGATCGCGGCTTCGGCGCGGTCGCAGGCGCGCGCTTCACCGTCATTCGCCAGGGGGTGAGCCTCGCTCGCACCAACTATACCGGTCTATCCTACACGCTGGCGAGCGCCGCCAGTGGCACGCTCTGTGGCTTCGTCTGCGACACGCCGATCCCGACCATTGACCCAGGCAAGGTCGACGCCTTGTTCGCTGCCGCTCGCTCCGGCGCGACCGCGACCATCGACACCGCCGCGCAGGCCGGTGGCACCTACCGCACCCGCGAGGACGTGGCGGCGGGGTTCTTGCAAGCGCAGTATCGCAGTGACGCGCTGTTCGTCGCGGGCGGCGTTCGGATCGAGCATACCAACGCCGGATCGAGCAGCACCCAAGCTACCAATGGCGTCTACAGGCCCGTATCTGCAGGCAACAGCTATACCAATATCATGCCGTCGATCTCGGCGATCCTCGACACCAGCGACGCCAGCAAGCTACGCCTTGGCGCCAGCATGACAGTCAGTCGCCCGAGCTTCGGTGCTTCGTCTCTGCGCGGTGGCGTGCTCAACACGATTAGCAATCCCCCGTCTCTTACGACCGGCAACCCGGACCTGAAGCCGCGCCGCGCGACCAATCTCGACGTCGGCCATGACTGGTACATCGACAACGGGCGCGGAATCATCAGCGTCGCCGCCTATTACAAGTGGATCAAGGACGATATTTTTACCTTCGGCACGTTAGAAACGTTGCCCGGCGTAGGCGTGCCTGTGCTGGTGACACAGGCGCGGAATACTGATCGCACGGTGCGGGCTTACGGTATCGAGTTCGGCGCTTCCTACGATCTCAGCTTCCTTCCCGCCCCGCTTGATGGGTTCGCGGTGAGCGGCAACGCCTCGTTCGGGCGCGCCTATTTCCCGATCACCCTGTCTGACCAGTCGGTGCGGGTCTTCAATAATCTGCCCAATCAGCCAGCGCGGATTTTCAACGCGGCATTGTCCTACGACAAGGGGGCCGCACACGGCCGTCTGGCCTGGAATCACCTCAGCCGGTTGTGGGACGATCGCTTCCCCAATTTCACGCCATCCGGCTTCTACGCCAACCGGTTCCAGCAGCCGACGAACAATGTCGACCTCCAGCTTTCCTATGACGTTACGCCTGGGTTCACGGTCAGCTTCGACGCGCTGAACCTGACTAGGCAGGGGATCGAGCAACGCTACGGCCGGGATCAGGAATTGTTGCAATCGACCTGGAAGCTGCCGCGGCAGATCCTGGTGGGCGCCAAGGTGAAGCTATGACGACGCGGAGAATGATGTTGAAGGGGAGCGGACTGGCGCTGGCGGGTCTCGCCGCCACTCGAGGGCTGGCAGCCGACCGGCTGCCACCGGACGTCGGCCGGAAGTTCGCTGCCGATGGCCGGGTGCTGCCGTTCGC
Organism: uncultured Xylophilus sp.; assembly: GCA_913776965.1. Lineage (GTDB taxonomy): Bacteria > Pseudomonadota > Gammaproteobacteria > Burkholderiales > Burkholderiaceae_C > Xylophilus. The sequence continues at coordinate 3,046 of CAJYQL010000034.1, forward strand.
GGGTAATACGATCATCTGCCACGTCCCCCAACAGGGCGTGGGGTCGGAGACGTTCGACGGCCTGCTCGACGTCTATCGCGCACTGCCGGGCGAGCCATGGGCGCGCAAGGTGACCGCCTTGCCGCCGTCGAGCTATCACATGACGATTTTCGGCACCGCGAATGACAAGGCCCGCCGCTATCCCTTCTGGCCAGCGGGTCTGCCGCTCGACATGCCGATGGAGGACTGCGACCGCATCCTCGGCGACCGGCTGCGCGCATTCCGTCTCGGCGACGAGGCGGGGCCGTACCGGATGCGTGTGAACATGGAGCCGCCACCCGCTAGCGAAACCCCGCTGACGGTGCGGCTGCTGCCGGCCGACGAGGCAATGGAGAGGAGGTTGCGTCGGCTGCGCGATCGATTGTCCGAAGTGACCGGCATTCGCGAACCCGGTCATGACACTTATCGTTTCCACATCACGCTCGGCTATCAGGTCGCCCCGTTGACGCCGCAAGAGGATGATGCGTGGCGCCGGTCGCTGGCGGCCTGGAAAGCGATCATCGCACGCCGCACGCCGATCATTACGCTCGGCAATCCGGAATATTGCCTGTTGAAGGACATGTTCGCCTTTAAGCGTCAGTTTTTCCTGTCATGAGGCGTTCCGCATTCGCACTGCTGGCGTTGGTCGGTGCCACGGCAGCAACTGTCTCCGCCAATCCGCCCGAACGCTATCTTACCGGCACCGGCGTCGACCTGCGCCGGTTCCTGCCTGCGCCACCCACGCCTGGGTCGCCACTCGAAGCACGAGATCGCGCCACGTTCCGTGATGGCCGGCCCCCGATCGATAGTACACGCTGGAAGATGGCGACGGCGGACGTCGACGAGGGGACCGCTGCAATCATGCGCGATTATGCCGCGCCGATCGGACTACCGCTGACCCCGGAGCGCTATCCCGCGCTCGCACATCTCCTGATCGCCATGCGTCCCGACGTCGCCGCTGCGGTGAACGCCGTCAAACCGATCTACGCACGGCGACGGCCGTTCCTGCGCGACGCCGGGCCGGTCTGCGAGGACAAGGTCCAGCTGTCGCACAGCTTCGACTATCCGTCCGGCC
>CAJYQL010000035.1 GCA_913776965.1 uncultured Xylophilus sp.
TTCTTCCTCTCCCGCCTTCGCCTCCGCCGCTGGCGCCGCCGCCGGCGCCGTCACGCCGGCCCTGGCCGCCCTCCCGTTCGCCAACCCCTCCCGCCACGGCTTCGCCCGCCTGTCCGTCGCGGTGCCGCGCAACCGGGTCGCCGACCTGGTGTTCAACGCCGGCCAGACCATCGACCTGTACCGCCAAGCCGTCGCACAGGGCGCCGTCGTGGTCGCCTTCCCCGAACTGGGCCTGTCGGCCTACACCTGCGACGACCTGTTCCACCAGGCCGCGCTGCTCGATGCCTGCGAGGCCGCGCTGCAGCGGGTGATCGATGCCTCGCGCGAGATCCCGGCGGTGGCGATCGTCGGACTGCCGCTGCGGGTGGACCACCGGCTGTTCAACTGCGCGGCGCTGGTCGCCGGCGGCCGGCTGCTCGGCGTGCAGCCCAAGACGTACCTGCCCAACTACGGCGAGTTCTACGAAGCCCGCCAGTTCGACGGCGCGGGCAGCGCGCTCGCCACCGAGATCGACCTCTGCGGCCAGCGGGTGCCCTTCGGCACCGACCTGGTGTTCGCCGCGCGCCAGCTGCCGCTCCTGAAGATCCACGTCGAGATCTGCGAGGACGTCTGGGTGCCGATCCCGCCCAGCAGCTATGCGGCGCTGGCCGGTGCCACCGTGCTGGTCAACCTGTCGGCCTCCAACATCACCATCGGCAAGGCCGACTACCGGCACCGGTTGGTCGGCATCCAGTCGGCGCGCTGCCTGGCGGCGTACCTGTATTCGTCCGCCGGCATCGGCGAATCGACCACCGACCTGGCCTGGGACGGCCAGGCGCTGATCTACGAAAGCGGCGAGCTGCTCGCCGAGAGCGAGCGGTTCTCCAACGCCTCGCACATCATCTGCGCCGATGCCGACCTGGAGCGCGTCTCCCGCGAGCGCATGCGCCAGGGCACCTACGGCGATTCGGTCGAGAAGCACCGCGCCGCGCTCGCCGGCTGGCGCACGGTGGACTTCGACCTTCCGGTGCCGCAGACGGTGCCCGGCGGCCTGCTGCGGAAGGTCGAGCGCTTCCCCTACGTGCCGGCCGACGCCGCACGGCGCGACGAGCGCTGCCGCGAGACCTTCAACATCCAGGTGCAGGCGCTGGTGCAGCGGCTGGAGGCGAGCCGGATCGACAAGGTGGTGATCGGCGTATCGGGCGGGCTCGACTCGACCCATGCGCTGCTGGTGCTGGCCCAGGCGATGGACCGCCTGCAGCTGCCGCGCAGCCACATCCTGGGCTTCACCATGCCGGGCTTCGCGACCAGCGGCCGCACGCTCGCGCAGTCGCACCGGCTGATGGCGGCCATCGGCTGCACCGCCCGCGAGATCGACATCCGGCCGAGCTGCCTCCAGATGCTGGCCGACCTGGGCCACCCTGCGGGACGTGGCGAGCCGGTCTACGACATCACCTTCGAGAACGTGCAGGCCGGCGAGCGCACCAGCCACCTGTTCCGGCTCGCCAACTTCCACGGCGCGATCGTGGCGGGCACCGGCGACCTGTCGGAACTGGCGCTCGGCTGGTGCACCTACGGCGTGGGCGATCACATGTCGCACTACAACGTGAACGCCTCGGTGCCCAAGACGCTGGTCAAGCACCTGGTCAACTGGGTCGCCGGCACCGGCATGCTGGGCGACGACGGCAGCGCGGTGCTGCGCGCCATCCTGGAAACCGAGGTCAGCCCCGAGCTGGTGCCGACCGGCGACGCGGCCGCGCTGTTGCAAGGAAAATCGGCCTCCAGCGCAGGTGGGACGGGCGCAGGCAGCTATACAAACGATAGCGAATCGGCACGCGGGCCTGGCGATACGGCCCACGCCCCGGCCGCCGCGGATGCCGACGCCGGCACCGCCCCGGCCGGCGACGTGGAGCCCGGCCGCGCGGACGCGCCCGGGGCGCAGGCCGGCGCGGCGGCGAACACGCCAACCACGGCCGCCGACCAGCCCGGCCAGAAGACCGAGGACACCATCGGCCCCTACGAGCTGCAGGACTTCCACCTCTACTACACGCTGCGCTACGGCTTCCGCCCGAGCAAGGTCGCCTTCCTGTCGCACACCGCCTGGCACGACCGCACCGCCGGCCGCTGGCCCGAGGACCTGCACGGCGGCCGCAACCAGTACACCCTGGCCGAGGTGAAAAAGCACCTGCGCACCTTCTGCTGGCGCTTCTTCCAGACCAGCCAGTTCAAACGCTCCTGCGTGCCCAACGGTCCGAAGGTCGGCTCCGGCGGCTCGCTCTCCCCGCGTGGCGACTGGCGCGCGCCGAGCGACTCCGAATCGGCGGTGTGGATCGCAGACCTGGAGAACGTGCCGGACGAGGCGTGAAACCCTGTCCCTGGAAACCTGCGCCGTATCATTCGCCGATGGACATCGCTCCCGCCCTGCGCGACCGGATCGCCGCCATCTGCCGCCGCTACGGCGTGCACCGGCTGCAGCTGTTCGGATCGGCGGCAGTCGGTGCCGACACCGCCGACAGCGACGTCGACCTGCTGGTCGAATTCCTGCCGGGCCAGGCACCCGGCGGCTTCGCGCTCATCGATCTGCAGGACGAACTGTCGGCTGCTTTCGCAGGGCGCCGGATCGACCTCGCGTTCCCGTCGGTCCTGCAGAACCCGTGGCGGCGTCGCAGCATCGAGCCGCAGCTGCGGGCCCAGCCGCCGCTCTTCGGGGAACCCTGATGGACCGCACGCCGGCGCATCTGGCCGACATGCTGGCCTTCGTGCGCGAACTGCGGGGATTCGCTGCGCACCATACGGCGGCTTCGTTCACGGCGGACCGCATTCTGTGCCTGGCGACCGAGAAGCTGTTCATCAATCTGGGCGAGGCCGCCGGCCGGATCGAACCCACCGTCGCCGTGACCCTGCCCGGCGTGCCCTGGCGGCAGATCATCGGCCTGCGCAACATCCTGGCGCACGGCTACGAGCAGGTGACGCACGAGGTGCTGTTCCGCACGATCGAGACCGAGCTGCCGGGTCTGGAGGATGTCCTGTCCCGCCACGTCGCGGCGCAGTCGCCGGCTCGACCGGCCTGAGCCTGAAGCCCCGTAGCATCCGCCCATGACCACCTTCACCATCCACCACCTCGAGAACTCCCGCTCCCAGCGGGTGCTCTGGCTGTTCGAGGAACTCGGCCTGCCCTACACCGTGGTGCGCTACCGGCGCGACCCGAAGACGATGCTGGCGCCGCCGGAGCTGCGGGCGATCCATCCGCTCGGCAAGTCGCCGGTGGTGACGACCGACGGCGGGCTGGTGCTGGCCGAATCGGGCGCGATCGTGGAGACGGTGGTCGAGCGCTTCGGCGGCGGCCGGCTGGCGCCGCCGGCCGGGTCGGACGCGGCGCTGCGCTGGCGCTACTGGCTGCATTTCGCCGAGGGCTCGGCGATGCCGCCGCTGCTGCTGACGCTGGTGCTGCACCGGATCGAGACGGCGCCGATGCCGTTCTTCGTGAAGCCGGTGGCGCGCGGCATCGCCCGCAAGGTGCGCGACGGGTTCGTGGCGCCCAACCTCGCGGCGCAGCTCGATTTCATGGAGGCCGAACTCGGCCGCGACGGCTGGTTCGCCGGCCCGGACTTCAGCGCGGCGGACATCCAGATGAGCTTCCCGGTCGAGGCCGCGCGCGCCCGCGGCGGGCTCGACGACCGCCGTCCGCGGCTGATGGACTGGCTCAAGCGCATCCACGATCGGCCGGCCTACCGGCGGGCGCTGGAAGTGGGCGGGCCCTACACGCTCGGCTGAAACGCCGGAATGGTCGACGACGGGCCCGATGCCGGGCCGTTGTCGCGCGCCGCCTGCGCGGCCGGGCCGAAGAAGGCGAGCATCCGCGCATTCACCTCGTCCGGCGCATCGTTCTGCACCCAGTGCGTGGCGTTCGGGATGTGGTGCACCCGGCCCCGGTCGCACAGCGCGATGCCGGCTTCGGCGAGGCCCGGCTCCAGCGCCACGTCGCGGTCGCCCCAGACCAGCTCCAGCGGCACGGTGACCCGCCCGGCGCGGGCCGCGGCGCCGCGCGACAGCGGCATCGCCCGGTACCAGTTCAGCATCGCGGTCAGCGCGCCCGGCTGCGCCCAGGCGGCGCGGTAGCGGGCGATGTCGGCCGCGGAGAACGCGTCGCGCTTGCGCCGGCCGCCGGCGAGCGCCCGGGCCATGGTGCGGAAGCCGTCGGCCGCCAGCCCGCGCTCGGGCAGCCAGGGCAGCTGGAAGAAGCCGATGTACCAGCTGCGCCGCAGTTGCGACGGATGGGTCAGCGCATAGCGGAACAGCGTCGCCGGATGCGGCGCGTTGAACACCATCGCGCGGCGAACGCGCTCGGGGTTGCGGCCGGCCAGGTGCCAGGCGACCACGCCGCCCCAGTCGTGGCCGGCAAGGGCGAAGCGCCGGTGGCCGAGCGCCTCGGCGATCGCCAGCACGTCGTCGGCGAGGGTGTCGATGCGGTAGGCGCCGCGGCCGCGCGGCTTGTCCGACAGGTTGTAGCCGCGTTGGTCGGGCACTGCCACCCGCCATCCGGCCGCCGCGAGCGGGCCGATCTGCCGGCGCCAGCTGTACCAGAACTCGGGAAAGCCGTGCAGCAGCACCAGCAGCGGCCCGTCGGCCGGCCCGGCGAGCGCGACGTGGAAGCGCAGGCCGCCGGCATTCACGAAGCGGTGGTCGAGGGCGTCGGCGGCGTCAGGCGGCATGGCGGTGGCAGCGGAGGGAGGGCGGGGCGCCCGGACCGGCGGGCGGTGCAGGTGGGATGTGCCAGTCTCCCACGGCGATATTTTCGTGGCCCAAAATGGCTGTCGCGCAGGTGCCATCTGCGCTAGGCGCTATGAAAAGAGGAGCGTGCAACATTGCGCAGACCACGCAGACCACGCAGACCACGCAGACCACGCAGGCCACGCAGACCACGCAGGCCACGCAGGCCACGCAGGCCACGCAGGCCCAGTAGGCGGCGCAGCCCACGCGCCGGTCCGCACTCAGACCGGCGCGGCAGCGCTCAGCGCGTGCGCGTGACCGCCGCGTCCACGTCGCCGAACACCGTCACGCCGCCGCTGCCGGCGCCTGTGCTCGTCGAGGACCCCGCGCCCCGGCCCCCGCCGAGCGGTGTGCAGGCGCCGAGGCCTACGACGCAGCACAGCGCCAGCAGCCACGACGCGGCGGATCGACGGACGGGATGGCGCATGGCGGCTCTCCGGTGAAAGGGGACGACAAAGGGACAGGATCAGTCGGCGGTAGCGCCCGAGCGCTTCACCGCGCCGCTCCACTTGCGGATCTCGCTGGCGATGAAGGCGTCGAACTCCGGCCCGGTGGTCGGCGCCGGCACCGAGCCGCGCTCGGTGATGTAGCGGGCCATCGACTCGCTGCGCAGGATGTCGGTCACCTCGCGATTCAGGCGCGCGGCGATGTCCGCCGGCAGCCCGGCCGGTGCCATCAGGCCGAGCCAGCCCACCGCCTCGAAGTCCTTCAGCGCCGGGATGCCCGACTCGCGCACCGCCGGCACGTCCGGGATCTGCGGCGAGCGGGTGGCCGAGGTGACCGCCAGCGGCACCGCGCGCTTCGACTGGATCAGCTGCAGTGCGGCCGTCACCGAATCCACCATCAGCGGCACCTGGTTGCCCAGGAAGTCCGCCTGCGCCGGGCCGCTGCCGCGGTAGGGGATGTGGGTGATGAAGGTGCCGGTGGCGGCCTTCAGCATCTCGGCCGACAGGTGCTGGGTACCGCCGATGCCGGCGCTCGCGTAGTTGAGCCGGCCGGGCTCGGCCTTCGCGCGCTTCACCAGGTCGGCGATCGAGCCGATGCCCGAAGCCGGCGTCGCCAAGAACACCAACGGCACCTTGGCGATCAGCGAAATGCCGGTCAGGTCCTTCAGCGGGTCGTAGTTCAGTTTTTTGTAGAGCGTCTGGTTGACCGCCATCGCGCTGCCGGCGACCAGCAGGGTGTAGCCGTCGGGCGCGGCGCGGGCCACCTGCTCGGTGCCGATGTTGCTGCCGCCGCCGGCCTTGTTCTCGACCACCACCGGCTGGCCGAGCCGCTTGCCGAGCTGCTCGGCGAGGGCGCGGGCGAAGATGTCGGTCGCCTGGCCGGGCGGGAAGGGCACCACCAGCCGGACCGGCTTCTCGGGCCAGGCGGCGGCGCGGGCGGGCAGGGCGGCCGTCAGCGCCAGGCCGAGGCCGAGGGCGCCGGCCTGCAGCAGGGCGCGTCGTGCGGTGGGGCGGGCCGTCATGCCTGCTTCTCCAGGTGCTGGCCGACGATGCCGGCGATCTCGAACATCGTGGCCTGCGGCTTGCCGAAGACGGCGCGCAGCTTGTCGTCGGCATTGATGGTGCGCTTGTCCTTCGCGTCCTGCAGGCCGTGGGCCTTGATGTAGTCCCAGAGCTTCTTCACCACCTCGGTGCGGGCGAGCGGCTCGCTTCCGCCGATCACCGCGGCCAGCGCAGGGCTCGGCACCAGGCCGTTGCCGGGCGTGGCCTTGCGCGGCGCCTTGGGCTTCGGTGCGGCCGCCGTCTTGGTGGCGACCTTGGCCGCGGGTTTGGATGCTTTTGCGGCCTTGGCGCCCGCCGTGCCTGCGCGGGCAGCTACGGTTTTGGTAGCAGGCGCGCCGGCGGTGGTCTTCTTCGGCGGGAACTTGGAGGCGCGCGGTTCGAAGGCGAAGTTCACCTTGCCGGCCTCCGCGTCCCAGCTCAGGAAGGCCTTGAACGGCCGGCGCGTCTTGTTGCTGATGAACTTGTCGAGCAGGTCGGTCTTGCCGGTGGCCAGCAGCTTCTTCATCTGCTCGCGGTCGATCGGCTGCTGCAGGATCACCTTGCCGACCTTGAAGTTGCTGGTCGGCGTCGGGTGCGCCGTGGTCGGCACCGCGCGTTCGCTCACGTAGTTGCTGCCGTGCTCGTAGACCAGGCCGTCGTCGCAGGGGGACTTGCCGAGCGGCTCCTGGCCGGTGAAGTCGACGATCTCGCCGCTCTCCTCGGCGTTCCTGTCGTCGCCGAAGTCGAACTCCAGCTTCCAGTTCTTCACCTCGTCGTCGTACTTCAGCTGGATCTCCGAGGTGAACGGCCAGCCGGCCTTGGAGCGGAAGCCCTCCAGCGGGCCGATCCGGTGGTCGCGCAGCAGCGCCTCGGCCTCGGCCATCTCGAAGGTACGGCCGGCGGGCGACTTGCCGAAGGAGAAGCCGCAGCCCTCGCCGCTGCCGGCGGCGGGGCCGGTGCAGCTGTAGCGGCGGTAGTTTTCCTTCACCACGCCGCCGCAGTTGGGGCAGGGCGTCTGCAGCGTCGCGTAGTCGCCGGGCACCGTGTCGCGGTCGTACTCCTTCGCCTTCTGGACGATGTGCCGGGTCATCTCGGCGATCTGCGCCATGAAGGCGTCGCGCGAGAGTTCGCCCTTCTCCATCTGGGCGAGCTTGTATTCCCAGTCGCCGGTCAGCGCCGCCTTGGAGAGTTCCTCCACGCCGAGGCCGCGCAGCAGCGTCATCAGCTGGAACGCCTTGGCGGTCGGGATCAGCTCGCGGCCGTCGCGCAGGATGTACTTCTCGGCGATCAGGCCTTCGATGATCGCGGCGCGGGTGGCCGGGGTACCCAGGCCCTTCTCCTGCATCGCCTCGCGCAGCTCGTCGTCGTCGATCGTCTTGCCCGCGCCTTCCATCGCACCGAGCAGCGTGGCTTCGGAATAGCGGGCCGGCGGCTTGGTCTTGAGCGCCTTGGCATCGACCGCGGCGGCCAGCGGCTTTTCGCCGGGCGCCACCGGCACGAGGGTCTTGCCGTCCTTGTCGCCGTCCTTGGTTTCGTCGGCGGCTTCCTTGCCGTAGATCGCGAGCCAGCCGGGCTTGACCAGCACCTTGCCGTCGGAGCGGAAGGCGTATTTTTTTCCGTCGTTCTCCACGGTGCTGGTGCGCACCGTGACCTGGAATTCGGCGCTCGGGAAGAACACCGCCATGAAGCGCCGCACCACGAAGTCGTAGAGCTTCTGCTCGGCGTCGCTCAAACCGCTCGGCGCCTGCAGCGTCGGGATGATCGCGAAGTGGTCCGACACCTTGGCGTTGTCGAAGATGCGCTTGCTGGGCTTGACGTAGTTCTGGTCGATCGCCTGCTGCGCATAGGGCGCCAGGTGGCGCATGCCGCTGGTCGCGAGCATCGCGAAGGTCTGTTTGGCGACCGGCAGGTAGTCCTCGGGCAGGGCGCGGGAGTCGGTCCGCGGGTAGGTGAGCGCCTTGTGGCGCTCGTACAGGCTCTGGGCCAGGGCCAGCGTGGTCTTGGCCGAGAAGCCGAAGCGGCTGTTGGCCTCGCGCTGCAGGCTGGTCAGGTCGAACAGCAGCGGGCTGGCCTGGGTGGTGGGCCGGCTTTCCTCGGTGACGATGGCGGGCTTGCCGCGGGCCGCGTCGGCGATGGCTTTCGCCTCGCGCTCGCTCCACACGCGGTCGGCGCGCTGCTCGGGGTCGGGCACGCCGTCGGGGCCGGGCGGCGGTTTTTTCCAGGCCGGGTCGAAGTACTTGCCGGGATAGTCGCCCGCCTGCGCTTTGAGGTTGGCGTGCACCTCCCAGTAGTCGCGGCTGACGAACTTGCGGATCTTTTCCTCGCGCTCCACCACCACCGAGAGGGTCGGCGTCTGCACCCGGCCGACGGTGGTGAGGAAGAAGCCGCCGTCGCGGGAATTGAAGGCGGTCATCGCCCGGGTGCCGTTGATGCCGACCAGCCAGTCGGCCTCCGAGCGCGAACGCGCGGCATCGGCCAGGCCCTGCATCTGCTGCTCGCTGCGCAGCTTCTGGAAGCCCTCACGGATCGCCTCGGGCGTCATCGACTGCAACCAGAGCCGCTTCACCGGCTTGCCGAGCGTCTGCTTCGCGCCGCCGGCGTACTGCTCGATCAGGCGGAAGATCAGCTCGCCCTCGCGGCCCGCGTCGCAGGCGTTGACGATGTCGGTCACGTCCTTGCGCTTGGCCTGCTTCACCACCGCGTTCAGGCGGCTCTTGGTCTTGTCGACCGGCTTCAGGTCGAAGTGCGGCGGGATCACCGGCAGGTTGGCGAAGCTCCACTTGCCGCGCTTGACGTCGAATTCCTCCGGCGCCTGGATCTCCACCAGGTGGCCGACCGCGCTGGTCACCACGTAGCGGTCGTTCTCGAAATGGTCTTCGTGCTTGTCGAACTTGCCGGCCACCGGCGTGAGTGCACGCACGATGTCCTGGGCCACGGAGGGCTTCTCGGCAATGACGAGGGTCTTGGTCATCTGTCGGTCGGGGTTGTGGGTCTGTCTATCTAGAATCCGGTCCTCGCGCACACGCATGCATGCGCGCAGGTGCTTTTTTCAAACTAACAGAAGTTCGGCCATGCCCACAACCGCCCCTGCTGCTGCTGCCACCGGCCGCCGCATCCAGACCCGCCGCTCCGGCGTGCACGGCAAGGGCGTGTTCGCGATGCAGCCGATCGCCGAGGGCGAGACGGTCATCGAGTACGTGGGCGAGGTGATCAGCTGGGACGAGGCGCAGGACCGCCATCCGCACGATCCGGCGGACCCGAACCACACCTTCTATTTCCATGTCGATGCCGACCGGGTGATCGACGCCAACGTGGGCGGCAATTCGGCGCGCTGGATCAACCACGCCTGCGACCCGAACTGCTTCGCCGACGAGGTGGACGGCCGGATCTTCATCAAAGCGCTGCGCGACATCGCCCCCGGCGAGGAACTGAACTACGACTACGGCCTGATCCTCGAGGAGCGCTACACCAGGAAGCTCAAGGCCGAGTACCCCTGCTGGTGCGGCGCGGACAACTGCCGCGGCACGCTGCTCGCGCCCAAGCGGGGCTTCCGCCGATGAGCGCCGGGCTGCCGCCGTCGCCGCTGCGCTGGCCGGCTGAGGCGGTCTGGCAGCAGGTGGTGCCGGCGCTGCCCGATTTTTCGGTGGAGATCCTGCCCGAGGTCGATTCCACCAACACCGAACTGATGCGCCGCGCGCGCGCCGGCCGGACCGAGCCGGTGCTGCTGGTCGCCGAGCGCCAGACCGCCGGCCGGGGCCGCCTGGGCCGCGACTGGCAGAGCGCGCCGGGCAGTGCGCTCACCTTCTCGCTCGGGCTGCCGATGGCGCCGGCGGACTGGTCGGGCCTGTCGCTGGTGGCGGGCGTCGCGATCGCCGAGGCGCTGCATCCCGACCTGGGCCTGAAATGGCCGAACGACCTCTGGTGGCAGGACCGCAAGCTCGGCGGCATCCTGGTCGAGACGGCGGTCGCCGGTGCCGCGGCGCCGCGCTATCTGGTGGTCGGCTGCGGTCTCAACATCGTGGCGCCGGCGGCCGACGGCCTGCGCACGCCGCCGGCCGGGCTGCGGCAGCTGCTGCCGGGCATCGGCGCTCCGGAGGTGCTGGGCGCGGTCGCGCCGGCGCTGGTGCAGGCGCTGCTCGCTTTTGCCACGACGGGGTTCGGTGCGTGGCAGGCCCGCTTCGCCGCCCGCGACGTGCTGCGCGGCCGCGCGGTGGTGCTGAGCGACGGCCGCAGCGGCACCGCCGACGGCGTGGCGCCCGACGGTGCGCTGCGGCTGCGCGGCACCGACGGCGGCTGCGAGACGATCCACAGTTCCGAGGTGAGCGTGCGCCCGGCCATGCCGGCGCAGCCCGCCTGAGGGCCGACCGCCATGCTGCGCGCCCTGGTGCTGCTGCTGGTGCTGGCCAACGGTGCCTACTACGCCTGGTCGCACGGGGCGCTCGGCGGCTGGGGCGCGGAGCCGGCGTCGCAGGCCGAGCCGCAGCGCATCGCCCAGCAGATCCGCCCCGAGGCGCTGCGCGTCCTGACCGCCGACGAGGCCCGTCGCAGCGCGGCCGCCCCGCCGCCCGCGCCGCCGTCCGAGGGCGAATGCCTGCAGGCGTCGCTGTTCGGCGAGGCCGAGGCGGCGGTGCTGCGCGAGCGCGCCACTGCGCTGCTGCCGGTCGGCAGCTGGCAGCTGGTGCCGGGCGGCACGCCGGCGCGCTGGATCGTCTACATGGGCCGCTACGCCGACGAGGACCTGCTCGCCCGCAAGCGCGCCGAGCTGCGCGCCCGTCGGGTGTCGTTCGAGACGCCGGCCAGCGCGGCGCTGCAGCCGGGCCTTTCGCTCGGCAGCTTCCCGAGCCAGAAGGCCGCCGAGGAAGCGCTGGTCGATCTGTCGCGCCGCGGCGTGCGCACCGCCCGGGTGGTGCAGGAGCGCGCCGCGCTGCAGGGCCAGGTGCTGCGCCTGCCGGCGGTGGACGACGCGCTGCGTCCGGCACTGGCCGCCCTGGCGCCGGCCCTCGCCGGCCGGGCGCTGCGCCCCTGCGCCTGACACGCGCCGGCCTGCTTGTCCGCCTGCTGGCATTCTTTTTGCGCATGACCTGCGGCGGTGCGCCGCATGCCGCGGTGCGTTGCGGTCACCGCGCCGTCACAGTCGCACCGCTTCCCGTCGCCCGTCACCGTCCGTTGTCCATCGCAAAGGCCGACCATGCATCCATCGTTTCTCCGTGCGGCGCTCGCACTCGCCGGCCTGCTGGCCGGCGCCACGGCCACCGCCGGCCAGCTCGACCGGATCCGCGAGACCCAGCAGATCGTGCTGGCCCACCGCGAGGCGTCGGTCCCGTTTTCGTACGTCGGACCCGGCGGCGCACCGGTGGGCTATGCCCTGGACCTGTGCCTGAAGATCGTCGAGGCGGTGCGCAAGGAGCTCGGCCTGCGCACGCTCGACGTGCGCTACGCGCCGGTCAGTTCGGCCAACCGGATCGCTGCGATCGCCGAGGGCCGGGCGGCGCTGGAGTGCGGCTCCACCACCAACAATGCCGAGCGACGTCGGCAGGTGGCGTTCACGATCCCGCACTTCATCTCCACCTCGCGGCTCCTGGTGCGCACTGCCGACAACCTCGCCACCCTGGGGGACTTGGCGCGCAAGCGGGTGGCCGTCACCGCCGGCACCACCACCGTGCCGGTGCTGCGCCGCCTCGACAACGAGCAGGACCTGAAGCTGCAGATCACCGAGATGCGCGACCATGCCGAAGCCTTCGCCGCGCTGGAAGGAAACCGCACCGACGCCTTCGCGCTCGACGACGTGCTGCTCTACGGCCTGCGCGCCAATGCGGCGGACCCGAAGGCCTTCGCAGTGATCGGCAAGCCGATGACGGTCGAGCCCTACGCGATCATGCTGCCGAAGGACGACCCGGCCTTCAAGAAGGTGGTGGACCAGGAGATGCGCCGCCTGATCCAGACCGGCGAGGCCCAGCGCATCTATGCCCGCTGGTTCCAGCAGCCGATCCCGCCGAAGAACATCACGCTCGACCTGCCGATGCCCGCGCTGCTGCGCGATGCCTTCCGGTTCCCGAGCGACCGGGTCGGCGATCTGAGCGACTGAAGGGCGCCTGCTGCGGCCCCCGGCCGCAGGCTCAGGCCGCGGCGGGCAGCGTGAAGCGAATCGTGCAGCGGGTGCCGGCCGGCGTCTGGCCGGGGTGCGCGTCGTCGAGCGCCACCGCCGCGCCGTGCAGCCGGGCGATCTCGCGCACGATCGGCAGGCCCAGGCCCGAGCCGTCCACGCCGGTGCCGAGCACCCGGTAGAACGGCTCGAACACCAGCGCGCGTTCGCTCTCGGGGATGCCCGGGCCCGAATCCTCCACCTGCAACAGGATCACCCGGCCGAACGGATCGGGCAGCACCCGCGCGGTGATGATGCCCGGCCGGTCGTCGCTGGACGGGGTGTAGGCGATCGCGTTGTCCACCAGGTTGCGCACCATTTCCTGCAGCAGCGTCGGATGGCCCTCGACCCGCACGCCGGGGGTGCCCGGCGCCGCGCCGTCGTAGCCCAGGTCGATGCGCTTCTCGAGCGCCCGCGGCACCGAGTCGCGCACTACCGCGATGGTCAGTTCCGCCAGGTCGCAGGACTGCGTCGCGAAGGCGGCGCCGCTGCCCTCGGCGCGCGCCAGCGCCAGCAGCTGGTTGACGGTGTGCGTCGCACGCACGCTCGCCAGGCCGATCTGCTGCAGCGACTGTTTCAGTTCCTCGGTACTGGTGCCTTCGCGCTGGGCCAGGTCGGCCTGCATGCGCAGGCCGGCCAGCGGCGTCTTCAGCTGGTGCGCGGCGTCGGCCAGGAAGCGTTTCTGGGTGGCGACCGAATCCTGCAGCCGCGCGAGCAGCCCGTTGACCGAGCTGACCAGCGGCGCCACCTCCATCGGCACCGTCTTGTCGTCGAGCGGGCTCAGGTCGTCGGGCGACCGGGCGCGGATGCGCGCCTCCAGCTGCGACAGCGGCTTGATGCCGCGCGCCAGCGCCAGCCACACCAGCAGCACCGCCAGCGGCAGGATCGCGAACTGCGGCAGCATCACGCCCTTGATGATTTCGGCGGCCAGCACCGAGCGCTTCTCGCGCGTCTCGGCCACCTGCACCAGCACCTGGGCCTGCGGCAGGCCGGGCGCCGGCGGCGTGAAGCGCACCCAGGTGGAGGCGACCCGCACGTCCAGGCCGCGCAGTTCGTCGTCGCGCAGCCGGACCTCGCCGGTGGCCGGGCGGGTTTCCTCGACCGGCACCGGCAGGTCGCGGTCGCCGGCGATGAATTCGCCGCCGGTGCCGCGCACCTGGTAGAAGACCGTGTCGGCGTCGTCGGCGCGCAGCAGCTCGCTCGCCGGCTGCGGCAGGTTGAACTGCACCCGGCCCTGCTGCACCGACACCAGCTGCGCCAGCGCCTGCACGTTGTATTCGAGCGCCCGGTCGAACGGCTTGTTGGCCAGGCCCTGCGCCACCAGCCAGGTCAGCGCCAGACTGATCGGCCAGAGCAGCAGCAGCGGCGTGAGCATCCAGTCGAGGATCTCGCCGAAGAGCGAGCGCTGCTGGCGTCGGAAGAGTTTCATGGGGAAATCGGCACTGTGCGCCCGTCCCACCTGCGCGGGCAGCTATGCATTCGATAGCGTTCCGCGGTGGGTGCCGGGCAGGCGGTCAGCCGGGGATCTTCTCGAGGCAGTAGCCCAGCCCGCGCACGGTGGCGATGCGGATCGGGCCCTTCTCGATCTTCTTGCGAAGGCGATGGATGTACACCTCGATGGCGTTCGTGGACACTTCTTCACCCCATTCGCAAAGGCGCTCGACGAGCTGGTCCTTGCTGACCAGCCTGCCGACGCGCTGCAGCAGCACTTCCAGCAGGCCGAGTTCGCGCGCCGACAACTCCACCATGCGCCCGTCGATCGTGGCCACCCGGCCCGCCTGGTCGTATTCCAGCGGACCGTGCCGGATCGAGCTGCTCGTGGCCCCGGTGCCGCGGCGCGTGAGCGCACGCACCCGAGCCTCGAGCTCCT
>CAJYQL010000036.1 GCA_913776965.1 uncultured Xylophilus sp.
GCCGCATGGAACTGCGGCGGCTGGACCGCGTGCGGCTGGCGGACCAGGCGCGCTTCGAAAGCATCGCCACCACCGCGCCCGATGCCATCGTGTGCCTCGACGGCCAGGGGCGCGTGAGCTACTGGAACGCCGCGGCGGCGCGGGTCTTCGGCTGCTCCGCCGCGCACGTCGTCGGCCGGCCCGCCACCGGCATCCTCGATGCGGACTCGCGGGCCGTCTACGAGGAGCGGCTGGCCCGGCTGCAGGGCGGCGAGCCGCTCGACTTGGCCGAGCGCACGCTGGAGGTCACCGCGCAGCGGGCGGACGGCTCGCGCTTTCCCGCCGAGCTGTCGCTGTCGACCTGGCAGGATCAGGGCCGGCCGGGCGTCGGCATGATCGTGCGCGACATCACCGAACGCAAGAAGCACGAACAGCGCCTCACTCAGCTGGCCACCACCGACACACTGACCGGCCTGGCCAACCGCGCGAGCTGGCGGGAGCACATCCAGCGCGCCCTGGCCGAGGACGCCAGGGCCACGGTGCTTCTGCTCGACCTGGACAACTTCAAGGAAGTCAACGACGGCTGGGGCCATTCCGCCGGCGACGCCGTGCTGCGCGACCTGGCCGGCCGGCTGCAGCGGGTCTGGCCGGACGCGCGCTGCATCGCCCGGCTGGGCGGCGACGAGTTCGTCGCGCTGTTCTCCG
Source organism: uncultured Xylophilus sp. (assembly GCA_913776965.1). Classification (GTDB taxonomy): domain Bacteria; phylum Pseudomonadota; class Gammaproteobacteria; order Burkholderiales; family Burkholderiaceae_C; genus Xylophilus. Next base: position 685 of record CAJYQL010000036.1, read on the forward strand.
GCAACGCGCCCGACGCCGCACGCCAGCAGGCCGCCTCGCTGCTGCACGAGCTGCAGGCCGTTCCGTTGTTCGAGGCGCTGCCCGACCTCGGCGCGAGCATCGGCATCGCCCTGGCGCCCGAGCACGGCGAGCGGCCCGAGGAACTGCTGGGCGCCGCCGACCTGACGCTCTACCGGGCCAAGGCGGCCGGCAAGGGCGGCATCGAGGTGTTCACGCCGGACCTGCGCGAACTCGCCGCCGCGCAGCGCGCTTTCCAGCAGGAACTGCGGCTGGCCTTCGAGCGCGGCGAATACGAGCTCTTCTACCAGCCCTACGTCTCGCTCGCCGATCTGCGCGTCGTCGGTGCCGAGGCGCTCCTGCGCTGGCGCCATCCGACACGCGGTCTGCTGGCGCCGGTGGCCTTCATCGACGTGCTGTCGCAGAAGCCCTCGGCGGCGCTGGTCGGCGACTGGGTCATGCACACCGCCTGCCGGACGGCGGCGCAGTGGCAGCGGCTGCGGCCGGGCTTCCGCATCGGCGTCAACCTGTTTCCAGCCCAGCTCAAGTCGGGCCGCCTGCTCGCCGTGGCCCAGCAGGCGGTGGCGCAGGCCGGCATGCCGCCCGAATGCCTGGAGCTGGAGATCGTGGAAAACACGCTGCTGGGCGGCGACACCAGCACCTTCGAGCTGCTCTACGACCTGCGCAGCGCCGGCTTCGGCCTGGCCTTCGACGACTACGGCACCGGCTTCGCGTCGCTCAGCCTGCTCAAGCGCTATCCGGTCAACCGCCTGAAGATCGACCGCGCCTTCGTCCGCAACGCATCCGAGGACCCCGCCGACGCCGCGGTGGTGCGCACCATCCAGTACCTGGGCGACAGCTTCGGCATGGCGGTGATCGCCGAGGGCGTGGAGACGGGCGAGCAACTGGCCCTCCTGCGCAGCATCGGCTGCCCCGAGGCCCAGGGCTATCTGTTCGGGCGTCCGGTGTCGGCGGAGGAGTTCGAGCGGCTGCATCTGGGCGGCTGAGGTTGCGCTGACCGACCTTCCTCCGGCAGATCGGGGCCTCGGCTGCGCGTCGCCGCCGCGGCGGAAGGCATGGCAGGCGTCCTTGCGTGCCATACTCGCCGCCGGCACCTCGCCCGTGCCTCCCTGCCTCCACTGGGGAAGTACCTTCCGTACCGGGCCGTCGTCTGCGCTTCATGCCCTTGGTTCGACCTGCATGCGCAAGGAGGCGCGCGCATGGTCCCATGCTGAGGTTGCCATGACCCTTTCCGCTCCCATTCCCGTTCTCAAGCAGCAGGCCAAGGCGCTGTCACGCACGCAGAAGCTGCCGCTGCATGCCGCGCTCGACCGCATCGCCGTGCGCGAGGGCTTTCGCGCCTGGAGTCATCTTGCCGCGTCCTGGCAGCAGGGCGGGCAGGCCGCGCAGCTGCATGCGCAGCTGTCGCCTGGCGACCTCGTGCTGCTGGCCGCGCGGCCCTACCAGGGCAAGACGGCGCTGGGCCTCGGCCTGGCGGTCGAGGCATTGCGGCGTGGCCGGCCAGCAGCGTTTTTCACGCTTGAATACACCCGGGCCGAGGTCGAAGCCTTGCTGCACGCCGGCGGCGATGGACTGGCTGCCGCGGCGTGCGGCCTGCACATCGACACCACCGATGAACTCTCGTCGGTCCACGTCGCCCAGGTACTGGCCGACGCGCCGCCCCGGATGCTGGTGGTGATCGACTACCTGCAGCTGCTGGACCAGCGTCGCGACAAGCCGCCGCTGGCCGAGCAGGTGGTGCAGCTCAAGGCCTTCGCGCAGCAGCGGCAGGCCGTGGTGGTGTGCCTGGCGCAGATCGCGCGCGACTACCGGCCCGACACGCGGCCGTTCCCCGGAATCGGCGACGTGCGGCTGCCAAACCCGGCCGACCTGACGCTCTTCGACAAGGCCTGCTTCCTGCAGGACGGTGCGGTGCGGATGCAGGCGGGCGTGGCCCAGGGATAGCGGGCGCAGGCATGGCGTGCCATGCGGCGACGCGGGGGGCGCGACTCAGCCGCGCAGACGTTGTTGCCGCCCCTGCGCGCGCCGGGGCGAGAAAGCAGCGGCCCCTGGCGGCAGGGGCCGCCCGGTTCGGCCGCGACGCTCAGTCCCGATGGCTCGCGCACTTGCCATCGGGCTTGCGGTAGCCGGGGCCGCCGCGCGAGCCGCAGCCGCCGTGTGCGCCACCCGCGCCACCGCCACCGCCCCCGCCCGAGAACGAGGTCCGGCCGCTTCGGTGCGACGAGCTTGCGCCACGTCGGCCCCGCGCGGCGGCGGGCGCACTCACCAGGCCCAACACGGTCGCCAGGGCGGCTCCCAGGAGGCGGCGTCTCATGGTTGCTTCGTCCCTTCTTTGCCCGTGTACGGGTTCACGTTGCCTTTGGTGCACGACGCGCATGCGGCGATCACGATCAAGGTCTTCTTCATGTGTTTGTCTCCTCTCGCGCCTACAGGGCGCGAGGCCATGCTGCGGGCGCGGGGTCGGCAACACAAGTCGACTTTGTGGGTTGACGCTCAGAGCTTTCGCCGATAGCGGCACGCGACGGTCGATCGTGGTCCTGGGCGCCCGATCAGTCCAGGATCGCCCGGCGCACGTCTTCCTGCAGGCTGCGCAGGTGCGCGCGCATGGCCTCGCGCGCGCGGTCCGCGTCGCGGCTGCGCAGGGCTTCCAGGATGCGGCCATGTTCGTCGTGGTTCTCGCGCTGGCGGTGCAGCGGGCTGTGCAGGCGGAAGAGTCGGGCGTTCACCCGCAACTCTTCCACCAGGCGCGGAAACACCACGTTGCCGCTGGCGCCGGCCAGGAAGAGGTGCA
>CAJYQL010000037.1 GCA_913776965.1 uncultured Xylophilus sp.
AGATTGGTAGGCGCGATTGGACTCGAACCAACGACCCCCACCATGTCAAGGTGGTGCTCTAACCAGCTGAGCTACGCGCCTGTCGTTGAAGCCCACGATTCTAGCACCATAAATTCGAGGGTTTCAAGCTCGACAGAAAAAACTTGGCCACGGGTTCGCGGCAGTGCGCAGCGAAGCGGCCCCTCAGTGTCCGAGCCTTCGAAAATCCGGAAGGCTCGATCCCGAAAAGATGGATTGTGTAGCGCGACGGGTTTCGCCGACGATGCGCACCATTCACGGAATCCACAGAATCGAGGAGACGACATGCCCCGTATGCGCTTGGCTGCAGCCCTGACGGCCTGCTGGATCGCATGGATTGGAACGCCTGTCGCCGCCCAGAGCGCCTATCCCGCGAAGCCGATCATCCTGGTGGTGCCGCAGACGGCCGGCGGCACCAACGACATCGTCGGGCGGCTGGTGGGGCAAAAGCTCGGCGAAGTGCTGCAGTCCGGCGTCGTGGTCGACAACCGCCCTGGAGCAGGCGGCAACATCGGCACGCAACTGGTCGCCAAGGCACCGAAGGACGGCTACACGCTGCTCATGACGATCAGCAGCAGCCAGGCGATCAATCCGGCGCTCTACCGCAACCCGGGCTTCGACCCGGCCCGGGATTTTCGGCCGATCGCGCTGGTCGGCGCGGTCCCCAATGTCCTGCTCGTGAATCCGACGTTTCCGGCGCAGAACCTGGCCGAGTTCCTCGCGACGGCCCGGCGCAAGGACGCGCAGTACCAGTACGCGTCGGCCGGCAACGGCACGCTCAACCACCTGCTGGGCGAGATGCTGAACAGCATGGCGGGACTGTCCCTGCAGCATGTGCCGTACAAGGGTGTCGCGCCGGCCATCAACGACGTGATCGGCGGACAGCTGCCGGTCGTTTTTGCCAGCCTCCCGTCGGCCTTGCCGCACATTCGCGCCGGCAAGCTGCGCGCGATCGCCGTCAGCGGTGCGCAGCGGTCGCCGGTCCTGCCGGACGTGCCGACGATCGGCGAGGCGGTGACGGGCTACAACGGCACTCTCTGGATCGGGTTGTTCGCGCCTGCCGGTGTCCCGCAAGACGTCGCCACCATGCTGCAGGACGGCGTGCGCAAGGCGCTGGCCAACCGCGACCTGCGCGACAAGCTCGACCAGCAGGGCGTGGAGATCGCCCCGCCGACGACACCGGAGCAGTTCGCCGCACTGCTGCAGGACGACCTCACCAAGTGGGCGCGCATCGTCAAGTCCTCCGGCGCCGCCGTCGACTGAGCCGCCGCCCGATCCTCCTTCCCGACCTCGCCTGCATCGATGAACGCTGCCGCAACCCTCACCTCCGAAGACCTGACCCACCTGCAAAGCTGGCAGGGCCGGACCGAATCCCTGACCGACGAAATCTCCCCGGTACCGGTGCAGGGGCTGTCGGCGACGCTGGACCGCGACGATCCCCGGCCCGAGGCGGGAACGCCGCTGCCGCCGCTGTGGCACTGGCTGTATTTCCTGCCGCAGCACCGCCAGTCGGAGCTCGGGCCGGACGGCCATGCGCGGCGTGGCGGCTTCCTGCCGCCGGTGCCGCTGCCCCGGCGCATGTGGGCCGGCGGCCGACTGCGGTGGGAAGCCGGCAACCCGCTGCGCGTCGGCGACCGGGTCACCCGAACCTCGACCATCGACCGGGTCGAGCACAAGACCGGACGTTCCGGGGCCCTGGTGTTCGTGCAGGTGCGGCACGGGTTCGAGAACGCCCGGGGTCTCGCACTGACGGAGGAACACGACATCGTCTACCGGCCGGCGCCGCTGCCCGGTGCCCCGGAAGCGGCGCCCGTCGCCGCACCGCAGGATGCGGCGTTCAGCCGTGAGATCGTGCCGGACGACGTGCTGCTGTTCCGCTATTCCGCGCTGACCTTCAATGGCCACCGCATCCACTACGACCGGCGCTACGTCACCGAGGTGGAGGGCTACCCCGGCCTGATCGTGCACGGCCCCCTGATCGCGACGCTGCTGGTCGACCTGCTGCGCCGCCAGATGCCGGAGGCGCAGCTCGCGCGTTTCGACTTCCGTGCCGTGCGGCCGACCTTCGACACCGCCCCGTTCCGCGTCCACGGACGCCCCGAAGCGGACGGCCGCACCGTCCGCCTCTGGGGCGAAGACGCCGATGGCTGGCTGACGATGCAGGCAACCGCCACGCTCGCCCACCGCTGATACCGATACGGACTGCCATGACCATCTCGCTCCCCGCTCCCGACGCCTACCAGGACATGCGCGAGGCGCTGCGCGACCTGTGCGCCAGCTTCGATTCCACCTATTGGCAGAAAGTCGACGAAGCCCGCGGCTACCCCGATGCCTTCGTCGACGCGCTGACCTCCGCCGGCTGGCTCGCCGCGCTGATCCCCGCGGAGTACGGCGGCTCCGGCCTCGGCCTGGCCGAAGCGTCGGTGATCATGGAAGAGATCAACCTGTCGGGCGGGAACGCCGGCTCCTGCCACGGGCAGATGTACAACATGGGCACCCTGCTGCGCCACGGCAGCGAGGCGCAGAAGCGGCTCTACCTGCCGCGCATCGCCAACGGCGAACTGCGGCTGCAGTCGATGGCCGTGACCGAGCCGACCACCGGCACCGACACCACCCAGCTCAAGACCACTGCCGTGAAGAAGGGCGACCGCTACGTCGTCAACGGCCAAAAGGTCTGGATCTCGCGCATCCAGCATTCCGACCTGATGATTCTGCTGGCCCGCACGACCCCGCTGTCGGAGGTGACCCGGAAGGCCGACGGCATGTCGATCTTCGTGGTGGACCTGGCCGAGGCGATCGGCAAAGGCATGACCGTCCGCCCGATCCCGAACATGGTGAACCACGAGACCAACGAGGTGTTTTTCGACAACCTCGAGATCTCGGCGGAGAACCTGATCGGCCAAGAAGGCAAAGGGTTCCGCTACATCCTCGACGGGCTGAACGCCGAGCGCACGCTGATCGCGGCCGAATGCATCGGCGACGCCTACTGGTTCATCGACCGCGCCCGGCGCTATGCCGGCGACCGCCAGGTGTTCGGCCGGCCCATCGGACAGAACCAGGGCGTGCAGTTCCCGATCGCCGCAGACTACATCGAGACCGAAGCCGCCAACCTGATGCGCTTCAAGGCCTGTGCGCTGTTCGATGCCCACCAGCCATGCGGCGCTGAGGCCAACATGGCGAAGTACCTCGCTGCCAAGGCGTCCTGGGAAGCCGCCAACACCTGCCTGCAGACCCATGGCGGTTTCGGCTTCGCCTGCGAATACGACGTGGAGCGCAAGTTCCGGGAAACACGGCTGTACCAGGTGGCACCGATCTCCACCAACCTGATCTATTCCTACGTGGCCGAGCATCTGCTGGGCCTGCCCCGATCGTTCTGAGCCGGATACCCGCCATGACCCGACCGCTCGACGGCATCACCGTCGTTTCCCTGGAGCATGCGATCGCCGCTCCATTCTGTACCCGCCAGCTTGCCGACCTGGGCGCCCGTGTGATCAAGGTCGAGCGGCCGGGTGGCGGCGACTTCGCGCGGGCCTACGACGCCCGCGTGCAGGGCCTCGCCTCGCATTTCGTGTGGGTCAACCGCAGCAAGGAAAGCCTGACGCTGGACCTGAAGCAGCCCGATGCGCTCGCGGTGCTGCAGGAACTGATCGCCGGTGCCGACGTGCTGGTGCAGAACCTCGCGCCGGGTGCTGCGGCGCGTATGGGCCTGGATGCCGCGACGCTGCGCGCCCGCGATCCGGCGCTGATCGTCTGCGACATCTCCGGCTACGGCGAGGACGGTCCCTACCGCGACAAGAAAGCCTACGACCTGTTGATCCAGAGCGAGGCGGGCTACTTGTCGGTGACCGGCACCGCCGACGACCCCTGCAAGTCCGGCAACTCCATCGCCGACATCGCGGCAGGCATGTATGCGTACACCGGCATCCTCGCGGCATTGTTGCAACGGCAGAAGACGGGGGAGGGCTCGCATATCGACGTGTCGATGCTGGAGTCGCTCGGCGAATGGATGGGCTACCCGATGTACTACGCCTTCGACGGCGCGCCGCCACCGCCGCGCAGCGCCGCCTCGCACGCCACGATCTATCCCTACGGCCCGTTCGCCGTCGGCGACGGCGGCACGGTGATGCTGGGCCTGCAGAACGAGCGCGAATGGCGGATCTTCTGCGACCAGGTGCTGCAGCAGCCGGCGCTCGCCGCGGACCCGCGTTTCGACAGCAATGCGCGCCGCAACGAACATCGCGACGCGCTGCAGTCGATCATCCTCGGCACCTTTGCCAATCTGGACACGCCGCAAGTGCTGGGCCGGCTCGACACGGCGCAGATCGCCAATGCCCGGATGAACGACATGGCCGGCCTCTGGGCACACCCGCAGCTGCAGGCCCGCGATCGCTGGCAACCGGTGCAGTCGCCCGCCGGCCCGCTGCCGGCGCTGCTGCCGCCGGGTCGTCACAGCGCTTTCGACTACCGGATGGACCCGATCCCGGCGGTCGGAGAACACACCGACGCGATCCTGCGAGCGCTCGGTCGCGATGCGGACCAGATCGAGGCCTTGCGGCAGGCGGGGGCGGTCTGATGCACGCCCATCCGCTGGCGTTGGCCCGCGCCTTCCTGTTCGTGCCGGCCGACCGCCCCGAGCGGATCGCCCGCGCATTGGCGGCCGGGCCGGGCGGCGTCATCGTCGACCTCGAGGATGCCGTGGCGCCCGACCGCAAGGCGGGGGCCCGCGAGGGGCTGGCGCATGCACTGCAAGGGCTGGACCGCGCGGCCCTCGGCCGTCTGGTGGTGCGCATCAATCCTGTGGGCACGGCATGGCATGCTGACGATCTGGCGGCCGTGGCAGCGCTGTGTGCGCAGGGCCTTGCCGGCGTCATGCTGCCGAAGGCCGAGCACGGCGACGCCGTCGATCTCGTCGCCCGGGCGCTGCCCGCAGAAACCGTGGTCATGCCGCTGATCGAATCGGTTGCCGGGCTCGACGCGGTGGATGCCATCGCGGCTGCGCCGCGCGTGCTGCGGCTCGCGTTCGGCCATCTCGACTTTCAGGCAGACGCGGGGCTGGCCTGCGCGGAGGACGAGGCCGAACTAGTGACGGTACGGCTGGCACTCGTGCTGGCGACCCGACGGGCTGGCCTACCGCCTCCGGTCGATGGGGTGACACCTGACTGGCGCAATCCGGCCCGCCTCGCGGCCGACGCTGCGCGGGCCCGGCGCGGCGGTTTCGGCGCCAAGCTCTGCATCCATCCGGACCAGGTGCCCACGGTGCAGACGGCACTCGGCCCGTCGCCGGGCGAAGTCGCGTGGGCCCGTCGGGTGCGCGACGCGATGGCCGCCTCGGGCGGTGGCGTGGTCGCGGTCGACGGCAAGATGGTCGATGCGCCGGTACTGCGGCTGGCAGACCGGCTGCTGGCGATGGCCGATTAGGGCGCCGCGGTATTGCGGAACCGGCGGCCCTGCCGCAGCAGCGCCGGCATTGCACGGCGGACCCGACCGAGGGCTAGACTGCGCATCCCGCCTGCCCGCCCAAACCTGCCGTGAACCCCACCGACGACCGCGCCGCGCCGGAACTTAAACACATCTTCGACCGCCGCCGCATCCGTGCGATCGCACAGGCGATGCAGGCGGTCCATCAGGCATTCGATGCGGACGCCTTTATCGGTCGTTGCGACGACGGTCTGGACGATCTGTCGTTGATGCAGCGGCTCGGGCGGGTGACCGAGGCGTTGCACGCCGGACTGCCGCCGCAGTACGAGGAGACGCTGCCCCTGCTGCAGGCACTGGCGCCGCGGCTGGACCACCGTTTCGTCACGCTGGTGCTGCCGGAATATGTGGCGCGGCATGGTCTGCACGCGCCCGCGCTGTCGCTCGAAGCCCTGCGTTTTTTCACTCCGTACGGCACCGCCGAATTCGCCGTCCGGCATTTCCTGCGGCAGGACCTGGCCGGCACGCTCGCGGTGATGCAGCAGTGGGCCGAGGACGCGGATCCGCATGTGCGGCGGCTTGCGAGCGAAGGCGCACGGCCCCGCCTGCCGTGGTCGTTCCGGCTGGCGCCGCTGATCGCCGACCCGCGTCCGGTGCTTCCGATCCTGGAGCGGTTGAAGGCGGACCCGAGCCCTTACGTGCGCAAGTCGGTCGCCAACCACTTCAACGACATCACCAAGGACCATCCGGCGCTCGTGCTCGACCTTTTCGAGCGCTGGCCGCGCGACGACGTCCGCACGCAGTGGATCGTGCGGCATGCGCTGCGCACGCTCATCAAGCGGGGCGATGCGCGCGCACTGGCGCTGGTGGGAGCGGACGCAGACGCCCGGGTCGAGGTCGGCGCGCTGCAGGTCACGCCCGAGCGGGTGCCGCGTGGCGGCAATGTCCGGCTGCAGTGCGCCATCGTGTCCACGGCCGTCGTGGCGCAGACGCTGGTTGTCGATTACGCGGTGCACTACGTCAAACGGACGGGCGCCACCACGCCCAAGGTCTTCAAGTGGAAGACGCTGCAGCTGCCGCCAGGCGACCGCATGCACCTCGATCGCCACCACGCGCTGCGCGACCTGAGCACCCGTCGCCACCATCCCGGCCGCCACCGCGTCGAGCTGATGGTCAACGGCGCGGTGCGCGCCCACGCCTCGTTCGAGCTGGAAGCGTGATGGCCCATGCGTCGTCCCGTCTTGCCGTGCGCCATCTGCGCCTGCGCTGGGCGGCTGCATGGCTGATCGCGAGCGCCGTCGGTGCCGCCTGGTTGCTGGCGCAAGCCGCGACGAATCTGCAGGCCGCGTTCGAGACCGACGCCCGCATCGCCCACCGTCTGCTCAGCCAGCAGGTGGTGCAGTACGACGCGGTGCTGGCGACATTGGCGCTGCTGGGGCGGCCCGGCGACGGGGACGCGGCGGAACGGCGGCTGGGCGCGGTGGTTCCGGCGATCCTGGATGTCCGGCGGCGCGAAGCGGCCGACGCGTGGCCGGACGGCGCCTGGGTCGAGGCCGAAGCGCGGTCGCGTGCACTGCGGAGGGCGGTCGCGGCGAAAGTGGATCTGCCGGAGGGACGCTATTGGCTGGTCATGGCGGCGACGCCGGTCAGCTACGCATTGCGCATCGACCTCGCTGCGGCGGTCCCCTGGCGCGACTGGCCGGTGGACCGTGCCGCCGGCCGGGCGCGGATAGGCGTCGCGTCCGGCGATGCGATGTTCGTCATCAACCCAGGTTGGGCGGCATCGGGACCATGGCGCTTCGACTTCCGCAAACCCCTGGCGTCGGAGAGCCAGGCGTTCGACGTGGTCGCGCAGCGGCAGGTGGCGTGGCGCGAGCTGCCCTGGATCGCCGTCGCTGCGTGGAGCCTGTGCGTCGCGGCCGGGCTGGCCGGCCTGCGGTTCGTGCTGCGCCAGCGCACCGAGAAGCGTCGTGCGGAGCAACTGCTGCGGCTCGGCCAGGTGTCGCGTTTGAACGCCCTGGGGGAGCTCTCCGCCGGCCTGGCGCACGAACTGAACCAGCCCTTGACCGCTGTGCTAGCCAACACCCAGGCCGCCCGCCGGCTGCTCGACGACCATGAGGACGAGATCGATCTGCCGACGGCCCGTAGCGCCCTGCAGCGTGCAGCCGAGCAGGCGCGTCGCGCGGCCGAGGTGGTCGGACGTCTGCGCCGTACGATCGAGCGGCCCGGCGGCTCGCAACGCACCGAGGCGGTGCCGCTGGACGAGGCTGTGAGAAGCGTGCTGTACCTGCTGGAGCCGGAAGCGCGGCGCCGCAGCACGACCGTGGTGGTCGACGCAGGGACGGGTGCTCCCGTCCGGGTGGCAGCGGACCGCACCGCGCTCGAGCAGATCCTGCACAACCTGGTCATGAATGCACTCCAGGCGATGGATGCCGTACCGCCATCGACGCGCCGGCTGACGGTGACCATGGGGATCGACACCGGCCACGGGTGGCTGACGATCTGCGACACCGGTCCGGGCATTCCCGCAGACGCTGTGCCGCACCTGTTCGAACCGTTCTTCAGTACCCGGCCCGGAGGCCTGGGGCTGGGCCTCAGTCTGTGCGAGTCGCTGGCACAGGGCATGGGCGGCTCGCTGCGGGCCGAAGGCGCGCGGATGCAGGGCGCCTGTTTCACGCTCACCCTGCCGCTCGCCTGAGGACCGAACCATGGATGCGACCCTTTCGCCCCTGATCCACCTGATCGACGACGATGCCGCCGTGCGCGACAGCCTGGCGCTGCTGATTGGCACCGTCGGCCTGCGGGTGCGGACCTGGGCCGATCCGGTGGCGTTCGTCGACGCCTTCGACCGGCGCGACATCGGCGCCATCGTCCTTGACGTGCGTATGCCCGGCATCGGCGGGCTGGCCGTGCTCGACCTGCTGCGCAGCCAGGGTGTGGACCAGCCGATCCTGATGCTGACCGGCCACGGCACGGTCGAGATGTGCCGGCGCGCGTTCAAGTCCGGTGCCGCCGAGTTCCTCGAAAAGCCGGTGGACGACGAACAGCTGATCGACGCCCTGCAGCAGGCGGTGCGCCAGCACGTCCGCTCGCGCGAGCGCCGCGCGGCCGACCAGGAGGCACGCGACCGTTTCCAGCAGCTGTCGGAGCGCGAGCGGGAGGTGCTCCGCCACATCGCGGCCGGCCTCGCCAACAAGGAGATCGCCCGGCTGCTCGCGCTGTCGCCGCGCACGGTCGAGACGCACCGTGCACACCTGTTCGCCAAGCTCGGCTGCGACTCGCTTGCCCAGCTGGTCAGGCGGTATGCGGCACTGGCCGAGGAGGGCAGCGCTCCGTAGTTCTACGGAGCGCGGCGCGTAGCGGTCCGCATGGCGCGTTGGCGCGCGGTTTTCTACAGTGCGATGGCGCCGGCGAAGTCCGGCGACGACCACCATCCCTCTGGAGAACACCATGACCTTGTCCCGCCTGCTGACCGCCCTGACCGCTGTTTTCGCCCTCGCCGCGCAGGCCCAGACCGGTGCCGTCCGCACCGAACGCAACCTGTCGCTCGACCTGGCCAACCAGATCGCAACGACGGCCGTGGCCGCCTGTGCTGCCAATGGCTATGCGGTGTCCGCCACGGTGGTGGACCGGGCCGGCACGGTGCGTGCGGTGCAGCGGGCCGACCAGGCCGGCCCGCACACCCTCGGATCGAGCGAGCGCAAGGCCTGGACCTCGGCTTCGGCCAAGGCTCCGACCCAGGCGATCATGGAAGGTGCCCAGAAGAACCCGGCCGCCGCGAACCTGGTGAACATCCCGGGTTACCTGCTGCTCGGTGGCGGCATGCCGATCAAGGCGGGCAACGAAGTGATCGGCGCGGTCGGCGTCGGCGGCGCACCGGGCGGGCACCTGGACGAACAGTGCGCCAATGCGGCCATCGACAAGGTCCGTGGGCTGCTGGGCTGACATGCCGGTCGCCCTGCATCTCTCGCGCCGACGGCTGAGCATTGGCTTGATGGCGGGGGCCGTCTCGGTCATCGCCGCGATGCCTGCGGCCGGCCAAGTGCCGCCGTCTCCTGCAGAGGTGGCCGCTTACCGGGGGCTGCACCGGGCGGCCTGGCAGGGGTCGGTTGCGGGCATCGCGACGGCGCTGCGCGCCGGTGCGGCGGTCGACGGACGCGACGGCCGGGGCCGTACGGCCCTGCATGTCGCGACGCATGCGGCCCGGCACGACGCGATCCGGGCGCTGGTCGCTGCCGGCGCCCGGCTCGACCTGCTGGACGACGACCGCTACGACGCCGTCATCATCGCCGCGGTGGCCGACGACGAGGCCACGCTCGCGCTGCTGCTGGCGCTCGGTGCGCCGGCAGGACTGACCACCAGCCGCTACGACGGGACCGCCCTGATCGCTGCTGCCCACCTGGGGCATGACGGCGTGGTGCGGCGCCTGATCGCTGCGGGCGCGCCCGTGGACCATGTCAACAACCTGCACTGGACCGCCCTGATCGAGGCGGTGGTGCTCGGCGACGGCGGACCGCGCCACATTCGTACGGTGGAGGCGCTGCTCGCTGCCGGTGCGGACCGTACACGCACCGACCGAGCTGGCCGAACCCCGCTCGCGTTGGCCCGGGCGCGGGGGTTCGACGCCATCGCCCAGCGCCTGGCGGACGACCGTTCGCGCTGAGAACCGCTGCCCGTGCCGTCGGCGGGGAGGGGCACGCTTGGCGATAATCGCGGGCTTTGCGCAGCTTCCCTTCCCGAGGACGACACACATGAGTTCCGCCCCTTCCCAAGACCTGCAGAACCGCCGCGGCGCCATGGCCGTGGGCCTGGCCACCCTGGCCGCCGACGGCACGGTGCTGGACACCTGGTTTCCCGCACCGAGGCTCGCCGACGCACCCGGCGCCGCGGGCACCGTGCGCCTGTCGGTTGAAGAGGCGAGCGCCGCGCTCGGCGCCGATGCCGCACAGGCGGTAGGGCGCGACGCCGTGCGCGACGTGGAAGTGGTCGCGGTCCGCACCACCATCGCATCGCTGCAGGATCCGGCCGCCGATGCGCACGACGTCTACCTCCGCCTGCACCTGCTGAGCCACCGGCTGGTGCAGCCCCACGGTGCGAACATGACCGGCATCTTCGGCCTGCTGGCGAACGTGGCCTGGACCACGCTGGGCCCCTGCGCGGTGGCTACGTTGGAACAGGTGCGCCTGCGCGCCCGCGCGGCACGCGCACCGTACGCGGTGACCAGCGTCGACAAGTTCCCCCGCATGACCGACTACGTGGTGCCGTCGGGCGTGCGCATCGCCGACGCGGACCGGGTCCGGCTGGGCGCCCACCTGGCCTCCGGCACGACCGTCATGCACGAAGGTTTCTGCAATTTCAACGGTGGCACCCTCGGCGCGTCGATGGTCGAAGGCCGGATCAGCGCCGGTGTGGTGGTGGACGACCACAGCGACATCGGCGGCGGGGCATCGATCATGGGCACGCTGTCGGGCGGCGGCAAGGAGGTCGTCTCGGTCGGCAAGCGCTGCCTGCTCGGCGCGAACTCGGGCATCGGCATCTCGCTGGGCGACGACTGCGTGGTGGAGGCGGGCTGCTACATCACCGCCGGTACGCGGGTGAAGATGCCGGACGGCTCCGTGGTCAAGGCGGGCACGATTTCGGGCCAGTCCGGCCTGCTGTTCCGCCGGCATTCGCAAACCGGTGCCATCGAGGCGATCGGCCGGACCGAAGCCTGGGGCGCGCTTAACGCCGAACTGCACAAGAACTGACTGGAACGGCGCCTGAACAGGCGCCGCCTGCGGATCAGCTGCGCACGTCGGGCGCGCTGGGGGCTTCGGCCACACCCGCTTCGGACGCGCCCTGCGGCACCCGTGCGCCGCCGATGGGCGGCGGCGGCATCGGCATGGCCGCTGGGGTGCGGGCCGTGTCCGGCTGCGCCTCGCCGAGGATACGCAGGCTCGGCAGGTGCTGCGGATACTCGCGCTGCATGAAGTCGATCATCAGCTCGCGCACCCGGCAGCGCAGGTCGAACGCCTTGCTGGACGATTGCGCGGTCACCAGGATGCGCAGCTGCATCGTCCGTTCGGTGGCATCCGTCACCTGCAGGTTGAAGAAGCGGCCGTCCCATTCGGGCAGCGTCGGCACCAGCCGTTCGAGTTCGGCGCGCAGCGGTGCCACCGGCATCGCGTAATCCACGCTCAGGAAGACCGAGCCGAGCAGCTGCGAACCGGTCCGGGTCCAGTTCTGGAACGGGTTCTCGATGAACCATTGCAACGGGATGATCAGCCGCCGATCGTCCCAGATCTTCAGCACCACGTAGGTGCCGGTGATTTCCTCCACGCGGCCCCATTCGCCCTGCACGATCAGCACGTCGTCGATGCGGATCGGCTGCGCCAGCGCGATCTGCAGTCCGGCGATCAGGTTGCTGAAGACCGGCTTGGCGGCCAGACCTGCGACGATGCCGACCACGCCGGCCGATGCCAGCAGGCTGGCGCCGACCTGCCGTGCGCCCGGGAAGGTCATCAGCATCATCGCGAGGCCGGCCACCATCACGGCGAACATCGCGGTGCGCGACAGCACCCGGGCCTGGGTGTGGATGCGGCGCGCCTGCAGGTTGTCCTCGATGTCGGCGGGGTGCTGGGCGATCACGCCCGCCGCCAGCCCGTCGATCGCGCTGACGAGCAGCCAACTGACCGCGCCGATCAGCAGCAGGCCGTTGAGATGGCGCAGGCTGCCCACGAAGCGCAGCGCGTCGGGCGCGGCTTGCCAGACCAGCTGCAGCGCCAGCACCGGCAGCAGCAGCTGGGCCGGCGCATGGCAGGCGCGCACGATGGCGGCGATCACCGGCATGCCGTGCGTGGCGCGCCGCAGCACCATGCCGCCCAGGCGGTGCAGGACCAGCGCCGCGGCGACCGCCGCCACGGCGGCGATGCCGGTCGCGATCCAGGGGGAAAAGCGGGAAAGGTCGAGATAGTCCATGCGAATCGAGTGGGGGTGCCCGGTGCTGGTGTGGGCCGGAGCCGGTTCAGCCGCCGGCGGCCCGGCGGGCGGCAGTGCCGAGCAGCCGCGCGCCTTCGACGATGTCGTCGAGGCGGTGCAGCAGCCAGGGCGTGAGGTCGTCGGCCAGTGCGTCGGGCGGTCGGGCGCCGGCGGCTCCTTCGGAGGGCGGCGTGTCCGGTGTCCGGCTGGCACTCGGCGCCTCCATGGCCTGGCGGATGGAGGCACTGGCGGCGGCGAGAGCGGGTGCGACCCGCTCCATGTCGAGCTGGCCGCGTCGCAACTGCAGCGTGGATTTCACCGCTGTGAGCTGGGCGAGCAGCTGGTAGCTGCGCGCCTGCAGCGTTTCGAGCGGCTCCAGAGGCGGACGTACCGCGGCCGGCTCGACCAGCGTGCGCGCGGTGCTGGCGACCAGCGCCGACAGGCTGTCGTAGGCCTCGCGACGCGCCAGCCGCCATTCCAGGTCCGGCGCCTGGGGGGTCGACAGGCGATGACCGAGCGCTAGGGCCAGCTCGGCATGGCGCACCTGCGCATCCACCGTGCGCCGGACCAGCGCCGGCAGGGCCGTGCGTTCCCAGACCGGCAGCACGTAGCAGAACAACCAGGCGATAGCGGCGCCGAGCACCGTGTCGGCCAATCGTTCGGCCATCGCGAAGCCGGTGTGCAGGCCATGCACGAGCAGATGCGCCTGGAGCAGGCCGCTGACCGTCGCGGCGATGGAGGTGAGCAGGTAGCGGCGGATCGCGAAGGCATGCGCCACCGCGGTCGCCAGTGCCACGCTCGCCAGTAAGGCCGGCGGCGCAGGCTGGGAGGCGAGGATGGTGGCGACCGCAGCGCAGCCGATCAGCGTGCCGGCCACTCGCGCATTACGCCGCTCGAGCGTCTGCGCGAGGTTGGTCCGCATGACCACGATGATCGTGAGCAGGATCCAGTAGCCGTGCGAGGCCCACGGCAGATGCAGCGAGAGCAGGTAGCCGCAGCCGACGGCGGCCGAGACCCGCAGGGCATGGCGCAGCGTCGGTGCGTACCAGCCGCGCTGCGACGACAGCGGCAGCCACGACCAGAGGGTCGGGCTGGTGAAGACCTGCCAGTTCTCGCGCACCGCCGCGATCTCCGGCGCCTGCATGCCTTCTTCCAGCGCCGACATCCGGTCGATCTCGCCGCCGATGGCGGCGACGCGGTCGCTGACGTCCTGCACCAGGCGGGCGTCGCGGGTGGGGCGCGAGGGCGGTTCTGCGTGGCCGGTCAGGCGGTGCAGGAGCTGGCGCATCTCCCGGGCGCCGCGGCTGACACGCCCGAGCAGCAGATCGGTCGCGAGCCCTTCCACTTCCGCCGCGCAGGCGTTGAGGGCTTCGCAGATCCGCGGAAGCGCCGTGGCATCGCCCTGTCGGCGGGCCAGCTGGTCGAGGTCGAGTTCGCAGGCGATCAGGTGGTCGCGGGCTTCCAGCAGCGCGAGCAGCATCGCGGCACGTTTCTGCCGGTCCGGGCGGGTGGGCGATTCGAGCACCACGTCGCGCGCCGCTTGCAGGGCGTCGGCGAGTCCGGCCTGACGCTGCAGCATGTCGGCCATCAGCTGCGGTGCCCGCGGCCCGGTCGCGAATCGGCGGGCCTGGGTCCGTAGCGCGTAGGCGAAGGCGAGCATCGCCTCGGCCAGCAACTGCTTGCGGTAGCGGGTGTTCAGCCACGCGCCCACCGCCGAGCCGTAGAACAGGTACAGACCGGCGCCGGTCACGAACCAGCCGGTGCGTTCCAGCGCGTCGTGGAAGCCCGCCGGCGGTGTGGCCATCGAAAGCAGCATGGCGAATGCCATGCCGACGCTGATCGGCCCGCCCCGCTTGCCCCAGGCGACTCCCATGAAGCTGACGAAGCTGCCGAGCACCAGCACCGCACCCTGCTGCCAGGGGTCGTGGTGGCTGAGCTGAATGGCGAGGAACAGCGGGGCGCCGAGGGCCGGCGCGGGCAGCATCTGCTGCAGTTTGTGGTGCTTGCGGGCCGGCAGGTCGGGCAGCGTGGTGACCAGGACACCCAGGCCGGCGGCGGAGGCGGCTGCGACACCGTCCAGGAAAAAAATGCCGAGCGCGATGCCCATCAGGCCGACCCCGACCGCGAGGCCGTTGGTGACGCTACTGCCTAGCAGCGACCAAAACAGGCGCAGGGCAAAGCGCCGGACCTGGGCGGCGCCGCGCCCTTTTCCCGGTGGCGCGGCGGCCTTGCCGAGCGATCGGGTCATGCGCGGCGATCCGCCGGTTCGCCCGGTCAGGCGGCGCCGTCGGCGGGTTTGCGGATGCGGGTCAGACGACGGGGCGGCGTCGCCGGTGCGGTGGCGGATGGGTCTGCCGTGTCATCGGCAGCGGCTTCGGAGGCGCCCGTTTCTGCTGCGCTGCCGAGCACCGTGGCGTCGGCCGTGTCGTCGGCCAGGTCCGGTGCGACGTCGAAGGGCGTGCCGGGTGCGCCCGGGCCGCTGCGCAGTGCGCGGGCGACGCTGCGCTTGTCGTCCACGCCGGCGAACTTGGAATGCTTGTTCAGGATGCCGACCAGCAGGCCGTAGATGCGCGGATTGCCCGCAACGCATTCGCGCTGGTGCAGGAAATCCGATTCGCCGGTGAAGTTGCCGATCAGGCCGCCTGCTTCGGTGACCAGCAGCGAGCCGGCCGCCACGTCCCAGGGCTGCAGACCGGTCTCGAAGAAGCCGTCGGAGAAGCCCGCCGCCACATAGGCCAGGTCGAGTGCGGCCGCGCCGGGCCGGCGCACGCCGGCCGTCCGCTGCATCACCTCGCCCATGATCTGCAGATAGTGCTGCAGGTTGTCGCCCGGGCGGAAGGGGAAGCCGGTGGAGATCAGCGATTCCTGCAGCCGGGTCCGCTTGGACACGCGGATGCGGCGTTCGTTCAGGTAGGCGCCCCGGCCCTTGGTCGCGGTGAACAGGTCGTTGCGCGACGGGTCGTAGATGACCGCCTGCTCGATCCGGCCGCGCACCGACAGCGCGATGCTCACGCAGTACACCGGAAAGCCGTGGATGAAATTGGTGGTGCCGTCGAGCGGATCGATGATCCAGACGAATTCGGAGTCCTGTGCACCGTGCGTGCTGCCCGATTCCTCCGCCAGGATGCCGTGGCCCGGATAGGCGCCCAGCAGCGTCTCGATGATCACCTGCTCGGCGGCCTGGTCCACTTCGGTCACGAAGTCGTTGATCTGCTTCTGCGATACGCGGACGGATTCCACGTCGAGCGCCGCGCGGTTGATGATGGCGCCGGCGGCGCGTGCGGCCTTGATGGCCACGTTGAGCATGGGATGCAGATTGGACGACATGGAGTTGTGGGGGAAGAACGGGCGGAGCGCGACCGGCGATGCGGGCAGCGGGGCAGGGCGCGGATTTTACCCGGCATGCCGTCCGCAGGTGGGCACGCCACAATAGTGCCCCGCCTCCCATCCGCCCCATGAAGACCCGATTCATCCTGATCCAGACCAGCCATGCCGGCAACGTCGGCGCCGCCGCACGCGCCATCAAGACCATGGGATTCGACGACCTGGTGCTGGTCGATCCGCGCTGGGACAACGTGCTGCGGCGCGAAGAGACGATCCAGCGGGCGAGCGGCGCGACGGACGTGCTGCGGAACGCGCGGATTGTCGCGACGCTCGACGAGGCGCTCGACGGCATCACCCACCTCTGCGCCACCGCGATGGTGCCGCGCGATTTCGGCCCGCCGACATGCGGCCCCCGCGAGCACCTGTCGTCATTCGCCGCCGACGCGGCGTCGGCCGGCGAGCAGGGCATCGCCTTCCTGTTCGGATCGGAGCGCTTCGGCATGCGCAATGAGGACGTCTACCGCTGCCACATCGCCCTCCGGATTCCGACCGCGCCGGATTTTGGTTCGCTGAACCTGGCGGCCGCTTTGCAGGTGGTGGCCTACGAATGGCGGATGGCGCTCGGCGGATTCGACGCTCCGGACACCTCCACGGCCGTAGGAAACGCGATGCCGCGCCGCGCCGACACCCAGGCCCTCGCCGGTCTGCTGGCGCACTGGGAACGGTCGCTGGTCGAGATCGGGTTCCTCGATCCGGCCGCGCCGAAAAAACTGATGCCGCGGCTGCAGCAGCTCTTCTACCGGGCGCAACCCACCGAGGAAGAGGTGCACATCCTGCGCGGCATCGCGCGCACCATGGCGGCGGCAGCAGCATCCGATCGCAACCGATAGACTCGCCGGCCTTCCGTCCGCCGTGCCACGTTCCATGTTTGCCCGCCTGCGTTCCGACATCCAGTGCATCCTCGACCGCGACCCAGCCGCCCGCAACGCCTGGGAAGTGGTGACCTGCTACCCCGGCTTTCACGCGGTGGTGCTGCACCGGCTGGCGCATGCCTGCTGGACGCGCGGTCTCAAATGGCTCGGCCGCTTCGTGTCCCACATCGCGCGGGGTCTGACCGGCATCGAGATCCATCCGGGTGCGACGGTCGGCGAGCGGGTGTTCTTCGACCACGCGATGGGAGTGGTGGTCGGCGAGACGGCCGAGATCGGCGAC
>CAJYQL010000038.1 GCA_913776965.1 uncultured Xylophilus sp.
CGCGTCGGCCGACGCGCCGGCCACCCGGGCCATGCCGCCCGGCAGTACCCGCCAGCCGCCCTGCCCGTCCGAGACGGTGAACACCCGCAGCATCACCGGCCGCGCGACGATCTGGCCGCCGCCGGCCAGCCCGGCATCGTCCCAGGTCGGCATGTGCGACAGCGGCAGCTGGGCCTGCAGGGTGTGGTCGTCGCTCTGCCGGACGATCCGGCCGATCCATTCGTCGCGGGCACGCATCGACAGGCGCTGGCCGAGCACCGGTTCGAACGACGCGTGGTAGTCCGACGGCGGATAGGTCGGCTGAATCACACTGGCGCCCAGCTGCGGCAGCGCGCGCTCCAGCACGGTGCGCTCGCCGCACCACCAGGTGGGCAGCGCTGGCAGCGCCAGTTCCTCGCCCAGCAGGTGACGCGCCAGGGCCGGCAGGAACCCGAGCAGTGCCGGCGATTCCAGGAAGGCCGAGCCGGGCGCGTTGGCCACCAGCACCTGGCCGGACCGCACCGCCTGCAGCAGGCCCGGCACGCCGAGCGTGGAGTCCGAGCGCAGCTCGAGCGGATCCAGAAACTCGTCGTCCACCCGTTTGAGCAGGCCGTGCACCCGCTGCAGGCCCTGCAGCGTTTTCAGGTAGAGGCGGTCCTCACGCACCGTGAGGTCGCTGCCCTCGACCAGGGTCAGGCCCAGGTAGCGGGCCAGGTAGGCATGCTCGAAATAGGTTTCGTTGTAGGGGCCGGGCGTCAGCAGCGCGATCCGCGCGTCCGGGCCGCCGCAGGCGCGCTTCAGGCCTTCGACCAGCGCACGGTAGGTGCCGGCAAGGCGCTGCACGTGCATCGCCTCGAAGGCTTCCGGGAACTGGCGCGAGATGGCCAGCCGGTTCTCGAGCAAGTAGCCCAGGCCCGACGGTGCCTGGGTACGTTGCGACATCACCCACCAGTGGCCGTCCGGCCCGCGCGCCAAGTCGAACGCCGCGATGTGCAGCAGCGTGCCGTCGGGCTGGGCGCCGTGCATCTCGCGGAGGTAGCCGGGGTGGCCGTGGACCAGCGCCGGCGGCAGCAGGCCGCTCGCCAGCAGCCGCTGGGCGCCGTAGACGTCGGCCATCACCCGGTCGAGCACCCGCACCCGCTGCAGCACCCCGGTCTCGATGCGGGCCCAGTCGTCGGCGGTCACTATCAGCGGGAACAGGTCGACCGACCAGGGTCGCGGCGGCCCGGTGCCTTCGTCGGCGTAGACGTTGTAGGTGACGCCGTTGTCGCGGATCTGCCGGCGCAGGTTCGCCATGCGGCGGTCGAGATCGCGGTAGCCGTCGGGTCCGAGTTCGTTGAAAAAAACACGCCAGGCGCCCGCCGCACCGGCGTCACCAGCTATCGAATCAGGAGCATCGGAGCGGCCGCGCAGTTCGTCGAAGTGGCCGCGGGCGGCGCTGTGTTGCGCGTTCGACGGCGTCGCGGCGTCGGTCGGTAGGGGGAAATCGTTGGCTTGTTCCACGGCGTGCGCATTCTCCCATCGGGCCGAGGGTCCTACAGCGCACCGGAACGGTGCCCGTCGTCCGCCGCGGGACAACGGGCGCCGGGCGCGGCGGGTGCCTCAATTGCGCCGCAGGTCCAGCGTGAACGGGAATTCCCGGCTCGCGGCGGTGGCGCCGACCGGCTGGTCCGGGATCGACAGTTCGCCGGTGGTGTGCCCGGTGCGGAAGAAACGGGCGAGCCGGCGGCTTTCCGCCTCGTTCGCGTTCACCGGCAGCGTCGTGTAGTTGCGCCCGCCCGGATGGCCCACGTGGTAGCGGCAGCCGCCGACCGCCCGGCGCAGCGCCACGTCCACGATGTCGAAGGTCAGCGGCGCGTGCACGCCGATCGTCGGATGCAGCGCGGAATACGGATTCCAGGCCTTGAAACGTACGCCGGCGATGTACTCGCCCTCGACGCCGGTCGGCTGCAGCGGCAGGGGCTGGCCGTTGACGGTGACCGCATGGCGGTGCGCGTCCAGGCCGGTGACGTGGACCTCGATCCGCTCGACCGACGAATCGACGAAGCGCACGGTGCCGCCGCCGGCGCTTTCCTCGCCCATGACATGCCAGGGCTCCAGCGCCGTGCGAAGCGACAGCTGCACGCCCATCGCATCGACCGCGCCGATGCGCGGGAAGCGGAATTCCAGGTGCGGCGCGAACCACGCGGCGTCGAAGGCGTAGCCCGCCTGCCGCATCTCCTCGATCACGTCCTCCAGGTCGGCTTGCAGGAAGGCCGGCAGCATGAAGCGGTCGTGCAGCGTGGTGCCCCAGCGGGCGACCGGCGCCTGGTACGGCTTCTTCCAGAACCGCGCGACCAGCGCCCGCAGCAGCAGCTGCTGCACGATGCTCATCTGCGGATGCGGCGGCATCTCGAAGGCGCGCAGCTCCAGCAGGCCGAGCCGGCCGGTGGAAGAGTCGGGCGAGTACAGCTTGTCGATGCAGAACTCGGCGCGGTGGGTATTGCCGGTGATGTCGATCAGGATGTTGCGCAGCGTGCGGTCCACCAGCCAGGGCGGCATGGCCTCGCCGTGCACCTTGCGCGCATTGGCGATCTCCTGCAGCGCGATCTCCAGCTCGTAGACCTGGTCGTTGCGGGCCTCGTCCACCCGCGGCGCCTGGCTGGTCGGGCCGATGAACATGCCGCTGAACACATAGCTGAGCGACGGATGGTTGTGCCAGTACTGGATC
>CAJYQL010000039.1 GCA_913776965.1 uncultured Xylophilus sp.
GACGCTGGTGGTCGCCGCCCGGGCGGCCTCGGCGCTCACGCAGGCGGCGACCACCAGCGTCTCCAGAGCCACCGCGCCCAGCGCGATGCTCTGCGAGACGCTGGGCCGCCCCTGCTGCACCAGCACCACCGCATGGGCCGCGCAGACGCCGGCCAGTACCGCGTTGACCACCCGGATGCGCCCGGCGAAGCTGGGGTCGACATAGGTGAACCATGCGAGGAGCAGCGTCGTCCCGGCGAGCAGGCCGAGCCAGCGCCGGAGGTCGAGCTGTCGCCCGAACAGCTGCAGCGTGCCGGCATAGAACAGCAGCCCGCCACCGATCAGCGCCAGGTTGGCGACGATCACCGACAGCGCATCCGGCAGCACGCCCCGCCCGGCGAACAGGCCGGCGGCCAGGAACTTGGTGAACATGCCGGCCGCCCACGGCGTCAGCCCGCCGACCGACGGCGGGTAGCTGCGCCGCAGGAAGGCGAGCACCACGCCGATCAGCAGGCCGAGCACGCCGGCCACCAGGATGATCGAGCGGGGATCGAAGGTCGTCATGCGCGGGTGGCGGGCGCGGGCGTCTTCGGACGGTAGTCGCACCAGTGGGCAACCGCGCATTCCCAGCAGCGCGGCTTGCGCGCGACGCAGACATAGCGGCCGTGCAGGATCAGCCAGTGGTGGGCGTGCAGCAGGTACTCCGCCGGAATGCGCCGCAGCAGCGCCTGTTCCACCGCGAGCGGCGTCTTGCCGGGCGCGAGGCCGGTGCGGTTCGCCACCCGGAAGATGTGGGTGTCCACCGCCATCGTCTTCTCGCCGAAGGCGACGTTCAGCACCACGTTGGCGGTCTTGCGGCCGACGCCGGGCAGGGATTCCAGCGCGTCCCGGTCGTGGGGTACCTCGCCGCCGTGTTCGTCGATCAGCTTGCGGCAGGTGGCCAGCAGGTTGCGCGCCTTGGTGCGGTAGAGCCCGATCGTGCGGATGTACGACTCCAGCCCCTCCAGGCCCATGTCGAGGATCGCCTGCGGCGTGTTCGCGACCGGGTAGAGCTTGCGGGTCGCCTTGTTCACGCTCGCGTCGGTCGCCTGGGCGGACAGCAGCACCGCGGCCAGCAGCTCGAACGGCGTGGCGTATTCGAGTTCGGTACGGGGTTCGGGATTCGCCGCCTGCAGGGTGGCGAAAAACGGTGCGATGTCGCTTTTTTTCATGCGGAAGGGCGACGGCGAGTCTAGCGCCGCAGCGCTACGATGACGTTTTTTGCCCACGAAGCCCCGTCATGTCGCTGCCTTTTGCCTCCCGCCTCCAGAACGTCGAGACCTCCGCCATCCGCGAACTGTTCAAGCTGCTCGGCAAGCCGGGCATCGTCAGCTTCGCCGGCGGCTTCCCGGACAGCGCGATGTTCGACGTCGAGGGCATCGCCCAGGCCAGCGCCCGCGCGCTCGCCGAGGAACCCGGCGCCCTGCAGTACGGCGCGACCGAAGGCTACGAGCCGCTGCGCGAGCAGCTGGCCGCCTTCATGGCGACCAAGGGCGTGGAGATGGCGCCGCAGGGCCTGGTCGTCACCACCGGCAGCCAGCAGGCGCTGGACCTGATCGGCAAGACCTTCATTGACCCGGGCGACAAGGTGATCGTCGAAGGCCCGACCTTCCTGGCGACGATCCAGTGCTTCCGCCTGTACGGCGCCGATCTGGTGAGCGCGCCGGTCGACGGCGAGGGCGTGCGCACCGACGAGCTGGAGCGGCTGATCGTGGAGCACCGGCCGAAGTTCGTCTACCTGATCCCGACCTTCGGCAACCCGAGCGGCGCGCTGCTGAACCGGGAGCGCCGCCGCCGGGTGCTGGAGCTGGCGGTGCGCTACCAGACGGTGGTGGTCGAGGACGATCCCTACGGCGACCTGTATTTCGGCGACACCCCGCCGCCGCCGAGCCTGCTGGCCCTGACCGCCGAGGTGCCCGGCAGCCGCGACCTGCTGGTCCACTGCGGCAGCCTGAGCAAGGTGCTGAGCCCGGGCCTGCGGGTCGGCTGGATGGTCGCGCCGCCCGCGGTGCTGGCGAACGCGGTGATGTGCAAGCAGTTCAGCGACGCGCACACCAGCACCTTCGCGCAGGCCACCGCCGCGCAGTACCTCAAAAGCGGCCGCATGCCCGCGACGCTCGCCACCGTGCGCAGGGTGTACGGAGAGCGCGCCACCGCGATGGGCGCCGCGCTGCAGCGCGAACTGGGCAACGCGATCACCTTCACCCAGCCGCGCGGCGGCCTGTTCTTCTGGGCGGCGCTCACCGGCGCGGGCGGTACGCTGGCCGATGCCCGCGTCTTCGCGCAGCGGGCGATCGCCGAGAACGTCGCCTTCGTGCCCGGCGCTCCGTTCTTCGCCACGGCTCCGGACGTGTCCACGCTGCGGCTGAGCTTCGCGACCGCCGACCTC
The DNA here is from genome assembly GCA_913776965.1 of uncultured Xylophilus sp. Classification (GTDB taxonomy): domain Bacteria; phylum Pseudomonadota; class Gammaproteobacteria; order Burkholderiales; family Burkholderiaceae_C; genus Xylophilus. The sequence continues at coordinate 2,408 of CAJYQL010000039.1, forward strand.
GCCAAGATCGAGGAAGGCGTCCGGCGCCTCGGCCGGGCCCTGCGCGCCGGCTGACGGCGGGCGGGCGTCCGGGCCGCCGTACGGCGGCGCCGGGACGTTCATTTGCTTGCAGCCGGCGACCGTCGCGCCGGCAGACTCGGGCGCATGCCGATGCGTCCGCTGTCCTGCCTGTTTCCGACCCTGCCTGTCCGCGCCGCCTGCCGTGGCGCGGCCGCGGCCTGCCTGCTGGCTGCGGCCGGCGCGGCACCCGCCGTCACGCCCGCGGCCGGGCCGGTGCAGGGCGTGCCGGCCTGGAACGCCCGGCTCGCGGCCGAACTGCCGCGCATCGCGCAGCAGCACCGTGCGGGCGTCGGCGTCTACGTGCGTGATCTCGGCACCCAGGAAACGGCGCACTACCAGTCGGACGAAAGCTGGTACCTCGCCTCCACCGTCAAGGTGCCGGTGGCGATCGCGGTACTGCGGGCGGTGGAGCGGGGGGAATACAAACTCGATACCGGCGTGAAGCTGCAGGCGTCCGACTATGTCGACGGCGCCGGGCTCACCAACCGCTATCCGGTCGGCACCTCGCTCACCATCCGCTACCTGATCGACCAGATGATCGTCCACAGCGACAACACCGCCAGCGACATGCTGATCGGGCTGGTCGGGGTGGACGAGGTCAATGCGGTGGTGGCGTCGCTGGTGCCGACCGGCTTCGGCCGCATCACCACGCTGGCCGAGGTGCGCCGGCTGGCCTACGGCAACCTCATCCCGGCCGCGCGGCGGCTGAGCGGCCGCCAGCTGATCCTGCTCAACCGGCAGCGCAGCGATACCGAGCGCATGGACATGCTGTCGCGCTTCACCGGCACGCCGGTGACCCAGTTCAAGCTGCCGTCGCTGGAGGAGGCCTATGCCGCCTACTACGCGAGCGGCCTCAATTCCGGCCGGCTCGATGCCTACGGCGAGCTGCTCGCCCAGCTGGCACGCGGCATGGCCCTCGGCCCGGCGCAGACCGACTATCTGCTGAAGGTGATGCAGCGGGTCGAGACCGGGCAGCACCGCATCAAGGCGGGTCTTCCGGCCGGCGTGGCCTTCGCCCACAAGACCGGCACGCAGCGCCGCCGCTTCTGCGACGCCGGCATCGCGCAGGCGCCGGGCGCAGGCGCGACGGTTGCGCCCCAGCGGGTCGTGATCGTCGCCTGCACCCGCGGCGACCTGTCGCTGGAACGTTCGGAGACTGCGCTGCGCGAGGTCGGTTCCGCCATCTGTAGATCGGGTCTGTTGACCCATGGAGTGATCGATGCGCCTTCCTGTCCCCCTGTCGCGCTTCCGGCGGCTGGCCGCGTGCCTGCTGCTGGCGCCGCTGCTCCTTCCTGACGCCGGCCGTGCTGCCGGCTGGACCGATGCGCTCGGCCAGCGCATCGACGCGATCGACCGCGGCTCGCCCGGCACGCTGGGCGTGTACGTCAAGCGGCTCGACAACAACGAGGCCTATTCCCACGGGGCCGATAAGCGCTGGTACCTGGGCTCGACCGTCAAGGTGCCGGTGGCCGTCGCGGTGCTGCAGGAAGTGGATGCGGGCCGGCTCGCACTGTCGGAACGGCTGGTGCTGGCGGAAGAAGACAAGGTCGATGGCTCCGGCCAGCTGGTCTGGAGCGCCGTCGGTACCGGCTACACCGTCGATTCGCTGATCACCCGCATGCTCACGGTGAGCGACAACACCGCCGCCAACCTGCTGATCCGCCGGATCGGCATCGACACCCTGAACCGCAGCGCGCGGGCCGCGATGGGCGCCAAGAGCTTCGAGCGCTTCACCGACTTCGAGCAGATCCGCTACGACGTGTATGCCGAGCTGCACCCCGACGCGCGCAAGCTGAGCAACCGGCAATTGGTCGAGATCGCGGCCGCGCCGGTCGGCCCGCGCCGGCTGGAGGCGCTGCAACGCGCGTTGAAGGTGGACGACTCCGATCTGCGCGCCAAGACCTTCGACGAAGCCTACGACCGCTACTACGCCCACGGCTTGAACCAGGCGACGCTGGAGGGCTACGGCGCGATGCTGGAGAAGCTGGTGCGCGGCCAGTTGCTGTCGCCCGCCAGTACGAAACGGCTGTTCACCGCGATGAAGTTCGGCACGCCCGGCAACTACCGGCTGGAGGCCGGGCTGCCCAAGTCGGTCAAGTTCATGCACAAGACCGGCACCCAGTACCGGAGGGCCTGCCACGTCGGGGTGGTGAATCCGCAGGACGGCGGCGCACGGGCCATCGTCGTCGCCACCTGCGCGGCCGACCTGGACGACCAGAAGGAGGCGGGCGGCGTATTCCAGCAGGTCGGCCGGGCGATCAGCGAGGTGCTGCTGCCCGCGCGCTGACCGCCCGCGCGTTCGCCCCGATAATCGCCCGCCCGAAATCGCTACTGGAACCCGCGGATGACCCTGATCAACGACGTGACCGACACCTGGAATGCCTACCTGCGCGCCATGCGCGAAGGCAACAAGGCCGCACTGGCCGAAGAGCGCGAAGAGCTGATCTACGACGTGCGCAACTTCGCCTTCTCCAAGGGCAAGCTGTCGCCGGTCGCCTTCAAGGAACTGCTGCGCACCGAGATGGAAGTCGCCCAGCTGTCCGATACCGCGATCGAGATCACGCTGCCCGACGGCGAAGTCGTCGAAATCCAGGCGCGCCGCTGAAGCGCCCGTGGTGCCTTCCCCCTGGCGGAAGTGAGGGCATCAAATGAGAACCATTTTTATCCTGCTACACTGAATCCATCGGGACGCGACCCGGAGCCTTCCCGGCTTCCGGCGCTGCGTTCCCCGGTTTCATCGTGGGGCGACCCGAGATCTTTACGGTCTCCAAGGTCGTTTTTTGCTAGCCATCGGTTCGTCCGGCCAGCCATGCATTTTTTCCCACGCGCTCGTGTCGTTCCGGCACCGTCGTCACCCCTTCCCTGAGCCCTCGTCATACCGCGGGCTTGCGAGCGCGGCGTTGTGACACTAAAGTAGTCGAAACACTGAATCGACTACTTTGGTGCTATGAAAACCATTGCCGATATCGCGTCTCGGTTGCGCCAGCGGCTGGCGGAGCAGGGAAGCACCCAGGCGCAACTCCGAGCGACGGCCGGAGTGTCGCAGCGGACGTTGACCAAGGTGCTCGGCGGGCAGGACGATTTCAAACTGAGCACGCTGCTGGCACTGGCCGACCGGCTGGGCCTCGAACTGCTGCTGGTGCCGAAGGGCGCGGCCGGGGCGGTCGGCGCCGCGCCGGTCGCTGCCGGCCTGGCGGTCAGGTCGCGCGTGCAGGCGGCGCTCGACCGGGCCGCCGGACCCGACGACCGCCGCACGCCATGAACGTCAAGGCCCTTGCGATCTACCTGGGCCGCGACTTGCGGGTGGGGGTGCTGTTCCAGTTCGCGCCCGAAGGCGCGGCGGTGATCAACCGCTTCGAAGCCGACCCGGCCTTCCGGGCGCTCGCCGCGGCGCCGGTGCTGTCCACGTCCTTCCTGGCGGACGCACCGGAAGACCAGCAGGCGCTGTGGAGCCAGATCACCGCGGCGCCGTTCAACGGCCGCCATTCGCCGGCGCAGGGCTGGCTGCTGCCGTGCTTCTTCCAGAACCTGCTGCCGGAGGGCGTGTTCCGCGACCATGTCGCGGCGCTGCGCGGCTGCGACCCGCGCGATCACTTCGAGATGCTGGCGGCGTGCGGCCGGGATCTGCCGGGCAATGTCTACGCCCTGCCGGTCGAACTGTCCCGCGATGCGCTGGCCCACTACGTTACCCAGGATCAGGATGCGCTGGAGATGACGGTGACGGCCGATCCGCTGGAAGAGGGCGTGTCGCTCTCCGGCGTGCAGCCCAAGCTCGGCGTGCTGCGCCAGGGCGACCGCTATGTCGGCCGTACCCGCGACCAGGACACCTGGATCATCGCCAAGCTCCCGGTCGTCGGCATGCCGCTGCTGCCGGAGGTGGAAGACCTCTCGCTGCGGCTCGCCGCCGCGGCCGGCGTGTCGGTCTGCGATGCGACGCTGGAGCCGCTCGGCGCGCTCGCCGCCCGCCACGGCTACGACCTGGGTGATGCCGACGGGGACACCCGCTTCCTCGCGGTGGTGCGCTACGACCGGTCACCCGGGGGCCGTATCCATGCCGAGGATTTCGCGCAGATCCTGGGCGCGATGCCGGAGGAAAAGTACGGCAGTCCGGCGGGCGCCCGCCACAGCTACCTGAGCGTGGCGGCGGTGCTGCTGTCGGCGCCCTCGATGGGCGAGCCGGCGGTGCACGAGCTGCTGCGCCGGCTGCTGGTGAACGAGCTGCTGGGCAACCCGGACATGCACCTGAAGAACATCGGTCTGCGCTACCCCGACGGGGTGACGCCCGAGTTCCCGCCGGCCTACGACATCGTCGCCTATGCGGCCTTTCACCGGAACACCGGCCATGCGCTGCCGATCCTGCCGCCGGCCCTGGCGCCACGCGGCACGCCGCCGCGGCAGCAGCTGTCGCCCGCGGTGGTGCGCGTTTTCTGCGGGGCGCTGGGTCTGCCGGAGAAGCCGGCCGCGGCCGCGCTCGCGGCGTCGGCGAAGGCTGCCTTCGCCCGGTGGCCGGACCTGATCGCGCAATCGCGGCTCACCCCGCTGGCGAAGGAGCGGCTGCTGGCGCAGTTCCACGCGCATCCGATGGTGCAGTCGCTCGCGCGGCGGCAGGCGCGGGTCACTGCGCCATTGCTATCGAAAGAATAGCTGCCTGCGCAGGTGCAGCGGGCGCTGGCGGCTGTTTTTCTTCGATTTTTTCCTTCCGACGGCAGTGGTGAACAGGCTCGGCCGCCGCCGGCCCGCTCAGGAGAACAGCCAAGTCATCACCAGTCCCGTCGCCACGATGCCGGCGCGCAGCCACGCGGTAGGGATGCGGCGCGCAACACGGGCGCCGCCGTAGCCGCCGGCTGTCGCCGCGACCGCCATGACCAGCGCCTGCGGCCACTGCACCAGTCCGCCGGCGGCATACAGCAGCACCGCGATCGCGGTGAGCAGCGCGGACACCAGGTTCTTCAGCCCGTTCGCCGCATGCAGCTGCGTCTGTCCCAACAGGCCGAACAGCGCCAGCAGCAGAATGCCCAGCCCGCCGTTGAAGTAGCCGCCGTAGGCCGCCACAGCGAGCACGCCGATCGCGGCACGCAGCGGCGACGGATGCGCATCGGCACCCGCCGTCCAGCGGCGCAGCTGCGGGCCGAGCGCGAAGAGCAGCGTCGCGGCCAGCAGCAGCCAGGGCACGATCCGCCTGAAGGTGGCATCCGGCGTGACCAGCAGCAGCGCCGCACCGGCTGCGCCGCCGGCCAGTGACAGCCCGACGAGCTGTCGCATCGACAGCCCGGGCGGCGGGGCCGCATCCTCGCGGAAGCCCCAGGCGCTGGCGGCATAGCCCGGCAGCAGTGCCACCGTGCCGGTCGCGTTCGCCACGACCGGTGGCACGCCGGTGAACACCAGCGCCGGCAGCGTGAGGAAGCTGCCGCCGCCAGCCACGGCATTGAGGGTGCCCGCCAGGAAGGCGGCGGTCATCAGCAGGGCGATCGATCCGGGGGTGTCCATCCTCTGAGCCTACAGTTCCAGCACCAGCCGGCCGCCGCGCGCCCGCGAGCAGCAGGTCATGCAGCGGCTGTGGCTGTCGCGCTCGGCACGGGTCAGCACCACGTCGCGGTGGTCCACCTCGCCGGCGAGCACCCGCACCTCGCAGGAGCCGCACAGGCCTTCCTCGCAGTCGCTGGGCACGTCGATGTTGGCAGCGCGCAGCGCCTGCAGCAGCGTCTGGTCGGCCGGCACCTGGACGGTGATGCCGGAGTCCTTCAGTTCGGCCTCGAAGGCGTGCTCCTTCGACGGGTCCAGCGTGCCGAGGGTCGAGGCGAAATGCTCGACCCGCAGGCTGTCCTCCGGCCAGGCGGCGCTGGCATCGGCGAGCGCGGCCAGCAGCCGCTCGGGGCCGCAGGCGTAGATGCGGGTGCCGGGCTGGGGCGTGGCCAGCAGCGCGGCGATGTCGAGGCGCTGTCCCGCATCGCCGGCGTACAGGTGCAGCCGCTCGCCGTGCAGCGCCTGCAGTTCGTCCACCAGCGCCATGCCGGCGCGGCGGCGGCCGGCGTAGTGCAGTTCGTAGTCGATGCCGAGCGCCCGGGCCCGGCGGGCCATCGCCGCAACCGGCGTGATGCCGATGCCGCCCGCGACGAAGATCGCCCGCGGCGCGGTCTCGTCGAATCGGAAATGGTTGCGCGGCCCGCGGATGCGCAGCCGGGCGCCCGGCACCGCATGGGCATGGACCCAGTCCGAGCCGCCGCGCCCGCCGGTCTCGCGCAGCACCGCGATCTCGAAGGCGTGGCGGTCGTCCGGATCGCCGCACAGCGAATACTGGCGCGACCGGTCGGGCGTGCCGCATTCCAGGTCGATGTGCGAGCCCGGCGCCCAGCGGGGCAGGGCGCGCCCGTCGGCCGCCACCAGCCGCAGCCGGACGATGCCGTCGGCCGCCGGCGCGGCGCGCTCGACCACCACGGTGCGGGCGATCGCATGGCGCGAGGGCTCGCCGATCCGCACCGGTGTCTCGACCGCGAGCAGTTCCGGCCGGGACCGTTCCGGGTTCTGCGCCGGGTCCCATTCCACCCACAGGTGCTCCGGCCCGCGGAACGAGGTGTTGGGCACATAGCTGAAGGTCTGCTCGGCCAGCCGCATGTGCGGCAGCCGGCGGGTCAGCTCCTCCAGGAACACCTGCATCTCCATGCGGGCCAGGTTCTTGCCCATGCACTGGTGCGAGCCGTAGCCGAAGGTCAGGTGGTCGCTCGCGTTCTCGCGCCGGATGTCGAACAGGTCGGCATCGGCGAAATGCCGCTCGTCGTGGTTGGCCGACGAGGTGACGATCAGCAGCTTCGCGCCGGCCGGGATGTCCATGCCCTCGATCTGCGTGTCGGCCGTCACCAGCCGGCGCCAGGCCGCCACCGAGCCGTTGTGGCGCAGGCATTCCTCCACCGCGTTGGGAATCAGGCCCGGGTCTTCGCAGATTTCGCGCCAGGTGTCGGGGTGCTGCAGCAGCAGCTTGAGCGCGTTGGCGGTCGCGTTGGCGGTGGTCTCGTGCGCGGCGACGATGCCGGCCATCATCATCGAATGCAGGTAGGAGTCGGTGACGACGTCGGGGAACTCCTTCTGCTTGCGGATGCCGTACTGCATCCAGCCGGGCGCGTCCGGGTCCTGGCGCATCTTGTCGAGCACCTTGCCGGCGTACTGCCAGAAGTTGCCGACCGCATGCGCCACCGCGACCTGTTCCTCCAGCTTCGGCCGGCCCCAGGTGTTGACGGTGTGGGCGATGCTGTACTGGCGCAGCGTGTCCATGTCCTCTTCGGGCACGCCGAGGAAGTGCAGGGCGACGGTCAGCGGCACCTCCCACAGCATCTGGTCCACCAGGTCGGCCCGGCCGTCGTTCACGAAGCGGTCGACGTAGTCGCGTGCCAGCCGGCGCACCATCGGCTCGTGGTGGCGCAGTTCCTCGGGCGTGAACGGGTCCATCAGCGCGCGGCGGCGCGGCATGTGGGCCGGCTCGTCCTCGTTGACCAGCGTGCGGTTCAGCGCGAAACCGTACGACGCGAGCACCGCATTGGCCTCGGGGCCGGTCGGGGTGATCTTCTCCAGCGCGTTCGACGGGCTGAAGGTGATGTTGTCGCGGAAGATCGCCTTGATGCTCTCGTAGCGCGTCACCACCCAGTAGCCGAGCTGCGGGCTCCAGAACACCGGCTCCTGCGCCCGCGCCCAGCGCACGTAGTCCGGCGGGTCCTGCTGGTAGCCGTCGGAGAACGGATCGAAGGCGGCCGCCTGGGCACTGACCGGGCAGCCGTTGGGAGCGCGCAGGCCGGCGAGCGCGGTGTGGTCGACCGGGCAGCGGCCGGCGGTGGGGGAAGCGGTGGTCGTCATGGGGCGAGTCCTGGGTTCGACATTGCCTGTGACGGCAAGGCGCCCGGCTCGTCGCATTCGTTCAGCAGGGACGCCGTGGATCGGGCTCTGCCTGTCCACCGGCGTCGCCCCCCCTTGCGCAGCGAAGGGGGGAGGCAGCGCAGCTGCCACGGGGGGATCTTCTCTGCCTAATCCAGCGTGATCTTCAGATCCCGGATCAGCTTCTGCCAGCGGACCGTCTCGGTGCGCAGCAGCTCGGCGAACTGCGCGCTGGTGTTGCCGACCGGCTCCACGCCGAAGTCCACCATGCGCTTGGTCACGGCCGGATCGCGGATCGCGGCCACGACCTGCCGGTTCAGCGTCGCGATGGTGTCGGCCGGCGTGCCGGCGGGGGCCACCATGCCGACCAGCGCGGCCGCTTCGACGTTCTTGTAGCCCAGCTCGGCGAAGGTCGGCACGTCGGGCAGCTGCGGCAGGCGCGTGGCGTTCGCCACGGCAAGCGGCTTGACCTTGCCGCCCTTGATGAAGCCGGAGCCTGCGGCCAGGTCCACCATCATCGCCGGCACCTGGCCGCCCGCCACGTCGGTCAGGGCGGGCGCCGCGCCGCGGTAGGGGATGTGCACCATGAACAGGCCGGCCTCGCTCTTCAGCAACTCCATCGCCAGGTGGTGCGGGCTGCCCGCGCCGGCAGAGGCGTAGTTCAGGCTGCCCGGCCGCGCCTTGGCCTGGGCGACGAAATCCTTCACGCTGGCGATGCCGCTCGATGGCCCGGCCACCAGGATCATCGGGAACTTGCCCATCAGCG
>CAJYQL010000040.1 GCA_913776965.1 uncultured Xylophilus sp.
CCCGCTCGGCCGCCGAGGCGTTCAACGGCGCGATGGACGGCACTGCGCGTGCCGCCGGCGTGCGCTGGCTGGTCTGGGTGCACCAGGACGTGGTGCTGCCGGTGGCCTCGGCCAGTGCCGCCAGGAAGCGCACGTCCCAGCCCACCGGCAGCACCACGTCCTGGTGCACCCAGACCAGCCAGCGCACGCCGGCGGCACGCGCAGTGCCGTCCATCGCGCCGTTGAACGCCTCGGCGGCCGAGCGGGCGCCGACGTGCGCGATCACTGGCCAGCCGCCCGGCTGCAGGCAGGGCGACTGCATCAGCCGCTGCTGGAAGGTGCCGATGTCGTTGACGCCGACGACGAACAGCAGGGCGTCGCGGGCGGCGGTCGCCGAAGGGGGAGCGGTCATGGGCGGAAGCGGGATCGGAAGAAGGGGAGGGCGGTCAGAGGAAGTCGGTATCGCCGCCCATGAACCACCAGCGGAAGCCGGCGACCGCGTCCGCCTGCACGTCGGACGCCACCGGCACGCCCAGGCGCGCCGTCTCGGTCACGTCCGACAGGCCGGTGGCCGCCAGGTGCTCGCGCACCGCCGGCGTCGCCCAGGCGGTCATGCCACTGGCGCCCGCGCGGCCGGCTTCGCGCCGGCAGGCAAGCGTCGCCAGCGCCATCAGGCGCAGCGGGCCGACCCAGTCCAGCCACATCATCGGCCGGCCGGCCGCCGGGATCTCGGTCACCGCGATGCCGCGGACGGTGCGGCTCCAGGGCCGGCGCAACGCGAAGAAGCGGTAGGCCTTGTCGGGCCGGTCGCAGAAGCGCCAGCGCAGGTAGGCGGGGCTGCGCTCGCCGAGCGTGAGGCCCATCGCCGCGGCTTCGGGCCGCATCGCATCCCAGGCGCCCTGGATGGCGGCGTCGAAGCCCGGCGCGGCCGCATCCAGCGGTTCCCAGCGCCACCAGCGCAGGGCCGGCGCGGGCTGCGCCGGATCGGCCGCCGGCCACGACAGGCCGTGGATCGGGCCCCGGTCCCAGCCCAGCCGCAGGGCGGCGCCGAGCCGCATGTGGCGCTCGCTCGGGAAGCCGTAGCCGATCGCGATCTTCGGTGCCGGCCCGAGCTTGCTCTCGTAGAGCATCTTGGTCGTGTGGAAGAACGGGCCCTGGCGGGTCAGGATGCCGCGGTATTCGGGTGCGGTCATCACGTCGCCCACCTGCATGCCGGTGGTGCGCACACCCCGGTGCCACAGCGGCCGGGGCAGGCCCGCGCCGTGCGCGACCATCTCGTCGCCGCGCCACATGGCCACACCGACTGCGCCGCCGGCCTGGTACTTCCAGTCGAACCAGGAGGTATCGGAGTCCGCGCCGAACACCCGGCGGTGCAGGGCCAGCATGGCGCTGGTGTCGTCCGGCGTCAGGTCGCGGACGGCATAGCGCTCGCCGCCGATCTCGGCCCAGCGAATCTCGGTGCCGCCGGTGGGGGAAGGGGAATCTGGATGCATGGCAGGGAAAGGCGAAAAACGCAGCCGGGCAGGAAGCAGGCGGGGCCGGACGCGCCCCGCGGGGTCAGGCCTTGGGCGGCTCGGTGCGGCCTTCGGCGATGTCCCGGAGCATCGCGGGCTGGACCAGCCGCAGTGTATTGCCTTCGCGCACCAGCACCTTGTGCAGGAACAGCACCTGGAAGGCCCGGGTCACGGTTTCGCGGCTGGCGTTGATCATGATCGCCAGCTCCTGGTGGGTCGGCACCTGGTCCACCTCGGGGCCGGTGCCCGGGCGGTCCTGGGACAGCTGCAGCAGCAGCACGCTCAGCCGCTGGAACGGGTTGGGCAGGCCGAGCAGCGTGCGCTGGGCCGTCACGGCGCGCACCCGGTGGGCGAGGCGTTCCATCACCGCCCGGGCGAGTTCCGGGTGGCCCAGGATCAGCTCCCGCGCCGCCCGCGCTTCCAGGAACGCGACGGTCGACTTGTTGGCCGCCACCACGAATTCCGACGGCGCCTTGCCGTCGACCACCGACAACTCCCCGAAGTAGTCGCCCGGCTCCACGAAGTACAGGCCCACGCTGCGGCCGTCCACCGTGAAATCCACGCCCTGCAGTCGGCCGTCCACCAGAAAGCCCAGTTCCAGCGTGGGCTTGTCCTTCGACAGCACCATCGCCCGGCGCGCGAAGGACTGCAGCGTCATCTGCTGCGACAGCACGGCGAGGGTGTCCTGCGGAATCGGGCGCAGCAGCGGGAACTGCCCCAGCAGTTGTAACGAAACTGGCATTCTGGACCCAGTTTAGCCAGTTCGCCCCACGCATCATCTGTGATCCGGCGCACAACGCGCGCCCGGGCCCGCGTGCGAAAATCGGTCTGCTCAAAGGTGCCACCATGTCCGATCGCAAGCATTCCCGGTCCTTCGCCTTCCGCCCCGTGTGGGCCGGCGGCCTGCTGTGGGCGGCCGCCTGTGCCGCGGGCGCGACTGCCTCGGCGCCGATCGTCGGCGAGGCGACCCTCGTCATCGGCGTGGCCCGTGTCATCTCGCCCAGCGGCGAAGCCGCCACGGTCGACCGCGGCACCCCGATCCGTGTCGGCGACCGGGTGGAGACCCAGGCCGGCGGCCACGTGCACCTGCGTTTCGTCGACGGCGGCCGGGTCAGCGTCCGGCCGTCCAGCCGCCTGCAGATCGAGAACTACAGCCATTCGGCCGACGTGCCCGCCCTCAACGCGATCAAGTTCCGGCTCGACGAGGGCGTGGTGCGCTCCATCACCGGCACCTGGGGCGAAGCCGCGCGCGACAAGTTCCGGCTCAACACGCCCGTCGCCGCCATCGGCGTGAAGGGCACCGACTTCGTCGCGCGCACCCGCGGCGGCACCACCTTCGCCTCGGTCTATGCCGGCGCCATCGCGCTCACGCCGCTGGCCGGCGGCTGCCAGGGCTCGCTCGGCCCCTGCCTGAACGGCGCCGAAAAGCTGCTGACCGCCGATATGAAGGGCCAGACGCTGGAGCTGGCCCGCATGCAGGCGACCGCCCAGGTCGTGCCCTCGATCGAGCACATCGCCCTCGGCACCCGCACCACCGCGGCGCCGGCCGCATCGACCAAGCTGTCGGACGCCGATCCCACGGTGGTCGAGAAGGTGGTCGCCAGCGAACAGAAGGTCAACGCGGTGCAGACCTTCCTGGCGGCGGTCGGCCCGGTCACGGTGCCGGGTGCCGGCAGCGGGACCGGCGGCAGCGCAGGCGGTGCGGACACGGTGGGCGGCAGCACGCCCATCGTCGCGACCAGGCCGCCGGTGGTGGACCAGCTGGCTTGGGGCCGCTGGGGCACCTACGAAGCCAACGTCAGTACCGCGCCCATCGGCGACAAGATCAGCATCGCGTCGGTCACCCCCATCAATACCGGCGGCCCTGCTGTCACGGTGCTGACGGACGCCAGCAAGGCCGGCTGGGAATACGTCTCCCCCAGCAGCCTGCTCATGCTGGACAGCGGCTACCGCATCTTCCGCGACCCGGCCGCCGGCAGCGCACCGATCTCCGGCGAGGTGAAGGCCGATTTCCGCCTGGCCGGCGCCGCCGCCAACCTCACCCGCGCCGGCGGCGTGCTGGAGGCCGCCTCGGTCGACAAGGGCACGCTCAGCATGGACTTCGTGCGCAACACGTACGACACCTCCCTCACCATCACCAACCCGACGATCAAGACGGTCACCCTGGAAGAAAAGGGCGGCACGATCGACAAGGCCACCGGCGTGCTCACCAGCCCGCACACCTCGGGCATCGTGACCAACGACCGGTCGCAGGCCGCCTACTACTTCAACCGCACGCTCACCGAAGGCGAACTCAAGGGCATCACCCTCTGGGGGCGTTGATTGGCGCCGTGGAGAGGGGGGCTTCCGGGCCGGTACGGCGTCGCGCTGCTGGCGGTGCTGCTCGCCACCCTGCTGTGGGCAGCGCTGCAGGCGGGCGCCGGCCCGCTGCTGGCACAGCTGGAAGAACGCTCCGGTGACCTCGTCTGGCGGCTGGGCGCCGACCGCAAGGAAGAGCGCCGCATCGTCGTGGTGGACATCGACGAGCGCAGCCTGCGCGAAGTCGGTCCCTGGCCCTGGCCGCGCGAAACCCAGGCCCGGCTGATCGACCGCATCGCTGCGGCCGGCGCCGGCCAGCAGATCTTCGACATCGTCTTTCCCGACAGCCTGCCCGGCAGCGAGGCTCTGACCGGTGCCATCGCCCGCCACCAGCCGGTCACTGCCCAGGTGCTGGCGCTGGAGCAGGGCGGCAGCCCGTCGGTGGGCGCCCTGACCGGTGCGCTCGACTGGCCCGCCTGCCCGGCACCGTTCGCCACCGCTGCCGGCTACCTGGCCAACTACGAGGCGATCCGCTTCGCCCGGGCCGGCCACATCACTCCGCGGGTGGGCAGCGACGGCATCGTGCGGCACCAACCGGCGGTCATCTGCTTCCAGGGCAAGTCCTATCCAGCACTCGGCCTGGCGGCGCTGATGCAGGGCACCGGCGCGCCCGACTTGTCGCTGGAGCGCGGCACCGGCTGGTGGGACCCGGCCTGGAAGCTCGGCGCGCCGCAACTCACCGGCCCGGTGCCGCTCGACGCGCGGGGCGACCTGCGCATCGCCTGGCACCAGCACCCCGACGCCTACGCCAGCGTGTCCGCCGCCGACGTGCTGGCCGGCCGGGCTTCTGCCGGGCTGCTGTCCAATGCCTGGGTGCTGCTGGGCAGCAGCGCCTTCGGGCTGAACGACTCCATCGGCACGCCGTTCGGCGGCATGAGCGCCGGCTTCCTGGCGCACCTGCAGATCGTCACCGCGCTGATCGACGGCCGCACGCCCTCCACCCCGCGCGCCGGGCCGGCGGTGCAGGCTGCCGCCGCCGGGCTGGGCATGCTGGGGTTGCTGGCGCTGTCCCTCCGGCCGTGGCGGGCGGCTCCAGCGGGTGGTAGTGCTGGAGCGGCGGCAACCGCAGGCGCGCCGCAGCGCCGGCCGCGGCGCTTCCCGGTCTACCTGCTGCCGCTGGTGGCCATCGTGTGGTGCGTGCTGCTGTGGGGCGGCCATGCGCTGCTGCTCACGCGCGGGGCGGTGTGGATCGGCTGGCAGGCACCGGTGCTGTTCGTGCTGCTGTTCGGCTCGACCCTGGGCATCCTGGAACACGCCCGCAGCCGCATCGACCGCGACCAGCTCTACGCCCACCTGTCCAGCTACCTGCCGGCCCCGGTGGCCGCGGCGCTGGCGCTGCAGCCGCCCTCGGGCGCGATCAAGGCCGTCACGCGGCAGGTGTCGGTGCTGTTCGCCGATATCCGCAACTTTTCCGCGTACTGCGACACCCGCCCGCCGGAAGAGGCGGCCGCCGTGCTGCACGCCTTCTTCTCCACCGCCACCCGGGTGGTGGAAGAGCATGGCGGCGTGATCGAGGCCTTCCAGGGCGATGCCGTCTTCGCCGTGTGGAACGGCAGTCCCGACACCGCCCGCGACGGCCTGTCCACCGAAGAGGGCGCCCGCCAGGCGCTGCAGGCCGCGGTGGCGCTGCTGCGCGCCATCCACGGCGTGCTGCCCGACCCGGCGCCGGCGGGCCTGGAGCCGCTCTCGCTCGGCATCAGCGTCGAGACCGGGCCGGCCATGGCCGGATCTTTCGGGCTGGCGCGGCGGCGGACCCACATGGTGATGGGCCGCACCGTCACCATCGCCAGCCGGCTGGTCGAGATGACCGGCGAACTAGCCCACCCGATCCTGGTTGGCGAAGGGCTGGCCGCGCAGGTCGGCGCCGCCGGCCTGCAGTCGATGGGCACCTTCCTGCTGGAAGGCATGCGGGTGCCGCACCATGTCTACGCCTACCCGCTGCGGGCCGCCGTTGGCAACGACACCGACCATTAGGGCCCCGCGGCGGCCGGCCGTGCGCCACCTGCTGTGGGCCTGCGCCGCGGCCGGCGCCTGCGCGGGCGCCGTTGCGGCCGAGCCGGCGCCCACCGTAGCACCCGCGGTTGCCGACACCGCCGCCAGCGCCCTCGCAGCCGTGCCCACCGGCGCCAGCGCCGCATCCGCCCCCGACGGCGCCGCCTGCGAGGCCCGCGCTCGCCTGCCCGCGCCCGACGCCCCCGGCGCGCTCGACGCCTGGCAGGCTGCACTGTCAGACTGCCAGCGCGACAGCGACTTCCTGGCCATGCTGGGCCGGCTGTACCTGGAGCAGGGCCGCTACGTCGATGCCGCCGACCACCTGGAGCGGGCGCTGATGTTCGACCCCGACCAGAAGGGCGCCCGGGTGGACTACGCCATCGCCCTGGCCGGCGTGGGCGATGCGCTCTCGTCCCTCGGCCTGATCCGCTCGCTGCTGGCCGACCCCGACCTGCCGGCCCGCCTGCGCCCGGCCCTTACCACCCTGCAGGCCGCCTGGCAGCCCGCCGGCCAATGGCGGCACCGGCTGTCGGCCACGCTGCGCGCGGGGCACGACAGCAACCTGGCGGGCGCGCCCAACCTGACCCGGCTGACGCTGACCCCGCTGGACGCCCCGCCGGTCGAGCGCGAGGTGGTCGACGGCAGCCTGCTGGCGCGGCCCGGCAGCTACCTGCGGGCCGATGCGCAGATCGAGCTGCGCCGCGACGACGCCGACGGCAGCCGCTGGGAACTGAGCGCCAACCTGCGCCGCCGCCGCAGCCACGCGGCGCCCGAGGCCGATTCCACCCAGGGCGATGCCGCCGTCGAGCGCACCTTCCTGCGCCGCGACGAGCGCACCGGCAACGCCACCGGCGCCTATGCCGCCGCATCGGCCGCCAGCGTGCAGATCCAGTCGGGCACCCGCTATGCCGCCACCGGCGTGGCCGGCGGCTGGGCCGGCCTGTGGCGCGAAGGCGTGCTGAAGGCCTGCCAGGCCCGCGCCGGGCTGGAACTGCAGTCGCGCCGCTACCTGAGCAACGAGGTGTTGTCGGGCCGCTACCTGGGCGGCGCGGCCTCGTTCGCCTGCGACACCGGCACCGGCGGCCAGTGGCTGGCCGCCGTGCGCCACGGCGCCGACAACCCGACCAACCCCGACCGCCCCGGCGGCCGGCAGGTGCAGAGCAGCGTGCGCGTGGCCACCTACCTGCCTTTGACCGCCTTGGCGGCCCTGGCTGGCGCGGCAGGGCAGGGCCTGCCCGGCGGCCTGCTGGCCGACCTGGAACTGGGCCGCTACACCGACAGCCAGGGCTACCGCCCCTTCCTGGACAACAACCGTGTGCGCGAGACCACCCGCACCGTGGCACGGCTGGAATACCAGCTGACCTTGTCGCCCCACGCGCAGTGGACGGTGGGCGCCGAATGGCTGGAGCAGCGCGCCAGACTGTCGCTGTTCCGCCTGAGCAGCAAGGGGCCGTACACCAGCCTGCGGGTCAGCTGGTAGGCGGCGCCCGGCACTGCGCCGCGCAGGGGATGTGGCTAGTTTGCAACTTTTCGTGACGACAGGGCGTTTTGGAACGTTTTAGTGCCTCACAAAAAATCTCATATAGGCATCTCATATAGGAGCTACAATCCGCCTGCCTCGGTTGTGGAAGGTTGGGGCAAGGAACCGCATGTTTTTCGAGTGCAATGCTGGGTTCGGCACGGTTGGGCGGCGGGGTTGGTCAGGCCCCGTCGCCCAGCCGCCAAGACGGGCGCCACTAGGGGTGGTCCGCTGTTTGGTACAACGTGTGACGAGCGTCACTTGTGCGCGTCTGGAGCGCCTTTTATATTTGCGCCCAAGTTGGCAATGAAGCATCTGTCGCCGGTCCGGGGCCTTTCCCGGTTTCAGTGATAATGCCCACGCGACTTAGGGGGTGGCAGGCTGCCGTGGGCATCACGGAGGCGAGTCTCCCCGAACGTCTCATCGGTTCTCAACCTTCCTCTACTAGGACTCTCATGGCACTGTCTAAAGACATCGCAATCATTGCTGGCTACCAGCTCGTCCGCGGCGCAGCTCCGGCTTCCAGCACCTACCTGAACCTGTCGCAGAACTATGCTGCCAACGGCGAAGCTGCCATCGTTGCTCAAATCCAAGGCGCCACCTCGGGTCTGACCAATGCACAGCTCGGTTCGCTGATCGTGTCGAACGCCGGTTTCTCTAACCGTCCGGATCTGGCTCAGTATGTTGCTGACGTTCTCGGCATCTTCGGTGCTGCCAATCGTGGTCAAGTGGTTCTGAACTTGGCCGAGCGTCTGCTTTCGCTCACGAACGACTCCTCCTATGGTTCTGTTGCAACTGCATTCAGCAATGCTGTCGCTTCGAACCTGTCCTATTCGCAAGCTGCAAACAGCTCCAGTGATCGTCCTACCTCGATCAGCGGTGTGTCACCCAACCTGACGCTGACGACGGGCATTGATGTCATCACTGGTACGGCTGCAAACGACACGATCATCGGTGATAACACCGGCACGAACCTGACTGCTACGGCTGGCGATCAGGTTAATGGCGGTGCTGGTTTCGACACCTTCAAGTTGTTCAACAAAGCAGCTGACGCAATCGACACGCTTACGTTGCCGCAACTGTCGAACGTTGAGTCGCTGTGGCTGAACAACGGTGTTCTGACCAATACTAAGACCTTCGACGCATCGACGTTGGCTGGCGTCACAAACCTCACGCTCGAAAGCCCGGCAGCGATGGCTAACGGTGATGTATTCACCGTGAAGACTGGTTCTGCTCAATCTGTTAGCCTGATCAAAGTAAACGCTGCGGCTACCGCCACCGGTACCGTGAATGTGAACGGTGCTGCAACCGTGAACGTTAATGCAGTTGGTACTGGCACCACTGGTAGCACTGTCAAGCTTGATCTGACTTCCGTTGGGACGGCACTGACTCTGAACAGCACTGGCGCTGCAAGCAAGGTTACGCTGGACAATACTGGTGCTAACTTGGCAACCCTTACCATTACTGGTGACCAGAAAATCACTCTTACTGAAGGCACTGCCAACGTCAAGACGATTGATGCTTCTGCCACTACCGCTGGTGTGACCGCAGACGTGACCGCTGCAACAGTCGCTACGACTTTTGCATTCAAGGGCGGCGCTGGTAATGATTCCCTGGTTTTGAAAGCTGGTGCACTGGCCCAAGTGGCTGCAGGTTCGCAATTGGATGGCGGCGCTGGCACCGGCGACTCTCTGATCACGAACGAAGGTGCAGCACTGAGCTCTGCACAAGTTGCAAAGATCAACGCTGCTACGGGCTTCGAAGTCCTCGGCTTCAACACTACTGGTTCGGGTGTTGACGTTTCCACTCTGACGTCCATTAATCAGTTCCGCGTTGGCTCGGGTAACCTGAGCGAATCGTTCACTAATGCCAACAACTCCAGCAAGTTTGTAATCGACAACCAAGCCGGTAACACCGGCACCGTGACGATTGCTAACAAGGTTGGTGATACCTCGACGTCTGTTGAAATCAACAACGTTAACGGCGCTGCGAAAACCTTGGCAGCACTGAACCTGAGTGGCATCACCACCGTTGCGCTTTCGTCGACTGGTGTTGCAACGAAGGCTGGAAGCGCAAACGTGATTACCGCTCTTGGTAATAACGACAATTCGGCGATTACCATCACTGGTGATACGGATTTGACCATCACCAATGCTCTGGCTGGTGCAAATATTGGTTCTAAGGTTGATGCTTCGGCATTTACCGGCAAGCTGACCGTGACCGGTTCCAGCAAGGCTGATATTTTGATCGGCGGTACTGGGGCTGACACTCTCGTTTCTGGAACCGGCGCTGACACGCTGACCGGTAATGGCGGGGCTGATCGTTTCGATGTCAAGAGTTCCGTTTACGGTGCCGGCAAAGAAATCGTCACCATTACCGACTTCGCGACAAAGGTTGACTCTATTCAGTTCAAGGATCAGGGTACTGAAACTTTCACTGCCGGCAAAATCGACGTTTCGGGAGCAGCAACGCTTGCAGCAGCACTGGGTATTGCCTCCTCTAGCACCAACGGTGGTACTAATGCGGCAATTAAGTGGTTCCAGTTCAGTGGCAACACCTATGTTGTTGAAGTGCTGACCAACAACGCTGCTGGCCTTACAGATGCTGCAGCAACCGATACGGTTGTTAAGCTGACGGGCGTTGTGGATCTGTCGAGCCTGACGGTTGCGGACTTCACTTTCGCTTAATTGGCTTTAAGCCGATGCTCGGCGAAGGTCGGGCATTGTTGAAAAAGGCCTCTGTCACTTCGTGACAGAGGCCTTTTGTTTATTGTTGGAACTGTATTGGAGCAACTGTGGCTTTGGACTGGTCTGATGGTTATGTCACTGAGATCGACTATAACTTTGGTTATTACGGGGAATTGAACCCTCTAAGGGCGGATCTGGCTCTTGCGACTATGGGTTTTGTTCCTCCAGGCCCTGGTGACGGATGTGAGTTGGGTTTTGGTCAGGGTTTGAGTATAAATATTCATGCCGCGAGTGGTGCGGTATCTTGGTGGGGTAATGATTTTAATCCTGTGCAGGCGGGATTTGCACGTGAAATGGCTGCTGCGTCGGGTGCGAGATCGGAATTGAGCGATGAGGCTTTTTTTGATTTTTGCGCGCGCGACGATTTGCCTGATTTTAGTTTTATAGGTTTGCACGGAATATGGAGTTGGATCTCTGATACCAACCGCAAAACAATAACCGACTTCATTCGACGCAAGTTGAAGGTCGGCGGTGTGCTATATGTCAGCTATAATGTTGATACTGGCTGGGCGCCTAGTATTCCCCTGCGTAATTTGTTGGTAAATCATTCCGCGGTCATGAGCGCTCCGGGCAGTCCAATAGTTTCAAGAATCGACGAGGCTTTAAAATTCGCTGAGGATTTGGAAAAAGTAAACCCGGCTTTTTTTCGTGCGAACACTCCAGCGCTTGCTCGTTTGAACTCTATGAAGGGCTTGCAAAGGAATTATTTGGCGCACGAGTATTTCAATAAAGACTGGCGGCCAATGTCTTTTTCTGAGATGGACAGTTGGATGAGCGATGCTAAAATGAGTTATGCTTGTTCTGCCAATTATCTCGAGCTTGTTCCGGGTATTGGTCTTACGCCAGATCAGCAGTCGTTTATATCAGGTTTTCAAGATGTTGTTTTTCGTGAAACTGTTCGTGATTTTGTGCTCAATCAGCAGTTCAGAAGAGACTATTGGATCAAAGGCGGGCGAAAGATAACAAATCTTGAAAGACATAATTATTTACTTGTGCAGCGTGTTTTGTTGATTAAGGATTGTGACTCGGTCGCGCTCAATGTAAAGGGGCCGCAAGGGGAGGCCGTATTGGCTGAGAATATTTACCGACCAGTCCTGTCTGCCATGGCGGAAAAACAGCCGATTTCAATCTACTCGCTGGCGCACGTTCTCAGGGAGGAGGGTGTAAATATTGATCAATTGATTGAGTGTTTGCTTGTGCTCATCGGCAAGGGTGATGTTGTCCCTGTGCGGGAAAAAAATTTGGCAGCGAATGCAAAAAAGCACACAGACCGTTTAAACGCCTATTTTTTTGAGCGCGCTCGATCTGGCGCTGAGATTGCTTATTTGGCCAGCCCACTTACTGGTGGCGGGATAAATGTCGGAAGATTCCAGCAACTGTTTCTGCTTGCGATTTCAAAAGGCCGAAAATCGCCAGATGACTGGGCTGGATTTGCATGGGAAATTTTGAGTTCTCAAAATCAAATAATAATGAAAGATGGGGTCGCTTTGCGGAGTGCTGAGGATAATATTTGTGAGTTGAGGAGGCAGGCAAAAGAATTTTTGGAGCGAGATATATGCTTATTGAAGACACTGCAAATCGCATAGTGCTTCGAGTGTCTTGCTAGTTTTAAGAGTAGGTTTTGCAAGGTCGCCATGGGGAATAGCGACGTCAAAGACGGTTGTGTTGAACCCATGGTGCGCTTAAGCGGAAGCTTGATTGACAGTGCAACGCGGTATTGCTCAGCGGTGTGGAGGGTTGAACCGCATTCAAGTTTCCACGGTCGTAAGCCGATACGCTGAGTAGGACCCGAAAAAATTCTCTGCCCATGGCTACAGCGACCAAGCCCCCCACCAAATCCGTCATCGCCAACTTCTTCCAAGTGCTGACGATCGATCAACCCGGTGATTCGCTGCTCACGGCCCTGTCCACCCGCGTCGACTCCGGCACCGCCACTTTGGGCGACGCCCTGCGCTGGCTCTACGCCTCCCCCTCGGTCGCGCAGAGCCCTGCCGACAACCTCGCCCGCTTCTTCTTCCTCCTGTTCGACCGCGCCCCCGATGCGGGCCTTTACAACTTGGCCATGCAGTTCATGCGCGGCGGCGCCTCGATGCTGGATGTCGCGCGCATCGGCCTCAGCATGCCCGGACTGGCGCTCAGCAACGACGGCCTGCCCAATTCGGTGGACTTCGCGCAGGCGTTTCTGGTGCGGACCAAGGGCCTGGGCAACTTCACCCAGGCCGACGTGCTGGCGATGGCCACGGGGCTGGACATCGGGCAGACCACCCGGGCGCAACTGCTGGTCGATGCGTCGGGCACGACGGACCTGGCGGTGGCGAGCGAGGCGATGGTCGAAACCTCGCTGCTCTACCTGGCCGGCGCAGGGCGTGAGGCATCGCGGTGGGAACTGGACCAGGCGGCCGGCAGCACGACCGGCGGGCGCATCGTCACCGCCCTGGCGGCGGCGGGGCTGTCGGCCACCGGCGGGCGGCCGGCGCTGGACCGTAACGGCAGCGATGCCAAGCTGTCGGGCGACCTGGCCTCGGATATCGTCTGGGACATGGCGGCCGGCAGCTACAAGCTGGGCGGCAGCACGGCGTTCAAGGTGTTCTTCACCCAGGACTGCAGCCTGACCGGCTCGGTCGCCGATTTTGCGAAGGTCATGGCCGCCGGCTCTACCAGCTTCGATGCGCGCGACACGGTCGGCAAGGGCAAGGTGACCTTCGTCGGCGACCCGGTAAAGGCCAACAGCTTCTGGGCGCCGGTGGGCGGCTCCAGCGCGGTGGGTGGCCGGGGCGACGACATCCTGCGCGGCAACGACGGCGTGGACGTGCTGGAAGCCAGCGCCGGCCGCGACACCCTCACCGGCGGCGCCGGCGACGACCGTTTCGTGCTGGCGGCCAGCAGCGTCTACCAGACGGGCACCTCCACCACCACGATTACCGACTTCGGCAACGGCAAGGACACGCTGGACTTCAGCAAGCTGCTGAACAAGGCGGTGGACATCAGCAAGCTGACCGCCAACCTCGCGACCGGCAACCAGTACCTGGCACTGGCCAATGGCGGCGTGGCTCTGGTGGAAAACAACGGCGCCTGGGTGTCGGGCACCGGCACCGCGACCGTGTCGCGCGCGGCCACGGCGTCGGACGTGGCGGCCCTGTTCGGCACCGGCAAGCTGTTCGCGTCGCCGCTGCAGGTGATCAAGTCGGTGGTCATCACCGCCGACACCCGCACCAGTGCCGACCTGTGGCTCATCGTGAACAACACCGGGGTCACGCAGATCACAGACGGGATCACCGGACCGCAGGAGGTGTTCCACGTCGCGCACCTGGACGGGTCGTGGAATGCGTCGCTGGTGGGTGTGCTGCCGGTGGTGGTGTAGCGGGGCGGCCTATCGACCGGGGTGTGTGGTCATAGCCACGTACAAGATGAAATGTGCGCGGATCAGCGACGCTGGCGCCGTCCCTGGGGCGCCTCGGCGATCTTGCGGCCGGCCACGGTGATGGCCTTCACGGTGGTGGGCGCCTGGGCCCGCTGGCCGTGCGGCAGCAGCTCGGGCTTGGGAATGTCGGCTTCCACCAGGCGTGCCGCCACATAGGCGCGCAGCAGGTCGATATCCTCGGGGTTGGAGACCGTGGCGGGCAAGGACTGCGTCGCCAACGAGCGGAGCAGGGCGTAGCTCATGGATGGGGCAATCGGTGGGGGTGGGGTGGCATCGCTCCTGAGAATGGAGGGCGCCCCGGTCCCCCGATGTGCTGCTTTTGCGGGCATGGCTGTAGGACCGCGCTTGCGCAATCGCTATGCTCCCGGGTTTGCCACGCTTTGCCGGCGCCCGTTTCCTGGCGGTGCCGGCGTCACCATGTCGCCTGATCCCCTCGTGCCACAGGGCACTGCGCTGCCGTCGCAGTGCCTGTCCGTCGTCGTGCCCTGCTTCAACGAGGGCCGGGGGCTGGACGCCTTTTTCGCGCGGCTGGAAGGGGTGCTGGCCACGTTGCAGGGGCTGGACTACGAGATCGTCTGCGTCGACGACGGCAGCCGCGACGACACGCTGGAGGTGCTGCGCCGCCATGCCGGGCGCAACCCGCGCATCGTGGCGCTGGAACTCTCGCGCAACTTCGGCAAGGAATCGGCGCTGACGGCCGGCATCGATGCGGCCCGCGGCGACGCGGTGGTGCCGATGGATGCCGACCTGCAGCATCCGCCCGAGCTGATCCGCGCGCTGGTGGCGCAGTGGCGCGCCGGCAGCGACGTGGTGCTGGCCCGCCGCGCCTCCCGCGAGACCGACCATCCGCTACAGCGCAAGGCGGCCGGCTGGTTCTACAGCGTGCACAACTGGATGTCGGAATGCCACATTCCGCGCGACGTGGGCGACTTCCGGCTGATGGACCGGCGGGTGGTGGAGGCGCTCAAGCGGCTGCCCGAGCGGCGGCGCTTCATGAAGGGGCTGTTCGCCTGGGTCGGCTTCCGGCAGACGGTGGTCGAGTTCACGGTGGAGGCCCGCACCAGCGGCACTTCGTCATTCAACCTGCGGCGGTTGTGGGCCCTGGCGCTGGACGGGCTGACCAGCTTCAGCACGGTGCCGCTGTCGGTCTGGGCGTATGCCGGCTTCGGCATGGCGGCGCTGTCGTTCCTGTACGGCATCTTGATCATCGCCAAGACGCTGGTCTTCGGGGTGGAGGTGCCGGGCTATGCGTCGCTGCTGACGGCGGTGCTGTTCCTGGGCGGCATACAACTGATGGGCATCGGGGTGCTGGGGGAATACATCGGCCGCATCTATAGCGAGGCGAAGCAGCGGCCGGTCTACATCGTGCGGGAACGCTACGGGCAGGGTGCCGCGGCGCCCGTCGCCGCACCGCAGGAGGCGCGCCATGCTGCGGAGTGAAACCACCCGTCAGTTCGCCGGCTTCTCGCTGATCGGGCTGGTGAACACCGGCATCCACCTGGCGGTGGTGACCTCGCTGGTGGAATGGGCGCGGCTGCACCCGGCGCTGGCCAACGGGCTGGCGTTCGTCTGCGCCAACGTGTTCTCGTTCTTCGCCAACAGCCGCTGGACCTTCCGCTCGGCGGCGAGCCTGTCGCGCTACCTGCGGTTCGTGACGGTGTCGCTGGCGGGGCTGGCGATCGCGATGGCGGCCAGCGCGCTCGGCGCGGCGCTGCACTGGCACTACCTGGCGGGGGTGCTGCTGTCGTTCGCGCTGCTGCCGGTGCTGTCCTTTGCGGCCAATAAATATTGGACATGGAAGACACCCGATTGAGCATGCGCACTTTTGCCTCGACCGCCGCCGGCCGCCTGCAGCGCTGGTGCGGCCATCCGCTGGTGGCGGCGCTGCTGCTGGCGCTGCTGTGTGCAGCGCTGCACTACCGGGCGCTGGACAGCGGCTGGCACTACGACGATCCGGCGCACCTGAACTTCGTCGCGCGTTATGCACCCTGGCAGTACTTCACGCTGCCGGCGGTGATGCTGGAGCAGTCGTACGCCCACATCACGCCGTGGAACGCGTTCTTCTACGACCTGGGGCTGCCGTTTTTCGGGCTGGAGGCGCGGGGGCATTACCTGCACCTGTTGGTGGTGCTGTGGGCTACGGCGGTGGCGACCTGGGCGCTGCTGCGCCGCTGGCTGCCGCCCGGGCCAGCGCTCGCAGGGGCGGCGCTGTTCCTGCTGATGCCGGCCACCGGCGTGGTGGGGCAGCTGCTGATGACCGGGCACTATGCCTACGGGCTGCTGTTTTCGGTGCTGGCGCTGCACGCGTTCTCGGCTGCGGTCCGGTCGGGGCGCTGGGCGCCGGCACTGGTAGCCGCATTGTTCTACGCGCTGGCCTGCCTGTGCAAGGAGCTGTACGTGCCGCTGGTCGGCGTGCTGCTGTTCTGGCCCGAAGGCGGCTGGCGTCGCCGGCTGCGGGTGGCGCTGCCGGCATTCGCAGTGGCGGCGGGCTATGCGGCGTGGCGGCTGTGGCTGATGGGGGGCGTGGGCGGCTACGTGCGCACGCCGGCCAACGAATCGCGCAACCTGTCGCTGCTGCTGGAGCAATCCGGCAATGCGCTGAGCGCCTTCTGGCAGCTGGCCTTCGGCACCGGAGCGCTGGGCCTCGTGGCGCTGCTGGCGGCGCTCGTGCTGGTGGCCTGGGGCATGCGCCGCGGCCGGCGGCTTACGCCGCTGTTCGTGCTGGTGTGCGCGGCGGTGCTGGCCTTCCCGCTGGTGGGGGTGATGCTGCAGCAGGCGCATTTCGAGTGGGTGGCCGGCCGGTTCCTGCTGTTTGTCGGCTGGGGGCTGGCGATGCTGCTGGCCTGGCAGCTGCCGGCGCTGGGCCGCTGGCAGGCACCGGCGCTGCTCGCGGTGGCCCTGCCGCTGGCGGTCGCAAGCCACGCCGCGACCGAGTCGATCTTCGCCTCGCAGGCCGTGGTGAAGGCGCAGAACGGTTTTCTGGCGACCGCACCGGCCGGCGCGGCAATGCTGACGCAGCAGAGCTGCAGCATCCGCTACCCCGACCAGATGGCGCAGGCCGCCGCCGCGCTGCGGCACCACGCACCCACCCGCTTGGTGCACGACCTGGAGGAACTGCAGACGGTGAGCCCGCAGCAAGGCCCGGCTGTGCAGACCTACGACGAAAGCTGCGGCTGCATGCGGCCGCTGGGCGCGGAGTACGGGGCGCTGCTGGACGACTTCGCCAAGCGCCTGGCGCAAGGGCGCGGCCGGGCGCTGGACGTGACGCTGGCACTGGAGCGCACGCCGCGCGGCCGGATCTTCCGCTGGAACGTGCAGTCGCCGGACGAGGGCGCCACCTGCCTCGACCTGCGCGCGTTTATCCGTTCGTTCGTGCCGCCCAAAGGAGAGGCGGCCTTTGGGCTTGATTCCACGCTGCGGCTGGACGGCAAGATGGAGGTGCGGGTGATCCGCACCTACCCGGACGGCGCCCGGGTGCATTCGCCGATCCTGGAACTCGACGCAGAACAGGGCAGCACGGTCGCCTGGACCGCACCGCGCGCTGGTCCCTGAGCCGCCGGGCGGTGCGCGATCGGCAATGTGTCAGGCCGCTGCCGCGCGGAACCGCCACACCCCGTCCCCACCCCGCTCCCGCACCACCTGCCCGCTGTGCCACAGCGCATGCAGGTGGGCCACCGCCTCGCCCATCGCGAAGGTCATCTGGTGCACGTCGAGCGCGCGGTGGAACAGCAGCGGCAGCACGTCAGCCGCGCTCTGCGGGGCACGCGTGCAGGCCGCCAGCAGGTCGGCCAGCCGTTCGCGGTGGTGGTCCTGCAGCTGGTCGATGCGGGTGTGCACGCCGCGGAACGGCTTGCCGTGGGCGGGCAGGGCGAGCACGTCGTCGGGCAGGTCGCGGAAGCGCTCGATCGAGCGCAGGAAGAGCGACAGCGCATCGGCCTCGGGCTCGGCGTCGAACACGCTGACGTTGGTGGAGATGCGCGGCAGCATCATGTCGCCGCCGAGCAGGATGTTGGTGGCCGCGCAGTAGAGCGCGATGTGCTCGGGCGCATGGCCGTAGCCGGAGATGCAGCGCCACGCCTGGCCGCCGAGGGCGATGGTGTCGCCGTCCATAAGCCGGCGGAAGCTGCGCGGCACGTCGGGCACCATGCTCTTGTAGTAGCCGATGCGGCCGCGGATCTTGGCCAGCGCCTCGCCCTCGGCCAGCCCGTGCGAGCCGAAGAAGCGGGCGGCTTCCTCGCCGCCCATGCCGGGGCCGTGCGAACCGAGGCGGGCGGCGTAGTAGTCGGTGGCGCTGATCCACAGCGGGGCGTCCCAGCGGGCGCACAGCCAGTGCGCCAGGCCGATGTGGTCGGGGTGCATGTGGGTGACCAGCACCCGCACGACCGGCAGGCCGTCCAGGGCGGTGTCGAACACCGACTGCCACTGGTCGCGGGCATGCGGCGCGTCGATGCAGGTATCGACCACGGTCCAGCCCTCACGGCCCTCGAAGCGGTCGCGCACCAGCCAGAGGTTGACGTGGTCGAGCGCGAAGGGCAGGCCCATGCGCACCCAGCGCAGGCCGGGCGCGACCTCCAGCGCGGTGCCGGCGGCCGGCAGCGTGTCGCCGAGGGGGTAGTGGAGCTGCTGTTCGAGTGCATTCATGGCGGCGCGCCCGGTGGTGCCGGCCTGCGCCGGCGGGATCGGTCCGTGGATCGGTTGACGTTGACGTTAACGTCAAGCCACGGTGTAATCCGGTCATTGTAGGGACGGGCCGCGCGGCGCGTGCCCGCCCACCGCGCCGGCCCCATGCCCACCACCACCGCCCCCGCTCCCGCCGCTGCCGATACCCCCGCCGCCGCCACCTATTCGATCGGCGACCTGGCGCAGGAATTCGACCTCACGACGCGGGCGATCCGCTTCTACGAGGACATGGGCCTGCTGCAGCCGAGCCGCGAGGGCGCCGGCGGCCGGGTGCGCGTCTATACCGCCCGGGACCGCACCCGCCTGCGGCTGACGCTGCGGGCCAAGCGGCTCGGCCTGTCGCTGGTCGAGGCGCGCGAGCTGCTCGACATGTACGACAGCCCGCGCGACACCGCCGCCCAGCTGCGCCGCTTCCAGGCGGTGCTGGGCGCCCACCGCGCGCAGCTGGAGGCCCGGATGGCCGAACTGCAGGCCAACATCGACGAGGTGAAGGCGCAGGAAAAGGACACCCGTGCGCTGCTGGCGCGCATGGCCGGCAAAAAGGACACCGTATCGCGCGCCACCGCCGCCGCATCGACCGCTGTCGCTTCGGCACCGACCCCGGCCGCCGCACTGCGCCGCCGCCGCCGCCGTGCGGACCCGCCGGCCGCATAACATCGCCGCCCATGACTACGACACCCTCGAACCCTTCCTCCGTCGACACGCTGTTCGCCCACAACCGCCAGTGGGCGGACCAGATGATGCGCGAGCGCCCCACCTTCTTCTCCGGGCTGGTCAAGCAGCAGACGCCCAAGTACATGTGGATCGGCTGCTCCGACAGCCGGGTGCCGGCCAACCAGATCACCGGGCTGGAGCCGGGCGAGGTGTTCGTGCACCGCAACGTCGCCAACATCGTGGTGCATTCCGACCTGAACGCGCTGTCGGCAATCCAGTTCGCGGTGGAGCGGCTGAAGGTCGAGCACATCATGGTGGTCGGCCACTACGGGTGCTCGGGCGTGCAGGCCGCGCTGGAAGGCGCACGTATCGGCATGGCCGACCAGTGGCTGCGCCACATCCAGAGCACCCGCGACCGCCACCGCACGCTGATCGACGCGATGACGCCCGAACACCGTGCCGACACGCTCTGCGACCTGAACGTGATCGAGCAGGTGATCAACGTCTGCGTCAGCACGGTGATGCTCGACGCCTGGGCCGCCGGCCAGAAGGTCACGGTGCACGGCTGGGCCTTCGGCGTGCACGACGGGCTGCTGCAGGATCTGGGCATGACGGTCTCGGGCAGCGATTCGCTCGACGGCATCTACCTGTCGGCGCTGGAGCGCATCGCTACCAAGCGCCGCGGCTAGGGGCACGGCATGTTTCCGGCCCGCCTCGACTCGCCCCTCGCCTACGCGATCGCGGGGGCGATGATCGACGGCTTCGACCGGCACTACCGGCTGTTCCGCGCCGCCTCGGCCGGCGCGAAGGCGCGCTTCGAGGCGGCCGACTGGCACGGCCAGCAGAAGGCGCAGCGCGAGCGCATCGCCTTCTACGACCAGCGGGTGCAGGAAACCGTGGCGCGGCTGGAACAGAAACTGCAGGCCGGCCGTCAGCCGATGGAGGTGTGGCAGCAGGCCAAGCTGCACTACATCGGCCTGCTGGTCGGCCACCGCCAGCCGGAACTGGCCGAGACCTTCTTCAATTCGGTCACAACCAAGATCCTGCACCGCACGCATTTCCAGAACGACTTCATCTTCGTGCGGCCGGCGGTCAGCACCGAATACATTGAGGACGATGCGCCGGGCGCGCGGCCGACCTACCGCGCCTACTACCCGACCCGCGCGACGCTGCAGGCGACGCTGGTGCGGGTGATCGACAACTTCCAGCTCGCCACGCCCTTCGAGGACCTGGAGCGCGATGCCGGCCTGGTGCATGCGGCGCTGCAGGCGCGCATCGGCGCGGCGCCGCTGCGGTCGAACTTCCAGCTGCAGGTGCTGTCCGGCCTGTTCTACCGGAACAAGGGTGCCTACGTGGTCGGCAAGATGGTCAACGGCTACACCGAGCTGCCGTTCGCGCTGCCGATCCTGCATGCGCGCGACGACCGCGCCGGGCCGCTATGCATTGAC
Source organism: uncultured Xylophilus sp. (assembly GCA_913776965.1). Classification (GTDB taxonomy): domain Bacteria; phylum Pseudomonadota; class Gammaproteobacteria; order Burkholderiales; family Burkholderiaceae_C; genus Xylophilus. Next base: position 20,313 of record CAJYQL010000040.1, read on the forward strand.
ACCGTGCTGTTCGGCGAGGACGAGCTGCAGATGCTGTTCTCGTTCGCGCGGGCGTATTTCATGGTCGATACTGACGTGCCGTCGGCTACCGTCCAGTTCCTGCGCGGCCTGATGCCGCGCAAGCCGCGCGCCGAGATCTACAACGCGCTGGGCCTGGCCAAGCAGGGCAAGACACTCTTTTTCCGCGAGTTCCTGCACCACCTGCGCCACAGCAGCGACCGCTTCCGCATCGCGCCCGGCATCAAGGGCATGGTGATGCTGGTGTTCGACCTGCCGTCCTTCCCGTACGTGTTCAAGGTGATCAAGGACCGCTTCCCGGCGCCGAAGGACACCACCCGCGAGGAGGTGAAGGCCAAGTACCTGCTGGTCAAGCAGCACGACCGGGTGGGCCGCATGGCCGAGACGCTGGAATACAGCGAGGTCGCCTTCCCGCGCGAGCGTTTCGACGACGCACTGATCGCCGAGCTGCGCCAGCACGTGCCGAGCCAGCTGGAGATCTCCGACCGCGACGGCGACGGGCAGGTCGAGCTGATCCTGAAGCATGTCTACATCGAGCGGCGGATGATCCCGCTCAACCTGTACCTGCAGGAGCAGTTCGACACCGGCCTGGACGATGCCGACGCGCGCGGCCGGCTGGAGCGCGCGGTGATCGAGTACGGCAACGCGATCAAGGACATGGTCGCGGCCAACATCTTCCCCGGCGACATGCTGTGGAAGAACTTCGGCATCACCCGCCACGGCAAGGTGGTGTTCTACGACTACGACGAGATCGAATACCTGACCGACTGCCATTTCCGCCGCGTGCCCGCGCCGCGCACCGAGGAAGAGGAGATGAGCGGCGACATCTGGTATTCGGTCGGCCCGCGCGACGTATTCCCCGAGACCTTCGGCCCCTTCCTGCTCGGCCATCCGGCGGTGCGCGAAGCCTTCATGGCGCACCACGCCGACCTGCTCGACGTGGCCTTCTGGCAGCAGCACCAGGCGCGCATCCGCGCCGGCGACGTGCACGACGTGTTCCCGTACGGGCAGGAGCGGCGATTCCGCCCGCAGCCCGCGCTTTCGTTCCATCCACAGGAGACCTGATTCCATGACTACCGATGCAACCCGTACCGCCGCACCGAACGCAGCCGCCGCCGACCCGATCGTCATCGTCGGCGCCGCCCGCACGCCGATGGGCGGCTTCCAGGGCGACTTCGCGTCGCTCGCCGCGCACGACCTGGGCGGTGTCGCCATCGCCGCGGCGGTGCAGCGCGCGGGCATCGACCCCGCCGCCGTCGGCGAGGTGCTGTTCGGCAACTGCCTGATGGCCGGCCAGGGCCAGGCGCCGGCGCGCCAGGCGGCCTTCAAGGGCGGCCTGCCGCAGGGCACCGGCGCCGTCACGCTGAGCAAGATGTGCGGCTCCGGCATGAAGGCCGCGATGCTGGCGCACGACCTGCTGGCCGCCGGCAGCTTCGACGTGATGGTCGCCGGCGGCATGGAGAGCATGACCAACGCGCCCCACCTGCTGCCCAAGGGCCGCGCCGGCATCCGCATCGGTCACGGCCAGGTGTTCGACCACATGATGCTCGACGGCCTGGAAGACGCCTACGAACCCGGCCGCGCGATGGGCACTTTCGGCGAACTGTGCGCCGACAAGTTCGGCTTCACCCGCGAGGCGCAGGATGCCTTCGCGATGGAGAGCGTGCGCCGCGCGCAGCAGGCGAGCACCTCGGGCGCCTTCGCCGCCGAGATCGCGCCGGTGACGGTCAAGACCCGCGCCGGCGAGACGACGATCGCCACCGACGAGGGCCCGGGCAAGATCAAGCTCGACAAGATCCCGCAGCTGAAACCGGCCTTCCGCAAGGAGAACGGCACGATCACCGCCGCGTCCAGCTCGTCGATCAACGACGGCGCCGCGGCGCTGGTGCTGATGCGCGCCTCCACCGCCGCGCGGCTGGGCGCGACGCCGATCGCCCGCATCGTCTCGCACGCCACCCACGCGCAGGCGCCCGAGTGGTTCACCACCGCGCCGGTCGGCGCCACGCAGAAGGCGCTGGAGAAGGCCGGCTGGTCGGTCGAGGACGTGGACCTGTGGGAGGTGAACGAGGCATTCGCCGTGGTGCCGATGGCGCTGATGCACGAGCTGGGCGTGTCGCACGACATCGTCAACGTGCACGGCGGCGCCTGCGCGCTGGGCCACCCGATCGGCGCGAGCGGCGCCCGCATCCTGGTCACGCTGCTGCACGCCCTGCAGGCCCGCGGCAAGAAGCGGGGCTTGGCGACGCTGTGTATCGGCGGCGGCGAAGGCACGGCGATGGCGGTCGAGCTGGTGTGATTGCTACGGTTTCGATAGCTGCTCGCGCAAGCAGGGTGGGCGCTAGAGCCGTATTTTCTTCATGAATCGCAAAGGAATGCCATGGCCACCGTGCTGGTGATGGGTGCGTCGCGCGGCCTCGGCTTCGCCTTCGTGGAGCACTATGTGGCCGCCGGCGACCGGGTGATCGCCACCGCCCGCGACGACGCCGGGCTGGCGCGGCTGCGCGCTGCCGGCGTGCACCAGGTGCTGCGGCTGGACGTGGCCCAGCCCGCCAGCGTGAGCGGCCTGGCCTGGCAGCTCGACGGCGAAGCGATCGACCTGGCGCTGTACGTGGCCGGCGTGATCGTGCGCGGCAATGCGCTGTCGCCGCCGACGCGGGAGGATTTCGACCGGGTGTTCCACACCAACGTGCTCGGCGCGATGCAGGCGATCCCGCAGGTCGCGCCGCTGGTGGAGGCGGCCGGCGGCACCTTCGCCTTCATCAGCAGCACCATGGGCCGGATCGACGGCGTGGCCGCGAGCGAACCCTGGACCTACCGCGCCAGCAAGGCCGCGCTGAACATGGCGGTCGCCAGCGCGCAGCACGACTATCCGCGCGCCACGCTGGTGGCGCTTTCGCCCGGCTGGGTGCAGACCGACATGGGCGGCGCGGCGGCACCGCTCACGGTGGACGAGAGCGTCGCCGGCATGCGCGCCACGCTGGCGGGGCTGGGCCCGGACGACCGGGGTGCGTTCCTGCTGCACGACGGGACGCGCTTTCCGTCCTGGTAGCGCCCGGCATTCGTCCGGCATGCCTTTCTGACCCAACGACAACGACACGAGACACACCATGCTGCTGACCCCCGACCACGAAGCCATCCGCGATGCGGTGCGCGAATTTTCCCAACGCGAACTCTGGCCCCACGCCGCGCAGTGGGACCGCGACCACACCTTCCCACGCGAGGCGCACCAGGGCCTGGCGGCGCTCGGCGCCTACGGCATCTGCGTGCCGGAAGAGCAGGGCGGCGCCGGCATGGACTACCTCAGCCTGGCGCTGGTGCTGGAGGAAATCGCCGCCGGCGACGGCGGCACCAGCACCGCGATCAGCGTGACCAACTGCCCGGTCAATGCGATCCTGCTGCGCTACGGCAGCCCGCAGCAGCAGCGCGACTGGCTGGAGCCGCTGGCCCAGGGCCGGATGCTCGGCGCCTTCTGCCTGACCGAGCCGCAGGCGGGCAGCGACGCGTCGTCGCTGCGCACCACCGCGCGCCGGGACGGCGATGCCTACGTGATCGACGGCAGCAAGCAGTTCATCACCAGCGGACAGAACGGGCAGGTCGCGATCGTCATCGCCGTGACCGACAAGGCCGCCGGCAAGCGCGGCATGAGCGCCTTCCTGGTGCCGACCGACACGCCCGGCTACGAGGTCGCGCGGCTCGAGGACAAGCTCGGCCAGCACAGCAGCGACACCGCGCTGATCCGCTTCGACGGCTGCCGCATCCCGGCCGAGAACCGCATCGGCGCGGAGGGCGAGGGATACAAGATCGCACTCGGCGCACTGGAAGGCGGCCGCATCGGCATCGCGGCGCAGAGCGTCGGCATGGCACGCAGCGCGTTCGAGGTGGCGCTGCAGTATGCGAAGGACCGGCAGGCCTTCGGCGGCCCGATCCTGGACCAGCAGGCGGTGGGCTTCCGCCTGGCCGACTGCGCCACGAAGATCGAGGCCGCGCGCCAGCTGGTCTGGCACGCCGCAGCGCTGCGCGACGCCGGACAGCCCTGCCTGAAGCAGGCCGCGATGGCCAAGCTGTTCGCCAGCGAGATCGCCGAGCAGGTCTGCAGCGCTGCGATCCAGACGCTCGGCGGCTACGGGTATGTCAACGACTTCCCGGTGGAGCGCATCTACCGCGACGTACGGGTCTGCCAGATCTACGAAGGCACGTCGGACATCCAGCGGCTGCTGATCCAGCGGGCGCTGGGGTAACCAGCGCGGGTCAGGGGCAGGACCGGTCTAGCCGTAGATCTTCTGCAGCAGCCGCTGCAGCGTACGCCGTTCGGCGGCGGTGAGCCGGTCCGTCGCCTCGGCCTCCAGTGCTTCGGCCGCGGCGCCGGCGGTGGCGGCCAGCTCGGCGCCGGCGGGGGTCAGGTGCAGCCCGACGGCGCGACCGTCGGTCGGGTGGGGCTGGCGCAGCAGCGCGCCGCGGGCGTCGAGCGCGGCGACGATCGCGACCAGGTTGGGCGGCTGGATCGCCAGCACCGCGCACAGCTGGCGTGAGGTGATGCCCGGGTTGTGGGCGATCAGCGTGAGGACCGAGAAGCTCGCGACCTTCAGGTCGAAGGCGGTCATGCGCTCGGCGAACAGGGCCATGATCGCGAGCGAGGCGCGGCGGATGTTGTAGCCGGCCAGGCGCTCGAGGGCGCTGGTGTCGACCGTGTCGACCGCGACCGGTTCGGCGGCGGGCGGCGCCGCGCGGCGGGGGGCCCGCGACCGTGCGGGGGAAGGGGAGGAAGGCATGCGGCCGATGATAGGGTTCGCACCCGCGCATCGGCCGCCGGGGGCTCACTGGCAGGCGAAGCTCGCCGCGCTCTCCGGGTCGCCGGTGCCCCGGTAGCGGGCCACTTGGGGATAGGGGCAGAGCGGCCGGGTGCGGCCGGCCGACCAGTTGGCCGGCAGCTCGGTGTTCACGCCGCCGGGGTTGCCTGTGCCGCGGGCGCTGGCGATCACCTGGTCGGGCGCGCGGCCCTTCTCGACCCAGTCCACCAGGGCGGTGACCATGTCGAACTGGTCGGTGGCCGGGCCGCCGCTGCAGTGGTTCATGCCGGGCACCAGGTAGAGCCGCGCGAAGTCGGCGGCGCTGCCGCCGCGGTTGGCGCGCAGCGTGTCGTACCAGGCGACGGTGTCGTCCGGCGAGAACACGCCGTCGCTGACCCCGTGGTAGACCATCATCTTCGCGCCGCGGTTGCGCAGCGTGGTGAGGTCGCCGGGGTTCGGCGGCGTCATGAACTGCAGCGACGACTCGGTGTAGAGCGCATTGGTCGCGGCAATCTTCGGCGCGTCGGTGTCCATGCTGAAGCCGAGCGCGAACGCCTTGGTGTCGGCCAGGATCGAAGTGGGGGCCGGCGGCACCTGGAAGATGAAGCCGACCGCCACCGGGTCGCGCGCGGCGCCGATCGAGGAGCTGAACTTCCAGCCCGCCCAGTTGCTGCTGGTGATGCCGGCATCCCACGGGAACGAGGCGTAGATCGGCGTGCCGGCGCTGTTGCGCGCGCCGCGGAAGATGTTGCCCAGCGCGGTCTTCTGCGCGGTGCTCAGGCAGGCGCCGGTGCGGCTGGCGCCGCTGCAGCTCGGCACGTCGCGGTCGAGCGAGAACGCGGTCTTGCAGGCCTGTACGTCCTGCACCAGGCCGTCGGCCGCGCCGTCGAGCGCATCGCATTTCTCCAGAACCTTCGATGCGACCAGCGCGCGCTCGGCCGGCGTGAAGGCGCTCGCCAGGTCGTTCGGGTCGGTGGCGACGGTGTTGAACTGCTGCGCGCCGTAGAGCTGGGCGACCGCCGCCTTCGGCAGGTTGAAGCCGGGGTTGCCGGCGAGGATGCCGTCGTACTGGTCGGCGTATCGCGCGGCGCCGACCATCGCGTGCCGGCCGCCGTTGGAGCAGCCGACCAGGTAGGAGCGGTCCGGGCCCTTGCCGTAGGCGGCGGCGATCAGCGCCTTGGCCATCGGCGTGAGCTTGCCGACCGCCTGGTAGCCGTAGTCGAGCCGGGCCTGCGGATCGAGGCCGAACAGCGGGTTTTGCGCAGTGGTGTGGCCGGCGTCGGAGCTGATCACCGCGAAGCCCTGCTGCAGCCCGTTGGAGAGCGGCCCGCCGCCGCCGATGCCGCCCGAGGCGGTGCCGACCACGCCGTCGGTGCCGCCGTTGACCTGGTGGAAGAAGCGGCCGTTCCAGTCGCGCGGCAGCCGCATCTCGAAGCCGATCGCGTAGGTCTGGCCGTCGACCGGGCTGGTGCGCTGGAACATCCTGCCCGTCACCTGGCAGTGCTCGCCCACCGGCTTGCCGGCGATGGAGAGCGTGCCGGCCGGCACCAGCGTGGCGGCGGTCAGCGTCGTGTTGGCGAGAGCGGTGCCGCCGACGAGGTCGGAGCAGCGCTGCAACGTGGCCGGCGCGGCCGCGGCCAGCTGCGGCGTGGGGGATGCGCCGCTGCCGCCGCCGCCGCAGGCGGAGAGGGCGGCCACCGCCAGCGCGGCAGCGATCACGGGTGCCGGCGCGGGCCGGCGAAGGACAGGCGTGGGACGGGACATGGGGGTCTCCTCTTCTGGTGGTTCTGGCGCAAGGCCATCGATCGGTTGCAGGGGATGCCGTGGTTCCGGCAGCGCCGGTCCACCGGCATCGCCCCTGGAGGGAGAGGCGCCGCAGGGGCTTGGGGGAAGTCGGCTTTCCCCTTGAGGGGGCGCCGCAGGCGCCAAGGGCGTGGGCTAGGACTCCGCCGTGAAGCCGATCTTCTTAATCAGCGGCCCCCAGCGGTCGTACTCGGCCTTCTGCGACGCGGCCATCTCGGCCGGCGTCGAGCCCTGCGGGATCAGGCCGGCGAGCGCCAGGCTGTCGATCACCGTCTTCTCGCGCAGGGCCTGCACGATGGCGGCGTTGGCGGCGGCGACCGTTGCGGCGGGCGTGCGGGCCGGTGCGTAGAAGCCGAACCATTCCTCGGCGGTCAGGCTGGGGAAGCCCTGCTCGGCGAACGTCGGCACGTCGGGCAGGTAGGGCGAACGCTGGCGGCCGGAGGTGGCGAGCACGCGGATCTTGCCGGTCTTCAGGTGCGGCAAATAGTCGCCGCTGGGCGTGACCATCGCGGCGATCTGGCCGCCGACGGTGTCGGTCACGCCGGGGATCGAGCCGCGATACGGCACGTGCTTCAGGTCGGTGCCGGTCTCGATGCCGAGCAGCGCGCCCAGGAAGTGCGGCGTGGTGCCGGCGCCCGGCGAGCCGTAGCTGGCGTCCTTCGGGTTCGCCTTGGCCCAGGCGACGAAGTCCTTCAGCGTCTTCACCTCCGGCGGCACCGCCGGGCCGATCGCCAGGCCGTGGTGCATCACCGCGCCGATCGAGACCGGCGCGAAGTCCTCCTGCCGGTAGGCGAGCTTGCTGTAGATGTGCGGATAGTTGGCGAGCGCCGAGACCGGTGCCAGCGCCAGCACCGATCCGTCGGCGGGCGCCGCCTTCAGCGTCTCCAGCGCGATGCGGCCGCCGGCGCCGGGCTTGTTCTCGACCACGCCGGCGTTGCGGGTGTACGGGCTGCCGGCGAAACGCTCGCCGACGCGCCGCGCCACCGTGTCGCCCGAGCTGCCGGCCGGAAAGCCGTAGAGGATGCGGACCTGGTCGAGCGGCAGCGCCGGCCCCTGGGCCTGGACGCGCAGCAGCGCGGCGGGGCCGAGCGCAGCGAAGGCGGCGGCCTGCAGGGCCTGGCGCCGGGTGGGGGATGCGGGCATGGTGTCGTCTCCTGTCGTTGGGAAGAAAAAACGGGTCCTGCGCTCGGCCTGCCTGCGCAGTCAGCTATGAAATCGATAGTGATCGAGGGCACGCGATGCGACGTGGTCAGCGCGGCGCCATGCGCAGTGCGCCGTCGAGCCGGATCACCTCGCCGTTCAGGTGGCCGTTGGTCACCACGTGGGCCGCGAGCTGCGCGAATTCCTCCGGCCGGCCGAGCCGCGGCGGGAACGGGATCGACTGCGCGAGGGACGTCTGCACCGCTTCGGGCAGCTCCTGCATTAGCGGCGTGGCGAACAGGCCGGGCGCGATGGTGCAGACGCGGATGCCGTGCTGCGCCAGGTCGCGCGCCATCGGCAGCGTCATCGCGACGATGCCGCCCTTCGACGCGCTGTAGGCCTGCTGGCCGACCTGGCCGTCGAACGCCGCGACCGAGGCGGTGAACAGCATCACGCCGCGCTCGCCGCCGTCGAGCGGATCGAGCGTCGCGCAGGCCGCGGCGAACAGCCGGCTCATGTTGTAGGTGCCGAGCAGGTTGACCCGGATCACCCGCTCGAAGGCGTCCTGCGGCGCGGCGCTGCCGTCCTTCTGCACCACCCGCTTGGCGCTGCCGATGCCGGCGACGTTCATCAGGATGCGCGCCGGTCCGTGGGCCTCCGCGGCGGCGGCCATGGCGGCCTCGACGCTCGCGGCGTCGGTGATGTCGCAGTGCGCGGCGATGCCGCCGATCTCGGCCGCGACGGCCCGTGCGCGGTCCAGGTTCACATCGAGCACCGCGACCTTCGCGCCGAGCCGGGCGAGTTCGCGGGCGGTGGCCTCGCCGAGGCCGGAGGCGCCGCCGGTGACGAGCGCGGGTTGGGCGTGCAGTTGCATGTCGGGTCCTTTCGAAGGCGGGTCAGCGCGGCGTCGGCAGCGTGGTGCCGGGCGCGCTGCCGTCGTGCAGCGCCTCGGCGAGCGCGGCGCGGTGCTTCAGCACGGCGCGCTGGTTGATCGAGCCCTTGTCGGTCACTTCGCCACGGTCGATCGACGGCGGCTCGGCCAGCAGCAGCGCGCGGGCGATGCGGTTGGCGCTGCCGGTGGCGTCGGCCGCCAGGGTGTCGAGCAGCCGCTGCAGCCAGGCGCGCACCGGGGCGCTGTCGATCGCCTGCTGCATCGGCGCATCCGGCGGCAGGCCGGCCAGCCGGCGCAGCGCGGGCGTCGGGAACAGCAGCGCGCCGACCTCCTTCAGATTGAGGCCGGTCAGCACCGCGTCCTGCAGGTAGGGCGCGCCGGCCGCGACGATCTTCGCGCGCAGCGGGCCGACGCTGACGAAAGTGCCGGTGGCGAGCTTGAAGTCCTCCGCGATGCGGCCGTCGAAGCGCAGACCACGGTGGGGGTCGCCCGGGTCGATCCAGCGGACCGCGTCGCCGGTGGAGAAGTACCCTTCCTCGTCGAACGCCTCGCGTGTCGCGTCGGGGTTGCGCCAGTAGCCGGGCGTGATGTTGGGGCCGCGGTAGCGCACCTCGGTCTTGCCGTCGATGTCCACCAGCTTGAGCCGCATGCCGGCCGCCGGCAGGCCGACATCGCCCGATGCGACCTGCGGCCCGGTGATGTAGAGCGCGAAGGGCGACGACTCGGTCATGCCCAGGCCCGCGCCCATCACGATGCGTTCGCCGGCGTGGGCCTCCTGCGTGCGGTGCAGGCTGTCCCAGATCGGCTGCGCCAGCGCCGCGCCGCTGTAGAAGAACAGCTGCACCCGCGACAGCAGCGTGTCGCGCAGCGCCGCATCGGTCTCCATCGCCTGCGCGATCGCCTCGAAGCCGGTCGGCACGTTGAAGTACACGGTGGGCGCGATCTCGCGCAGGTTGCGCAGCGTCTCGGCCATGCCGGCGGGCGTCGGCCGGCCGTCGTCGATGTAGAGCGTGCCGCCGTTGTCGAGCACGATGCCGACGTTGTGGTTGCCGCCGAAGGTGTGGTTCCAGGGCAGCCAGTCCACCAGCACCGGCGGCGTGTCGGCCAGCGCGGGAATCGACTGGCGCAGCTGCTGCTGGTTGGCGCACCACATGCCGTGGGTGTTGACCACCGCCTTCGGCAGCTTGGTCGAGCCGGAGGTGAACAGGAACTTGGTGATGGTGCCGGCATGCGTCGCCTGCATCGCGGCATCGACGGCGGGCGTCGGCGCGGTCGCGAGCAGGGCGGACCAGAGGGTGGTGGCGCGGCCGGGGATCTCGCCGGTGCCGAGCACCACTTCCACGTGGTCGCCGACGGTCGCCGCGATCGCGCGGCCGTAGCGCTGCGCATCGGGCGCGAAGACCAGGCCGGGCGTCAGCGTGTCCAGCACGTGGCGCAGCTTGTCGTAGTCCTGGCTGACCGTCGCATAGGCGGGCGACACCGGGCAGTACGGCACGCCGGCGTAGAGGCAGCCGAGGCCGAGCAGCGCATGCTCCAGCCCGTTCTCGCACAGGATCGCCAACGGTCGCTCGGCCGACAGCCCGCGGTCCAGCAGCGCCTGGCCGATGCGGCGGGCTGCCTGCAGCGCCTCGGCATAGGTCACGTGCTGCCAGTCGCCGGTGCTGCCGTCGGGATTGCGGCGGCGGCGCGCGAACAGTGTGCGGTCGGGCGCTGCGGCGGCCCAGTGCACCAGCCGGTCGGTCATGCGCTCGGCATGCGCGCCGAGCGGCACGTCGGCCTCCAGGTAGCGCACCCCGGGCGCGCCGTCGGTGAGCCGCGCACGGGTGATGCCGAAGGCCAGCGGGCGGTAGCGGGGCGTTGCCGCGAGGGCGGCGGCGGGCGTCATTTGGCGACTTTCGCGGCCTTGCCTTCCAGGAAGGCGCGCACCCGCTCCTTCGCTTCCGGCGCGCTCTGGGCGATGGCGGACATCAGGGCCTCGGTGAAGAAGCCGTGGTCGGCCGGCTGCTCGGCGATGCGCGGCAGCGCGTGCATCAGCGCGTAGTTGGTGAGCGGCGCGTTCTGCGCGACGCGCTCGGCCAGTTCCATCGCCTTGGCGAACGCGGTGCCCTCGGCCACCAGGTACTGCGCGAAGCCGGCGCGCTCGCCGTCCTCGGCGTTGTAGACGCGGCCGGTCAGCATCATGTCGGTCATGCGGGCGGCACCGATCAGCTTCGGGATGCGCACCGAGCCGCCGCCGCCGACGAAGATGCCGCGCGAGCCTTCGGGCAGCGCGTAGAAGGTGCTCGCGTCGGCCACCCGGATGTGGCAGGCGCTCGCCAGCTCCAGCCCGCCGCCCACCACCGCGCCGTGCAGCGCGGCGATCACCGGCACCGGGCCCTGCTCGATCGCCGCCAGCGCGGCATGCCAGGAGCGCGAGTGGTGCAGGCCGGCGCCGGCATCGCGCTCCTGCAGTTCCGACAGGTCGAGTCCGGCGCAGAAATGCGGGCCGTCGCCGTCGATCACCGCCGCGCGCACCGTGGCGGGCAGCGTCTGGAAGATGTCGCGCAGCTGCGCCACCACCGCGTCGGACAGGGCATTGCGCTTGGCCGGGCGGGCGAGCCGCACGACCGCGACCGGGCCGCGCAGTTCGAGTTGCACGAGGGCGGGAGAAGGGGTCAAGTCCATGGTCGTGTGGTTTGCCAAATGGGCGAATTATTGTTATAAAAAATAACGGTTTCAAGCCGTCGAAGGGGGTCGCGGACCCCGTACTTTCCCTAGCTGGCGGCACCTGCCGGCGCCCGAGGAGACTGCCCCATGGACCACGCAAAACTGATCGCGATCGACATCCACACCCACGCCGAGGTGAGCTGCTGGAACCCGTTCGACAACTACGGCGAGGAGTACGACCGCGCGGCCGACAAGTACTTCAAGAACGGCCGCCGCCCGACCATCCAGGAGACGGTCGACTACTACCGAACAATCAACGTCGGGCTGGTGATGTTCACGGTCGACAGCGAGTCGCAGCTGGGCCGGCGCCGCATCCCGAACGAGGAGATCGCCGAGGCCGCGCAGAAGAACGCCGACATGATGACCTGCTTCGGCAGCATCGATCCGCACAAGGGGAAGATGGGCGCGCGCGAAGCCGAGCGGCTGATCAAGGAGCACGGGGTGAAGGGCTTCAAGTTCCATCCGACGGTGCAGGGCTACCACCCGTACGACCGCATGGCCTGGCCGATCTACGAAGTGATCAACGCGCACAAGCTGCCGGCGATCTTCCATACCGGCCACAGCGGCATCGGCTCGGGCATGCGCTGCGGCGGCGGGTTGCGGCTGGAATACAGCAACCCGATGCACCTGGACGACGTGGCGATCGACTTCCCGGACATGCAGATCGTCATGGCGCATCCGAGCTTCCCGTGGCAGGACGAGGCGCTGTCGGTCGCCACGCACAAGCCCAATGTCTGGATCGACCTGTCGGGCTGGAGCCCCAAGTACTTTCCGAAGCAGCTGGTGCAGTACGCCAACACGCTGCTGAAGGACCGGGTGCTGTTCGGCAGCGACTATCCGCTGATCACGCCCGAGCGCTGGATGAAGGACTTCCAGGAGGCCGGCTTCAAGCCGGAGGTGATGCCGGGCATCCTGAAGGACAACGCGGTGCGGCTGCTGGGGCTGCCGCCGGCCGCGACCGGATCGACCGCCGCGACAGCAGCCGCCTGACCCCGCGCGGCGAGAATGCCGCATGCCTTCCGACCTTGCCTGCCCCTGCGGCCGCACCGATGCGCGCGGCCGGCCGGTGGCCTACACGGCCTGCTGCGGCCGCTATCTGGGCGACTTCGCCGGCACGCCCGCGCCCGATGCCGAATCCCTGATGCGCTCCCGCTACACGGCCTTCGTGCGCGAGGATGCGGACTACCTGCGCGCCACCTGGCATCCGTCGCAGCGGCCGCCGTCGATCGGCTTCGACCCGGGCACCCGCTGGCTCGGGCTGGAGGTGCGCCGCCCTGCGGTGCAGGACGCCGACCGTGCCGAGGTCGAGTTCGTCGCCCGCCAGCGCGATGCCGGCGGCCGCGCGTACCGGCTGCACGAGCGCAGCCGCTTCGTGCGCGAGGACGGGCGCTGGTACTACCTCGACGGCGACGTTCGCTGATCCGCCGCCGGTGCCCGCGCCGCGGCCGTCAGGCCTGCGGCAGCCGGCGCGCGTAGATGCGCTCGGGCGGGATCGACACCTTCACCGCGCTGTCGGGCACCGTGCGCTGGATCGCATAGGCCGTCTCGGCCGTGTCGCGCGGCACCGGCTCCAGCAGCGTGTCGCCGTCGCGGTTGAGCACCACCGCCACCCGCGGCGTGCGTGCGGTGCGGCCGACGTGGGTGACGACCGCGATCTCCTCGTTCGCGAGCCGCACGTAGCAGCCCGGCGGATAGATGCCCAGTTCCTTGATCAGCAGGTGGGCGAATGGATCGTTCTGGCTGTGCAGGAACAGGTCGCGCGCGGCCTGGTGCGCCGGCAGCGGGCCGCGGCCGGTGCGCGGGCTGTGCTTGGCGGTGAAGATGTCGACCAGCCGCAGCAGCTGCGCCATCTCGGCCGGCGCCTCCAGCCGGCGCGGATAGCCGGCGCCGCCCGGCGCCTCGTGGTGCTGCTCCACCGTCTGCAGCCATTCGATGTCGGAGATGCCCACGCTGCGCAGCATGTCGGCGCTCTGCAGCGGATGGTCCTGGATCATGCGGTGCTGCGCGGCCGTCGGCCGGCCGCCGAGCGTGGCGAGCTGGCCCTGCAGATCGAGGATCGACAGGTTCATCGTCAGCGCCGCGCCGAGCAGGCTGATCGAGCGCGGCCCGTTCCAGCGCAGCCGCCGCGCCAGCAGGGCGCACAGCGCGGCGCAGTGCAGCGCATGGGCCACGCCGTAGTTCTGCATGCGCCGGTGGTCGTGGCGCAGGATCAGGTAGACCAGTTCGTCGGAATGCTTCTGCGCGGTGGCCGCGACGCGCATCATCGTCTCGTGCAGCCGGGACGGAAAACTGCGGTCCTGCGCGCCGCGCAGCACGCCGCCGATGCGCGCTTCCAGCGTCACCCAGCGGCCGGTGAGAGTGTCTTCTTCCAGCAGGGTCTTGCGGATGTCGAAGCGGAAGGCCGGCGGGGCCGGCGCGGCCGGGTCGGGCCGGACCACCGGGACCGCGTCGCCGTCGTCCACGACGACGAAGGCGCCGCGCTCCTGCAGCGCCTCGGCCATCTCGTCGGACCGGATCACCAGGCCCTGGGCGAGCAGCAGTTCACCCGCGATGTTGAGCACCGACCAGGGGCAGGGTTCGCCGGTCACGATCCGGCGGCTGAATTCGTCGAGGGCGAGAAGCTGCATCGTCCGTACGGGGAGACCGGCAGCGGCGCCGGCCGGCGTGTGGGGGGGATCTGGAACCGAAAGGCGGATTCTAGGGCGGGCCCGCCGGCGAGAATGGCCCTTCGCCGTACCGCGGGGACACCCGTCTTTTTTCCTCTGCACCGATGCCGCATTCTTCCCTCCCGACCCTGTCGCCGTCTCCCTTCCAAGCCGTGCTGTTCGACTGCGACGGCGTGCTGGTCGATTCCGAGCCGATCACCAACGGCGTGCTGCGCGACATGCTGGAAGAACGCGGGTGGACGTTGACCGCGGACGAATGCATGCGCATCTTCGTCGGCAAGGCGGTGAAGGACGAAGCGGCGCTGATCGCCGAGCGCACCGGCTCGCCGGTCACGGCCGAGTGGCTGCAGGGCTTCTGGGCGCGGCGCAACGTCGAGCTGGAGCGCCGGCTGGTCGCGATCCCCGGCGCGCCGGAGGCGGTACGCGCGATCCATGCGGCATTCGGCGGGCGCATCGCCTGCGCCTCCGGTGCGGACCGGCTGAAAGTGGAAATGCAGCTGCAGAAGGTCGGCCTCCACGACTGTTTCGACGGCCGCATCTTCAGCGGCCACGAGATGCCACGCAGCAAGCCCGCACCCGACGTGTACCTCGCGGCCGCCGCGGCGCTCGGGGCCGATCCGCACCGCTGCGCAGTGGTCGAAGACACGGTGACCGGCGCGACCGCCGGGCTGGCTGCGGGTGCCACGGTGTTCGGCTACTGCCCGGGCGGGCCCGGCCACAGCGCCGCGCAGGAAATGCAGGCGCTGGGGGTGCAGGTGCTGTTCCACGATATGGCCGCCCTGCCGGGATTGCTCCGCGCGGAATCGCCGGTTTCGGGATGAAAAACGCACTTGGCGCCCGTGGGGCGGGCGCCGAGTGCTATCGAAAGTGGAGCAGTACGGCCCGGATGGCCCTTCGCAGATGGAGGGGCCGCTCGGTACCGGTACGGGTCAGCGCGCAATGCGCGCCGCCGGCCCGTCAGCTGGCCTGCTTCTCGCTGCCGCCACGGCCGCTGCCGCTGCCGGACGCCACGGAACTGCCTTGCGTGCCGGTGCCGCCGGCAGTGGCATGGGCGCCCGTGCGGCCAGTGCTGCCCGCAGCATTGCCGCTCTGGCCCATGCTGCCGCTCTGCTGGCTGCCGTCACCGGACGATGCACCGGCGCGGCTGCTGCGCCAGCTGCTGAATTCGTCCGAGAACTTGCCGTAGCGCTCGCGGCGGAAGTCATCGTAGTCGCGGTCGAGCTGTTCCATCTGCTCGGTGCGCCACTGGTCGTAATCGGCATCGTGGTGACGGGCCCGGCTGCCGCGGCCGCCGCTCTGGTAGCCGTAGCCCTCGCTGGAACCGTAGCCGCCGTAGCCCTGCTCGCGTTGGCCGCTGCCGTAGCCGCTCGGACGGTCGTACTGGCCGGGGCGGTTCTGGAAGCCCTGCGAGCCGTAGCCGCCGCGGTGGCCTGCATCCTGCCCGTAGTCGCCATAGCCGCTGCCGCCGTAGGCTTCGCGGTTGCCGCCATAGTTCTGCTGCGATCCGCCGCCATATTGGCTGCCGAAGCGGCCGTAGCTGCTGCCCGGCTCGTCGCCGTAGTGGCCACTGCCGTAGCGGTCTTGCCGGTCCTGGCCGCCGGCGTATTCGCCGTAGCGGCTGCCCTGCGATTCGTAGCGTTGCTGACCGCCTGCCTGGCTGTACGGGGTCTGGCGGCCGTAGCGCTGGTCGTCCTGCGCACCGTAGCCGCCCTGGCCTTCGTAGCCCTGCATGCCGCGCTGCCCATAACCTTGGGACGAGCCGCG
Source organism: uncultured Xylophilus sp. (assembly GCA_913776965.1). Classification (GTDB taxonomy): domain Bacteria; phylum Pseudomonadota; class Gammaproteobacteria; order Burkholderiales; family Burkholderiaceae_C; genus Xylophilus. The sequence continues at coordinate 36,089 of CAJYQL010000040.1, forward strand.
GTCGTCATCGCCCCAGCCGCCCTGCTGCGAGCGCCGCTGGTCCTGGAATGCCTGCTGCTGGCCGCCCGATGATTCGTAGCGGTTGCCGCGCTGGGAGCCCTGCTGCGAGCGGTAGCGTTGCTGGTCGTCGTAATCGTGTCGTGCCATGAAGGGAACTCCTGAAAAGGTGGGTGGAAAAGGATGGCGGTCGTGCCGTCCCGAGGGCCCTTTCGCCGCCGGTGGTACAGGCCGATACACCGACCGGCCCGACCTCCTGCGAAAGGTTGGATCCCTCACCCTAGACCTGCGACGAGGCACATCTGTCGGCTTCGTCGGCAATCGGTGTAGGACCGGCCGCACAGCCTGTCCGACCGCCGATGCCTTTCCTGCGCCTAGAATCGTCGTTGCTCCGGGGCGCATGAATGCATGCTGAGATGGCGAGACCGATCGCCGAACCCGCGAACTTGAACCGGCTAGTACCGGCGTAAGAAGAGCTGCAGTTCTCCACCACCCGCGGGCGTTCGCCGTCCGTGCGTGCGGTGGCCCGAACGATTGCGGAGCACCCCCGTCCACCGACCGAAGGAGTGCCCCGCGATGAACGCCCCCGACGACAAGCTCGCCCACCTGCTCGCGCTGACCCGCGAGCCCTTTCCCGCTTCCACCAAGGGCCGCATCGCCGGCAGCCGTGCCGACATCCAGGTGCCGGTGCGCGACGTGGCGCTGACCAACGGCGAGGTGGTCTCGCTCTACGACACCTCCGGCCCCTACACCGATCCGGCCGCACCGATCGACGTGCGCCGCGGCCTGCCCGACGTGCGCGGCCTCTGGATCGCCGAGCGCGGCGACACCGAGGCCTACGACGGCCGGCTGCGCCACATCCTCGACGACGGCGGCAAGCACGAGGACCGCGACCAGGCCCGCATCGACCGGCTGCGTGCCGAGGCCGCCGGCCTGCAGCGCACGCCGCGCCGCGCAAAAAGCGGCGCCAACGTCACCCAGATGCACTACGCCCGCCGCGGCATCGTCACGCCCGAGATGGAATACGTGGCCCTGCGCGAAAACGGCCGGCGGGAGTGGATGGCCGACTACCTGGCGCACGAAGAGCGGGCCCGGCGGGTGCGCGGCAACCCGATGGGCGCGCAGATCCCGCGCGTCATCACCCCCGAATTCGTGCGCGACGAAGTGGCCCGGGGCCGCGCGATCATCCCGGCCAACATCAACCATCCCGAGGTCGAGCCGATGGCGATCGGCCGCAACTTCCGGGTCAAGATCAACGCCAACATCGGCAACTCGGCGGTTACCTCCAGCATCGAGGAAGAAGTGGAAAAGCTGGTCTGGGCGATCCGCTGGGGCGCGGACAACGTGATGGATCTCTCCACCGGCCGAAACATCCACACCACCCGCGACTGGATCGTGCGCAACAGCCCGGTGCCGATCGGCACGGTGCCGATCTACCAGGCGCTGGAGAAGGTCGGCGGCGTGGCCGAGGACCTGACCTGGGACATCTTCCGCGACACGCTGATCGAGCAGGCGGAGCAGGGCGTGGATTACTTCACCATCCACGCCGGCCTGCGGCTGCCCTTCATCCACCTGACCGCCGACCGCATGACCGGCATCGTCTCGCGGGGCGGCTCGATCATGGCGAAGTGGTGCATCGCCCACCACAAGGAGAGCTTCCTCTACGAACGCTTCGAGGACATCTGCGACATCATGAAGCAGTACGACGTGAGCTTCTCGCTCGGCGACGGGCTGCGGCCGGGCTCGGGCGCCGACGCCAACGACGAGGCCCAGTTCGCCGAGCTGCGTACCCTTGGCGAGCTGACGCAGGTGGCCTGGAAGCACGACGTGCAGACCATGATCGAAGGCCCAGGCCATGTGCCGATGCACCTGATCCAGTCCAACATGGACGAGCAGCTGAAGCACTGCCACGAGGCGCCGTTCTACACGCTTGGCCCGCTGACGATCGACATCGCGCCCGGCTACGACCACATCGCGAGCGCCGTGGGCGCCGCGATGATCGGCTGGATGGGCACCGCGATGCTCTGCTACGTGACGCCCAAGGAACACCTGGGCCTGCCTGACCGCGACGACGTGAAGCAGGGGATCGTCGCGTACAAGATCGCCGCGCATGCGGCCGACGTGGCCAAGGGCTTCCCCGGCGCCCGTGCGCGCGACGATGCGCTCAGCAAGGCCCGCTTCGAATTCCGCTGGCAGGACCAGTTCAACCTCGGCCTCGACCCCGACACCGCGCGCGACTTCCACGACGAGACGCTGCCGAAGGATTCGAGCAAGGAGGCGCATTTCTGCTCGATGTGCGGCCCGAAGTTTTGCTCGATGAAGATCACGCAGGAAGTGCGGGCCTTCGCCGCCGAGAATGGCCTGGCCGAGGACGAGGCGATCGCGCAGGGCATGGCGGGCAAGTCGGCGGAGTTCAAGGCGGCGGGCGGCGCGTTCTATCTGCCGATCGTGCCGGCGGGTGCTTCCACGCCCACGCCTGCCGCCGCCCCGGACGCCTGATGGCCGGGGCCTCGATCGGCATCGCCGGGGCCGGCCTGCTCGGCCGCCTGCTGGCCTGGCGGCTGGCGCGGGCGGGCCACCGGGTGGCGGTGTTCGATGCCGCGCCCGGGCCGCAGCCGGCCTTCGACGGCCGCGGCGCGGCCGCCTTCAGCGCTGCCGGCATGCTGAGCCCGCTGGCGGAGATGGAGCATGCCGAGCCGGAGATCGCCGCGCTCGGCTGGCGCTCGATCGCACTGTGGCGGGCGATCGCCGCGCGCCTGCCGCGCACTGCGGAGTGCGACGGTGTGTTCGCGGCCGGCTGTTTCGTGCAGCGCGGCAGCCTGCTGCTCGCGCACCGCGGCGATGGCGGCGCGGCGCAGCGGGTGCTGGCCAGGCTGGCGCGCACGCCGGACCATGCGGCCCGGCCGCTGGATGCCGCGGCGCTCGCGACGCTGGAGCCGGCGGTGCTCGGCCCGGCGCAGGCCTGGCTGTTGCCGGACGAGGCGCAGGTCCTGCCGGGCGCCGCCCTCGACGGGCTGCAGGCCGGCGCGGGCGACGCGGTGGCATGGCACTGGGGCCGGCCGGTCGCGGCCGTCGCGCCGGGCCGCATCCACGGCGCCGACGGCACGGCTGCAGCGTTCGACACGGTGTTCGACGTGCGCGGCCTTGGCGCGCGCGACGGTGCGGCGGACTGGACGGCGTCGCTGCGCGGCGTGCGCGGCGAGACGGTCTGGCTGCACGCCCCCGCGCACGGCCTGACCCGGCCGCTGCGGCTGCTGCATCCGCGCCACCGGGTGTACGTCGTGCCGCGCGGCGCCGACCGGGTGCTGGTGGGCGCGAGCGAGATCGAGAGTGAGGACCGCTCGCCCGTCTCGCTGCGCAGCGCCGTCGAGCTGATGGCCGCCGCCCACAGCGTGGTGCCGGCACTGGCCGAGGCCCGCATCGAACGGCTCGACCGGCACCTGCGGCCGGCGCTGCCCGACCACCGGCCGCACACCGACATCGCGCCGGGCCTGGTCCGCATCAACGGCCTGTTCCGCCACGGCTGGCTGCTGGCGCCGGCGCTGATCGAGGACGCGCTCGCCGCGGCCGGCCTGGCCTTGCCTCCACTCGAAGAAGACCTCCATGCCTGATACCGACACCCCCACTGCCATCGTGCTCGACGGCCGGCCGCATGCCGTGCCCGCCGGCAGCACCCTGGCCGACCTGCTGGCCGCACTCGGCCAGCCCGCCGAGGCGGTCGCGACCGCGATCGACGGCGATTTCGTGCCGCGCGCCGCGCGCGCTGCGCGCATCCTGCAACCGGGCGACGCGGTGACGCTGTTCCGCCCGATCACCGGAGGCTGACCGATGGGCCCCTTGAACCCGACAGACCCAATCCGACACGGCGACGACAGCTGGACCGTCGGCGGCGTGACGCTGCAGAGCCGCTTCCTGCTCGGCACCGCCGGCTACCCCTCGCCGCGGGTGCTGGCCGATGCGGTCGCCGCCGGCCGGGCCGCGGCGACCGCATCGGCCAGCACCCGCGGCGAGGGGTAGCCGGCGGTGCCGAGCAGGAAGCGGCTCTGCAGCGTCACGCCGCCGACGGTCCAGCTGTCGTCGCCGTGTCG
>CAJYQL010000041.1 GCA_913776965.1 uncultured Xylophilus sp.
GGGTCGTTGGTTCGAGTCCAATCGCGCCTACCAATCTGGAAGCCCCGGTTCCCGCAAGGAACCGGGGCTTTTTCACATGGGCTTTCCGCCGGCGTCCTCGACGGGTTCAGAACAGGCCGGACTGGACGGACTCCGCGACGACCGCATCGCCGCAGGCCACGCTCCCGCCGACGAGGATGCGCGCCGTCATCCCGCCGTGCCCGCGCAGCGCGTTGTAGGCGCCCGGACCCAGCAAAGCCTCCATCCGCGAACACGGTTCGCACGGCCCCGTCACCTCCAGCAGGACCTCGGCACCGACCCGCAGCCGCAGCGGCTGGTCACGGAACAGCGCCTTGGCCGCCTGCAGATTCAGGCCCGACACCACCAAGTTGCGCCGCAGCAGCGCTGCATCGAGCGTCTCGCGCCGCAGGAATGCGGCGACCGCCGGCAGGTGCTCGGCCTGCAGGAGCGTCACCTGGCGCTTGCCGCCGGGTGCGGCAGCTGCCGTGCTGCGGTCGCCCTCGAGTCCGTAGCCGGCGATGGCGGTCGTCTCCTCCACCGTGCGGATCGCCATCCGGCGCCCGGGCCGCAAGTGGATCGCCTCGATCCGGCCCGCATGCGGAAAGGCCGCGGTCAGCTGGCGCAGGTCCATCGCGGCGCTGCGGGAGGCGCCGGCCGTCATGCCGGGCCGGCCGGCGGCACCGGCGCGGGAGCCGGGACACCGGAGGCGCCCATCGGCGGCGGAACCTGGGGCTCGGTCGGTGCCGCCGCGGGGGGCTTCGCCGGGAACTGTCCCACGTCCCGCAGCCGCACCAGCACGTCGAACAGCAGCGCGCTCTTCACGCTGTACGCCTGCCGCGGCGACGCTACCGCGCCGTTGGCCGCGAAGATCAGCCGCTCGTTCTCGACGCTTTCCAGGAAGACCTTTGGCTCCGGCGTGTCCAGCACCCCCTCGTGGGCCTGGAAGGCCGCCAGGATGATCTCGCGCACCTTCTCCACATCGGAATCGAGCGCCATCGGCAGCTTGAACGATACCTGGCCGAGGGGATTGGCCAGCGTCACGTTGCGCACGATCTTGGTGATGAATTCCGAATTGGGCACGATGACGGTGGAACGGTCGCCCATCTGGATCTCGGTGGCCCGCACGTTGATGCGGCGGATGTCGCCCTCCACGCCGGAGAGCGACACCCAGTCGCCGACCTTCACCGGCCGTTCGGCCAGCAGGATCAGCCCGGAAACGAAGTTCGACACGATCGCTTGCAGGCCGAAGCCGATGCCGACGGACAGCGCGCTCGCCACCCACGCGATCCGCTCCAGCCCGAGGCCGATGGCCGACAGCGCCAGGGCCAGCGCTGCCACGGTGCCGACGAAGCCGAGCAGCGTCGTGGCGGAATCGCGCATCGCCGCATCCAGGCCGGTCGTCGGCAGGAAACGTTCGCGCAGCCACCGCTGCAGCAGGCGGACGGCGACCGTGCCGCCCGCGAACACCAGCAGGGCCTGCAGCACGGCACCCGGCTGCAGCTTCACCTCGCCGATCGTCAGCCCTTCGCGCAGTTGTTCGGTGCGCTGCAGTAGCTCCAGCGGGCCCTGGCCGAACGGCGCGGCGATCAGGACCAGCGCGCACAGCAGCACCACCAGCCGACCGATGGCCGACAGCAGCACGCCGGCCTGCTCGCGCAGGCGGGCGGTCGCGTCTTCCTGCGGCTGCACCGGCGCAGCGCCGCCCGGTCGGCCCAGCCACGCGGTGAACGCATCGTCGATCAGCGCATTGAAGAGATAGACGGTCATGGCGACGTTGCCGAACCAGACCATCTGCTTGATCAGGAAACTGCCGAGCGCCACATAGCCCACCAGCAGGCAGACCACACTGAAGGCCAGCAACAGGCCGACCACGCCCGCGGCGACAGCACCCCACGGCAGGCGGCTCAGGTGCTGGCCCGGCACCTTCTCCACGTCCGCCTCCTTGTCCTTCGGGCGCCTGGAACGGGATTCTTCGCCGGCATCGTCTGCGGAGGCCAGCACCTCCCGGCGCAGTCGCGCCACCCGTCGCAGGGCGTGGGCCAAGAGCAGGGCCAGCAGCAGCGCATACAGCCCGTCGAGCGCGACGGCCGCCGGCAGGCCGATGTTCGCTACCGCCCCCACCTGCTCGAACGCCCATCCGCCCACCAGCAGCAGCGCCAGCGCGCCGGGATAGGCCCGCAGCCGCCGCACCGTCCGGTCCGACAACGGCACCAGCCGCCAAGACGGCCGCGCGACCGACAACAGCGCCGCGCCCATGCCGGCGACGAATCCGCCGTAGCACACCATGCCGACCATGCGGGCGAGCAGCGACTGCAGTTCGCTCGATGGCTCGACCTCCCAGGTCAGGCCCAGGCGCAGCAGATGAGCGATCAGGCCCGGCGCTGCGACCCACAGCAACGTCTGCGCACCGGCCAGCAGGGAGCGCCGCAGCCGCCCGGCGGGCACGCGCGTCGCGGTCAACTGCATCAGCCGGCGTTCGGCCCAGATGCGCAGGCCGATCACGACGATCGCCACCGCGCCCAGCAGCGCCCAGATGCCCGGCGGCGTGGCGCCGGCGCTGCGGCCCAGCTCGTCCGCCAGGCCACGGAGCTGCCGGACATCCCGCGGCAGGCTGGCCCGCAGGTCCTGCCAGAACGGCCCCGCCAGTACCGACGGCGTGCGCTCGCCGATCCGGGCGCTGAACTGCGAGCGCCGCTGCGCGACGATCTGGTCGGCGAGCTGGCCGCCCTCCACCGCCATCAGTCGTGCGAGCTTGACCTGGGCGTCGATCTCCTTGCGCTGCTTGCCGAGGCTGGCGCGCTGCGCCGCGACGTCGGGGGCCTCGGTGGCGCCCTTGCCGTCCGGCGCCGGGCCGAGTTCCGCCAGCCGCGCCTCGACCTGCGCGAGCGAAGGCTCGAGCACCGCCAGCGCCTGCTCCGACGACGCCTGCGCATCGAGGGCCGACGACCGCAGGTCGGCCAGGTCCGCCAGCGGAAGGTCCCCGGCGGCCAGCCGCTTCTGCACGCCATCGAGCTGCTGGCGGGCGGCCTCCAGCACGGCATCGGGCGGCAGGTCGGGCGCCGCGGGCGGGTTCTGTGCGGCGGCCCATGCCGGCAGCAGCCCGGCGACCAGGAAAAGCATCAGGAACCAGCGGCGGCAACGGACCAGGACATGCATGGAGGACGGGCGCCAGGCGCCGGAGAAAGGCAGGCCGGGCATTGTGCGGCCGCCCGGACGCGGGCCTGTATCCGATCGCGCGTTGGATACAGATGGTGTACGGGCCTGGGCTAGCATCGTATTTCCCTCGTTCCTGGCCGCGGTGCGGCTCGCCATGAAATCACGCGCCCTCGAAAACAAGACCTTCCTGCTGCTGCTGGTCGTGGTGTCCCTCGCCTTCGCGTGGATCCTGTGGCCGTTCTACAGCGCGGTGTTCTGGGGCGCGATCCTGGCGATGCTGTTCGCACCGCTCAACCGGCGGCTGCTGCGGGCGATGCCGCGCAGGCGCAACTTGGCGGCGCTGTGCACCCTGCTGGTAATCCTGCTGATCGTGATCCTGCCGGTGGCGATGATCACCACCTCGCTCGTGCAGGAAGCCGCCTTCGTCTACCAGAAGCTGCAGTCGGGCGAGATCAACATCGCGAGCTACCTGCAGAAGATCTTCGGCCAGCTGCCGGACTGGGCGCTGAGCCTGCTCGACCGGTTCGGCCTCGCCAACATCGGCGCGGTGCAGGAGAAGCTCGCGGCCGCCGCCACCCAGGGCAGCAAGACGATGGCCGCGCAGGCGATCAGCTTCGGCCAGAACACCTTCGACTTCCTGGTGAGCTTCTGCGTGATGCTCTACCTGCTGTTCTTCCTGCTGCGCGACGGCTCGGGCCTGGCGGCCCGCATCCGCGACGCGGTGCCGCTGGCGCCGGAGCACAAGCGACATCTGTTCGGCAAGTTCACCACCGTGATCCGCGCGACGGTGAAAGGCAACATCGCCGTCGCAGCCGCCCAGGGCGCACTCGGCGGCATCACCTTCTGGCTGCTGGGCATCCATGCGCCGGTACTGTGGGGCGTGCTGATGGCCTTCCTGTCACTGCTGCCGGCGGTGGGGGCCGGGCTGGTGTGGGGCCCGGTCGCGCTCTATTTGTTCGCCACCGGCGCGGTCTGGCCGGCGGCCATCCTGGTCTTCGTCGGCGTGGCGGTGATCGGGCTGGTGGACAACATCCTGCGGCCGCTCTTGGTCGGCAAGGACACCAAGATGCCGGACTACGTGGTGCTGCTGTCCACCATCGGCGGCATGGCGCTGTTCGGCCTGAACGGCTTCGTGATCGGCCCGGTCGTGGCCGCGATGTTCATGGCGACCTGGAGCCTCTTCACCTCGTCGGACAGCGACGATGCCGTGGCGGCCGACGACGCCCCCGCGCGGCCGGTGGTGGCCCAGGTGGTGCCACCGCCGCCGCCATCGCCCTCGCCTTTCCGCCGGGACTGACGCGATGCCGTGGGCGGGATGGCTGGCCGATGGCGTGCTGGTCGTCCATGCGCTCTTCGTCGGCTTCGTGGTCTTCGGCGGGCTGGTCGTGCTGCGCCGGCGGCAGGTCGCATGGCTGCACTTGCCGGCGCTGGCCTGGGGCGCCTTCGTCATCGGCACCGGCCGGATCTGCCCGCTGACGCCGTTGGAAAACACCTTGCGCCGGGCGGCCGGTGAAGCCGGATACGCCGGCGGCTTCATCGAGCACTACGTCGCGGCGCTGATCTATCCGCCCGGCCTGACGCGCGAAGTGCAGGTGCTGCTCGCGGTCGGGGTGGTCGTGCTCAACGCCGGCATCTACGGGCGGATCTGGCGCCGCCGGCGGTCGGGCGCCGCGTAGAATCCGCCCGCGCCGCAGGTCCTGCGGCGACCACATCCGCTGGGGGTGTTGGCCCTGTTCCCTGGAACACGGCCGACTGAGAGAGTCCCTTGGAACCTGATTGAGGTAATCCTCGCGCAGGGAAAGCGTGTCTTCCTGGTACGGCCGCGCCGTGCCGCATGCCGATCCTGCCGTGGTGTTTTTCCGTTGAAAGCATCGGCCATGGCCCATCGAGCATCCAATCTGCCTTTTGCGCATACTGCGCCTGCGCTGGCAGCTATTCTTTTCATAGCAAACACTGCCTCGGCCCAGCCGACGGCTGTCGCGGCGGAGCCGACGCTGTCCGCGGTCACGGTCGATGCCGGGCGCGCTGCGCCGCAGGCCGACGTGACCGGCTTCGGGGACATCCCGCTGCAGCAGGTGCCGGTCTCCGCCACCGTGGTGGACCAGGCGCAGCTGCAGGCGGTCGGCGCCCGCCGGCTGTCCGACCTGACCCGCTTCGACGCCTCGGTCACCGACGCCTACAACTCGCCCGGCTACTACGACTTCCTGACGGTGCGCGGCTTCGTGCTCGACAACCGGTTCAACTACCGCCGCGAGGGCCTGCCGATCAACGCCGAGACGCCGATCCCGCTCGACAACAAGGAGCGCATCGAGATCCTGAAAGGCACGAGCGGTATCCAGGCCGGCACCAGCGCGCCGGGCGGACTGGTCAACTACGTGGTCAAGCGGCCGACGGCGCAGCCGCGGCGCGAAGTGCGGGTGGAGGCGACATCGCGCGCCAGCCTGCTCGGCGCGGTGGACCTGGGCGGCCGGTTCGGCAACGGCGATGTATTCGGCTACCGGCTCAACGTCGCGCAGGAGCGGCTGCGGCCGAACGTGCGCAACCTCGACGGCGAACGCAGCCTGGCATCGCTCGCCGCCGACTGGCGCATCGGCCGCGATTCGCTGCTGGAAGCCGAAGTCGAATGGAGCCGGCGCTCGCAGCCGAGCCAGAACGGCTACAGCCTGCTTGGCGACCGCCTGCCGGCGCCGGTCGATCCGCGCCGCAACCTGAACAACCAGCCGTGGTCGCAGCCGTCGGTGTTCGAGGCGCTGACCGGCACGCTGCGCTTCCAGCAGGCGCTCGGGCCGCAGTGGCGCTGGAGTGCCCAGGTCGGCCAGCAGCGTCTCAAGACCGACGACCGGCTGGCGTATGCCTTCGGCTGCAGCGCGGAAAACCGCTACGACCGGTACTGCTCCGACGGGACCTACGACCTCTACGACTTCCGCAGCGAGAACGAGCGGCGCCTGCAGCAGGCGGCGCAGATCGGCCTGCAGGGCAAGGTGCAGACCGGCAGCGTGGGCCACGACCTGAGCATCGGCCTCGTCGCCAGCCGGGTGCGCAACACCTTCCAGGCGCAGGCGTACAACTATGTCGGCACCGGCAACGTGGACGGCACCGCGGTCACGCAGCCCGACCCGACGCTGAACGACCCGAACACCAACCGCCGCGAACGCTCGGTCGAGCTGTCGGTGCAGGACGCGATCCGCTGGAACGAGCGCTTCACCACCTGGGTCGGCCTGCGCCATACCCGGCTGGAGCGCGACAGCGTGCGGACCGACGGCTCCCGGCCCACCGGCTACGACGACGGCATCACCACGCCGTGGCTGGCCGCGAGTTACGCGCTGAATGCAGCCACCACGGTCTACGCGAGCCACGGCCAGGGCGTGGAATCGCAGATCGTGCCGAACCGCACCACGCAGTACACCAATGCCGGCATTGCGCTGCCCGTCCTGAAGTCGCGCCAGTGGGAGCTGGGCGTCAAGGGCGGCACCGACGGGCTGCTGTGGCAGACCGCCCTCTTCCGCATCGAACGTCCGGTGAGCAACCTCGACGCCTGCAACCGGCTCGACATCCGGCCCTGCACCGGCACCCAGGACGGCGAAGCGGTGCACCAAGGCCTGGAAGCAAGCGCGCAGTGGACCCAGGGCGCCTGGCGCCTCGCGGGCGGCGTCACCGTGCTGGACGCCAAGCGCCGCGGTAGCACCGCCGAGCCCGACGTCAACGGCAAGCGGCCGACCAACGTGCCGGAGCATGTGCTGCGCGCCCAGGCCGGCTGGCGCGTGGCGGGCGTGACCGGGCTGGAAGTGTTCGGCGGCCTGTCGCACGAAGGCCGCCGGTCGGTGCTGCCCGATCAGTCGATCCAGCTGCCGAGCTGGACCCGCGTGGATGCCGGACTGCGCTTCGACCAGACGCTCGGCGGTTCGGCGGTGCAGTGGACGCTCAACGTCGACAACCTGTTCGACCGCCGGTACTGGAAGGAGTCGCCCTATCAGTACGGACATGTGTACCTGTACCCGGGCGCGGCACGGACGGTGCGGCTGGCGATGCGTACGCGGTTCTGACGCGGCAAATTTCCCGTCTATAATGCGAGGCTGTTCCTCGATAGCTCAGTCGGTAGAGCGCCGGACTGTTAATCCGTAGGTCCCTGGTTCGAGCCCAGGTCGAGGAGCCACCTACAAGCCGCAAGGCCTCTGGAAAGCCCGCCATGTTCTGCATGGCGGGCTTTTTCGTTGGCGGAATCGTGCGCCGGGGCTGTCGAAATACGTCAGCACCTGCTAACCTCGGCCGATGTCTCGAAAGCGCAACAAGCGGCCGGCGCGCCGCATGGCCCGGACCGGTGGCCGCACGTTCCGCGCGGCGGTCCTCGCATTCGCGACGACCTTCGCGGGCGGCCTGGCATCGTTCGTCGGCTGGGACATCGTGCCGCTGGCGATCACCGCCGGCCTCGACCGGCCGGCCGCAGCTGTCGGCGCATGGCCCTCGCCTGCTCGGCCGCCGGCCACGGTCACCGCCCATTTCGGTGCCTGCCGGCACCACTTCCCGCACGGCGAACCGCCGGCGGTCGCGGCACCGGAGCCGGTGGCGCTGTGCTTCGATGCGTTCGCGGTGCTGTACAGCGGCACGGCCAAGACACCGGTTTATGTGGTGGAACGGCTGACGTCGAAGTCCCTGCGGGCGGCCAAGGGCATCCCGCGGTCGGACCGCTTCTACGAAGAGGCGCGGCTGCCGAGCCGCTTCCGCGCCACCCTGCAGGACTACCGCGGCTCCGGCTACGACCGCGGCCACATGGCGCCCGCCGGCGACATGCCGACCGCGGCCGCCAAGGCGCAGAGCTTCAGCCTCGCGAACATGGTGCCGCAGCATCCGGCGCTGAACCAGGTGTCGTGGAACCGGATCGAGCAGTCCACCCGCAAGTACGCCGGCCGTGCGGAGCAGGACGTGTACGTCTACACCGGACCGCATTTCGGCAAGACGCCCGCCACCATCGGCCAGGGCAGGGTCTGGGTGCCGACCGCCACCTGGAAGGTCGTCTACGTGCCCGACTCCGGACGGCGGTGGGCCTATTGGGCCGCCAACGACGGCGGGCCGCATTCGCTCAAGCCGATCGAGTACCGCGCCTTCCTCGCGCGGGGTGGGCCGGACGTGCTGCAGTCGGCGGCGGCGGATTGACCGTCGCATGCGCGGGCGACGCGTCCGGACCAGCGCGTGTCAGCACAGGATCACCGCCATCTTTGTCTCCCTCTAAGGCTCCACCTGCACTCCCCCGCCCTTCCATGAAATTCCGCCTGCGCCAGATGGAGGTGTTCCGCGCGGTCATGCTGACCGGCTCGATCAACGGCGCGTCGCGGCTGCTGTTCACCTCCCAGCCGGCGATCAGCCGGATCGTGTCACATACCGAGCAGACCCTCGGCCTCGCGCTGTTCAATCGCGTCAAGGGCAAGCTGGTCCCCACGCCCGAGGGCGAGGCGCTGTTCCGCGAGGTCGACGAGTTCTACCAGCAGGCGCTGCGCGTCGATGCGTTCGCGCGCGGACTGGCGGCGGGTCCGTCGGGCACGCTCAACGTGTCCTGCAGCCCCTGCCTGTCGCGCGGGCTGATGGCGCGGGCGGTGACCCGCTTCGTGCAGCGCTATCCGGGCATCCAGGTGAATTTCCACACCACCCTGCTCAACAGCATGGCGCAGGAGGTACTGAGCAACCAAGTGGACTTGGCGGTCTCGGTGCTGCCGCTGGAACACGTCAACCTGTCGGTGCAGCCGTTCACCGAAGGCCGGATGGTCTGCCTCGTGCCGCGCGGCCATGAACTGGCCGCCCATGCCGCCGTGGCGATCGCCGACCTGGCGCGCTACCCGCTGATCGCCCACCATCCGAGCATCCCGTTCGGCCAGCTGGTGTCGGCGGCCTTCCGCAAGGCCGACGTGGCGCTGTCGACGCGCATCGACATCCACCAGACCGACGTCGCCTGCTCGCTGGTGCGCTCCGGCGCGGGCGTGGCGATGGTGGACGAGTTCACCGTCGACGGCATGGCCTGGCCGGAGCTGCAGGTGCTGCCGCTAGCCGACGAGATCCGGCTGACGCCGAGCATCGTGCGCTCGGTGTTCGACACCCGGCGCACCCATGCGGACAAGTTCGCCGACCTGCTGGTCCAGCTGGCGGGCGAAGAGGCCGCGGCCAAGCCTGCACTTGGCTGAACGTCGCTCGCGACCCGCAACAGACCTATAGCCCGGCGCTATAGGCGCCACCACATCCGGCATAGCCGCGTCCCGCGGGCCTGCCGTAGATTGGCCGCACACGCGCCGCACCGTCGCGGCCGCGTCCGACGAGGCCCGCATGACACCCCAGCAGATCGAGATCCACCCGCGCCATCCCGGCGCCGACGCCGCGCTGATCGAGCGCTTCCGCCACCTGCCGGTGGCCAACGTGAGCGACTGCATGCTGCGGCTCACTGCGGCCGGCGCCCGCCTGCGGCCGATGCACGCCGGCGGTGCGATGGCCGGCACCGCCTTCACCGTCAAGACGCGCCCTGGCGACAACCTGCTGGTCCACAAGGCGCTCGACCTGGCGGCGCCCGGCGACATCGTGGTGGTGGATGCCGGCGGCGACCTGACCAACGCGATCATCGGCGAGCTGATGAGCGGCTACGCCGCGAGCCGCGGGCTCGGCGGCATCGTCATCAACGGCGCGGTTCGCGATGCCGACACGCTGCGCGCCGGACGCTTTCCGGTCTATGCCGCGGGCGTCACCCACCGCGGGCCGTACAAGGACGGCCCGGGCCAGATCAACGTGCCGGTCGCGATCGACGGCATGGTGATCCGTCCGGGCGACATCGTGGTCGGCGACGCCGACGGACTGCTCTGCATCCCGCTGGAAGAGGCCGCTGCGATCTGCGAGGCCGCCACCGCCAAGCATGCGGCCGAGGCGGTCACGCTGGTCGAGATCGCGGAGGGCCGACTCGACACCGGCTGGGTGGACACGCTGCTGCGCCGGCAGGGCTACACGGGCGGTCTCTGACCCCGGATTTACCCGCACCGCCCATGCCGAGGCAGGCCGCCGCACCCTGGAAGCCTTAACACCAGGCTATACCCCGCCGCCGTTTCAGCACTCGCCCGGCCGGGGGGCCGCTCCTACGATTTGCCGCATGCCCGTACCGGGCGGACACGGCGACACACAGGAGCAACGCCCCATGAACATCGGACTCATCGGCCTCGGCAACATCGGCGTGCACTTCGGCACCCGGCTGCTGGCGGCCGGACATGACCTGGTCGTCTTCGACCGCAACGCCGACGCCCAGCAGCGGCTGGTCGACAAGGGCGCGAAGGCCTGCGACAGCGCACGCGGCATGGCCGACCAGGTCGAGATCGTGCTGCTCTGCCTGCCGATGCCCCGCATCGTCGCCGACGTGGCAGCCGAGGTGGCCCAGGGCAGCGCGGTGCGCATCGTGCTCGACCTGTCCACCACTGGCCCGTCGGTCACCCGCGAGATCGAAACCCTGCTCACCCCGCAGGGCATCGCGCTGGTCGGCGCCCCGGTCAGCGGCGGCACCGTCGCGGCCGAGCGCGGCACGCTGGCGGTCATGCCCGCCGGGCCCGACGCGGCCTACCAGGAAGTCGAGCCGCTGCTGCGGGTGCTCGGCAAGAACATCTTCTATCTCGGCGCCGACCCCACCCTGGGCCAGACGATGAAGATCATCAACAACACGCTCTACGCCACCAGCATGGTGGCGAGTTGCGAGGCGCTGGTCTACGGCGTGAAGGCCGGACTGGACGCGAAGACGATGCTCGACGTGATCAATGTCTCCAGCGGCCGCTCCTTCGCGACGCTGGAGCGCATTCCGCAGTGCGTGCTCGACCGCAGCTTCCCGGTCCGCTTCACCACCGAGCTGCTGCACAAGGACGTGAAGATGTGCATGGACGAGGCCGAGAAGCTGGGCGTGCCGATGCAGGTCAACCCCGCCGCACGGCAGTTCCTGGCCTTCGCGATCAGCCAGGGCGACGGCCCGCGCGACAACGTGGTCCCGATCCGCCATATCGAGCAGTGGGCCGGCGTGCAGTTTGGCGAGGCGCCGGCCGCCTGAGCCGCACGCCCCCGCATTTCCCTGACGGAGACAAAAACGATGCAACGACGCTCCTTCGCAGTCGCCGCGGCGGCGGCCTGGGCCGCCGGCCTGCCGCTCGCCGCACGAGCCGCCTTTCCCGAGAAACCGATCCGGCTGGTGGTGCCCTTCACCGCCGGCAGCATCACCGACGTGGTGGCCCGCGCGCTGTCCGACGGCATGGCCGCGCGGCTCGGCCAGCCGGTGGTGATCGACAACCAGGCCGGCGCCAACGGCATCGTGGGCACCGTGTCGGCGGTCAAGGCCGCGCCCGACGGCTACACCCTGTTCATGGTGGGCGTGAGCACCGGCGCCAGCAACGTCAGTGCCTTCAAGGCCCTGCCCTACGACCCGCGCAAGGACTTCACGCCGGTCGCGACGATCGCCGAGGCGCCCTTCATGCTGGTCGTCGGCAAACACCTGCCGGTGAAGAACCTCGGCGAGTTCCTGGCGTATGCGAAGGCGAACCCGGGCAAGCTGTCCTACGGCTACGGGTCGGGCAGCGCCCAGATGTGCGCGGCGCAGGTGGTCAGCATGGGCGGCTTCACCGCCACGGCGGTGCCCTACCGCGGCGTGCCGCAGGTGATGACCGACCTGGCCGGCGGCACGGTGGACTTCACGATCGCCGACCTGGTCAACGGCCAGCAGCAGGCACGCGCCGGCCGCGTCACCGCGATCGGCGTGACCAGCAAGGCCCGCTCGCCGCTCGCGCCGGACGTGCCCTCGCTCGCCGAGGCGGGCCTGCCGGACTACGACCTGACCGTCTGGTTCGGCATGGCCGGCCCTGCTCGCATGCCGGCCGCGGTGGTGCAGCGGATCAACACCGCCCTGCGCGAGGTGCTGGCCGACCCGGCGGTGCAGAAGCGCTTCGAGACCGCCGGCCTGACGCCGATGCCCGACTCGGCCGACGCCTTCGGCCGGCTGATCGACACCGACATCGCCAAGTGGGGCGCCGTGTTCAAGGCGGCCGGCCTGCAGCCGCAGTGACCGGCACGGGGCCCGCCCGTGCACCTTTTTTCCGCAAGACCTATTTCCATCCGAAGGAAGACCATGTCCCTCATCAAGATCCGCAAGAAGCTGCTGAACGTCGAATCGATCTACCACGAGGGCGGCCCCGCCCGCACCGAGCCGATCAGGATGGGCAGCATCGCCGTCGTCATCGCCAACCCGTACGCCGGCCGCTATGTCGAGGATCTTTCCGGCCTCGTCAAGGACGCGACCGAGATGGCCAAGGAGCTGGTGCCCGAACTGCTGGCCGCGCTCGGCGGCGCTGACAAGATCCAGGCCTACGGCAAGGGCGCGATCGTCGGGCTGAACGGCGAACTGGAGCATGGCGCGATCTGGCACGAGGCCGGTGGCTGGCCGATGCGTGCCCACCTGCCGCAGGCCAAGTCGATCGTGCCGGCGGCCAAGGTGGTGGCCTCGGCCGGCACCCGGCTGCAGATCCCGCTGCACCACGTCGAGGCCTGCTACGTGCGCAGCCACTTCAGCACGATGGACGTCGGCGCGATCGACAGCCCGCGACCCGACGAACTGCTCTATGCGCTGGTGATGTCCACCGGCAGCCGGGTGCACGAGCGCCTGGGCGGCCTGCGCGCCGACAACATCACCGTCGGCGACGGCCAGCGCTGAGGGCACGGCCATGACGAAGCGCCCCTTCCTCCGTGCGGCCGTCGCCGCCTGCCTCGCCGCCGCAGGTGTCGCCGCGCAGGCGGCCGACTGGCCCGAACGTGCGGTCACGCTGGTCGTGCCGCTTGCCCCCGGGGGCAGCACCGACACCACCGCCCGCCTGCTGGCCGAGCGGCTGTCCAAGGAACTCGGCCAGCCGGTGGTGGTGGACAACCGCGCCGGCGCCGGCGGCAACATCGGCGGCGCCTACGTCGCCAAAGCCCCGCCCGACGGCTACACGCTGCTGTTCACCACCAGCACCGCGGCGACCAACGTCACGCTCTACAAGAGCATGGGCTTCGACCTGCAGAAGGACCTGGTGCCGGTCTCGCAGGTGGCGCTGATCCCGAACGTGCTGATGGTGAACAACGACGTGCCGGCGAAGACCCTGGCCGAGTTCGTCGACTACGTGCGGCAGAAGAAGGCGGTCGTCAACTACGGCTCCGCCGGCAACGGCACCTCGCAGCACCTGTCGGGCGCGCTGTTCAACAGCATGACCCAGGGCGAGATGACCCACGTGCCCTACAAGGGCGGCGCGCCGGCCAATGCCGACCTGATCGCGGGCCAGATCCAGGCCGTGTTCTCGCCGCTGGTCGAGGTGCTGCCGTACATCGACAGCGGCAAGCTGCGGGCGCTCGGCGTGACCACGCCGGCACGCTCGCCGCGGCTGCCCGACGTGCCGGCGGTCGCCGAGGCGCTGCCGGGCTTCGAGGTGGTGCTGTGGAACGGCGTGCTGGCCCCCGCCGCCACGCCGCAGCCGGTGGTGGACCGGCTCGCCGCCGCGATCCGCAAGGCGACGCAGGACCCGAGCTTCCGCAAGACGCTCGCCGACCAGGGCAGCACGCCGATCGGCAACACGCCGGCGGAGTTCAGGAAGGTGCTGGGCACCGAGATCGACAAATGGGGCAGGCTGGTCAAACTCTCCGGTGCCCGTGTCGACTGATCGCCCTTCGCCCATGAAACCCCTGCTGCTCGTCCTCGTCTACCTTTCCGAAGAACACCGCGCGCTCGTCGCGGAGCGTTTCGACATGCTCTACGCCCCCAACGAGGGGCTGGGCCAGGACCGCTCCAACGGTGCGGCGCAGATCGCCGCGCGCGGCGCCGACATCCGGGTGGTGCTGACCAACGGCACCAACGGCCTGCTGGCCGACGAGATCGCGACGCTGCCGAAGCTCGAGCTGGTCTGCACCGTCGGCGTCGGCTACGAGAACGTGGCGCTCGACGCGGCCGCCGCCCGCGGCATCCCGGTCTGCAACGCGGCCGGCACCAACGATGCCGCGGTCGCAGACCATGCAATGGCGATCCTGCTCGCCGCGATCCGCCGGCTGCCGTTCCTCAACGCCGGCGTGCGCCGCGGGCTGTGGCGCGACGACATTCCGCGTCCGCCGCACGTCTCGGGCCGGCGCATGGGCATCTTCGGCCTGGGCGCGATCGGCCGGCAGATCGCCCAACGCGCGCAGGGCTTCGACATGGAGATCGGCTACCACAGCCGCACCCGGCGCGACGACAGCGGCTTCCGATGGTTCGACGACATCGGAAGCCTGGCCGCCTGGTCCGACTTCCTGGTGATCGCGGCGCCGGGCGGTGCGGCGACGTACCACATCGTCGACCGCGCGGTGCTGGATGCGCTCGGGCCCCAGGGCGTGCTGGTCAACATCGCCCGCGGCACGCTGGTCGACACCGACGCGGTGGCCGACGCGCTGCAGGACGGCCGCATCTGGGCGGCGGCGCTCGACGTGTACGAATACGAGCCGACCCCGCCGGCCCGCCTGCTGGCCTTCGAGAACGCGGTGCTGACGCCGCACATCGGCGGCATCTCGCCGCAGGCGATCCATGCGTCGGTGCTGCGCTTCCTGGAGAACGCCGAGGCGCATTTCGCCGGACGGCCGCTGGTGACGCCGGTGAACCGACCTGTAGCGCGTACCTGAACCGTTGCGGCCGCGGATGCGGCGCCGCCTAATGGAAGTCCCGGCTGCGCACCGTGCCCAGCGCGCCGAGCAGCGGCGTCAGGTCCTTCATGCGCCGCGCGAGCAGGTGGCGCACCAGGCCGCCGCCCTCCGGATGGCGCTGCCAGACGCCCTCGACCGCCAGCAGCCGCGCCTTGAGCAGCGGCTCGCGCTGCTGCTCGACCAGGTCCTTCCAGACGATCACGTTGACCACGCCGGTCTCGTCCTCCAGCGTGACGAACATCGTGCCCTTGGCGGTCGGCGGGCGCTGGCGCATCGTCACGATGCCGCAGGCCCGCACCGCGGTGCCGTGCGCGACCGGCGCCAGGTCGCGGGCGGTGCGCAGCCGCCAGCGTGCGAGCCGATCGCGCAGCAGCGCCAGCGGATGGCGGCGCAGCGTGAGGCCGGTGGATGCGTAGTCGCCGACGATCTCCTCGCCCTCGGGCGCGGCGGGCAGTGCGAGCGGCAGCTCGTCGATCGGCACGCCCTGCAGCAGCGCGGACGACCGCCGCTGGGCCGTCGCCTCCCAGACCTGCTGGCGCCGGTGGCCGGCGAGCGAGCGCAGCGCATCGGCCGCGGCCAGTGCCCGCAGGTCCCGGTCGCCGAGCCGGGCGCGCAGCGCCAAATCTTCGACGTTCGCGAACGGCGCCTGCGCGCGGGCTTCGACGATGCGGTCCATCGCCTCCTGCCCCAGGCCGCTCACCAGCCGCAGGCCGAGCCGCACCGCCGGCTGCGGCAGCCGCAGCGGTTGCGGCACCTTGCCGCTGCCGGGCCAGACGGTCTCGCCGGGCAGCGCGCAGGCAGGCAGGCCCCGGTCGGCCGGCGGCCGCGGACCGTCCACGATGCGCAGCCGCTCCAGCGGCCGGCCGGGCGGGCGGCTGCCGGGATCGCCGTCGTGCACCGGATGCGCGGGGGTCTCCAGCGTCGAATCGGCGCCGCTCGCCGTCACGTCCACCGGCCGCACTTCCACGCCGTGCCGGCGTGCGTCCTGTACCAGCTGCGACGCGGAATAGAAGCCCATCGGCTGCGCGTCGAGGATGCCGGCGAGGAAGGCGGCCGGCTCGAAGCACTTGAGCCAGCAGCTGAAATACACCAGCAGTGCGAAGCTGGCGGCATGGCTCTCGGGGAACCCGTATTCGCCGAAGCCCTCGATCTGGTTGAAGATGGCTTCGGCATAGGCCCGGTCGTAGTCCCGCGCCACCATGCCCTCGACCAGCTTGTCCTTGAAGCGGTAGATGCCGGCGCTGCGCTTCCACGCTGCCATCGACCGGCGCAGCGCATCCGCCTCGTCAGCGGTAAAGCCGGCGGCGTCCATCGCAAGCTGCATCACCTGCTCCTGGAAGATCGGCACGCCCAGCGTGCGGCCCAGCGCCTTGGTCAGTTCCTTTTTGACGAACGCGATCGGCAGGCCGTCGCGCTGGCGCTGCCGCGCCTGCAGGTACGGAAGCACCATGCCGCCCTGGATCGGTCCGGGCCGCACGATCGCCACCTCCACCACCAGGTCGTAGAACTCCCGCGGCTTGAGCCGCGGCAGCATCGTCATCTGCGCCCGGCTCTCGACCTGGAACACGCCGACCGTGTCGGCGGTGCAGATCATGTCGTAGACCTCCGGCTGCTCGCGCGGAATGTCCTGCAGCGTCCAGTCGGTGCCGCGCCAGGCATTGCGGAAGGCGAGCCCGCGGCGCAGCGCGCTCAGCATGCCGAGCGCCAGCACGTCCACCTTCATCAGGCCGACCGCCTCCAGGTCGTTCTTCTCCCACTGGATGATCGAGCGCTCCGGCATGCTGGCGTTCTCCACCGGCACCAGCCGGGTGAGCGGGCCGTCGGTCAGCACGAAGCCGCCGACGTGCTGGCTCAGGTGCCGGGGGAAATCGCGCAGCTGCGCGGTCAGGTCGATCCACTGGCGCAGCAGCGGCAGCGGCGCCCGCACGCCGCAGCGGGCCATCGATTCTTCCAGCCGCTGGTCGAGGATGGCGGCGTCGAACCAGTAGTGGTCCTTGGCGAAGTCGTCCACCAGCGCCGCCGGCACACCGAGCGCCCCGCCCACGTCGCGGATCGCCATGCGCGAGCGGTAGCGCACCACCACCGCGGCGATGGCGGCGCGCTCGCGGCCGTACTTGCCGTAGATGTACTGGATCACCTCCTCGCGGCGCTGGTGCTCGAAATCGACGTCGATGTCGGGCGGCTCGTTGCGCTCCTTGCTGATGAAGCGCTCGAACAACTGGCTGCCCAGGTCGGGCGGCACCTCGGTGATGCCCAGGCAGTAGCAGACGACCGAGTTGGCGGCAGAGCCGCGGCCCTGGCACAGGATCTTTTCGCGGCGGGCGAAACGCACGATGTCCTCCACGGTGAGGAAGTACATCTCGTACTGCTTGAAGGCGATGAGGGCCAGTTCCTTTTCAATCAGCGCGCGGACGGGCGGCTTCGGCTCGCCGCCGAAACGGCGCAGCACGCCCTCCTCGACCAGCCGGCGCAGGCCCTGGGCGGGCGTCAGGCCGGCGGGCACGCTCTCCTTCGGATAGCGGTAGGCGATCTGCGTCAGGTCGAAGCGGCAGCGGGCTGCGACCTGCAGCGTGGCGGCCAGCAGTTCCGGCGGATAGAGCGCCGCCAGCCGCTCGCGCGGCCGCAGGTGGCGCTCGCCGTTGGGCTGCAGTGCGAAGCCGCAGTCGGCGACGGTGCGGCCGGCGCGCACGGCGGTGACCACGTCCTGCAGCCGCTTCTTGCGGCGCACGTCCATGTGCACGTCGCCGGCGGCGACCAGCGGAATGCCTGCCTGCGCGCCGGCCGCTTGCAGGGCGGCGAGCCAGAGGTCGTCGTCGATCTCCTGCAGCAGCTCCACCGCCAGCCAGAGATCGGCACCGAATCGGGCCCTGGCGCCCGCCAGTCCTGCGCCGACAGCTATGCTATCGATAGCAGCGCCGCGGGGCCGGTCGGGAATGTAGAGCTTCTCGCAGCCTTGCAGCAGCGTGGCGTCGGCGGTGTCGGGCAGCAGGTAGCCGCCCTTCTCGGCGATCCGGCGGGCGGCGGTGATGAACTGGCACAGCCCGCCCCAGCCGTCCAGGTCGCGGGCGATGGCGACCAGCCGGGCGCCGCAGGACAGGCGGAATTCGGCGCCGAACAGCAAGTGCAGCGGCGGCTGCGGGGGCGGCTCGGGCATGGCGGACGGCGGTGCATCGGGGTGGGCTTCCCGCCAGGACTTGCGCCAGTCGTCGTCCACCTGCCGGCGCCACTGGCGCAGGCCGTCCCACATGCGCACCACGCCGGCGACCGAGCATTCGTCGGTCAGCGCCAGTCCGATGTAGCCGAGCCTGAGCGCCTGCACCGCGAGTTCGTCCGGATGCGCCGCGCCGCGCAGGAAGCTGAAGTTGGAGACGCAGTGCAGCTCCACATAGTCCGGCAGCGGCGCCTCGCAGGCCGCATCGTCAGACGGCGGCTCGGTCGGCGCGGCGGTCCCGGCGGCGCGGGTGTCCGCCGCCCGGGGAAAACGCAGCACCGACGCGGGCGGACGACCCTGCAGCGAGACTTCGCGCTCAGGCATACAGGCCGTGCAGGAACCACGCCGCATCCGCATCCGCGGCGGTCGTGGCGCCGTGGCGCCGCTCGCGGAAGATCCAGACCAGCCCGGCGGCCGGGCTTTCGGCGATGAAATAGTCGCGTGCCGCGGCCGCCGGGCTGTGGCCGTCGTCGCCGCCCTCCCACGCGGCCCACCAGCCGGCCTCGACGCACTGCGGCCCGGCCAGCAGCCGCAGCCGTCCACGCCAGCAGGGAGCGCCTGCCTGCAGTTCCAGCGGCAGGGGCCGGGGCAGCAGCCACGGGGGGTAGAGGCTGTCGGGCTGCAGCAGCGTCGGGGGGGTCGCACGGCGGCTGCGCACCACGGGGGGCGGTACGGCGATGGGCGGATCGGCGGCATCCGGGTGTTGTGCACCGGACGACAGGGCCGATGCTTCGCTTTCCGGCAGCGTGCCCGACACCGCCTCCTCGCGCCCACCGCCTTCGGACGTGCCGCATGCCGCGCCCTGCCCCAGCTCGACGCTTGTCGCTTCGATCGTCGCAAGCCCGTCCTCCGTCGGCCGGTCGCGCCGCCGGCCGCGCGCGGGCTTGTTCCGGTACGGACTGCCGGTCGGTACCGGCCGGCCGGCCCCCGGCGGCACGGCCGGCGCACCGAATGCCGCGGCCAGTTCCGCCAGCCGCTCCACCGCCGGTTCCCAGCGCTGCATGCGCTCCGGCCGGTGGTCGGCCTGCGCGACGGGCGTGAGCACGCTGCCGGCGCCCAGCCGTTCGGTCAGGCGCTCGACCATCTCGTGCAGCCGGTCGCCCTTGCGGCTGTCGTCCGGCAGGAAGCTCACGCTGGCCCCAGCCAACGGCGCGGTCTCCAGGCTGCGCAGCCGCAGCCAGCTGGCCGGCGCGGCCATCCGGGCGCGGGCCAGCCGCTCGCCGAGCAGCCGCCGCAGGTGGCCCATGTCCTGCACCGGCCGGGCGGTGCGCAGCACCAGCGACTCGTGCGGCGGCAGGTCTACGCCGTCGACCCGCCGCAGATCCAGCGTCCACTGCAGCTCCAGCGCCAGCACGCCGCGCTGGCGGCCGCGCAGCCAGATCTGCAGGTCTTCCAGCAGGCCGGCCGCGGCCCACAGCAGTTCGGGCGCATGCTGAGCCAGCGCACGCAGTTCCACCTTGCGGTCGAAGGCCTCGGGCAGCACCAGCCAGCGGTAGGCGTCCGGGTGCAGGCCCCAGGCCTGGTCGAGCGCCTGCCGCAGCGCCGGCTCGAACCGGCGCGACAGCCCGGCGCGCGGCAGCGCCGCCACGTCGCCCCAGGTGCGGCAGCCCATGCGTTCCAGGATGAAGAGGTGCGGACGGGCGGCGGTCAGCGTGTGCAGCGGCAGGGCGGAGGGGATGTGTGCCGGCGGCCTTTCGCCGGCCGCCCGCAGCCGCAACTGGGCCAGCGCTATCAAACTCGTAGCACCCTGCGCACGCTGGACAAGCGCTGGAGCCGGATCCAGGGCCTGAACCCGGGCCAGCAACCGGCGCCGGCCGCCCCAGAACCGCTCGCAGGCGGACACCTCCAGCAGCAGCGCCTCGTCGACCCAGGCGACGTGGGGCGTGAACTGCAGCGCCCACCAGCCCAAGGCTTCGGCCGATGGCAGAGCGGGCGGCGATGGTAGGAACGGCGGCAGTGGCCCGGAGGATGCGGGCGCCGCTGGTTGCGGCTGCGGTTGTGCTGCGGGCGGTGACGGTCGCGGTGCGGCCGGCCGGCGCGGGCCGGGCGTCGGCGGCGGGCGGACTTCTTCCGGCGCGGCGACATCCACCCCCGCCGGCAGCGCCGCGGTCGCACCGTCCGGTTCAGGCGGTCGCCACTGCAGTGCCAGCCAGTGCATGCGGACCTCCGGCGGTGCCGGTCACGGTACGGGGCTCGGCATCGCGCCGGCGCGCGGCCGGCCGAGCCACGACACCCGGGATCGCCAGCCGCACGACGGTGGCCTGCCGCTTGGGCGCGGGCACCGGTGCCGGCATCGGCACGGATGCAGGGACAGGCGCCGCGTCAGGCCGCCGCAGCCGGGGCGCACCCAGCAGCGCCGCCAGCCGGGGCGCGGCCGGCAGTTCCAGCGGCTGCTCCAGCGGCGGGCCGCGCCGCTTCAGGATGTGCAGGGCCAGCGTCTCCTGGTGCGCACCGGCCGCTTCCACCCGCATCCGCAGCCGGGCGGGCGCCGCATGGCCGGCCACCGCCAGCGGCCGGAACACCCACAGCAGCGCATCGTGCTGGGCGGCCACCAGCTGCAGCCGCCGCAGGTCGGCCGGCCGGGCCTGCGGCAGCCAGGCGAGCACCGCGGCCACGTCGGCGCAGCGCAGCGCCTGTTCGCAGGCCCACAGGCGCGAGGCTGCGGCCGCGCTGCGCACCCACAGCAGCTGTGCCGGCGGCAGCCCCTGCGCCGCCAGCGCCGGCCCGAACGGCGGATGGGGCGCCCCGACGGCCAGCACCGGCCGGCGCCGTGCCTGCACCGCCGCGCCGAGCGCCGGCAGCAGCAGCGGCCAAGCGAAGGTCTCGGGGCCGGCATGCAGGATTTCCGTCATCGCCCCGACCGGCCAGCCGCCGCCGGGCAGCACCGCATCCAGCGCCGCGAAACCCGTGGCGCACACCCCCGCTTCGTGGGCCGCGCCCAGCTCGTCGGCATGCCAGACGGCATCGAAATCGGCAAGGTCGAGGGGGGCGGTGGAAGGCATGGCAGCGGGCAGGAAGTCCGATGGCCGCTAGGTTACTGTACTTTCATACAGTTAAATCGATTTGCCTGTGATTTTTTACAGTCCTGCCCTTGCCGCCCGCAGGTCTACCGCATTCGATTACCGGCACGGGCGCCGTGCTCCCTATGATCGAAAACGATCTTTGCTTCTGCTTCTTCTGGCGCCCTTCTGCGCCGTCTGCCCGTCTGCCTGCCGATGCCCCGCCTGTTCCGCTTCTTCGAATCCCGCCTCGCGCCCTTCCCGGACGCCCTCCCCGACCTGCAGACCCGCAGCCTGCCGCGCTTCATCTGGAGCTGCCTCCACGGGCTGCGCGGCGCGGTGCTGGTGCTGGTACTGCTGACCGCGGCCACCGCGGCCTTCGAGGCGGTGCTGCTGGCGCTGGTCGGGCGGCTGGTGGACTGGCTCGGCGCCATCGCGCCGGCCCGGCTCTGGCAGGACCACGGCTTGCTGCTGGGCCTGGCGGTCGGGGCGCTGTGCGCCAACGTGGTGGTGGTGTCGCTGCAGACGCTGGTCAAGCACCAGCTCGTCGCGATCAACTTTCCGATGCGCCTGCGCTGGAACTTCCACCGCCTGATGCTCGGCCAGAGCATGGCCTTCTATCAGGACGAATTCGCCGGCCGCATCACTACCAAGGTGATGCAGACCGCCCTGGCGGTGCGCGACATCGTGTTCCTGCTGACCGAGATGGCGGTCTGGGTCGGCGTGTATTTCGTGTCGGTGCTGCTGCTGGCGGCTGCGTTCGATCTGCGGCTGGTCGTGCCGCTGGCCCTCTGGGCGGTGGCCTACGGCATCGCCTGCGTCTGGTTCGTGCCGCGCCTCGGCGCGGTCGGCCGGGCGCAGGCCGACGCCCGCTCGCTGATGACCGGCCGGGTGACCGATGCCTACACGAACATCGCCACGGTCAAGCTGTTTTCCCACGGCGGCCGAGAAGCCGCCTTCGCCCGTTCGGCGATGCGGGAGTTCATGGCCACCGGCTACCGTCAGATGCGGCTGGTCAGCGCCTTCGAGATCGTCAACGGCACGCTGTCGGCCGGCCTGCTGCTGGGCGTGGGCGGCACCGCACTCTGGCTCTGGTCGCAGGGCCAGCTGGGTATCGGTGCGGTGGCCGGCGGCACGGCGATGGCGGTGCGGCTCACCTCGATGTCCGAATGGGTAATGTGGCAGATCTCCACCCTGTTCGAGCAGATCGGTACGGTGCAGGACGGCATGGCGATGCTCGCCAAGCCGCGTACCGTGCTCGACGCGCCGCAGGCGCCGGCGCTGCAGGTGCCGCGCGGCGAGGTGCGCTTCGAGGACGTGGTGTTCCGCTACGGCGGCCAGCGCACCGTGATCGACCGGCTGTCGCTCACCGTGCGGCCGGGCGAGAAGATCGGGCTGGTCGGCCGCTCGGGCGCCGGCAAGTCCACGCTGGTCAACCTGCTGCTGCGCTTCCACGACCTCGACGGCGGCCGCATCTTGATCGACGGCCAGGACATCGCCGCCGTCACCCAGGACAGCCTGCGCGCCCACATCGGCATGGTGACGCAGGATACTTCGCTGCTGCACCGCTCGGTGCGCGACAACATCGTCTATGGCCGCCCCGACGCGGACGAGGCGGCGCTGCACGGGGCCGCGGCCCAGGCCGAGGCGACCGACTTCATCGCCAGCCTGCAGGACCCGCAGGGCCGCAGCGGCTACGACGCGCACGTCGGCGAGCGCGGGGTGAAGCTCTCGGGCGGCCAGCGCCAGCGCATCGCCATCGCCCGGGTGATGCTGAAGGACGCGCCGATCCTGCTGCTCGACGAAGCCACCAGCGCGCTCGACTCGGAGGTGGAATCTGCCATCCAGCAGAGCCTGGACCGGCTGATGCAGGGCAAGACGGTGATCGCCATCGCCCACCGGCTCTCCACCATCGCCGCGATGGACCGGCTGATCGTGCTGGAGCACGGCCGGATCGTGGAGGAAGGCGACCACCGCAGCCTGCTGGCGCAAGGCGGCATCTACGCGCGCCTGTGGTCCCACCAGAGCGGCGGTTTCCTGGGAGAGGAAACGGACGATGCGGCGGAGGCGGCAACCGACGCCTGAGGTGCCCGAAGCAGCGCCAGACCGGCTGCCGGCGCGCATCGATGCAGCGGCCGTGCCTTTTACCGTCGGCATGCGACTACATCGGCTTCCAAGGGAGCGCGGTACAACCGGCATGTCCCGCACGCGCCCTCGGCCGCCGTGCGCCTTCTTCGCCAGGAGCCCGCCATGCCCCCGACCACGCCCGCCCCGTCCACCGCGCCCCGCGCCCGCCGGCACTTTTCGATGATCCGCGAGTTCCACCTGGCGGACTTCTTCACGCTCGGCAATGCCGCCTGCGGCGTGGGCGGCGTGTTCCTGGCGATGGCGTTCATGGCACGCCAGGAGATGGCGCTTTTCTACGGCGCGGCGCTGCTCGCATTGGCCGCGCTGGTGTTCGATGTATTCGACGGCCGCATCGCCCGCTGGCGGCAGAGCCATTCCTCGCTGGGCCGCGAGCTCGACTCGCTCGCCGACGTGATCTCCTTCGGCATGATGCCCGCCGCCCTCGCCTTCGCGGCCGGACTCGACGGCGGCTGGGACTGCCTGGTGCTCGCCTACTTCGTCTGCTGCGGCGTGAGCCGGCTGGCCCGCTTCAACGTCACGGCCGAAAGCCTGTCGGCCGGCAGCGACAAGGTGAAGTATTTCGAGGGCACGCCGATTCCCACCAGCGTGGTCCTGGTCGCGGTGCTGGCGATCGCCGCCTGGCAGGGCCGCATCGACGACGCCGTCTGGGGCGGCAGCTGGATGCTGGGGCCGTGGACGCTGCATCCGCTGGTACTGTTGTTCGGCGTATCGGGCAGCCTGATGATCAGCAAAACGCTGCACATCCCCAAGTTCTGACAGCCAACGAACATCGCGGTTTCACTCTGCCCCCTGCGTCCTACAGGCCCTCGCTGCAGCTACCGACAATCAAGGCCTGGCGGCCCGCCCATGCTCGGGATTCCACCAATCGGAGGGTTCTAACGTGAATTCCATCATCTATATCGTCGGTCTCGTGGTTGTCGTCGTCGCTGTGCTGTCCTTCTTCGGACTGCGCTGATCGCACATCCTCCCGACCGGGCCGTCCGACGGCCGACAGGCGGAATGCTCCTCGCGGGGCATTCCGCCTGTTTCGTTTTAGAGGGTTGCTCAAACCGCCTTCACCACCACGCCGGCGGATGGCTGCCCGGCGGCATCGATGTCTGCAGGGGGCGGGTCGGTGTGCGCTCCCAGCGGGCGCTGTGGCGGATCGCCGTCAGCGTCCCGAATCCCGACGCCGACGTTTCCAGCCACGGCGCCAGGGCTGCCTCGTCTGCCGGCGGTCCGTCGAAGCCGTCTGGGATCCGCCCCAGCCCGCGAAGCCAATGCCCGGTCTGCGCCAGCGACACCTGGACATGCCAGCTGCCGCCCTCCTGCTGCTGCCGCACCAGCGCAGCCGCGCAGCCCAGCGCCAACAGGTAGCCCGACGCTTCGTCGAAGATCTGCACCGGCAGCGTCCGCGGGGTCGCGCTGCCCGCCGCCTTGGTCTCGGCATGGTTGAAGCCTGTGGCCGTCTGCACCAGCGAATCGAAACCGCGCCGACCGGCCCACGGCCCCCGGGTGCCGTAGGCGGTGAGGGACGCCTGCACGATCCCCGGACACAAGTCTGCCACCCGCTCCGGCCCGAAGCCCAGGGCCGCCAGACCGCCCGGCCGGTAGCCGTGCAGAAACACATGC
The DNA here is from genome assembly GCA_913776965.1 of uncultured Xylophilus sp. Taxonomy (GTDB): domain Bacteria; phylum Pseudomonadota; class Gammaproteobacteria; order Burkholderiales; family Burkholderiaceae_C; genus Xylophilus. The sequence continues at coordinate 24,814 of CAJYQL010000041.1, forward strand.
GCATCGCGCAGCAGATGTTCCAGCGTCGCGCGGCCGCCGGCCTCCCGCAGGTCGAGCAGCGTGGACCGCTTGCCGCGGCTGGTATCGGCAATGGCGGCGATGTTCGGCAGATGCGGCCCGTTCACCAGCAGCACGTCGGCGCCGTAGGTGGCGAGCGCCTTGCCGCCCACCGGGCCGGCGAGGATGCGGGTCAGGTCCAGGACCCGCAGGCCTGCCAGCGGCCGCGCACCTGCCGTAAGGGGCGGCAGGATGCGCGGCGGCGCGTCGCCGATGCGGCGGACCGTGAACAGCGGCTGGGCGGCGATCGCCTGCGCCTGCGGCGTCGCGTCCCATTCGCCGAAGCTGCGCAGCGCCGTGGCGACCAGCCCGGCCTCGGCGGCCGCGGTCTCGAAGTCGATCGACCGCCAGCGGCGCATCGCCGCCTCGGCCACAGCGCGGTCCGCACGGGCGGGGTCGAGCCCCAGCAGCCGCAACGCGCCGTCGCGGTGGTGCGCGAAGTTCGCATGGATGCGCACCCAGCCGTCGGAGGCGCGGT
>CAJYQL010000042.1 GCA_913776965.1 uncultured Xylophilus sp.
GTAGGTGGTGCCGCGCTCCTGCCAGAAGCGGTAGACCTTCAGCAGCGAGGGATGGTCGAACTGCGCCAGCAGCCGGGCCTCGTTGATGAAGGAGCGCATGCCCAGGTCGAAGGTCTCGCGGTGGCGCGCCGACAGCGGCGCGATGGTGCCGTCGCCGGTGCGCGTGGCCAGCGAGGTGGGCAGGTATTCCTTGATGGCGACCACTCGCTCGAGCGTGTGGTCCCAGGCCTCGTAGACCACGCCGAAGCCGCCCTGGCCGATGGCGCGGGTGATCTCGAATTCGGCCAGCAGGCTGCCCGGCGGCAGGGTGCCGGCGTCGCCGCCGCTGCGCCCGCCGCCTGTAGTCGCGGCACCGGCACCGGCACCGGTGCGCGTCCGGCTCGCCGGAAAGGCGCTGCCGGTGACCACGCGCGTCGCATCGCCACCCAGGTCGCCACCGCCGGTCACGACCCGGGTGGCGTCGCCGCCATTCGCGCCGGCCTGGGCACCGGTCACCACGCGCGTCGCCTCGTCGGGGCCGGGCGCGCCGCCGCCGAAGACGCGGGTCGGTTCGTCAGGACGCGCCTCGCTCATCGCGCGACCTCCGGCAGGCTGCCTTCGGTGCGGTCGTCGAAACCGAAGAGCAGGTCGAAGCGCGTGCCGCGCGGCAGTCCGGCGGCGGTGAGGACCGGGGCGCCGGTCGCCTCCGGCTGCGTGAGCCACAGCGACTGGCCGTGCGTGGGCCAGGCCGGCGCCTCGCCCGCCTCCGTCGCCGAGCCGGTGCTGCCGTGCATGGCGGCCAGCAGCGCATCGAAGGCGGCGGCATCCAGGTCCTGCTCCAGCGCCTGCAGCGCGGCCTGTGCGGCGCATCGCCACCACGCCAGCAGCGCGGGCCACTCGGCGGCGGCGGGCATCGTGCCCTGCAGCGGCGCGGCCACGGTGAAGGGAAAGTAGCGGCCCACGCCGTCGACCGAGGGCATCATCACGCCGGCCCAGGCCTGGCCGTCGGCCACGCCGGGCGCGAGCACGAAGAACCACAGCGGCCCTTCCAGGTAGCGCGCGTGCCATTCGCCCTCATGGCGCAGGCGCAGCTGCATCAGGCCTTCCTGCAGCCAGCCGTCCCAGGCCGCGCGGAACGCCGCCGGCAGCCTTCGGTGCGCGAAGTCGCCGATGCCCGGCAGCTTGCCGAACCAGCCGGGCAGCGCCTGCGGCTCGGCCAGGAAGTGCGCCGCCCTCACAGACCCTCCGGGCAGGAGAACTCGCGCAGTTCCTTGAGCCGGATCGGATGCTGCACGCTGTTGGTCGTGACTTCGAAGCGGGCGCGCCGCGCATCGAGCTGGAAGGTGATGAAGAACTTCTCCGGTCCGTCGCCCGAGGCCAGCTGGCCGCGGTCGAGCATCTTGAACAGCGCCCACGGCCCTTCGGTGACCTGGCCCGAGGTGCCGCCCGAGGTGGGCGGTGCGATGGTCAGGCGCACCTGGTTGGTGTTGCGCGGGCCGGGCCACTGCACGGTCATCGGCACGATGGGGCCGTGCGCGTACTTGACCACCTGGCCGTCCACGTCGAGCGCGAAGCTGGTGATGCCGGCGTCCATCTCCACCGGCTTGAAGTCCAGCCGCATGCCCGGCGTGCGGCCGCCGCCGCGGAAGAACACCTGCCTGATCAGGTCCGCCCGCTCGAACTGCTGCAGCGCCGCCGGCGAGATGGCGCCCTGCTCGGCGACGGGCTTGTAGCGCCACGGCCGGCGGCTGGTGTCCACCAGCTGCGCCAGCTTCTTCTGGAAGAAGTCGTCCATCAGCCCGCCGGGGCCGAACATCTGGCCGAAGTCCTCGGGCAGCACGTCGCGGCTGCTGCTTTCCACGAAGGGATAGCGGCCGGCGATGGCGCGCTGGCAGAACTCGGTGACCGGGCGCAGGTCCTGGCTCAGGTTGCCGCGCTCGGCCACGCGGGCCTGGGCGGCGCCGGTGCTGCTGAGGTTCTCGATCATCGAGCGCACCGGGTCCGGCAGGCGGCCGGCGTCGGACTTGAGCTTGCCGGCCACGTCGCCGGGCGGCGGCGCGCTGCGGCTCTTGACGGCCGTGTCCACCGCCGTGAGATAGACGTAGACCTCGTTGAACAGCTTGAGTGCGTCGTCGATGGGCGCCGGCTGGCCTGGCGCCGCGGGCGTGACCAGCCGGCGCAGGCTCTCGAAGCGGTCGTCCACGATGGACTCGATGCTCTTGCCCACCGGCACCGCACGCTGGGCGTCGGCGCCGCCGCCGAACAGCTCCTCCAGGCCCTTGCGCGTGTTGCGCACGGTTTCGGCGGCCTTGCCGACGGCGGACTTGTCGTCCTTCGCAGGCGTGAGCGTAGTCTGCCTGACCACCGCGCGCAGGAAGTTGGCCAGCGGCGAATCGGCGCCCGAGACGATGCGCGCGATGTCGATGTTCTTCTCCAGCCCGCCGGCACGGATCAGGCGCACGTCGGCCAGCAGGGCCTGCCACAGGCGCGCGTATTCCTCCAGATAGAGGCGCCGCACGCGGTCGGTGAGCTGGCCCAGGGCCGCGGCATCGCGGGCACGGTCGGCGGCGCTCTTCTCCTGGCCGAGCACCCACGGGTCTTCCGCCGCGAGCTGGCCGGTGACCAGCACCACCGCGTTCTGGAAGCGCTGGTGGTAGCCGTCGTAGGTGAACAGGCCCGGCACGCCTTCGGTCAGCGGCTTGCCGCTCGGC
>CAJYQL010000043.1 GCA_913776965.1 uncultured Xylophilus sp.
ACGAAGAACACCATCTGCGCCAGCGCCAGCGTGATCATCGCGAAGTAGATGCCCTGGCGCCGGATCGCCAGCACGCCGAACAGCCAGCCCAGCAGCGCGCCGGTCAGCGTACCCAGCAGCAGGCCGACCTCGGGCGTCAGGCCCCAGACCTTCATTGCATGACCGGCCACGTAGGCCGAGCCGCCCAGGAAGGCCGCATGGCCGAAGGACAGCAGGCCGGTGAAGCCGAGCAGCAGGTTGAAGGCCGAGGCGAACAGCGCGAAGCACATCAGCTTCATCACGAACACCGGATAGGCGCCGAGGAACGGCGCGAGCACCAGCGCCAGCAGCAGTAGGCCGTAGCAAATCTTCTTGGTATCCATCTCAGTGCTCCTTCCCGAACAGACCGGCGGGGCGGAACAGCAGCACCACGACCATGATGACGAACACAACAGTGGACGATGCTTCGGGGTAGAACACCTTGGTCAGGCCCTCGATGATGCCGAGACCGAGACCGGTCAGGATCGAGCCCATGATCGATCCCATGCCGCCGATCACCACGACGGCGAACACCACGATGATCAGGTTCTGGCCCATCAGCGGCGTCACCTGGATCACCGGCGCGGCCAGCACGCCCGCGAATGCGGCCAGCGCGACGCCGAAGCCGTAGGTCAGCGTCACCATCAGCGGCACGTTGATACCGAAGGCCTCGACCAGCCGCGGGTTCTCGGTCCCGGCACGCAGGTAGGCGCCGAGCCGGGTCTTCTCGATCAGGTACCAGGTCGCGAAGCAGACGGTGAGCGACGCCACTACCACCCAGGCCCGGTAGTTGGGCAGCATCATGAAGCCGATGTCGGTGGCGCCTTCCAGCAGTTCGGGCGTGTCGTAGCCGAGGCCCGAGACCCCATAGGCCGAGCGGAACGCACCCTCGATCAGCAGCGTCAGGCCCAGCGTCAGCAGCAGGCCGTAGAGGTGGTCAAGCTCGTAGATCCAGCGCAGCAGCGTGCGCTCGATGACGATGCCGATCAACCCGACGATCAGCGGCGCCGCGAGCAGCATCACCCAGTAGCTGACGCCGAAATAGGTGAACGCCATCCAGGTGAGCATCGCGCCCAGCATGAACAGCGCACCGTGCGCGAAATTGATGACGTTGAGCAGGCCGAAGATCACCGCCAGCCCGAGGCTGAGGATCGCGTAGAAGGAACCGTTGACCAGCCCGAGCAGCAGCTGGCTGAGCATCGCCGGCAACGGGACACCGAAGATTTGCATAAGGAAAAGACCGTGAGAGTCGGTGTGGGGGTCAGGAGCGCCGCGGAGCCGGCAGGGCCGGTCCGCGGCCACCGCCCCCTACCGGGGGTGGCCGGAGCGCGCAGCGTGCCTTCGGAGCATCACTTCCACAAGGCGCACTTGGTCTCGGCCTTGGTCGTGAAGACCTGGTCGCCCGGCAGCTTGGAGACGACCTTGAGGTAGTCCCAGGGCTTCTTGGATTCGGCCGGCGACTTCACCTCGACCAAGTACATGTCGTGGATGAAGCTGCCGTCGGCGCGGATCTGGCCCTTGCCGTAGAAGTCGTCGATCTTCATCGCCTTGAAGGCGGCCATCACCTTGTCGGCGTCGGTGGTCTTGGCGGCATCGACGGCCTTCAGGTAGTTCATCGTCGCGGAATAGTCGGCGGCCTGCACGTCGGTCGGCATGCGCTTGGTCTTCTCGAAGAAGCGGTTGGCGAACTTGCGGGTGTCGTCGTTCAGGTCCCAGTACCAGCTGGTGGTGTGCAGCAGGCCTTCGGTGTTCTTCAGACCTAGGCTGTGGATGTCCGACAGGAACACCAGCAGGCCGGCAGTCTTCATCGTCTTGTTGATGCCGAACTCGCGTGCCGCCTTGATCGAGTTGATCGTGTCGCCGCCGGCGTTCGCCAGGCCGAGGATCTGTGCCTTCGAGTTCTGCGCCTGCAGCAGGAAGGACGAGAAGTCGGAGCCGTTCAGCGGATGGCGCACGGCGCCGAGCACTTGGCCGCCCTTGGCCTTCACCACAGCGGAGGTGTCGGCTTCCAGCGCATGGCCGAAGGCGTAGTCGGCGGTCAGGAAGAACCAGGTCTTGCCGCCCTTGTCCACCACTGCGGAGCCGGTGCCCTTGGCGAGCGCCACCGTGTCGTAGGCGTAGTGCACCGTGTACGGGCTGCACTGTTCGTTGGTCAGCGCCGAGGTGCCGGCACCGTTGTTGATGTAGACCCGCTTCTTTTCCTGCGCGACCTTGGCGGTGGCGAGCGCGGTGCCCGAGTTGGTGCCGCCGAAGATCATCGTCGCGCCGGCGGTGTCGATCCACTCGCGGGCCTTGGATGCGGCGATGTCGGCCTTGTTCTGGTGGTCGGCGCTCATCAGCTCGATCGGCTGGCCGAGCACCTTGCCGCCGAAGTCGTCGATCGCCATCTGGATGGCGACCGCGCCGTTCTTGCCCTCGACGTCGGCGTACAGGCTCGACATGTCGGTGATGAAACCGATCTTGACATTCTCCTGCGCATGGGCGGCGGTGGACAGCAGGCCGGCTCCGGCGAGCAGGACGGACAGGGCGGTGAGGCGGTGGCGCATGGTTTCGATGTCTCCGGTGGGTGCTGACGATGGGAAAGGGAAAAAGGGGCTCAGACGTTCAGCAGTTCGTTGAGCGCGGGCATGCGCTCCTCGAGCTGCGCGGAGACGAACTGCAGCGCGATGCGGCCGTGCTCCATCACGTAGAAGCGGTCGGCCAGCGGGGCGGCGAAGCGGAAGTTCTGCTCGACCATCACGATGGTGTAGCCCTTGGCCCGCAGCGTAACGATCATCCGGGCCAGCGCCTGCACGATCACCGGCGCCAGGCCTTCGGAAATCTCGTCGAGCAGCAGCAGCCTGGCGCCGGTGCGCAGGATGCGCGCGACCGCCAGCATCTGCTGCTCGCCGCCGGACAGGCGCGTGCCGGGGCTGTGGCGGCGCTCCGCGAGGTTGGGGAACATCGCGTAGATCTCTTCGATCGGCATGCCCTCGTCCGCGCCGCGGAGACGCGGCGGCAGCAGCAGGTTCTCCTCGCAGGTGAGCGACGCGAAGATGCCGCGCTCCTCCGGGCAGTAGCCGATGCCGCAGTGAGCGATGCGGTGCGTCGGCAGGCCGATGGCCTCGGTGCCATGCACCTTGATCGAGCCGGTACGGCGGCCGGTCAGGCCGAGAATGGCGCGCAGCGTTGTGGTGCGGCCGGCGCCGTTGCGGCCGAGCAGCGTCACCACTTCGCCGGGCCGCACCAGCATGTCGACGCCGTGCAGCACGTGAGATTCGCCGTACCACGCCTGCAGGTCGTGGATCTCGAGTGCGGGGACCGGGTCCTGGGCAGCGAGCATCATGCGTGGGCTCCTTGCAGTTCGCCGTCGGTGGTGCCCATGTAGGCCTCCATCACCTGCGGGTTGCGCGACACCTCCGCGTACGGGCCTTCGGCGAGCACCGCGCCGCGTTGCAGCACGGTGATCGTGTCGGCGATGGTGGAGACCACCTTCATGTTGTGTTCGACCATCAGCACCGTGCGGCCGACGGCCACCTTGCGGATCAGCTGGGTCACCCGATCCACGTCCTCGTGGCCCATGCCCTGGGTGGGCTCGTCGAGCAGCATCAGCTCGGGCTCCATCGCGAGCGTCGTCGCGATCTCGAGCGCGCGCTTGCGGCCGTAGGGCAGGTTCACCGTTTCCTCGTGCGCCAGGTCGCGCAGGCCGACCTCGTCGAGCAGTTCGAGCGCGCGCCCGTCGAGCCGCGCCAGGCTTTTCTCGCTGCGCCAGAAATGGAACGAGGTGCCTTCGCGGCGCTGCAGCCCGAGACGCACGTTTTCGAGCAGCGTCAGGTGCGGGAACACCGCCGAGATCTGGAACGAACGGATGATGCCGCGCCGCGCGATCTGCGCCGGGCGCATGCGGGTGATGTCCTCGCCGTTGTAGACGATGGTGCCGGCCGTCGGCTCCAGGAACTTGGTGAGCAGGTTGAAGCAAGTGGTCTTGCCGGCCCCGTTCGGACCGATGAGGGCATGGATCGAACCGCGCCGGACCGACAGATTCACCTGGCTCACTGCGGTGAAGCCGCGGAACTGCTTGGTGAGCTCTCGTGTTTGGAGGATGACGTCGTCCATGCGTGCGATGAATTCCTTGCGAAGCTGCGGTGCCGTGGTGTTGCGACGCATGCTACGGACCGCCCGAGCGTGGCGATATTGGGACAAAGCCCTAGGGCTGTATCGCTGCTTCGAGCGACAGCGGACGGCAGCGCGCGCGGGAGTAGCCATGCGCCTACAAGGCCAGGAGCGCCGCTCCTATCGGCTTCCGATTGGGCCCGCACGATAGTCGCCTCCACGGTTCGGCCATACACGGCGGAACCGGATAAAAAACCACGCAACTGCAAGGAGAGCGTTATGAACAACGACCGCCTCGAAGGTAACTGGAAACAGTTCAAGGGCAAGGTCAAGGAGCAATGGGGAAAGCTCACCGACGATGACCTCGACGTCATCGAAGGCAAGCGCGACCAGCTGCTCGGCCGCATCCAGGAACGCCACGGCATCGACCGCGACGAAGCGGATCGCCAAGTCACCGAATGGCACGGCCGCAACCCTTCGTTCTTCTTCGAGAAGTCCTAGTTCTCCAGCGCTCACCTCCCACAACCATACCTAGAGGGAATCATCATGAAAAAAGCTCTGCTCGCCATCGCCGTCGCCTCCATGTTCTCCGCCAGCTTCTCGGCGTCGGCCATGACCCGCGAAGAACACAAGGCTGCCAAGTCGCAGATCGAAGCGACCTACAAGTCCGACAAGGCTGCCTGCGATGCGATGAAGGACAACGCGAAGGACGTCTGCCAAGCCGAAGCCAAGGGCAAGGAAAAGGTCGCCAAGGCCGAACTGGAAGCCCAGTACAAGCCGAGCGCTTCGCACGACAAGAAGGTGCGCGATGCCAAGGCCGACGCTGCCTACGACGTCGCCAAGGAAAAGTGCGACGACCAGACCGGCAACGCCAAGGACGTCTGCGTGAAGGACGCCAAGGCTGCCCGCACCGCCGCCAAGGCGGACGCCAAGGTTGCCAAGACCGCCGCCGAAGCCCGCACCGGCGATGCATCGGCCGCCAAGGTCGCCGAAGCCCGCAAGGACGCGATGGACGACAAGCGCGACGCTGAATACAAGGCGGCCAAGGAGCGCTGCGACGCGATGTCGGGCAACGCCAAGGACGCCTGCGTCGCCGAAATGAAGACCAAGTACGGCAAGTAATGCGGTACGCAGGAGGATCGGTCCACTGATCCTCCTGACGGGCGGCAGGAAAACGATCCTGCCGCCCTTTTTTGCGTTCTGCGGCTTAGAACTTCCATGAACAAGCATCCGCTCGCGGCGCATGAGGCGCCCCCTGAACGGGACCGCTGGCTGCAGCAGTTCCGCACCGTGCGCGCCACAACGCTCGCACTGACCGACGGCCTGTCGGCCGAGGACCAGTGCGTGCAGTCGATGCCCGACGCCAGTCCTGCCAAGTGGCACCTGGCCCACACGACCTGGTTCTTCGAGGCGGTGGTGCTGGCCCGCGCCGGCGGCATGGTGCCGCTGTACGACCCGGACTTCCACTACCTTTTCAACTCCTATTACGAGGCGCTCGGCCCCCGGCACCCGCGGCCGCAGCGGGGCCTGCTGACGCGCCCCGGCCTCGATGCGGTTCACGCCTACCGCCGGCACGTCGATGCAGCGGTCGAACGCCTGATCGTCGACAGCGACGACGTGCTCTGGGCCGATGTCCAACCGCTGGTGCTGCTCGGCCTGCACCATGAACAGCAGCACCAGGAGCTGCTGGTCACCGACGCCCTGCACCTGCTGTCCTGCCATCCGTTGCTGCCGACATGGAAGCCCGCGTCTGCCGGACTGCGGCTGGCGGAGCCCGAAACGCCGATGGGCTGGATCGACCGGCCCGGCGGCATCGTGTCGATCGGCAGGGCACTGTCGGGCGCCGATGGACCGCACGACTTCGCCTTCGACAACGAGACGCCCGCGCACCCGGTGCTGCTGCAGCCGTATGCGATCGCCGACCGGCTGGTGTCCTGCGGCGACTTCCTGCAGTTCATCGAGGACGGCGGCTACCGCCGGCCGGAGTTCTGGCTGTCCGACGGCTGGGCGGCGGTGCGCGCGGGCGGATGGCAGGCTCCTGCCTACTGGCTCGCGCCGGACGATCCCCGCAACCGCGCCGGCCGCGGCTGGCAGGTGTTCGGACTGCAGGGTGTGCGGCCCTTGGACCCGGCTGCACCGGCGAGCCAGCTGAGCTTCTACGAAGCGGCGGCGTATGCCGAATGGGCGGGCGCCCGCCTGCCGACCGAACACGAATGGGAAGCCGCCTTCGACGCGCCCGGCGTCCGCCAGATGCAGGGCGCGGGATGGCAGTGGACCCGCTCGTCCTACGACCCCTACCCGGGCTTCCGGCCGCTGCCCGGCGTGGCGGCCGAATACAACGGCAAGTTCATGGTCGGGCAACTGGTGCTTCGCGGCGGCAGCGTGGCCACGCCCGAAGGCCACACGCGGCCCACCTCCCGCAACTTCTTCCCGCCGGCAGCCCGCTGGCAATTCACCGGCCTCCGGCTGGCCAAGGACGCAACGCCATGACCCCTCCCCACCTCGCACCGGCTTCTTCCCTCGCCCGCAGCGTCGTCGGCCTGCCGGCCGCTCCCGTCGCGGCGCCTCGCAGCGATTTCGCGCGCGACATGCTGGCCGCGTTCGCCGGCACACCGCGCCGCATCTCGCCCAAGTACTTCTACGACGCGGCCGGCTCCGCGCTGTTCGACCAGATCTGTGAGCTGCCGGAGTACTACCCCACCCGCACCGAATGCGCGCTGCTGAAGCGTCATGCGCCGGAGATCGCCGAGCTGGCCGGCCCGAAGGCCGAGATCGTCGAATTCGGTGCCGGCTCGCTGCACAAGGTGCGGGTGCTGCTCGACGCGTTCGACAGCCCCGGCGGCTACCTGCCGATCGACATCTCGGGCGAGCACCTGAACGCAGCGGCGCAGACGCTGCGGCACGACTATCCCGGCCTGCCGGTCCAGCCGGTGGCGGCCGACTACACCCAGCGCCTGCTGCTGCCGGCACCGGCCGAAGGCGCGGGCCAGCGGGTCGGCTTCTTCCCCGGCTCGACCATCGGCAATTTCACGCCGCCGCGCAGCACCCGGGCTGCGATCCGCAGGAACTGCAGCGCCTCGGCCGGCGTGAAATTGCCGATGGTCGAGCCGGGGAAGAAGCCGA
>CAJYQL010000044.1 GCA_913776965.1 uncultured Xylophilus sp.
CCTGAACCAGAAGGAGCGGGTCACCTTCCTGCTGGCCGAGCAGAACACCTCGATGGCGTTGAAGTACGCGGGCTACGGCTACATCCTCGAGAGCGGCCGGGTGGTGATGGACGGCACCGCCGCCGCCCTCGCCGGCAACGAGGACGTGAAGGAGTTCTACCTCGGCATGGGCGGCGGCGCGCGCAAGAGCTTCCGCGACGTGAAGAGCTACAAGCGCAGGAAACGGTGGCTGGCGTGAGCCCGGGATCGACATGAACGATCACTACGACGCACTCGAAACCCGCGACCCCGCCGTCCGCGAGGCCGCGCTGATGGCGGCGCTGCCGGCGCAGGTGGCGCATGCGCAGGCCCGGGCGCCGGCGTTTGCGCGCCTCCTGGCGGGCATCGATCCGCGCAGCGTGGACAGCCGGGCCGCGCTGGCGCGCCTGCCGGTCACCCGCAAGCACGAGCTGCTGGCACTGCAGCAGGCCGCGCGGGCCGCGGGCGGCGACCCGATGGGCGGCTTCGGCGCAGTCGGCTACGGCCGGGCGATGCCGCGCATCTTCGCGAGCCCCGGCACGCTGTACGAACCCGACGGCGACCGGCCCGACCACTGGCGGATGGCACGCGCCTTCTTCGCCGCCGGCTTCCGCGCCGGCGACCTGGTCCACAACAGCTTCAGCTACCACCTGGTGCCGGCCGGCGCGATGATGGAAAGCGGCGCCCACGCGCTCGGCTGCAGCGTGTTCCCCGGCGGTACCGGCCAGACCGAGCAGCAGCTGCAGGCGCTGGCCGAGCTTCGCGCGTCCGGCTATGTCGGCACGCCGAGCTTCCTGCGCATCCTGCTGGAGAAGGCCGCCGAACGCGGCACCGTCCTGCCCCACCTGCGGCGCGCGCTCGTCTCGGGCGAGGCGTTTCCGCCGTCGCTGCGCGACTGGGTCCGCGGGCGCGGCGTCGAGGCGTACCAGTGCTATGCCTCGGCCGACTTGGGCTTGATCGCGTACGAAACGGCGGCCCGCCAAGGCCTGGTGCTGGACGAAGGCGTGATCGTAGAGATCGTACGCCCCGGCACCGGCGATCCGGTCGCCGAGGGCGAGGTGGGCGAGCTGGTGGTCACCACTTTCAACCCGGCCTACCCGCTGCTGCGCTTCGGCACCGGCGACCTGTCGGCCGTCCTGCCCGGCCCCTGCCCGACCGGCCGCACCGGCACCCGCATCCGCGGCTGGATGGGCCGCGCCGACCAGACCACCAAGGTGCGCGGCATGTTCGTGCATCCGGGCCAGATCGCCGACATCGTGCGGCGCTTTCCGGAACTGGGCCGCGCCCGCTTGGTCGTGAGCGGCGAGATGGCCGACGATCGGATGCTGCTGCGCGCCGAATGCGCCGCTGCCGCCGATCGCCCGGCCCTGTCGGCCCGGCTGGGCGAGGCGATCCGCGACATCACCAAGCTGCGCGGGGACGTCGAACTGTGCGCCCCCGGCGACCTGCCCAACGACGGCAAAGTGATCGAGGACGCGCGCAGCTACCGGTGACCGATAGCTATCTTTTCAATAGCTAGGCGCGCTTGCTGCATCTGCGCGTTCGCGGCTTTTGGTGCTGAAATGCGGCGCGCCGCTCAGATCGCCCCTACGCTGCCCGTCACCGGCAGCACGATGCCGGTGATGTAGCTCGCGCACGCCGGCGCCGCCAGGAACACGTAGGCCGGGGCCAGTTCTTCCGGCTGCGCCACCCGGCCGATGTCGGTCGCCTTGCCGAACTTGCGCACGTCGGCCGGCTTCTTGTCCGCCGGGTTCAGCGGGGTCCAGACCGGGCCGGGCGCCACCGCATTGACCCGGATGCCCTTCGGCAGCAGGTTGGATGCCAGCGCCTTGGTGAAGGCATGGATCGCGCCCTTAGTCGCCGAATAGTCGAGCAGGTTCTTGCTGCCCTGCAGGCCGGTGGTCGAGCCGGTGTTGACGATGCTGCCGCCATTCGGCAGATGCGGCAGCGCCGCCTGCACCATGTGGAAGTAGCCGTGCACGTTGGTGCGCAGCGTCATGTCGAGTTGCTTCTCGCTGATGTCGGCGATGTCGTCGGCGTGCGACTGGAAGGCGGCGTTGTTGACCAGGATGTCGAGCCGGCCGAACGCCTTGACGGCCTTCTGCACCGCGCGCCGGCAGAAGGCCGCGCTGCGCACGTCGCCCGGGATCAGCACGCAGCGCCGGCCCTCGGCTTCCACGTGGCGGCGGGTTTCCTCGGCGTCGTCGTGCTCGTCGAGGTAGACGATCGCCACATCGGCGCCCTCGCGCGCGTACAGCACCGCGACCGCACGACCGATGCCCGAATCGCCTCCGGTGACGATGGCGGCCATGCCGTCGAGCTTGCCGCTGCCCAGGTAGCCGGGCGCGGTGAAGCGCGGCCGCAGTGCCATGTCACTCTCGCGGCCCGGCTTGGCCAGGCGCTTGCCCGGCAGCGGCGCCTCGGGCTGGCGGCGCGGTCCGGCCTGCAGCGGCTTCTTCTTGCCGCTATCGCTGCCGGCATCCGCGGCGTCGCGCCGAGCTTGCTGGCGCTGGATCGTGCGCTGCTGCCCGGCCGTGCGGCGCGACGACGCGGCGGCGCCGGTAAGGGAAGAAGAAGTGCGACGTCCCATGGTGCGGCCTCCTGCTGTAAACCGGCCATGCTAGGAAGACGTTGTGGGTCCGGTGTGAACACCTGTGTGATGCGGCCTGCGCGCATCCGTGACCGCCTGGAAAAACGGATAGCGCAATCATGCGCAAAAGGGCCGTTTTGCAAGGGTTTTCCAGGGGGTCGGTGGTGTCTCGCACGCGTCCCCAGTCGCTATCATCGCGCTCCCTTCTGAAAGGAAATCTCATCATGCAAAAGCTGTTCACCCTTGCTGCCGTGGCCCTGGCCGCCTTCGCCGCCACGTCCGTTCATGCCCAGGATTTCCCGGCCAAGGACCGCACCATCACCATCGTCGTGCCCTTCACCGCAGGCGGCCCGACCGACCGCGTGGCACGCGACCTCGCCGAAGCCCTGCGCAAGCCGCTGGGCGGCCCGACCATCGTCGTCGACAACACCGCCGGCGCCGGCAGCTCGATCGGCACCGCCAAGGTGGCCCGTGCCAATCCGGACGGCTACACCATCCTGCTGAACCACATCGGCATGGCCACGATGCCCGGCCTGTACCGCAAGCTGCCGTTCAACGTCGAGAACGACTTCGAATACGCCGGCATGATCAACGACGTGCCGATGACGCTGATCGGCAAGCCGACCCTGCCGGCCAACAACTACAAGGAACTGACCGGCTGGATCGACGCCAACAAGGGCAAGATCAACCTGGCCAACGCCGGCATCGGTTCCGCCTCGCACCTCTGCGGCCTGCTGTTCCAGAGCGCGATCAAGACCGAGATGACCCCGGTGCCGTACAAGGGTGCGGCGCCCGCCATCGCCGACCTGATGGGCAACCAGGTCGACCTGCTGTGCGACCAGACCACCAACACCACCCAGCAGATCGAAGGCAAGAAGGTCAAGGCCTACGGCGTGACCACCTCCAAGCGCCTGACCACCCCGGGCCTGAAGGACCTGCCGACGCTGAAGGAAGCCGGCCTGGCGAACTTCGAAGTCACCGTGTGGCACGGTCTGTACGCACCGAAGGGCACGCCCGCTCCGGTCATCAAGCGCCTGAACGACGCGCTGAAGGTCGCCCTGAAGGACCCGACCTTCATCAAGAACCAGGAAGCCCTGGGCGCCGTGATCGTCACCGACGGCCGCCTCGACCCGGCCGGCCACAAGAAGTTCGTGTCCGCTGAAATCGCGAAGTGGACCCCGATCATCAAGGCCGCCGGCGCCTACGCGGACTGATCCCCGCGCGGTCTACCGCCACAGCCGCCCGTGCCGTCCCGGCCGGGCGGCTTTTTCATGGGCGAACGCCCGGCCGATGGGGCTGTTTGCGGGTATCTCCGCTGCACCCGCCGGCGCGCGGGCACTACAACCGGAGGACCGTGCCGACCGTGCACACCGACTTCCGAGGACTCCGCGCCCCATGACCCCTGCCTTCGCTT
>CAJYQL010000045.1 GCA_913776965.1 uncultured Xylophilus sp.
GTACTGGATCAGGCTGGCCAGCAGTTCGGGCTTGCGCAGGAAGGGGCTGTCGGCCGGCGTCGCGCCGCCCATCACGAAGTGGTTGCCGCCGCCGGTGCCGGTGTGGCGGCCGTCGGTCATGAATTTCTCGGCCGACAGCCGGGAACGGAAGGCGGCTTCGTAGAGAAATTCGGTGTTCGACACCAGCTGCTCCCAGTCGGCGGCCGGCTGGATGTTGACCTCGATCACGCCCGGATCGGGGGTGACCTGCAGCAGCTGCAGGCGCGGATCGCGCGGCGGCGGATAGCCTTCGAGAACCACCTGCATACCGAGCGCCGCAGCCGTCGCCTCGACCGCCTGCAGCAGCGCGAGGTAGTCCTCGAGGTGTGCGAGCGGCGGCAGGAAGACGTAGAGCATGCCGGTCTTGCGGCCCTCCTTCTTCGCTGTCGCGGCGGCGGCCGCCTCGGCCTCGGGGCCATTGGCGAGCGCCGGATCGCGCACCTCCACGCACAGACCGGTGCGGGTGGTCCAGGCTGCGGATTCGAAGCGAGCCGGCTCCCTGGCCACTGCGGTGGTGGCGGGCGGGCGGGGTGCGCCCGGTTCGCGGGCGGCGCGTTCGCCGAGCGGGCCGCGTGGCGCGGTCGGGTCGACCTCGATCAGGTACGGAATCTCCTCGTTCTTGATCCACGGCAGCGAGTCGAGCGGCAGGCGCAGGCCCATCGGCGAGTCGCCCGGGATCAGCGACAGCCGGCCATCGCGGAAGAACCACGGGCCGGTCGCCCAGGTGGCGTGCAGCGCCGACGGCGGCGCGGGCGGGATCGGCTCGCCGGCAGGCGCCAGCGGTCGCTCCTCGCGCGGGCCGGCCTGCAGCGGCAGCAGGTAGCCGGTGACGGCATCGAGGCCCCGGTCGAAGCTGCGCCTCAGCTGGGCGCGGGCCAGCTCGTCGCCGAGGCGCGAGTCGAACACGTCGACGTTCATCGGCAGCTTGCGTTCGCGCCACAGGTAGTACAGCGCGTCTTCGTAGGCCGGCTCGACGAAGGCGTCGCTCACGCCGAGCTCCTGCGCCAGCCGGTGCACGAAGCGCTCCGCATCGGCCGTGGTGTAGTGCGTCGGGCGGCGCTCGTCGGCGAGCAGGCTCTGGTCGACCCAGACCGGCTTGCTGTCGGTGCGCCAGTAGATGCCCATCGCCCAGCGCGGCAGCTGCTCGCCCGGGTACCACTTGCCCTGCCCCACGTGCAGGAAGCCCTGTGGCGCGTATTCGGCGCGCAGCTGTTCGACCAGCGCCATCGCATGCGCCCGCTTGGTCGGGCCCATCGCGGCGGTGTTCCATTCGGCCGCATCGCGGTTCTCGGTGGCGACGAAGGTCGGCTCGCCGCCCATGGTCAGGCGGACGTCGCCGGCCTGCAGTTCGGCATCCACCGCGCGGCCGAGGGCGAGCACGTCGGCCCACTGCCCATCGGTGTACGGCTTGGTCACGCGGGGCGATTCGTGCACCCGGCTGACCGTCATCTCGTGGCGGAAGTCCACTTCCGCGCGGCCCATCAGCACGCCCTCTATCGGCGCGGCGCTGCCGGGGCTGGGCGTGCAGGCGAGCGGGATGTGCCCCTCGCCCGCCAGGAGGCCCGACGTGGCATCCAGGCCGACCCAGCCGGCGCCCGGCAGGTAGACCTCGCACCAGGCGTGCAGATCGGTGAAGTCGACCGTCGTGCCGCTCGGGCCGTCGAGCGCCTTCACGTCCGGCGTCAGCTGGATCAGGTAACCCGAGACGAAGCGTGCGGCCAGGCCCATGTGGCGCATCAGGTTGACCATCAGCCAGGTCGAGTCGCGGCAGGAGCCGCAGCCGAGCTGCAGCGTTTCCTCCGGCGTCTGCACGCCCGGCTCCATGCGGATCAGGTAGCGCACGTCCTGCTGGACCTGCTGGTTGATCGACACCAGGAAGTCGATCGTCGGCTTCTCGCTGCGGTCGAGCTTCTGCAGGTAGGCCGCGAGCAGCGGCGTGGCGAGGTCCGGCACCAGATACGGCGCGAGTTCGGCCGCGAGCTGCGGGCTGTAGTTGAAGGGGAAGCGCTCGGCCTCCGGCTCCAGGAAGAAATCGAACGGGTTGTAGACCGCCATCTCGGCGACGAGGTTCACCGTCACCTTGAACTCGGTGACCGGCTCCGGCACGACGAGCCGCGCCAGGTAGTTGGCGAACGGGTCCTGCTGCCAGTTGACGAAGTGGTGCGCCGGCTCGACCCGGAGCGAATACGACACGATGTTGCTGCGGCAGTGCGGCGCCGGCCGCAGGCGCACCACCTGCGGGCCGAGCAGCACCGGGCGGTCGTAGCGGTAATGGGTGACGTGGTGCAGGGCGGCGTGGATCGACATGGACGAAGCTTTCGGGGAAAAGGGGGCGTGCGGCCGCGGGGCCCGGGCGGTGCGGGGCGATGGGATGCTAGCAAGACATGCGCCCGCGTCTGTCGTCCTAGGCCGCGTTTAGCATCGCCGCCCATGTTCGCATCGCCCCTGCCCTGCCCGCCGCCGCCCGACCGCGCACGGCATCCGGCGGCGCCGCGGCTGCTGGACGGCGGAGCGCGGGTGTGCCTCGCGTTCCTCGCAGGGACCGGCCTGCAGCTGCTGCAGCCGGCGCTATGGCAGATGCCGGCGTATGGCGGGCTGCTGGCTGCAGCGCTCGCGGTGATGACGGCTGGCATCGCCGGCCCGGCGCGGGTACGGAAAGCCGCTGCGTCCCGTGCGGTGCAGGCATTGGCCGTGGCGGTCGCCGCCTTCGCCCTCTGCGGCGTGCGCGCCGCGCATTTCGCGGGCCAGGCGCTATCGCTGGCGCTGGAGGGGCAGGATGTCGTGATCGCCGGCACCGTGGACGCGATGCCCCAGCGCACCGCGCTGGGCCTGCGGTTCCGGCTGGCGGTCGACACCGCCGCACGGGCCGACGGCACCGCCGTCGCCCTTCCGCCCCTGATCGAACTCGGCTGGTATGCCGCAGCCGATCCCGGCGCGGCCGGCTCGCCCACCGGAGCGGGCAGCGGCTTGCCAGACCTGCGCGCCGGCGAGCGGTGGCGCCTGACGGCCCGCTTGAAGGCGCCGCATGGAGCCCGCAATCCGCACGGCTTCGATGTCGAGCTGTGGGCCTGGGAACAGGGAATTCAGGCGCAGGGCAGCGTGCGGGCCGGCCGGCGCGATCCGCCGCCGGTGCGGCTGGCGGCGGCCGGGTGGCACCGCCCGGTCGAACAGGCACGCCAGGCGACACGCGACGCGATCTACGCCCGCCTGGCGCCGGCAGCCGAGGACAGCGCGGACACGATCAGCGCCCGCCGCCGGGCCGCCGGCGTGGTGGCCGCGCTGGTCGTCGGCGACCAGCGCGCGATCGACCGGGCCGACTGGGAGCTGTTCCGCACGACCGGCGTCGCGCACCTGATGTCGATCTCGGGGCTGCATGTGACGATGTTCGCCTGGATCGCGGCGGCGGTGGTCGGTCGGCTGTGGCGCCGGGTGCCACGGCTGTGCCGGGCCGCGCCGGCCCCGCATGCCGCCCTGGTCGGCGGCGTGCTGCTGGCGGCGGCCTACGCCACGTTCAGCGGCGGCGGCCTGCCCGCGCAGCGGACGGTGCTGATGCTGGCGACCGTCGCCGCCCTGCGCCTGAGCGGCCGCGACTGGCCGTGGCCGCCGATCTGGCTGGCGGCCTGCGCCGCAGTCGTCCTGGCCGATCCGTGGGCCCTGCTGCAGGCGGGGTTCTGGCTCAGCTTCGTGGCCGTCGGTGTGCTGTTTGCTACGGATTCAGGAGCACCTCGCTCAGGCGGGACGGGCGTTGGAGGTCGTTTTTCATCTTACCTGGTCCGGCTGCTGCGCGAGCAGTGCGTCGTCACGCTGGCGCTGGCGCCGCTGACGCTGCTGCTGTTCGGCCAGACGTCGGCCGTCGGGCTGCTGGCCAACCTGGTCGCGATCCCCTGGGTCACGCTGGTGGTGACGCCGCTCGCGCTGCTCGGCATCGCGGCGCCGGTGCTGTGGTCGGCAGCGGCGCTGGCGGTGCAGGCCCTGTCCGGCGGGCTGGCCGTGCTGGCGGCCTGGCCGGGCGCGGTTATTTCGCTGCCGGCCGCGCCGGTCGGTGCGGCGGTGCTCGGCGGTGGCCTGCTGTGCCTGCGGGTGCCGCCGGCGCTGCGCCTGCTGGGCGCGGCGCCGCTGATCCCGGTGCTGCTCTGGCCGTCCGCACGGCCGGCGCCCGGCAGCGTCGAACTGCTCGCCGCCGACGTCGGCCAGGCCAGCGCCGTGCTGGTCCGCACCGCGCAACACGCCCTGCTGTACGACACCGGCCCGCGCTACGCCACCGACGGCGATGCCGGCCAGCGGGTGCTGGTGCCGCTGCTGCAGTCGCTCGGGGTTCGCCTCGACACCGTGGTCGTCAGCCACCGCGACAGCGACCATGCAGGCGGCGCGCCGGCGGTCCTGGCACAGCAGCCGGCGGCAACGCTGATCAGCTCGGTCGAGCGCGGCCATCCGCTGGAACAGCTGCGCCCGGTCACCCGTTGCACCGCCGGCCAGCAGTGGGAGTGGGACGGCGTGCGCTTCACGGTGCTGCATCCGCAGCCGCAGGACTACGAGCGGAGCGTGAAGAGCAACGCAGTGAGCTGCATCCTGCGTATCGATGCCCAAGACGGCGGGTCCGCCCTGCTGACCGGCGACATCGAGCACAAGCAGGAGGACGCGCTGGTCGCGGCCGGCGCCCCGCTGGCATCGCATCTCTTGCTGTCCCCGCACCACGGCAGCAAGGGATCGTCGAGTACGCCGTTCCTGGCCGCGGTCGCGCCGGCCGTCGTGATGGTGCAAGCGGGCTACCGCAACCGGTTCGGCCACCCGGCGCCGGAGACGCTGGCGCGCTACCGCGCGCAGGGCAGCGCCGTATTTGCCACGCCCGCCTGCGGTGCCGCCCGCTGGTCGAGCGCCTCGCCCACGGTGGTCCGCTGCGAGCGCCAGACGGCGGCACGCTACTGGCAGCACCGCCCCTCCTGATCCTCGACCTGAACGTTGGATCGGCGACACGCCAAGCGTCGTCCGACGCGTTACAGCTTGCGGACGATGCCGGCCTGGAAATTGCTATCCTCCAGCGGCAGGAGATTGGCCCTTATATGCAGCAATTCGACGAGATGTACGCCTCGCTGCCGCCCCGTGCGGATGCGGTGCGGCCCCACTACCAGACCTACGGCCAATGGCTCGACGCCCAGTCCGCCGACATGATGCGGACACGGCGCGAGGAGGCGGAGATGATCTTCCGCCGTGTCGGCATCACCTTCGCGGTGTACGGTGCGAAGGACGAGGACGGCTCCGGCACCGAGCGGCTGATCCCGTTCGATCTGATCCCGCGGATCATCCCCGCGCACGAGTGGGCGCAGATGCAGAAGGGCCTGGTCCAGCGCGTGACCGCCCTGAACCGCTTCCTGCACGACGTTTACCACGACCAGGAGATCATCCGCGCCGGCGTCGTGCCGGCCGAGCAGATCCTGCAGAACGCCCAGTTCCGCCCCGAGATGATGGGCGTGGACGTGCCCAACCACATCTATTCGCACATCGCCGGCATCGACATCGTCCGCGCGCCGGACGCCCAGGGCAACGGCGAGTACTACGTACTGGAAGACAACCTCCGGGTGCCGAGCGGCGTGAGCTACATGCTCGAAAACCGCAAGATGATGATGCGGCTCTTCCCGGG
>CAJYQL010000046.1 GCA_913776965.1 uncultured Xylophilus sp.
ACCTGGCGCGACTCCAGCACCACGTCGCCCTGCGCGACCGCGCAGCAGGTCAGCACCTGGCCGGCGTCGAGCTCGTCGGCGCTGAGCGCCTTGGACTGGTATTCGCGGTGGACCACCTCGCCGGAGAGCTAGCGGCACTTGCACGATCCGCAGGCGCCGTCCTTGCAGCCGTAGGGCAGGCCGACGCCCTGGCGGATCGCGGCAGCGAGGATGGATTCGCCGGGCTGGGCGGTGAAAGCGCGGCCGCTCGGCTGCACGGAGATGGTGAAACTCATCGTGGGCGGTTCGTGTGGATATGCTCGGACGACAGCGAACTGACGAACATTCGATTTTGCCTTCAAACCCTTCTCCGAGCGGGGCGCTGCCCTCGCGCTTCCGCCGCCTGCGGGTGCTGATCGTCGGCTGCGGCGACGTGGGCCAGCGCGCCGCGGCCCTGCTGCGCGGCCGCGTGCAGCTGCTGGCGCTCACCTCGTCGCGCGACCGCGCCGCCGGCCTGCGCCGCCAGGGCATCGTGCCGCTCGCCGGCGACCTGGATGCGCCCGACACCCTGCGCCGGCTGGCCGGCCTGGGCCACCGGGTACTGCACCTGGCGCCGCCGCCCGGCGGTCCGGGCAGCGACGGACAGCGTATTGACGACCCCCGCACCCGGGCCTTGATGCAGGTGCTGGTGCGCCGCGCGCCGCCGGCAGCGCTGGTATACGGATCGACCAGCGGCGTCTACGGCGACTGCAATGGCGCATGGGTCGACGAGACCCGGCGGGTGCGGCCGGCAACCGCCCGCGCGCAGCGGCGGGTCGATGCCGAAGGCTGGGTGCGGCAGGCCGGCCGCCGGGGACTGCGCGCCAGCATTCTGCGCATCCCGGGCATCTACGCGCCGGACCGCGAAGGCGGTACGCCGCGCGCACGACTGGAGCGCGGCACGCCGGTACTGGTGGCCGGGGAAGACGTGTTCACCAACCACATCCATGCGGACGACTTGGCGCGTGCCTGCGTGGCAGCGCTGTTCCGCGGTGCGGCCCAGCGGACCTACCACGCGAGCGACGACACCGAGCTGAAGATGGGCGACTACATGGACCTGGCGGCCGGCCTGTACGGCCTGCCGCGCCCGCCTCGGGTACGCCGCGAAGATGCCGATCCCCGGCTGGGCGCGGCGACGCTGAGCTTCATGGGCGAGTCCCGCCGGCTGGTCAACCGGCGCTTGAAAGCCGAGCTGCGCATGGTCCTGCGCTATCCCACTGTCGCGACTGGATTGCTATCGAAAGAGTAGCTGTATGCGCAGGCTGGACGGGCGCAAGAGGCTGATTTCCTCAATAATCAGCGTACCAGGTTCAGCACGCTCAAGACCACCGAGGTGACCGGGTCGTACACCACCGCGTTGCCCTGGTAGTAGCCCATGCGGTAGCCGCGCGGCGGGGGCGGCAGTTCGTACAGGACCTGCTGCGGTACCGGCTGAAGGTGGCGGCGGTAGTCCGGGGCCATGCGGGCGCCGGGGTAGGGGCGCCAGCCGTAGGCCTGCGGCGGCAGCTGCGGGCCGTAGTAGCGCACCAGACGGTCCCGGTCGGCGGGGCGGAAGGCGTAGTGCGGCGCCGCATGGCGCGGACCCTTGCCGCGCGGACGGTCGTTGTAGTAGCCGTGGCGGTCGTACCGGTCGTGGTGCTTTTTGTAGTGCTTGTCGTGTTTGCCATGACCGTGGCCGCGGCCCGGACCCCGGTGGTCATGGTCGTGCGGGCCGGCAAGCGCTGGAACGGACACCGCGCCGGCCATCAGGGCCGTCACGGCGGCCATCAGGCGGCGGCGAAGAGGGGAGGCGGCGTTCATGGGAAAGCTCCTTGTCGCTATGGAAGGGCACATCGCCCGTCGTTGACAAGTTCAACGCAACACCCGTGCGGCGGGCCGACCACCGTTGCCTCACCTTGCGTAGGTTTGCACCGGCTTTACGGTTGTGCCGGCACCTACCCGTTGCCGGCCGGCCGCCGGCCCGGTGTCAGATCGCGCCGGCTTCCCGCAGCCGCGCGCGTTCGGCCGCGTCGAATCCCCACTCCGCCAGCACCTCGTCGGTGTGCTGTCCGAGCGCCGGCGGCGCACGGCGCAGCACCGGCGGATGGTCGGACAGCCGCAGCGGGCTGGCGACGCCGGCGATCCGGTCGATGCCGTCGCCCGCATCGCGCGGCAGCGATACCGCCAGGCCCCGCGCCCGGACCTGCGGATCGGCGAAGGCTTCGGCAATGTCGTTGATCGGGCCGCACGGCACCGCCCGGTCTTCCAGCAACGCGATCCAGTCGGCGGTGGTGCGGGTGCGGGTGACCTCCTGCATCGCGGGAATGAGGACGTCGCGGTTGCGCACCCGCGCGCTGGCGGTGGCGTAGCGTGCATCGGCCGCCCATTCCGGCCGGCCGCAGGCGGCGGCGAAGCGCGCGAACTGTCCGTCGTTGCCGATCGCCAGCAGCATCGCGCCGTCGGCGGTCGGAAAGTCCTGGTAGGGGACCACGCTCGGATGGGTGTTGCCCTGCCGCCGCGGCACGCTGCCGGTATTGAGGTAGCCGGCGGTCTGGTTGGCGAGGATCGCCATGCCGACGTCGAGCAGCGCCATGTCGATGTGCTGGCCGCGGCCGGTGCTGTCGCGTGCACGCAGTGCCGCCAGGATCGCGGTGGAGGCGTACATGCCGGTGAACACGTCGGTCAGGGCCACGCCGACCCGCATCGGGCCGCCGCCGGGCTCGTCGTCGGCCCGGCCGGTGACGCTCATCATGCCGCTCATCGCCTGGATCATCAGGTCGTAGCCGGCGCGCTTCGCATACGGTCCGTCCTGGCCGAAGCCGGTGATCGAGCAGTACACGAGGCGCGGATTGAGCGCCTGCAGGCTTGCGTAGTCGAGGCCGTAGGCCTGCAGGCCGCCGACCTTGAAGTTCTCGACCACCACGTCGCAGCCGGCGGCGATGCGCCGCAGCAGCGCCGCGCCGTCGGGCGTCGCCATGTCGACCGTCACCGAACGCTTGTTGCGGTTGCAGCAGGCGAAGTAGGCGGCCTGGTCGGTGTCGCGGCCCTCGGCATCCTGCAGGAAGGGCGGGCCCCACTGGCGGGTGTCGTCGCCGTTGCCGGGCCGTTCGACCTTGATCACGTCGGCACCCAGATCGGCGAGCGTCTGGGTGCACCAGGGGCCGGCCAGCACCCGCGACAGGTCCAGCACCTTGATGCCGGCGAGCGCGCCGGCGTGCGAGGTCGTCGTGTCCACGGTCAGCTGAAAGCCGGGATGCCGGTGATCGCGCGGCCCAGGATCAGGGCGTGCACGTCGTGGGTGCCTTCGTAGGTGTTGACAACCTCCAGGTTCACCAGATGGCGGGCCACACCGAACTCGTCGCTGATGCCGTTGCCGCCCATCATGTCCCGGGCCAGCCGGGCGATGTCGAGCGCCTTGCCGCAGTTGTTGCGCTTCATGATCGAGGTGATCTCGACCGCGGCGGTACCTTCGTCCTTCATGCGGCCCAGGCGCAGGCTGCCCTGCAGGCCGAGCGTGATCTCGGTCTGCATGTCGGCCAGCTTCTTCTGGATCAGCTGGTTGGCGGCGAGCGGGCGGCCGAACTGCTTGCGGTCGAGCACGTACTGACGCGCGCGGTGCCAGCAGTCCTCGGCCGCACCGATCGCACCCCAGCTGATGCCGTAGCGGGCGCTGTTGAGGCAGGTGAACGGACCCTTCAGGCCCTGCACCTCGGGGAATGCGTTTTCCTCGGGCACGAAGACGTCGTCCATCACGATCTCGCCGGTGATCGAGGCGCGCAGGCCGACCTTGCCGTGGATCGCCGGGGCCGACAGGCCCTGCATGCCCTTCTCGAGCACGAAGCCGCGGATCGGGCCGACCGCGCCGCCCTCGCTCACCTCCTTGGCCCAGACGACGAACACGTCGGCCACGGGCGAGTTGGTGATCCACATCTTGCTACCCTTGAGCTTGTAGCCGCCCGCGGTCTTGTAGGCGCGGGTGGCCATGCTGCCCGGGTCGGAGCCGTGGTCGGGCTCGGTCAGGCCGAAGCAGCCGATCCATTCGCCGCTGGCGAGCTTGGGCAGGTATTTCTGCTTCTGCGCCTCGGTGCCGAATTCGTAGATCGGCACCATGACGAGGGAGGACTGCACGCTGGCCATCGAGCGGTAGCCGGAATCGACCCGTTCCACCTCGCGGGCGATCAGGCCGTAGGCCACGTAGTTCAGGCCGGGGCCGCCGTACTGCTCGGGGATGGTCGGGCCGAGCAGGCCGAGTTCGCCCATCTCGCGGAAGATGCTCAGGTCGCTCGTCTCGTTGCGGAACATCTCCAGCACGCGCGGCGCCAGTTTGTCCTGGCAATAGGCATTGGCGGCATCGCGCACGGCGCGTTCGTCGTCGGTGAGCTGCTGGTCGAGCAGGAACGGGTCGTCCCAGTGGAAGGAAGCGCGGGAAGAAGCCATGAGGTCTCCGGAAGTTCGTGATGGCGGCAGGTATGCGGCCGATGCAGCGCGAGGGCGCCGGACGCGGGATGCTACGTCGCAGGCGCCCATCGGCGCAAACGAGAAATCCACATCGAGACATGAGCTTCTGGAATACTTGCACCATGCGCCGCAAGATTCCCTCGACCCAGTCCCTGGCCTGCTTCGAGGCCGCGGCCCGCCATGAGAGCTACACCCGCGCCGCCGACGAGCTGGGCCTGACGCAGAGCGCGGTGTCGCGCCAGATCCTGGCGCTCGAATCCTTCCTGGGCCTGCCGCTGTTCCGGCGCACCCGCCACGGCGTGGCCCTGACGCCGGCCGGCGCGAACTACTGGCGCCAAGTGGCGCGCGGCCTGCAGGGCCTGGAGCGCGACACGCTCGACACGATGGCCGGCCACGGACGCGGCGGCGCGGTGGCGCTGGCGGCGGTGCCCACCTTCGCCACCCGCTGGCTGATGCCGCGCCTGCCGCTGCTGGCCGAGCGGCATCCGGACATCGTGGTCCATATCGAGACGCAGACCCGGCCCTTCCTGTTCGCCGACACCGGTTTCGATGCGGCCCTCTACACCGGCACCGCCGAGCAGGTCGCCCACTGGCCGGGCACCCGCGCGATGCGCCTGTTCGACGAGGAGATCGTGCCGGTGTGCAGCCCACGCCTGTCGCCCGGCTGCTGCACCCCGGCCGAACTGGCGCGGATGCCGCTGCTGCAGCAGAGCACCCGGCCCTACGGCTGGCGGCACTGGTTCGAGTCTTTCGGCGTGGTGGCGCCCGAGGCGCTGCAGGGGCCGCGCTACGAGCTGTTCTCGATGCTCGCCGTGGCGGCGCGCCACGGCATGGGGGTGGCGCTGATCCCGCGGCTGCTGATCGAGGCCGAACTGGCGCAGGGCGAACTGGTGGTCGCCTGTCCGCACCCGCGGGTCGGCGAGCGGGCCTATTACCTGGTGCAGCCCGCGGCAGCCGAGGCGCCGCCGGCGGTCGAGGCCTTCTGTGCCTGGCTGCGCGATCTGTGCGCCGCCGGCGCGGCCACCTGACGGCCCGCCGCCGTCCGGAGCGCGTGAGGCCTCAGCGCCGCCCTCTCAGCCGCGGCAGCCGGCCTTTGGCGCGGCGGCCGACGGCGACCCGCACGGCCACCTGCAGCAGTGCCAGACCCCCGTAGACGAGCATCTTCTGCGACAGCGTCGGCCGGTCGTCATTCTCTTCCGCGGCGCGGTGGGCCGGCATGCGCGCAGACGTCGCGGTGGACGAGGTCGGCCGTCCCGCGAGTTCGGCAGGGCCGTCCGAGGCGCTGGGGTTCTCGGGCGGCGGTGCCTGCACGGCGGCGTGGCCGGTCGCGGCATGAGAGCCGTGGGTGTTGGCATAGACCCAGGTGAATTCCGCGCCCAGCAGGAACACCTGCGCCGAGTAATAGACCCACACCAGCAGGACCACCACCGACCCCGCCGCGGCATAAGAGGAGGCGACGCTCGTCTTGCCCACGTAGAGCCCGATCAGCAGCTTGCCGATATTGAACATCACCGCCGTCACCAAGGCGCCGGTCCACACGTCACGCCAGGCGATGCGCGCCTGCGGCATCAGCTTGTAGATCATCGCGAACAGCAGCGTGGTGATGCCCAGCGAGATAAGCAAATTCAGGCCCTGCAGCGCCAGCTCCCAGCCCGGCACCACGTCGCCCGCCCAGCGGCCGAAGGCCGCGACGCCGGCACTGACGACGAGCGACACCATCAGCAGGAAGGCCAGACCGAGGATCAGCCCGAACGACAGCAGGCGGGCGCGCAGGGTCGTCAGCAGCCCGGACTTGGCCGTGGCCGGCACCCGCCAGATGCGGTCGAGGGCGCTCTGGAGTTCGCCGAACACCGTGGTCGCGCCGACGATCAGCACCACCAGGCTGATGCCTGCCGCCAGCAGCCCTTCGGTCGGCTGGCTCGCGCTGCGGATCAGGCCCTGCACCGCGATCGCACCTTCCTCGCCGATCAGTCCGGACAGCTGGCCGACGATCTCGCCCTGGACCGCCTCGCGGCCGAACACCGCGCCGGCCACCGCGATCACGATCAGCAGCAGCGGGGCGAGCGAGAAGACGGTGTAGTAGGCGATCGCCGCGCCCATGCTGGGGGCGTAGTCGTCCACCCATGCCTGCACCGACCGACGGCCCAGATCCAGAAATCGTTTGATGTCCATCGTGTTCCTCCGCGCACGATTGTCCGGTCGCTTGCCGGCACGACCGTGCAGGAATGTGACGGGCAGGGCGTAGGCGACGTGCTCGGTCATTGGCGGACGCGCGGCACGCCGGGTGCGGTCAGGCCGCCGTGTCCTCGTACCAGCGGTCGCGGGCCAGCAGGATGCGGTCGTGGCCGACGCCCGAGGGCATCATCGGGAAGCAGTTCTCCTCGGCCGCCACCTGCACGTCGAGGAAGAACGGCCCGTCGCTCGCCAGGCACTCCTTCAGCGCTTCGTCGAGGTCGGCCGGGTCGGTCACGCGCCGCGCACCCCAGCCGAAGGCCCGCGCCAGCGCCACGAAGTCGGGCAGCGCCTCGTTCCAGCTGTGGCTGAGCCGGTTGCCGTGGTTCATCTGCTGCCACTGCCGGACCATGCCCATGTAGCCGTTGTTGGAGAGCACCAGCTTGACCGGCGTGCGGTGCTGCACCGCGGTGGACAGCTCCTGGATGTTCATCAGCACCGACGCATCCCCGCTCACGCAGACCACCAGCGCCTCCGGATGTGCGACCTGCGCGCCAATCGCCGCCGGCAGTCCGTAGCCCATGGTGCCGGCGCCGCCGGAGGTGAGCCAGCGGCCGGGCCGCTCGAAGCGCAGGTGCTGCGCGGCCCACATCTGGTGCTGGCCCACGTCGGTCGAGACGATCGCGTCCCGGTCGTCGAGCTGCCGCTGCAGCGCCTGCATCAGCCGCTGCGGCAGGATGGTGCCGGCGCGGGGCTCCACGTCCAGGCAGCGCTCCGACCGCCAGCGGTCGATCCGCGCCCACCACGGGGCGAGCCGCGCGGCGGGGAGGTCGTCGAGCGCCGGCTGCGCCAGCAGTGCGTCGAGCACCGCGCCGCAGTCGCCGACCAGCGGCACGTCCACCGCCACCGTCCGGCCGATGCTGGCCGGATCGATGTCGATGTGGATCTTGCGCGCCTGCGGGCAGAAGCCGTCGAGCTTGCCGGTGACGCGGTCGTCGAAGCGTGCGCCCACGCAGACCACCAGGTCGGCCGCGTGCATCGCGAGGTTGGCTTCCAGCGTGCCGTGCATGCCCAGCATGCCGAGCCACTGCGGCGCGGACCCGGGAAAGGCGCCGAGGCCCATCAGCGTCAGGGTGCAGGGCGCGTCCAGCCGCTGCACCAGCCGGGCGAAGGCGGCGCAGGCCGCCGGCCCGGCGTTGACCAGGCCGCCGCCGCCATACAAGACCGGCCTACGCGCGGTGGACAGCAGGTCCGCGGCGCGCTGGAGGCTGTCCGGCGACGGCAGGGGCACCGGCTGCGGGGCAGACGCACCGCGGGCTGCGTGGCGGCGCGACGGCGTCGCGGTCGCGCCGCGTCCGGTAAGCGGCGCGAGCTGCACGTCCTTCGGCACGTCGAGCAGCACCGGTCCCGGACGGCCGCCGCGCGCGATCGCCAGCGCCTGCCGGACGACCGCGGGGATGTCGTCGGCCGCGCGCAGCTGGCAGTTCCATTTCGTCACCGGCCGCGACATGCCGAGCGCATCGCTTTCCTGGAACGCCTGCGTGCCGATCACCGCCGTCGCCACCTGGCCGCTGATACACAGCACCGGGACCGAATCGCTCATCGCGTCGAGCAGGCCGGTGATGGTGTTGCCGACTCCAGGGCCGGAGGTGACCAGCACCACGCCCACCTTGCCGGTGCTGCGCGCATAGCCTTCGGCCGCATGGACCGCGGCCTGCTCGTGGCGCACCAGGATGTGCCGCAGCCGCGGCTCGCCGTGCAGGGCGTCGTAGAGCGGCAGTGCGGCGCCGCCCGGATAGCCGAACAGGGTGTCGACGCCGTTATCCACCAGGGTGTCGAGCAGCGCCTCGGCGCCGTTGCGCGGGCGGATGGGGGAGGCCGGTGCGATGGCAGTGGGCGAGGGCTGGCGGGCGTTCAAGGTCTTATGCATCGGACGATTCTTGTGCCCGGAGCGCAGAATGTGCTTCTTCTTTTAGTCGATGCTATGCGTAAACATGAAAAACAATCGCCAAAAATCGCAGGAAGCCGAAGAAAATTTGGATGCGGCAGACCTGGCCATCTTGCGCGTGCTGGTGGCCGACTCCCGTCGCACCCTGCAGGAGATCGGCACGACGGTCGGCCTGTCGCCCACCAGCTGCTGGACCCGCATCAAGCGGCTGGAGACGCTCGGCGTGATCAAGCGCTACACGGTGGAGCTGGATGCGCCGCTGCTCGGCTATCACGACTCGGTGATCGTGCAACTCACGCTGGAGAGCCATACCGACGAAACGCTCTACGAATTCGGCCGCGTGCTCGCGACCATTCCCGAGATCCAGGAGGCGTATCTCGTCTCGGGCGATTACGACTACTACATCCGCATCGCGGTGCGCGACACCCGCGACTACGAGCGGCTGCTACGGGAGAAGCTCTACAAGATCCCGGGCATTCGCCACAGCAAGTCGCACTTCGTGCTGCGGGTGCTCAAGGACAGCCGGGTGCCGCTGATCTAGCGCCGTGCGGGAGGTAAGTCCCGCATGCGCTGCAGACGGCCCTCGCGCAGACGGGTCAGGGCGAGGGCCAGCAAGCCGATGCCGATGCCGACCGCATCGGCCACCACATCGGTGAGGTCGGCCGTGCGATAGGGAACCGCCAGCTGGATGCACTCGATCGCCACGCCGTACAGCAGGAGCAGCGGCACGACCGCGAACAGCCGACGGTGCCATGCACGGGAGGCCAGCCAGGTCAGAACGCCGAACGCCAGCAGATGGTCGGCGGTCAGCGTGCCGAGCGGTGTCTGGTGTTTCCAGTCGAAGGGCGGCTGCAGGCGGACCGGCCAGGTCAGCGGCATCAGGGCCAGCAGCAGCACGGCGAGCGCCACCAGGTACACGGCCCTGCGCCGATGCGCAGCAGAGGAAGGGGTATCGGGCATGGACGGATGCTGCGATCTGCGGCCGCGGGATGCGGTTCCGGCAGGATGCGGTTCCGGCAGGATGCAGGGGGAACGGCGTGAGGAACGCCATCGGATTCACGGCCGCGGAGGCCATGGTGCCGGAGGCCGGAATCGAACCGGCACGCCTTGCGGCGGGGGATTTTGAGTCCCCTGCGTCTACCAATTTCACCACTCCGGCGGCGGGCGTTGCGCAGCTGGAAATTATGGCACAGTGCTTTCCATGCAATACCCCACCATCGAAGACACCATCGGGCGGACACCGCTGGTGGCACTGCAACGGATCGGCGCGACGGAGAACGCGGTGTCGGGCAACGTGGTGCTCGGCAAGCTCGAAGGCAACAACCCCGCGGGATCGGTCAAGGACCGGCCGGCGCTGTCGATGATCAAGCGCGCCGAGGAGCGCGGCGACATCCGCCCGGGCGACACGCTGATCGAGGCGACGTCGGGCAACACCGG
>CAJYQL010000047.1 GCA_913776965.1 uncultured Xylophilus sp.
TCCCATGCAGTTCGACCTGACCGACCTCCGCCTGTTCGTGCGCGCCGCCGACGAAGGCAGCCTGACTCGCGCCGCTGCCGGCCAGCACCTGTCGCTGGCCGCCGCCAGTGCCCGCATCAAGGCGCTGGAGCAGCAGGCCGGCCTGCCGCTGCTGTACCGCGAGGCGCGCGGCGTGCGGCTCGCGCCGCCCGGCGAGGCGTTCCTGCACCATGCCCGCGGCGTGCTGCGCCGGGTGGACCGGCTGCGCGCCGACCTGCAGGCCTACGGCGGCGGCCTGCGCGGCCACCTGCGCATGTTCGCCAACACCACCGCGGTGACCGACTTCCTGCCGGACGTGCTGCCGGCCTTCCTGGCGGCGCATCCGCGCATCAACATCGACCTGCAGGAGCGGCCCAACGCGACCATCGCCCGCGGCGTGCTGGACGGCGCGGCCGACATCGGCATCGTGGCCGGCTCGGTGGACACGCTCGGCCTGCAGGCGATCCACTTCAGCACCGACCGGCTGGTGCTGGCCGCCGCCCGCGGCCACCGGTTGGCCGGGCGGGCGTCGATCGCCTTCGCCGACACGCTGGACGAGGACCACGTCGGCATGCATGCCGGCAGCACGCTGCAGACCTTCCTGGTGCAGGCCACCGAGCGGCTCGGCAAGCCGCTGAAGCTGCGCATCCAGCTCTCCAGCTTCGACGCGCTGTGCCGCATGGTCGGCGCCGGGGTCGGCGTGGGCATCGTCCCCGAGAGCGCCGCGCGCCGCTACCAGGCCGGCGCCGGCCTGGCGCTGGTAGGGCTGGAAGACGCCTGGAGCGTGCGCGAACGCTATGTGCTGGTGCGCGACCGCGAGCGGCTGCCGGTCTATGCGCAGGACCTGGTGGAGACGCTGGTGGCGTACTACCGCGACGGCGGGGTGGGCCGTCCGCCGGGTGCGGCGGGCGATCCGCACGATCCGTCGCCACCCTCACCCTGAGACTGCGGCCGACCGCCGGTCAAAACGTCCGGCCCGTCACACCGCCCCCGGCGGCAACCCCTGTAGCGCCGCGCCCAGGGCCCGCGCGATGAGCTGCTGGCGTTCGCGCGGCATGCGCGCCAGCGTGGTGGCCACGCTCACCGCCGCGACCGGGCGGCCGTGTGCGTCGCGCACCGCCACGCCCACCGCCAGCACCCCGCGGGTCGCATGGTTACCGATCACCGACCAGCCGCGTTCCCGGGTGGCGCGCACCAGCAGCCGCATGCGTTCCGGCGTCATGCCGCCGTAGGCCGCGAGGCGCGGCGCATTGGCCGCGACGATGGCGTCGACCTCCGCATCGGGCAGGGCCGACAGCAGCGCGAGGCCGGCCGCCCCCACGCCCAGCGGCTGGCGCGTGCCGACCTCGATCACCAGGATCTGCACCGGGTGCGTGCCCACCTGCCGTGCGATGCAGTGCGACAGCGGCCCCTCGCGCACGATGGCGAAGGCCGCATCGCCGTAGGCCGCGCTGATGCGCGCGAGCAGCGGCTGCAGGTGTACCGCGCGGTTGGGCAGCGTGCCGGCCGGCGCGAGCGCCGCCATGCGCGGCCCCGGCACATAACGAAAGCGCCCCTGGCGCGCCACATGGCCGCCCTCAAGCAGGGTGGCCAGCAGCCGGTACACGGTCGGCCGCTCGAGTCCAGCGGCGCGGCACAGGTCTGCCACGCGCACGCCGTCCGGCCCGCCCGCGAGCACCGCGTCGAGCACCTGCAGCCCGCGGCGCAGCGTACGGCTGCCCGCGTCGCCGTCCGGCGCGTCGGGGCCGTCGGGCGCCGGATCGTCCGTTGGGCGGACGTTTCGATTCGGAAGACGGGAGGCCATTGCAAAGAATCCAGATGCCGATGCAGTCCGTGCGCAGTGTGCCCCAGGCCCGCACGACACGGACCGGGCGCCCCATACCGCACACCAAGGAGACACCACCATGACCGCGACTTCCCCTTCACTCCGCTCCCTTTCGCGCCGGCGCCTGCCGGCCTTCGCCGCCGCGCTTGGCGCCCTCGCCTGCGCGGCGGCAGCCACCCTGCATGCGCCGCCCGCGCAGGCCCAGGCGCCCGCCGTGACGGGCGCCGGCGCCTGGCCGCAGCGGCCGGTGCGGCTGGTGGTGGGCTATGCCGCCGGCGGCGCCACCGACGTGATCGCGCGCCTCGTGGCGGTCAAGCTCGGCGAGCGGCTTGGCCAGCCGGTGGTGGTGGACAACCGCGCCGGCGCCAACAGCAATGTCGGCGCCGAGCTGGTCGCCAAGTCGCCGCCGGACGGCTACACGCTCTACGTCTTCACCATCGCCAACACCATCAACGCGTCGCTCTACGGCAAGCTGGGCTACGACCCGCAGAAGGACTTCGAACCGATCGGCCTGATCGCCAAGATCCCCAACATCCTGGTGGTCAACAACAACCTGCCGGTCAAGAGCGTGGCCGACTACATCCGCTTCGCGAAGGAATCGAAGGACGGCATCACCTTCGCATCGTCGGGCAGCGGCTCGTCGATCCACCTGTCGGGCGAGATGTTCAAGATGCAGACCAAGCTGAACATGCTGCACGTGCCCTACAAGGGCAGCGCGCCGGCGGTGACCGACCTGCTCGGCGGGCAGGTGCAGTCGATGTTCGACAACACACCGTCGGCCCTGCCGCATGTGCAGGGCGGGCGGCTGCGCGCCATCGCGATCACCAGCGCCCAGCGCTCGCCGCTGCTGCCGGACGTGCCGACGGTGGCGGAGTCGGGCTTTCCCGGCTTCGACGTGCAGTCGTGGTTCGGCTTGGCCGCGCCCGCCAGCACGCCCAAGCCGATCGTCGAGCGCTTGAACACCGAGCTGGTGAAGGTGCTGAACGCGCCCGACGTGCGCCAGCGTTTCCAGGAACTGGCCGCCACGCCGGAGCCCGGCACGCCCGAGCAGATGCGCAGCTTCGCCACCGCCGAGATCCAGCGCTGGCGCGAGGTGGTCAAGGCCTCCGGCGCCAAGGCCGAATAGCCGCCCTCTAACGCCGTCTTCCGCCGGCCGCGCGGGTGCCGCCGCCCTCCAGCGGTCCGCGGCCGCCCTCCCCTTTTCGCAGGAGCTTCCGAGCCCATGTTCCCGATCGACTTCTTCTGGCGCGCCGCCACGCGCTGGCCCGACCGCATCGCCATCGACGCGCCCGCGGGCGCCGTCCGCTACGACGCGCTGGCTGCCCGCGTCGCCGCGCTCGCCGCGGCGCTGGTGGCGCGCGACCCGGCGCCGCAGAGCCGTGTCGGCATCTGCGCGCACAACAGTGCCGACCACATCGCCGCCCTGCTGGCGGTGCTGGCCTGCGGCAAGGTGTGGGTGCCGCTCAACCCCAAGAGCACGCCGAGCGAGATCCGCCGCATCACCGACGCCACCACGCCCGGCATCCTGGTGCTGGACGCCGACTGCGCACCGCTGCTCGACGGCGTGCCGGGCGCGCGCATCCATGCCGACGGCCCCGACAGCGCGGCCGCGCCGACCATCGCCGCGCTGGTGCAGCAGCATGCCGGGGCGCCGCGCCCGGTGTTCGACCTGCCGGAGACCGCCACGCAGGCGATCAAGTTCACCGGCGGCACCACCGGCGCGCCCAAGGGCGTGATGCAGCCCTACCGCGCGTGGATGGCCAACATCGCCAACCAGATCCACGCCTGGGGCTTCGACGAGCACGAGCGTTACATCGTCGCCGCGCCGATCACGCACGGCACGTCCACCTACATCCTGCCGATCCTGGCGCAGGGCGGCTGCCACGTGGTGCTGCCGGGCGCGGGCGCCGAAGCGGTGCGCACCGCTTTCCGCGAGCGCGGCGGCACCGTCTGCTTCATGCCGCCCACGCTGGTCTACATGCTGATGGCGCTGCCCGGCGCCAGCCGCGCGGACTTTCCCCGCCTGCGCCGGCTGATCTACGGCGGCGCGCCCATGCCGCCCGAGAAGATCCGCGAGGTGCGCGCCTTCTTCGGTCCGGTCCTCGGCACCACCTACGGCCAGACCGAGGCGCCGCAGATCCTCACCGTGATGCGGCCCGAGGACTTCGAGGACGAGCGCAACTGGGCCGCCGTGGGCCGCACCACCTGGTTCAGCGACGTGGCCGTCATGGCGCCGGACGGCCGGCTGCTGCCCACCGGCGAGGTCGGCGAGGTGGTGGCGCGCGGCGACCTGCTGATGACCGGCTATTGGCGCCTGCCCGAGAAGACCGCCGAGACGCTGGTCGACGGCTGGCTGCACACCGGCGACCGCGGCCTGATCGACGAGCGCGGCTACCTCTACCTGAAGGACCGGCTGAAGGACATGGTCATCACCGGCGGCTTCAACGTCTATCCGGTGGACGTGGAGAACGCGCTGGGCCAGCACCCCGCGGTGCACGAGTGCGCCGTCTTCGGCATCCCCGACGACAAATGGGGCGAAGCAGTGCAGGCTGCCGTGCAGCTGCGCGCCGGCCATGCCGCGACCGAGGCCGAACTGCAGGCCTTCGTGCGCGAGCGCCTGGGGCCGGTGCAAACGCCCAAACGCATCCGCTTCCTCGACAGCCTGCCGCGCTCGCCCGTCGGCAAGGTCCTCAAAAACGCCGTGCGCGACCAGGCGCTCGCCCTCACCTGATTTCCGGAGACCGCTTCCATGACATCCATCCGCAACGACGCCCCCGTCACCCGCCTCTGCACCCACACGCTGACCAGCCTGCACTACCGCGACGCCGATCTGGTCGAGGACTTGATGGGGAAGAAGACCTTCACCGAGGTGATGCTGATGCAGATCCTCGGCCGCACCCCGCGCCCGGTGGACATGCGCATCGCCGACGTGGTGCTGATCGTGCTGATGGAGCACGGCCTCACCCCCAGCGCCATCGCCACACGGCTGATCTACATGAGCGCGCCGGAGAACCTGCAGGGCGCCGTCAGCGCCGGCCTGCTGGCGGTAGGCAGCTCCTTCGTCGGCACGATGGAGAACTGCGCCCGCCTGCTCGACCGCATCACGGCCGCCGACGACCCCGATGCGGAGGCGCTGTCGATCGCGCGGGAGTGCAAGGCGCAGAAGAGCGCCGTGCCCGGCTTCGGCCACCACCTGCACAAGCCGGTCGATCCGCGCGCCTACAAGCTGCTGGAACTCGGCCGCGCCGAGTCCGACCTGCCGGGCCGGCACTTGGCCGCGCTGGAGACGCTGTCGAAGGCGGTGGACACGGTCGCGGGCCGGCCGATCACGCTGAACGCCACCGGCGCGGTGGCCGCGCTGCTCGGCGAGATCGGCGTGCCCGCCACCGTGATGCGCGGCTTCGCCGTGATCTCCCGCGCGGCGGGGCTGGTCGCGCACATCGTGGAGGAGCAGCAGAGCCCGTCGGGCCGCTTCATCTGGGACACGGTGGACCAGGCCATCCCCTACGTCGGCACCGGCGGCCAGGACGCGCCATGACGGCGGCCGCCACCTCCGCGCCGCGCGAGACGGCTCTGGTCACCGGCGCGAGCCGCGGCATCGGCCGCGCGGTTCTGCAGCGGCTGGCCGACGACGGGCTGCACGTGGTCAACCTCGACATCGCCGCACCCGCGGCGCTGCATCCGCACGAAACCTACCTGCCCGCCGACATGGCCGACGGCGCCGCCCTGCGCGAGGCGCTGGCGCAGGCCACGCAGGGCCGCGCGATCACGCGGCTGGTGCACAACGCGGGCATCGTGCGGCCGGCGACGGTCGATGCGGCCACCGCGGACGACCTGCAGGCCGTCATGGCGGTGAACGTGGCGGCGGCGATGGCCTGCGTGCAGGCGTTGCTGCCGGCGATGCGCGCGGCGCGTTTCGGCCGCATCGTGCACATCTCCAGCCGCGCGGCGCTGGGCAAAGGGGAGCGCAGCGTCTACGCGGCCAGCAAGGCGGCGCTGCACGGCCTGGCGCGCACGCAGGCGTTGGAACTGGCGGCCGACGGCATCACGGTGAACGCGGTCGGGCCGGGCCCGATCGCGACCGAACTGTTCGAGCGGGTCAACCCGCCGGGGGCGCCGTCGACGCAGCGCATCCTCGACACGGTGCCGCTGCGCCGCATGGGCGAGCCGGCCGAGGTGGCGCACCTGGTGGCGTCGCTGCTCGACGCGCGGGCCGGCTTCGTCACCGGGCAGGTGGTCTACGTCTGCGGCGGCATGACCGTGGGGCTGGCGCCATGAACGCGACGCTGCCTCCCACCGCGCCTGGCGCCGGCCACCCGCCCGCGCTGCCGCTGGACCTGACCGGCCGTGTCGTCTTCGTCGCCGGCGGCGGCTCCGCCGGCCCGGGCTGGAGCATCGGCCGCGCGGCCTGCGTGACCTATGCGCGCCAAGGCGCTCACGTCTGCGTGGCGGACCGCGACGAAGCCTCGGCGGCGGAAACCACCGCGCTGATCGCGGCCGAGGGCGGCGAGGCCGCCACCTTCATCGGCGACGTGGCGCTGGAGGCCGACGTGCAGCGCCTGTTCGCCGAGGCCCGCGCGCGCTTCGGCGCGATCGACGTGCTGCACCACAACGTCGGCATCGGCAAGACCGGCGGCCCGCTGGAGACCAGCGCCGAGGACCTGGACCGCATCCATGCGGTCAACGTGCGCAGCCTGCTGCTGTGCAGCCAGCAGGTGCTGCCGGACATGGCGGCGCGCGGGCGCGGATCGCTGATCGCGATCTCGTCGGTGGCCGGCATGCGGTACGTGGGCTATCCGCACCTGGCGTACAGCGTCACCAAGGCGGCGGTGGTGCAGTTCACGCGCATGGTGGCGCAGCAGTACGCGGCGCAGGGCATCCGCGCCAACACGGTGGTGCCGGGGCTGATCGACACGCCGCGCATTGCGACCACGGTGGCTAAGATGTTCTCGGACACCAGCCTGGACGAGGCCCGCGCGGCACGGGCGCGTCAGGTGCCCGTGGGCCGCATGGGCACGGCCTGGGACGTGGCGCATGCCTGCGCCTTCCTCGCGTCCGATGCCGCCGCCTACGTCACCGGCACCGAACTGGTGGTGGACGGCGGGCTGACCGGCAAGTACGCCTAGCCGGTCGGCGCTGCGCCGGCGGCCCGGCGCGGCGCATGCTCAGGCGCCGAACACCGCCGCCGGCGCTTGGCCCGCCGCCAAGGCCTCCAGCGTGCCGATCCGCGCCGCCTGCGCGAAGCCCGCGTCGTGGAAGACGGCCAGCACCGCCGGGGCCGCATCGGCGCTGCAACTCACCAGCAGGCCGCCGCTGGTCTGCGGGTCCGAAACCAGCGTGCGCTGCCAGTCCGCCGCGCCCTCCGGCCAGCCGACCTGCACGCCGTAGCCGCTCCAGTTGCGCGCCGAGGCGCCGGTCGCCAGCCCCTGGTCGCGTGCGAATCCGACCGCGCTCGCGATCAGCGGCAGCGCTGCGAGCGACACCCGCGCCGTCAGCGCCGATCCGCGGCAGATCTCCAGCAGATGGCCGGCCAGGCCGAAGCCGGTCACGTCGGTCATCGCATGCACGCCCTCCATCGCAGCGAGCGTGGTGCCGACACGGTTGAGCTGTGTGGTGTGGCGCAGCATCTCGGCATAGCCGTCGGCACCGAGCACGCCTTTTTTCAGCGCCGCCGACAGGATGCCGACGCCCAGCGGCTTGCCGAGCACCAGCACGTCGCCGGCGCGCGCGTCGGCGTTGCGCCGCACCCGGTCCGGATGCACCAGCCCCAGTCCGACCAGGCCGTAGATCGGCTCCAGCACGTCGATGCTGTGGCCGCCCGCAATCGGAATGCCCGCTGCGCGGCAGACGCTCGCACCGCCTTCCAGCACCCGGCCGATCACCTCGGGCGGCAGCTGCGCCACCGGCATGCCGACCAGCGCCAGCGCCAGGATCGGCGTGCCGCCCATCGCGTACACGTCCGACAGCGCGTTGGTCGCGGCGATGCGGCCGAAGTCGTACGGGTCGTCGACGATCGGGGTGAAGAAGTCGGTGGTGGCGACCAGCGCCTGCGTGTCGTTGAGCCGGTAGACGGCCGCGTCGTCGGCAGTCTCGGTGCCGACCAGCAGTTCCGGCGGAACGAGCCCCTGCGGGGCGCGTGCCAGAATCTCCGCGAGCAGGCCCGGGGCGATCTTGCAGCCGCAGCCGCCGCCGTGGGAGAAACGTGTGAGGGCGATCGGTTCCATGATGAAGTCGGCAGCAGAGGGCGCACACCGGTGCGGCCCGGGGTGGAAGGCGGCGGGGCATTGTGCCAGCCGCCCCTGCGCGGGGGCCGCGCCATGAGCGCCCAGCACCGCGGGCCGGTGCGGGTGGCGGACCGCCATGCGTTCGACACGCTGATCGACGCCCGCTCACCCGCCGAGTACGCGCTCGACCACATCCCCGGCGCGATCAACTGCCCGGTGCTCGACGACGAGGAGCGCCGCATCGTCGGCACGATCTACAAGCAGCAGGGCGCATTCGAGGCGCGGCGCGTCGGCGGCGCGATGGTCGCAGCCAACCTGGCGCGGCACCTGCAGGAGCGCTTCGCCGACCGGCCCGCCGGCTGGCGCCCGCTGATCTACTGCTGGCGCGGCGGCATGCGCAGCGGCTCGATGGTCACCTGGCTGCGCCTGGTCGGCTGGGACGCACAGCAGCTCGCCGGCGGCTACAAGTCCTTCCGCCACCATGTGATCGAACAGCTCGACGCCCGCATCCCGGCGCTGCAGCTGCGCGTCGTGACCGGCGCCACCGGCAGCGCCAAGACCCGGCTGCTGCAGGCCCTGGCCGAAGGCGGCGCGCAGGTGCTGGACCTGGAGGGCATCGCCTGCCACAAGGGCTCGCTGCTGGGCGCACTGCCGGGCGTGCCGCAGCCGTCGCAAAAGGCATTCGAGACGCGCATCGCCACCGTGCTGGAAGGCTTCGACCCCGCGCAGCCGGTGTACGTGGAAGGCGAGAGCGCCCGCATCGGCCGCCTGTCGCTGCCGCTCGCGCTGGTGGCGCGCATGCGCGAGGCCGAGCAGCTGATCGAGATCGACGCACGGCCTGAGGTGCGGCTGGAGTACTTGTTGCGCGACTACGCCTACCTGGGCGACGACCCGGCCGCGCTGGCGGCGCAGCTCGGTTTGCTGAAGGATCTGCAGGGCAAGGAGACGATCGCCCGCTGGCAAGAGTGGGCGATGGCCGGCGCGCTGGGCCCGCTGTTCGGCGAACTGATGGCGCTGCACTACGACCCGCACTACGCCCGGTCGCAGGCGAAGCATTTCCGGCACTGGGAGCGGCGGCAGGCGGTGGAGGCGCCGGATTTTTCGGATGCGGGGATTAAGGCGGTGGCGCGGGTGGTGCGGGGGTTGGGGTGAGGATGGCTCGGGCGGGCGTTTGCTATCGAATTCGTAGCTGGTTACGCTTATCGGGCGTGCGTCGAACCCCAATTTGGCCATGAAATTCATTGTTTGGACGTAGGTTGCTAGTGGTGACCAATTGGCCACCTATTGACTAAATTTTTCCATTTGTCTCTTTCAGCCAGGAGTGAACATTCGAAAAATGCGCTCATGCCGCTGTGTACCTACGCTGTTATTTTCAAAGGCGCGACCTATGTCGCAAAGGTAGTGGATAATTTATTGATGCAAAGCATGCATAAACGGCACACCCGAAATCGGTTGGGTTGAGGTCACTCGAATTCGGTTTATTGAGCAGCTTTTGAGATTTCGCAATTTTATAGATCGATATATTAAGAAAGAGATAAAAACCCTTTCAGCACTTCTACAAACCGTGGGGCTTCTTCGAGAAGGCGTCACTCAGATGCTCGTTTGACCGGGTTGAGGACGATGATTAGATAATGCATGACTCTACGTTTGACTTTTACGCTCACCTATGCAAGAACTAATCAACTACCTCCAACTTGGAGCCAATGGCACTGCTCTTCTCGTTGCCGGCTGGATCTACCTTGCCTATGTGAAAAATCTTAGAGGGCAGCTAGAAAGCAAGGACGATCAAATAAAGGCCGTAGAAAAGAATCTCGCTCTTTGAAAAGATCGAGCTGCATTGTTTGAAAAGAAGACTCCAGAGTACATGGAAGACGTCCTTGCAAAGCGCATTAAACATCGCGAAGAAGAAATAAAGCGCCTTGAACTTGACAAAGAAGAAAACACCAAAGCAATTTCATTAAAAATCCGAGAGCTTTCTCGACTTCGCTCCGAACTGGAGCGTACAATTTATCTCGGCAAAGCGCTAACCTATTACGACCCAGAAACCGATCAAGAATTACCCATCCCCGATGCAGAGGTGGAAATTGAAGAGCTGGGGGAGGTTTTCGTCGACTCGGCGTCCATTCTGATTAGTGATCCATTTTATGTGCAGACCGAGTGGGATCGAGAAGAAGAATTTGTGGATTTACGTCTTTACAGAAATGTTGAGACCGGAGAAGTTTATCAGTACGGCATAGATTTCAAGCACTATCAAGACGATAAAATTTCTGGACTCAATGAGACGCCAAACGCCCTCATAGAAAAAGGAAAGATCACTCCAGTGGAAATCCAGCGAGAATTTAATTATTCGTATGCAGGCGCCGCATATGCGTCGTGCATGCCAAATGGCTATGGCAGTCTAAAATTCAAATCGGGAAACGAGGGCGCCGGAATCTGCGTGAGCACCGTCTATGGGGACGGAGTCTATACCGTGTATGGAGAGCGCTTTAAAGGCGATTTGGTTCGCATTTTTATCGATCTTCGTTAACTCGATCGATTGTGAATTCGACAAAATTCATCTCATCGCCTAAGCCTATTTACCGGCTTAGCCCGAATGACAACAACCCCATTTCTCACCATTTTTGGTTAGTTCTGCCGCACTCCAAATTCCTGCGTCTATTTAACCGTATGCCAACTGCTTTTGTGTAACCCACCGTCTACTTTGGGCCCAAAGCGTACATTATCGCGGAACGATTAGAGGTCAAAAGCTGGAGGTCGTGCGGTTATCATGACCCGCCCTGAGCTCAATCTTGCGCTGGCATACGACCGAGCCAGCGGGCACAGCCTCAGCCACCTTTAGCGGCGCGTTTTAATAGCGAGATCGCCCATTAGGTCGAGAGCAGCACTTAATGCGCGAAAGCTATTTCTCTTCGCTTTCACACGCGAAAGTGACTGATGTCGGGTTTCGGCAGACTATCCATAGCTGATCGAATCAATGACGATCATAGCTCTCAAACGAACGCCGAGGCAAACTTTGAATCAATGAATGCGCTGGACTTTCGCCCTACCTGTTGCGAGATTTCTTGCTGCTCTTTTGCTCCGCATTTTCCTGCTTTCGATATTTATAGCCTGCGGGAAACTTATTTGGCGGGTATATGCGTCTGCAATAAGAAGGCACCACGTTAAAATTATTGATGCTGCCGAGTGGCATAGTAAATCCACCACTTGGAAGTACTTTGCCGGTATTGGCTTGGAATGCAGGCCTATGGTTTTTTCAGTTTTCGTGGTACAGGCCGCAATAATAAAACTGCGAAATTATCGTCGAGGCTGACCGCGTCGAGCTTAATAGCGCAAACCGTACATCAAAACCTGAAGATGGCTCCAAGAATTCGCGAGTTGCTCACAACAGCGGCATGCACCGCAAAGCTGAAGCTATATTTTTCGTAGCACAACCGCTAATTAGCATCTACGCAAACGGCCATTTTTTCCTCACGCCCCCGCCGGCACCAACCTTCGCCGCAACCACCCGCTCGCTGCATCCACCCCCACCACCAGCCCGAACATCGCCGCAATCACCGTCGCCGCCTGCGCCTGCTGGAACAGCGACAGGTGGAAATACAGCATCTGCCCCAGCCCGCCGGCGCCGACGAAGCCGAGCACCGCGGCCATGCGGATGTTCATCTCCCAGCGGTAAAGCGCATACGCCAGCCACTGCGGCAGCACGCCGGGCAGGGCGCCCCAGGCGAAGGCGGCGATGCGGCCGGCACCGGCGTCGCGCAGGGCGCGTTCGGGGGCGGGCGGCAGGTTCTGCAGCGCCTCGCCGAACAGGCGGCCGAGCACGCCCGCGGTGTGCAGCGCCAGCGCCAGCACGCCGGCGAACGGGCCGAGGCCGGCGGCCAGCACCATCAGCGCGGCCCAGACCAGCTCGGGCACGCTGCGCAGCAGGTTCAGCAGCATGCGGGTAGTGCCCGCGGCCGTGCGGCCCATGCGGCCCGAGGCCGGCAGCGCGAGCAGCGTCCCGGCCGCCACGGCCAGCAGCGTGCCGATCAGCGAGACGGCCAGGGTCTGCAGCGCGCCGGTGGCGGTGCGGGCGAGGAAGGCGGCCGACACATCGGGCGACAGGAATTCGGCGACGAAGCCGGCCATCGACCGCAGCGCGGCCGGGCTCGCGAGCACCCGCAGGTCGATGGCGAGGTAGGCGAAGCTGGCGACGACCGCTGCAACGATGCCGGCCGCCACGGCCCAGCCCGCCATGCCGTGGGCCGGGCGGACGGCCGTCATCGCGGGCCGCCCACGTGCGGCCGACGCGCTTGGTCGGCCATCGGTATTGCGGCGGTCGTCCGTGCTGGCCGTGCTCGGCGTGCCGACATCGACATTCCCGCCGCTCATGCCAGCACCCGCCGCAGCAACGCGCTCAGCCCGTCGGCCACCAGCACCAGCAGCAGGAACACCGCCAGGATGCTGCAGGCCTCGCCGCCGGCGAGCATCTTCGTCGACTGGTCCATCAGCTGGCCCAGGCCGCCGGCGCCGACGAAACCCATCACCACCGAGGCGCGCACCGCGCATTCCCAGCGGTAGACGGTGTACGACGCCAGTTCGCGCGCGGCACCCGGCAGCAGGCCCCAGCCGAGCGCGCCGAGCCGGCCGCCGCCGGCCTCCAGGATCGCGCGGGCGGCGCGGGTGTCGCCGGACTCCAGGATCTCGGCGTACACCTTGCCGAGCATGCCGCCGTAGGCGATCGCCAGCGCCAGCACGCCGGCGGCAGGGCCCAGGCCGGTCACCCGCACCAGCACCAGCGCCCACACCACCTCGGGCACGCCGCGCAGCAGCACCAGCAGCCCGCGCACGGCGGCGCGCACGGTGCGGCCGCGCAGCCGGCCCGGCCCGGGGCCGATGCGCGAGACCGACAGTGCGCCGGTCGCGGCGAACGCCAGCGGCACCGCGAGGCAGAAGGCGAGTGCGGTGCCGGCGGTCGCCATCGCCAGCGTCTCCAGCGTGGCGCGGCCGAGCAGCATGAGGAATTCCGGCTCCACCGACGGCGGCCAGAAGCCGGCGAGGAAGCCGCCGATCACCTGCAGGCTGCCGGGCGTGAAGAGCGTCCAGGGGCGGAAGTCGGCGACCACCGCCAGCGGCCACAGCACGACGAGCGCGAGGACCAGCGCGGTCAGGCGGCCGCGGGCGGCGGGGTCGTGCGGCGGGAGCGGCAGGAAGGGCTGCGATGGCGCGCGCGGCGGCTGTGATTGCAGCTGCAACGGCTGCGGCTGCGGCTGCGCAGGTCCGTCGGATGGGCCGATGGTGGGATTCACCGGCACATCGCGGCCGGTACGACCGTGGAATCCGTCACGGCCGCGGGCGGTGCCGGCGGTTCGGCAGGTGGGATGCCGCCGTGCGCTTCTCCGGCATACAGCGCCTGCAGCAGCGCGGGCGTCACCTGCGCCGCCGGCAGGTCGAACACCACCGCGCCGTCGCGCAAGCCCACGATGCGGCCGAACCAGCGCAGCGCCAGGTCCACCGCATGCAGCGACGCGACCAGCGTGGCGCCGGTCGTCTCGCTCTGCGCGACCAGCGTGCGCAGCGCCGCGTCGGCCAGCGCCGGGTCGAGCGCGGAGACGGGCTCGTCGGCCAGCAGCAGGTCGGGCGACTGGTACAGCACCCGCGCGATGCCGACGCGCTGCAGCTGGCCACCGGAGAGGCGGTCGCAGCGGTCGTACAGCCGGTCGGCGATATCGAGCCGCGCCAGCGCCGCCTGCACGCCCGCGGCATCGCCCGGCACCACCAGCCGGCCGAGCGCCTGCAGCGCCGACCAGCGGCCCAGCCGGCCGGCGCGCACCGCCGTCAGCACCCGCAGCCGCGGCGGGATCGGCGGCGCCTGGTGCACGAAGCCGATGCGCGCGCGCAGTGTGCGCAGCGCCGGCGCCGCGAGCACCCAGGGCGCGGGCGCATCCAGCACCTGCACCGCGCCGGCGGTCGGCCGCACCGACAAACCGGCCAGCCGCAGCAGGCTGGTCTTGCCGGCGCCGGACGGTCCGATCACCGCCAGCCGCTCGCCCTGCGCCACCGCGAGCGACACGCCGCGCAGCGCAGCGCGGCCGTCGGCATGGCGCAGCACGGCGTCCTGCAGCACGAGCGCCATCGCCGCGCGCCCCGGTTTACTTGATCAGCCCGGCCGACCGGCCGGCGGACTCGATGCCGTCGTAGTTCGACGACTTCGTCGGGATGAACTTCGACGCGCGCTGCAGCGCCAGGATCTCCTTGTGCTGCGGGTTGGCGGGGTCGAGCTTCAGGAAGGCGTCGGCCAGCTTTTTCGTCAGCGCGGCATCGAGGCCGGGGCGCACCGTCCAGTTGTAGTCGTAGTAGGTCGGCGTGGTCGCCAGCACCCGCACCTTGGCGGCGTTGGGGTTCTTCTGCTCGACCAGCTTGTCCCAGACCGACGCGTTCAGCACGCCCGCCTCGGCCCGGCCGGCGGCGACGAAGGCGACGGTCGCGTCGTGCGCGCCGGAGTACGCCACGGTCTTGAAGTCCCGCTCGGGCTCGATGCCCGCCTGCTGCAGGAAGAAGCGCGGCATCAGGCTGCCCGAGGTGGACGACGGCGCACCGAACACGAAGGTGCGGCCCTTCAGGTCGGCGAGCGATTG
Organism: uncultured Xylophilus sp.; assembly: GCA_913776965.1. Lineage (GTDB taxonomy): Bacteria > Pseudomonadota > Gammaproteobacteria > Burkholderiales > Burkholderiaceae_C > Xylophilus. Next base: position 14,682 of record CAJYQL010000047.1, read on the forward strand.
CGCCTTGCTGTCGGCCGGCACGATGAAGCGGCTGGTGAAGACCTCGTCCTCGGCGCGCTGCACGATCGGCACCGCCTGCCCGTTGGTGCGCAGCCGGGCCTGCACGAAGGTGAAGCCGCCGAGCCAGGCCAGGTCGATCTTCTGCGTCGCCAGGCCCTCGACCACCGCGGCGTAGTCGGTCACCGGCGTGAACTGCACCGGCAGGCCGGTCGCCTGCTGCAGGTACTCGCCGAGCGGCTTGAACTTGCGCTGCAGCTCGGTCGGCGCCTCGTCGGGAATGGCGGAGACGCGCAGCACCGTGGGCGTGGCGGGCGCCTGGGCGTGGGCCGCGGGCGCCACGGCAGCGCTGGCGAGCGCGGCGGCGAGGGCGAAGGAACTGCGCTGGAGGAGGGAACGTCGTTGCATGGCACGGTGCGGCCGCGGACCGCGGCGAAGCGGGAACGGCACGGGTCGGAGGAAAGAAGCCCGCCATTCTCGTGCCTGCGCGGCACCGCGCCGCCGGCGGTGCGACGGCGCCCTGCGCGCCGAGGCTCGATCAGGCCCGCGCGGGGCTCACCGCGGCCGGCCGCGCACCTGCCGCCGGCACGCCGCAGAACGCGAAATCCACCTCCGGCCGCCGCCCCGACACCAGCTCGGCCAGCGCGCGGCCGGAACCGCAGCCGTGGGTCCAGCCGAGCGTGCCGTGGCCGGTGTTGAGCCACAGGCCCGCGACGGGGCTGCGGCCGATGTAGGGCACGTTGCCCGGCGTGGCGGGGCGCAGGCCGGCCCAGTACTGTGCCAGTTCGGGGCGGCTCACGCCCGGGAAGACCTCCAGCGTGCGGCGCACGATCGCCTCGCAGCGCACCGGGTTCAGCGCCAGGTCGTAGCCGTTCAGCTCGGCGGTGCCGGCGATGCGCAGCCGGTCGCCAAAGCGCGAGAACACCAGCTTGTATTCGTCGTCGGTCAGGCTCACGCTCGGCGCCTTGGCCGCATCGAGCACCGGCAGCGTGGCCGAGTAGCCCTTGGCCGGGTAGATGTCGAGTTGCACGCCCGCCGCCTTGGCCAGCAGCGGGCTGAAGCTGCCGGCGGCGAGCACATACGCATCGGCGGTGACGAGTTCGTACATGCCGGTCTCGCTCGCGATCTCCACGCCGGTCATGCGACGCGAGGTGCCGGCGCCTTCGGTGCGCAGCGCCTGGATGCGCACGCCGTAGCGGAAGCGCACGCCCTGCTCCGCCGCCTTCGCGGCCAGGCCGGTGGTGAATTGGTGCACGTCGCCTGATTCGTCGGCGCTGGTGTAGGTGGCGCCCGCCAGCCGCGGGCGGATGTGCGCCATCGCCGGCTCCAGCGCCACCACCCGGTCGGGGTCGATCACCTCGCGCTCGCAGCCGAGTTCGCGCATCACCCGCGCCGGTTCCAGCGCCGCATCGAATTCCTGCGCGCTGGTGTAGTAGTGCAGGATGCCCTTTTCCAGGTGGTCGTAGGCGATGCCGGTGTCGCGGCGCAGCTGCTGCAGGCTGGCGCGGCTGTAGGTGCCGAGGTTCAGCAGCTGCACCATGTTGCGGGTGCTGCGCGCGGCCGGGCATTCGAGCAAAAACTTCAGGCCCCAGCGCCACTGGTCGGGATCGGCACGCAGCCGAAAGAGCAGCGGCGCATCCTCGCGGCCGAGCCATTTCAGGAGCTTGAGCGGCGCCGACGGGTTGGCCCAAGGCTCGGCGTGGCTCACCGAGATCTGCCCGCCGTTGCCAAAACTGGTCTCGCGCGCGGCGCCGGCATTGCGCTCCAGCACGGTGACCTCGTGGCCGGCCTGGCGCAGGTACCAGGCGGTGGCGGTGCCGAGGATGCCGGCGCCCAGGACGATGACGTTCATGGTGTTCTCTCCAGTGCAATCAAAGATGCAAGGGCCGCGCCACCGCGCTGTTTCGCTCGCGGTCGCGGGGCCCCACTGTCCTTGTGCCTGAGAGATTCGCCGTCGCCCGGGATGGGCAGCGGCTTGCACCTTCGGCGGCCACCTGCCCGGCGATGCGGGCTGCGGCACTCTCCAGTGTTCTGACGGATTCCAGTCCGGGGACCTGAGCGTTTCGGGGTTACGCCTTCGGTAGACGACGCCGGGGCGCCGCACTTCTCCTGGAAGCGGCCACGGTATCAGCTTCGCGACGGGCGGACAAGCCGTGCGGCGCTACAGTGAATCGGGTCTTTCCTGCGCAACCGGTGGCGCCATCAGTCGCTCTGTTTTCGATAGCAGCCAGCGCACGCACCACCTGCGCAGAAGGCCGATTTCCTTCTCAAAACTCTTCACCCTGTCCCGCCACCATGCCGATCTGGAAAACGCCCGTCTCCGTCGAGATCCTCAACCGCCTGGGCGCGGACACCGCCATCTCCACGCTCGGCATCGAGTTCACCGAGGTCGGCGACGACTTCCTGCGCGCCCGCCTGCCGGTCGATGCCCGCACCCGCCAGCCCTACGGCCTGCTGCACGGCGGCGTGTCGGTCGTGCTGGCCGAGACGCTCGGCTCCTGCGGCGCGGCCTACAGCTGCACGCCGGGGTCGCGCGCGGTGGGGCTCGACATCAACGCCAACCACCTGCGCGCCGCGACCGCCGGCTGGGTGACCGGCACCGCGCGGCCGGTGCACATCGGCCGCACCACGCAGGTCTGGCAGATCGAGATCGCCGACGAGGCGGGCGAACTGGTGTGCGTGTCGCGGATCACGATGGCGATCCTGGCGCCGCGCTGAAGGGCGGGCGCACAGCGGCATGGTGCCGCGCCGAACTGAACGACTCAGTCGTGGTCGTCCGGGTGCGGCGAGTTCTGCGCGCCGCCTTCGGAGCGGACGGTGCCTTCCTCGACATGGACTTCAGCGATGCGTTCCTGCGCTTCCAGGCGGGCCTGTTCGAGCATCTGCTCCGTGGCTTCGGGCGTGGCGGTGTGGTCGGCCGTGGCGGGTGCGACGGGATCGTGGACGGCGGCGTCGAGCAGGCGGGGGTCGGTCATGGATAGCTCCTGGAATGCGTCAGTGGCGTAGCCTATGCGGCGCGCCGCGCACGCCCTGTAGGAGCCCGGCGCTCCAGGTAGCGAGGGATCGGCTACCTGTCACTCCTCGAAGACAGGCGCTATACAAAATTGCCATCTACGTTTTTACAGAGAACCCATGTCCAGCGGAACCGTCTTCATCCACACCCGTAACCAAGCGGTCCGCCTTTTGGTGGACGTCCGCTTGCCGGAGGGCGTGCCTAGGGTGGAAGTGCGTACCCTAAGCGACGAATCCACCATAAGCCTGTAGCCCAGACGTGGGACAGCTTCTTCCGCGACGGCCCGGCGGTCAGCGACGATTTCCTGACCGAGCGCGCAGATCAGATCAGCCGGGGCGGAAGCCGCTCTGGAGCTTCGCTATCTGATCGAGACCCACATTCTTCATCTACGCGCTGAAGCGCCGCCTCATCGGGGTACTGCCACCGGAAACGTCGTAGCCGAGCGTTTCCGGCCATCAGCCGGGCAACGGGAAACGTCAGGCGTGCCGCCCCACATCCGGCACCGCCGCCATCAACCCCTGCGTATACGCATGCCGAGGCGCCGCGAAGATCGCCTCAGCCTCCCCCTGCTCCACCAGCACGCCGCGCTGCATCACGCCCACGCCGTCGCACATGTGCCGGATCACCGCCAGGTTGTGGCTGATCAACAGATAGGTCAGCCCGAACTCGTCCTGCAGATCGCGCATCAGGTTCAGCACCTGGGCCTGCACCGACACGTCGAGGGACGACGTCGGCTCGTCGCAGACGATGAACTCGGGCTTGCTCGCCAGCGCCCGCGCGATGGCGATGCGCTGGCGTTGGCCGCCGGAGAACTGGTGCGGGTAGCGGCGGCCGTCGTCGGGGGACATGCGGACGCGGCGCAGCGCCTCGGCCACGCGCTCCGCGGTCTCGGCACGGCTCGCGGTCAGGCCCAGCACCTCCAGCGGCTCGGCGATCAGCGCATCGACCCGCCAGCGCGGGTTCAGGCTGGCGTACGGGTCTTGAAAAATCATCTGGAACCGGCGGCGCAGGGTGGCGGCGGCCTGCGGGTCGGCCCAGCGGTCCACGCCGTCGAACAGGATGCGGCCGGCGGTCGGTTTCGTCAGGCCGGCGATCATGCGGGCGACGGTCGATTTGCCCGAGCCCGATTCGCCTACCAGGCCGAAGGTGCTGCCGCGCGGGATGTCGAAACTCACGTCCTGCACCGCGTGCAGCACCTTCTTCGGCTGGCGCGTCAGGGTGCGGACCAGCCAGCCGGCCGACAGGTCGAAATCGCGCGACAGGTGCTCGACGCGCAGCAGCGGCGGGGCCGTGTCGGCGGGCGCGGTCGGGGCCTCGGCCTGCGCCGGCGGCAATGCGGCGGGCGCGGCGATGTCGGCGCCGATCTCCGGCACCGGCAGGCGGTGCAGCCGCTGGTGCACCGACGGGATCGCGGCCATCAGCGCGCGGGTGTAGGGCTCTTGCGGATGGTCGAGCACCGCGCGCACCGGGCCGGTCTCCAGCACCCGGCCGCGGTACATCACCATCACCCGGTCGGCGGCCTCGGCGATCACGCCCATGTCGTGGGTAATCAGCATGGCGGCGGTGCCGCGCTCGCGGCAGACGCGGCGGAACACGCGGATCACCTGCGCCTGCACCGACACGTCGAGCGCGGTGGTCGGCTCGTCGGCGATCAGCAACTCGGGCTCGGCGCAGAGCGCGAGGGCGATCGCCACCCGCTGGCGCATGCCGCCGGAGAACTGGTGCGGGTACTGACCCAGACGGGTTGCGGGGTCGGGAATCTCCACGTCGGCCAGCAGTTCGAGCGCGCGGGCGCGGGCCTGCGCCTCGGTCATCGGCAGATGGAAGCGGATCGTCTCGACCAGGTGCCGGCCGATGGTGAGCACCGGGTTCAGGCTGGTCAGCGGGTCCTGGAACACCATGCCGATGCGCCGGCCGCGGATGCGGCGCAGGTCGTCGCCGCGCAGGGTGTCGATGCGCTCGCCGCGCAGTTCCACCGTGCCGGCGCTGATGCGGCCGGGCGGGTCGATCAGCCCCATGACGGCGTTGCCGGTCATCGACTTGCCGGCGCCCGATTCGCCCACGACGCCCAGGATCTCGCCGGGCGCGATGTCGAAGCTCACGCCGTCGAGCACCTGCACCGTGCCGCGATACGTGTCGAACGCGACGCCGAGGTCGCGCACGCGCAGGGTCGGAGGGGAATCGTCGTGCGGCACGTTCATTGGAGCTTGGGATTCAGAGCGTCGCGCAGCCAGTCGCCGACCAGGTTGACCGAGAGCGCCAGCGCCAGCAGCACCAGCGCGGGGAACAGCAGGATCCACCACTCGCCCGAGAACAGGAAGCCCTGGCCGATGCGGATCAGCGTGCCGAGCGAGGGCTGCGTCGGCGGCAGGCCGACGCCGAGGTACGACAGCGTCGATTCCGCCACGATGGCGAGTGCGAAGCTGATCGTCGCGATCACCAGCACCGGCGCGAGCAGGTTGGGCAGGATGTGGCGCACCAGGATGCCGGCGCGGGAGCGGCCGATCACCTGCGCGGCCAGCACATAGTCCTTGTGCTTCTCGACCATGACGGCGCCGCGCACGGTGCGGGCGTACTGCACCCAGTCCGAGAGGCCGATGGCGAAGACGATCACGTACAGCGCCATGTCGTCGCGGTAGCCCGCCGGCAGCACGCCGCGCGCGATGCCGAAGATCAGCAGCGCCACCAGCAGCACCGGAAAGGTGAGCTGCACGTCGGCGATGCGCATCACCAGCGTGTCGAACCAGCCGCCCACGTAGCCCGCCAGCAGCCCGAGCGGCACGCCGATGACAAGCGACAGCGCCACCGACGCCACGCCCACCAGCAGCGACACCCGCAGCCCGTAGAGGATGGCCGACCACACGTCGCGGCCCTGGTCGTCGGAGCCGAGCGGGTAGAACACACCGGAGCCGGCCGTCTGCCACGGGTGGGTGAAGGCATCGAGCAGGTCGAGCTGCGCCGGATCGAACGGGTTCTGCCGCGCGAGCAGCGGCGACAGCAGCGCGGCCAGCAGCAGCAGCGCCAGCACCACCGACGCGACCTGCACGGTGCGCGAGCGGGCGAAGGCGCGCAGCACCGGCGCGTCGGCGTTGCGCCAGCGCACGCGGCCAGAAGGCGCGAGGGGTGGGGAAGCGGAAGGATTCGGCACGGTCATATCGCTACGTTTTCGATAGCTGCTTGCGCAGGCGGGACGGGCGCCAGGGCCTTATTTCCTGCGCAAACGCGGGTCCACCAGCAGGTAGACCACGTCCACCAGCAGGTTGATGCCGACATACAGCACCGCGATCATCAGCAGGTAGGCGGCGATCACCGGCACGTCCACCGCCTGGATCGAGGTGATGAACAGCAGGCCGACGCCCGGCCACTGGAACACCGTCTCGGTCACGATGGCGAAAGCGATCAGCGAGCCAATCTGCAGGCCGGTGATGGTGACCACCGGGATCAGCGTGTTGCGCAGCGCATGGCCGTAGTGGATGCGCCGCTCCGGCAGGCCGCGGGCGCGGGCGAAGCGGATGTAGTCGGCGCGCAGCACCTCCAGCATCTCGGCGCGCACCAGCCGCATGATCAGCGTGAGCTTGTAGAAGCCGAGCGTAAAGGCCGGCAGCAGCAGCGAGGCCCAGCCCGACGCGGTCAGGAAGCCGGTGGTCCAGCCGCCGAGCGCGACGGTTTCGCCACGCCCGAAGGACGGCAGCCAGCGCAGCTCCACCGCGAACAGGTAGATCAGCCCGATGCCGACCAGGAAGGTCGGAAGCGACACGCCGACGAGCGAGACGCCCATCACCACGCGGCTCGCCAGCCCCTCGCGGCGGATCGCGGTGTACACACCGAGCGCCACGCCGCCGACCACCGCCAGCACCGCGGCCACCAGGGCCAGTTCCAGCGTGGCGGGCAGCCGCTCGGCGATCACCTCGACCACCGGGCGCTTCAGCCGGTAGCTGATGCCCAGGTCGCCCTGCAGCGCATGGCCGAGGTAGCGCAGGTACTGCACCGGCACCGGCTGGTCGAAGCCGAGCGAGCGGGTGACCGCCGCCCGTTCCTCGACGCTCGCGTCGTCGCCGAGCAGGCTGATCGTCGGGTCGCCGATGTGGCGGAACACCAGGAAGGAGACGAGCGACACGGCCAGCAGCACGAGTGCCGACTGGCCGAGCCGCCGCAGCAGGTGGGCGAGCATCGCCGCGTTCCTGCGCGCTTACTTGCCCGAGACCTTGGCGTTCTTGAAGAAGATGTAGTTCATCGGGTCCACCGGGATGTCGAGCTTGCGGACCATCGCGTAGTCAAGCACCTGGTGGTGCAGCGGCAGGTAGATACGCTCCTTCTGCACCGTGGTCCAGATGTCGTGGATCGTCCGGTCGCGCTTGGCCTTGTCGGCTTCCGACGAGAGCGAGACGATCTTCGCGTCGAGTTCCGGGTTGCTGTAGCGGGTGGCATTGGTCGGGCCGCGGCCGTCCTTGCCGCGGGTGTGGACCAGGTAGTCGAACACGTAGGCGGAGTCGAAGGTCGGCACGCCCCAGCCGAACAGGTAGAAGTCGGTGTCGGCGGCGTTGATCGCAGCGCTGTGGATCGCGATCGGCCGTGCGTTGACGGTCGCCTTCACGCCCGCGCGGGCGAAGAAGCTGGAGAGCGCGGTGCAGATCGCCTCGTCGTTCACGTAGCGGTCGTTCGGGCAGTGCAGCGTGATGCCGAAGCCGTTGGGGTAGCCGGCGTCGGCCAGCAGTTTCTTGGCCTGGGCGGCATTGGCCTTGGGGTAGGTGTCGAACGCCTTCTCGTAGCCGTGCACGAAGGGCGGCGCGATGATGCCGGTGGGCACCGACAGGCCGCGCATCACCGCCTTCTGCAGCGCGTCGCGGTCGATCGCGAGGTTGAGCGCCTCGCGCACGCGTGGGTCGGACAGCGGGTTCTTGTCCTTTACGTCGGAATACTTCAGCGGGTCCTTGCCGACGTTCATGCCGAGGAAGATGGTCCGGTTCTCGGGGCCTTCGTTCACCCGCAGCTTGGAGTCCGCCTTCAGGCGTGCCACGTCCTGCGCGGGCACGTCCTGCAGGATGTCGATCTCGCCCGACAGCAGCGCCGCGACGCGGGTGGCCGGCGACTTGATCGGCACCAGCACCAGCTCGGTGATCTGCATCGCCGCCTCGCCCTTGCCCCAGTAGTTCGGAAACTGCTTGAAGACGGTGCGGCTGTCCTGCTCGCGCGAGGCGAGCGTGAACGGGCCGGTGCCGTTCTCGTGGCGGGTGAAGTGGTTCTCTTCCTTGCTCTTCTCGTCCTGCGGCACCTCGGCCTTGTTGGCCTTCGACCAGGCGGCGTTGACGATGAAGATGTTGACCAAGTTGTCCGGGAAGATCAGGTTCGGGCCCTTGGTCTTCACATGGACCGTGAGCGCGTCGACCTTCTTCACCTCGGCCACCGAGGCGAGCAGCGCCTTCATGCCCGACGACGGCGCGCGGGCGCGGTCGAGCGAGAACACCACGTCGTCGGCCAGCAGCGTGCTGCCGTCGTGGAACTTGACGCCGGGACGCAGCTTGAATTCCCAGACGGTCGGGTCGGACGTGAGCTTCCACGAGGTGGCCAGCGCCGGGATCAGCTTGCCCTTGATGTCGCGCAGCACCAGCGGCTCGTAGATCTGGTGCGAGATGTTGATGTTGGTGCCGGTGTTGACCGAATGCGGATCGAGCGTGGCGGCGTCGCTGGAGCGCGCCCAGCGCACGGTTTCGGCCAGGGCCGGGGCGGCCTGCAGCAGGCCGGCGGTGGCCAGGGCGGCGGCGAGCAGCGCGCGCATCGGGATCGTTGTCGTCTTCGGGTGCATGGAACAGCTCCTGGTCGGGCTTCGGGAAAAGGGAAAGGAATGCGGTGGCCGCGGCCGGCGCCATTGTGCGAAGCCGCAGGGCGACACGCGTCACCGTATGCGACATCCGCACGGCGGACCGGCCGGGGTGCGGATGGTGCAGCACGGAGCATGCCCGGGGCTTACGTCGTTTTTCTCATAAAGATTCGCTGAATCGGTCTTTTGAAGAATATGCACCGGCTCCGAGAATCGATATTTGTTTTTTCCGCAGCTGTCCCGCCCTTCCCTGACCGCCCGCCCGCCCGCCTCCCATGAATTTCCAGCAACTGCGTTCCGTGCGGGAGACCGTGCGCTGCGGCTTCAACCTGACCGACGTGGCCCAGGTGCTGCACACCTCCCAGCCCGGCGTGAGCCGGCAGATCCGCGAACTGGAGGACGAGCTGGGCATCGAGCTGTTCGTGCGCGCCGGCAAGCGGCTGACCGGCATGACCGAGCCGGGCAGCCACGTGCTGCCGATCATCGAGCGCATCCTGCAGGACAGCCAGAACCTGCGCCGGGCGGGCCAGGAGTTCGTGGCGCAGAAGAGCGGCCAGCTGTCGATCGCCGCCACCCACTCGCAGGCCCGCTACGCGCTGCCGCAGGCAGTGCAGGAATTCCGCCAGAAATTCCCGAACGTGCGGCTGCACCTGCACCAGGGCTCGCCGCGCCAGGTGGCCGAGATGCTGATCACCGGCGAGGCCGACGTGGGCATCGCCACCGAGGCGCTGGACGACTACGACGCGCTGCTGGCGCTGCCGACCTACCGCTGGACCCACGCGGTCATCGTGCCGCCGGGCCATGCGCTGCTCGACCAGCCGCTGACGCTGGCGCGGCTGGCGCAGTACCCGCTCATCACCTACGACACCGGCTTCACCGGCCGCACCCACATCGACCAGGCCTTCGCCCAGCACGGGCTGCAGGCCGACATCGTGCTGTCGGCGATGGACGCCGACGTGATCAAGACCTATGTGGGCCTGGGCCTCGGCGTGGGCATCGTCGCTTCGATCGCCTACGAGCACGAGCGCGACACCGGGCTGCGCGCCATCGACGCAGGCGCGCTGTTCGGCATCAACCTGACCAAGCTGGCGGTACGCCGCGGCGCCTACCTGCGCGGCTACGTGTACGCCTTCATCGAGAGCTTCTCGCCGACGCTGGCGCGCAGCGTGGTGGAGCGGGCGCTGAACGACGAGACGCCGGGGGCGCAGTACGACATTTGAGCCGGCGGTGGCCGGCGACGGGCGGTGGGCCTCAGGGCGCCGCGGGTCGCGGCGCGGCCGGCGCGCTGCCCGGCGGCACGACGATGTCGCGGTACATCGGCGCCAGCACCGCGAGGAAGCGGCGCTGCACGGCGAACGGCACGTCGCGCGCATCCATCGCGGCTTGCAGGTTTTCCACCACCGCGTTGAACTGCGCCCGGGTGATGTCGTAGCCCTGGTGCGCCGCGCGCATGGTGTCGCCGGTGTAGACGCACGGGCCGCCCGAGACGTGGCAGAACTGCTCGGCGATGTGCTTCTTCAGGTTGCGCAGGTTGATGCCCCGGAACGGCTCGCGGGTGCGCGGGTCGGCCAGATTGCGGGCGACGAAGTCGTCCACCAGCAGGACGATGCCCGGTTCCTCACCCAGGGCCCGGTAGACCGAAGGATCGGTGGTCCGCAGCGGGACGGGTGTCTGCGCGCGCACGTCGGCGGTGCAGAGGCAGAACAGCAGGGCGGCGAATGCCGCAGGGAGGGCGCGAAGCAGGACAGGCATGGGTACGGCGGGACCGGGAGTGCGGCCATTGTGGTCCGGGCGGGGCCGGCGTGTCGATGCCGCCACGGTCCCCCCCGGTGTCTGCCGGCCATTTCGCGCCGCCGGTCAGGCCCTCGGCCTACGGACACCTCGCGGTGCTGCACCGCAGCATTCGGGTACTGGTGTCGCACTGGCATTTCCGCCCCCACCGAGACGGCACCGCAGGGAGCAGATCACATGACCGCCAAATCGTCCTCTTCTTCGTCGTCCTCGTCGCGCCGCCGCGGCGGTGCTTCGCAACGCCTGATGGCCCAGTCGGCCGAGATGGCCATGGCCGTGCCGCAGGTGATGGCGCACCGGCTGACGCGCATGGCGCTGGCGGGCAACCATCCCAGCGCCCGCGACCGCAAGGAATTCGACCTGATGAGCGCCGAGAAGGTCGCCGCCTTCGGCGAATCCTGGGCCGCGATGGGCATGGAGATGTTCAAGGCACAGCAGGCCATGGGCGTGGCGCTGGCCGGCACCTGGGCCAAGGCGCTGATGGGCACCACGCCGTCGATGGCGGCGACGCTCGGCCAGATGCAGAGCGCGGCGCTGCAGATCGCCGCGGCGGGCATGCAGCCGGTGCACCGCCGCGCGGTGGCGAATTCGCGCCGCCTGCGCACCACCTCGCTGTTCTGACCGGCTCGCGGCCCTTCGGCACACCGTCGCCGGGCCGGCGCGTCAACCTTCCAGCTCGGCCGTCGCCTCTGCCGCTGCGAGCCGGCGGCAGCCCGCCTGCACTAGCAGGGCATCGAGCGGCTCGGGCCGGTGCAGGTGGAAGCCCTGCAGATAGTCCACGCCGAGCTCCACCACCCGGTCGAACACGGCCGGCCGGTCCACGAACTCGGCGACGGTCTTGACGCGCACCACCCGCGCCACATCCACGAAGCAGCGCACCGCCGCCTCGTCGAGCGCGTCCTCGACCACGTTGGTGATGAACTGCCCGTCGATCTTCAGCACGTCCACGCCCAGGTTCTTCAGGTAGCCGAAGGACGAGGCACCGGCGCCGAAATCGTCGAGCGCGGTGTGCACCTGCAGTTCGCGCACCTGCCGCACGAAGGCGGCGGCGTCGAGCAGGTTGGTGATCGCCGCGGTTTCGGTGATCTCCAGGCATAGCCGCGCGCAGACCGCGGGGCCGGCCTGCTGCAGCATCTCGATCGCGTAACGGCGGAAGGCCGGGTCGCCGACCGACTGGCCCGACAGGTTGACGCACAGCGTCTCGATCGCATCGACCGAGCAGCCGGCGAGCCGGTCCAGCACCGCCCGCAGCACCCAGCGATCGATGCGCGAGCACAGGTGGAAACGCTCGGCGGCCGGCAGGAAGGCGCCGGGGCCGACGACCGTGTCGTCCTCGCTCTTCATGCGCAGCAGGATCTCGGCATGCAGGCCGCGGGTGGCCGGGGCCTGCGGAGCGACGATGCGCTGGCCGTAGAGCACGAAACCGTCGTCGTCGAAGGCCTGCTCGATCCGGGCGGCCCACTGCATCTCGCCGTGGCGGGCCTGGATCGCGGCGTCGGAATCGAACCAGGCGTGCACCCGGCTGCGGCCGGCCTCCTTGGCGGCGTAGCAGCTGCTGTCAGCCGCCTGCATCACCGCCGCCAGCCCCGGCCAGCGCGCATCGACCGGCACCAGCCCGATGCTGGCGCCGATGCGGAAGCGGCGGCCTTCGTGCTGGAAGCGGAAGGCCTCCATGCGTTCGCAGATCTTCTGCGCGACGCCTTCGGCCTGCCCGGGGGCGCAGTGCTCGAGCAGGATCGCGAATTCGTCGCCGCCGAGCCGGGCGACGGTGTCGCGGCCGCGCACCACGCCGTTGAGCAGCCGGCCGACCAACCGCAGCAGCGTGTCGCCGGCCGCATGGCCGCAGGCGTCGTTGACGATCTTGAACTGGTCGAGGTCGATGTAGAGCAGCGCGTTGTGGCTGCCGTCGGCCTGGGCGCGGCGCAGGAGGGTGTCGAGCCGGCTTTCGAATTCGGCGCGATTGACCAGGCCGGTCAGCATGTCGTGGGTGGCGCGGTAGCTCACCTCGCCGGCGATGCGGCGCTGCTCGGTCACGTCGCGGAACACCAGCACCGTGCCGAGGACCGCTTCGGCCTCGCTGCGGATCGGCGCCACCGAGGCTTCGATGCCCATCTCGTGCAGGCTGGACGGCACACGCAGCAGTGCGTCGGCCAACGCCACCACGTCCTGCGCCTGCAGGCACTGCACGACCGGGTCGGGCAGCGGCGTCTGGTCCTGGGCGGACACCAGCTGGCACAGCTGCACGAGCGGCCGGCCCTGCGCGTCGCCGAGGGTGCAGCCGAGCAGCCGCTCGGCCATCGGATTGAGCCAGGTCACGGCGGCCTGCGCGTCGGTAGTGACCACCGCATCGCTGATCGAGCGCAGCGTGACGCGCAGCAGCTCGTGCTGGCGCGCCAACTCGGCGCTGGTGCGCGAGAGCCGAGTGTGTGCGTCGCGCAGCGCCAGTTCGCGCTCCATGTCGGCGGTCACGTCCTCGAAGGCGCCGAAGATGCAGGTCGGCAGGCCGCCACTGCCGAAGTGGGTGGCACCGGTCAGGCGCACCCAGAGCACGCGGCGGTCCGGGCGCAGCAGCGGCAGCTTCAGGTCCCATTCGCCGCCGCCGGCGAGCGAGGCTCGCACCGCCAGCCGGATGCGCACCCGCGCTTCCGGCGGGAAGTAGCCCATCGCTTCTTCCACCGTGGGCCGATGGCCGGGCGGCAGGCCGTGGAGGCGGCAGGTCTGGTCGGACCAGTACACCGTCCTGGCGCCGAGCGCCATCTCCCAGCCGCCGACACCGGCCGCCGCCCCGATGCGGTCGAGCAGCCGCTTGCTGGTGCGCAGCGCCTCGTCCTGCTGCTTGCGCGCGCTGATATCCAGGTCGGCGCCGCAGACCCGTTCGGGCCGGCCGGCTGCCGTGCGGCTCTGCACCTGTCCCCGGCTCTCCACCCACACCCAGTGGCCGTCGCGGTGGCGCATCCGCATCTCGATCCCGAAGCCGGCATCGTCGGCCGCGACGTGCTGCAGGAAGACGCGGCGCGCCGGTGCCCAGTCGGCCGGATGCACCCAGGCCGCGAGGTCGGCGATGCGGTGCAGGCCGAGCGTTTCCGGGGTGTGGCCGAGCATCTGCGCCCAGCGGTCGTCGACCCGCAGTGCGCGGGTGCAGAGGTTCATCTCCCAGGTGCCGGCGCGGGTGGCCGCGAGGATCGAGGACAGCCGGTGCCGGTCGGCCTCGATCGCCCGCTGGGCCTCGGCCTGCCGCTGCAGGGCAGCCTGCGCCGCGCGGCGCTGTTCCAGCGCGCGGGCGGCCGCCTGGGCCAGGTGCTGCAGCGCTGCGCGCTGGCCGGCGTCGAGTGCACGGGGCCGGTAGTCGTAGACGCACAGCGCGCCGACCCGCAGGCCGTCGGCCAGCTGCAGCGGCGCACCGGCATAGAAGCGCAGCCCCGACGGCCCGGCGACCCGCGGCAGGTCCACGAAGCGCGGGTCGCGGCGGGCATCGGAGACTTCGAGATACCCGCCGCCTTCGAAGACGACATGGCTGCAGAAGGTGTCGTCGCGCGGCACCGCCACCGGGGCGCCGGTGCCGATCTGGGCCTTGAACCAGCTGCGGTCGCGGTCGAGCAGGCCGATGGTCGCCATCGGCGCATCGCACAGCCGCGCGGCGGCCTGCACCAGGGCATCGAATTCCGGCTCCGGCGGCGTGTCGAGGACCGCCATCTGCGCGAGCGCCTGCTGCCGCGCGTCCTCGTCTCGGTCGATCTGCGCCCGGGCCGGGGGCAGCGGCGATGTCATGGCGCGGACCGCGGGGTGTCGCTGGTGTAGAGCAGGTCGGCGAGGCGGTTGCTCTTCCAGTACACGTCGTCGCCGCCGGCGGCGCGGTTGATCACCCGCGCCAGCACGAACAGCAGGTCCGACAACCGGTTGAGGTACTGGCGCAGCGCGGGGCGCAGCGGCTCGGCGGTGCCGAGCGCAACGACCGCCCGCTCGGCCCGGCGCGCGACGGTGCGGCAGACGTGTGCCTGTGCCGCGCCGCGCACGCCCGCCGGCAGGATGAATTCGGCCAATCGCGGCAGCGCGGCGTTGTGGGTGGCGAGGGCCTCGTCGAGCTGCAGCAGCGCCGTCTGGCGCAGCAGTTCGGAGCCGGGCACCGCCAGTTCGCCGCCGAGGTCGAACAGGTGGTGCTGGATGTCGACCAGCAGCGCGCAGACCGACGCCGGCAGCGCGCTTTCGCAGAGCAGCAGGCCGATGTGGGAATTGAGCTCGTCCACGTCGCCGAGCGCCTGGATGCGCAGGTGGTCCTTGGGCACGCGGGTGTTGTCGCCGAGGCCGGTGGTGCCGTCATCGCCGGTGCGGGTGACGATCTGGGTGAGGCGTTGGCCCATGGTGCTGCGGTCGCTCGCGGAAAAGTCGATAAAGCCGGGCAGATGCCGGGCGAAAAGAGCGCAACAGCGGCTCGAAAGGGCGCGTTTATAGCCCGTCGCGTGTTTTTTTCCCACACTGCGGGGCGGGTCGAACGCCCGTGCTGTTTTGAACCAGATAGCGCTAAACCGCGCGTAACGGCCACGCCTTGCGCTATCGATAAAGGAGCAAAATAAAACCGGCGATGCTTCCAGTCGTATCAGCTGCAAGGTCCCTGTCAGCCAGGCAACGCACTGCAATGTCGTTTGGCGATGCGACGGGCGGCAGGTCCAATCGAGGCTTGTCTCACTGCCGGAACCCTGCATGGCCCGACGCTTCACCGTTTTCCGATTTCCTGTCTCCCGTACCGCTCCCACCGCCGCCCCGCGCACGCACGGCCTGCCGTTCGATGCCCGCAGCGTGCTGCTGTTCTCCCTGCTGACCTTCGGCATCGCCGCCGCCCTCCATGCGCAGCCGGCGTCGGCCGCACAGGCCGCCGGCACGCCGGACGTGGGCGCCGTGTTCCAGCGAGCCGATGCCGACCGCGACGGCCGCCTGAGCCGCAGCGAGGCCGACTACCTGCCCACGGTCGCCAGGTACTTCGACCGCATCGACACCGACCGCGACGGCAGCATCTCGCTGCAGGAACTCACCGCCGCCGTGAAGTCCTGACGCACGGGCGGGGCCGGGGCCGCACCGCCTTCCGCGGCGGCCCGGCCTTGCTTTCCGCCCCCGGGGCGCTACCCTCGCAGGCCGGACCGCGGACCGGTCCGCCCTTCACGAGAGAGAGACAGCCCCGATGAACGCCCCGACCATCCCGACCCATCTCCAGCCGGTTGTCGCCCAGCGGCCGGTGCCGGCCGCCCTGCTCGACGCGCTGGTCGCCCGCTTCGGCCCGGCGCAGTGCTCCACCGCTGCCGCGGTGCGCGAGCAGCACGGCCGCGACGAATCGGTCTACGACGTGCCGCCGCCGGCCGCGGTGGTGTTCGCCGAGAGCACCGCCGACGTGGCCGATGCGGTGGCGCTGGCCGCACGGCATGCGATGCCGGTCATCCCCTACGGCGCGGGCTCCTCGCTCGAAGGCCACCTGCTGGCGGTCCAGGGCGGCATCAGCATCGACGTGTCACGGATGAACCGCATCCTGCGCATCGACAGCGAGGACCTGACCGTCACCGTGCAGCCCGGCATCACCCGTAAGCAGCTGAACGAGCAGATCAAGGACACCGGCCTGTTCTTCCCGATCGACCCGGGCGCCGACGCCTCGATCGGCGGCATGGCCGCCACGCGGGCCAGCGGCACCAACGCGGTCCGCTACGGCACCATGCGCGAGAACGTGCTGGCGCTGGAAGTGGTGACCGCTGCCGGCGAGGCGATCCGCACCGGCACCCGGGCGCGCAAGTCGAGCGCCGGCTACGACCTGACCCGGCTGATCGTCGGCAGCGAAGGCACGCTCGGCGTTATCACCGAAGTCACGCTGCGGCTCTACCCGCTGCCCGAGGCGGTGTCGGCGGCGATCTGCTCGTTCCCGAGCATCGAGGCGGCGGTCCGCACCGTGATCCAGACGATCCAGATCGGCGTGCCGATCGCACGGGTGGAACTGATCGACGCGAACACGGTACGCATGGTCAACGCGCATTCGAAGACCACGCTGCGCGAGGAACCGATGCTGCTGATGGAGTTCCACGGCTCGCCCGCGAGCGTGCAGGAGCAGGCCGAGACGGTGCAGGAGATCGCCCGCGACTTCGACGGCAACGCCTTCGAATGGGCCAGCACGCCGGAGGAACGCACCCGCCTCTGGACCGCCCGCCACAACGCGTACTTCGCGGCCGTGCAGTCCCGCCCCGGCTGCCGCGCGATCGCCACCGACACCTGCGTGCCGATCTCGCGCCTGGCCGACTGCCTGCTCGATTCGGTCGCCGAGGCCGACGCCAGCGGCATCCCCTACTTCCTGGTCGGCCACGTGGGCGACGGCAATTTCCACTTCGGCTACCTGATCGACCCGCACAGCCCCGAGGAACGCCAGAAGGCCGAGGCGATGAGCCACGCGCTGGTGACCCGCGCCCTGTCGATGGAAGGCACCTGCACCGGCGAGCACGGCATCGGGCTGCACAAGATGGGCTTCCTGGTGGACGAAGCCGGCGCCGGCGGCATCGAGATGATGCGCGCGGTGAAACGGGCGCTGGACCCGCAGAACATCCTGAATCCGGGGAAGATCTTCGCGCTGTGACCGCGCAGCTATCGAAAACATAGCTGCTTGCGCAGGCAGGGCGCGCGCCAGGACCTGTTTCGATCATGATCCTCCCCGTGTCTGACGGACCTGCGCCCGGCAGCGCCCGACCCCGGCACCGCGCTCGCGCCTGCGCCGCGCGTGCCGCCCTCGCCGTGGCCGCGCTGACCGCAGGCTGTTCGTCCGAAGACCCGGACATCAGCCGGCAGCTGGCGCACCGGGTCGCTGCGCAGCCGGACGGACCGGTCGATCTCGCGCAGATCGGTCCGGCGGACTGGGAGAGGGTCTGCGTCCTCGGACCGTACACCCTCAACGCGCAGGCCGAAGCCGTGCTCGGTTTCGCCTGGGACGCCGAGCGGCGGACACGCATCGCCGCCGCCGACGACATCGTGGTGCTGGTCTTCGTCCGCGGTGCCGACGTGCGAGCTTATACCCAGCACCCGCGGCGCGCAGGCGACCTGGCAGGCCTGCAGCCGCCCTGCCTTCCGCGCGCCCGCGCCCAGGTCGTCCGCCGCACCGAGGCACGCGGGTGGATTCATCGAGATGCGCAGCATCCGCCCCGGTAGCGGACCCGCCTCCGCTGCGCGCCGCGCGGCATTCCGATGCGGCGACGCCGCAGTCCGGCGATGCGCAACGCCGGGCGTCTTCCGCATTCCCCTGCGCCGCTGCATCATGGCGAGCCGGTCACCGCCCGGCTTTGCAGCACCCGCCGCTTGACGTACGCCTATGCCGAGGAGCTGCATGTACCCCTCGAACGACTACATCCTTCGATTTTTCGATGCTTTCGGGCCTTTTGCGCCCATCCCGCTTGCGCGACCAGCTCTTATTTCGATAGCACGGAGGCCGATATGAAGACCCCTACCGATGTACCGCCCATCCGCCGCACGGCAGCCGATCGTGTGGCGGCCGCGATGCTGCTGGTGGTTGGCGTGATCCATCTGCTGCCGGTCACGGGCGTGCTGGGCGGCTCCCGGCTCGATGCGCTCTACGGGCTGGCGATCGAGGGGCCGGACCTCGCCATCCTGATGCGCCACCGGGCGGTGCTGTTCGGCCTGCTGGGCGCGCTGCTCGTGCTGGGGGCGGTGCGGCCGGCCTACCGCACGGTGGCCTTCGTCGCGGGCTTCGTCAGCGTCGTGTCGTTCCTGGCGCTGGCGTGGTCGGTGGGTGGCTACAACGCGGCGCTGCACCGCGTCGTCGTGGCCGACGGGGTCGCCCTCGTCTGCCTGGTCGTGGGCGCCACGGCGCAATGGCGCTGCCGTCGCAGGCTTTGACGAACGGCCGCTACGCTCCTCTTCCTCCTCCGACCGCGACGCAGACCATGCACGGCCCCTCCCCCGACACCGCCCATCCGATGCCCGGCTTTCCGCAGGTGTGCTTCCTGCGGAACACGGTGCGCAATCCGCACATCGTGATCGGCGAATACACCTACTACGACGATCCGGACGGTGCAGAGCACTTCGAGCAGCGCAACGTGCTCTACCACTTCCCGTTCATCGGGGACCGGCTGGTGATCGGCCGGTTCTGCGCGATTGCGCGGGGTGCGAAATTCATCATGAACGGCGCGAACCACCGGATGTCGGGCATCTCGACCTATCCGTTCCAGATCTTCGGCAATGGATGGGAAAAGGCGATGCCGGCGCCCGGCGACCTGCCGACCAAGGGCGACACGGTCGTCGGCCACGACGTCTGGATCGGCTACGACGCCCTGGTGATGCCCGGCGTGCGGATCGGCGACGGTGCGATCGTCGCGGCGCGGGCGGTCGTCACGGCCGACGTGGCGCCCTATACCGTCGTCGGCGGCAACCCGGCACGGCCGATCCGGGAACGCTTTCCGCCGGAGGTGGCGCAGCGCCTCTGCCGCATCGCCTGGTGGGACTGGCCGGTGGAGACGATCACGCAGTACCTGGACCGCATCGTCGCAGGCGATGTGGAGGCGCTGGCGCAGTGCCGGCCTGACCGCGAAGGCGGCACGGCGGGCCGCTGATGCGGGCGTGACCCTGCGCTCGGATCGCGCCGGGGCAGGGTCCGCGCCGCAATCCGTGGCCGTCATGCTGCAAGAGCGCAAGGACGGTGGAAGGTAAGTGGCGGTAGCGGGTGGCGGTGGCGGCAGAATGGACAAGCACAAACCGGCACGCGGGTTTTCCCGGGCGGAACCTCACGTCTATTCGTATACGATATTTCGTACATCGAAGGATTTAGCCCATGCTCCCCTGGCTCACCCCCACCGCCGAAGGCTCGTCGTTCGTCGAGACCGTCCGCAGCACCTCACTGTCCAAGCTGGTCCGCGACGACCTGATGGGTCAGATCCTGCACGGCGGCCTGTTGCCGGGCGACCGGATCAACGAGCCCGACGTGGCCGCCCGGCTGGGCGTGTCGCGGGTGCCGGTACGGGAGGCGCTGCGCGAGCTGGAAAGCTCGGGGCTGGTGATGGCGCGCAAACATGCCGGCGTGTTCGTGCGCACCCTCGATGCGGACGAGGTGCGCGGCCTGTACGAGCTGCGCAGCCTGCTCGACGGCCATGCCGGCCGCAAGGCGACGCAGCTGCCGCTGCCGGCCCGCCGGGCACTGGCCGGCCGGCTGGACGACTCGATTGCCGCGATGCGCGACGCCGCCGCCGTGCACGACGTGACCCGCTACTACGCCGAGAACCTGCGCTTCCACTGGCTGATCGTCGAGACCGCCGACAACCTGCCGCTGGCCGACACCTACCGCAGCGTGGTGCAGCGGCTGCACCTGTCGCGGCTGAAGAACCTGTCGCAGGACATGGGCATGCAGGCCTCGATCGCCGAGCACGCCGAGATCGCCCAGGCCCTGCGCGACGGCGATGCCGTGCGCTGCGAGGCGCTGCTCGCCACCCACGTGCAGGACGCCTTCGCCCGGCTGTCCGCCACGGCCGCCTGAGCGTCCGCGCCGCGGGCCTGCCGCCGACCCCATCCCGCCAGGCCGCACGGTGCGGCCGCCGGAGATCCCCCTCACAGAAAAGAAGGAGACAACCACCATGCAACGACGCACCCTGCTGCAGGCCGCCCCGGCCCTGCTGCTGCCCTCTTCCCTGGCCGCGCTGCCCAGCGCGGCGCACGCCCAGGGCTATCCGGAGAAGCTGATCCGCTACATCGTGCCGGTGGCGGCCGGCGGCGGCAGCGACCTGGTCGGCCGCACCGTGACCGAGCGCTGGGGCAAGGCGCTCGGCCAGTCCTTCGTGGTGGACAACCAGGGCGGCGGCGGCGGCGTGATCGCCTGCCAGGCCACCGCGCGCGCCGCGCCCGACGGCTACACGCTGATGCAGGGCTACGTGGCGACGCACGGCACCAGCCCGGCCACCCGCAAGGTGCCCTATGACCCGGTGAAGGACTTCACGCCCATCGGCATGATCGGCGCGACGCCCAACGTGCTGGTGATCGACCCCAAGCTGCCGGTGAAGGATTTCAAGGACTTCGTCGCCTACCTGAAGGCGAACCAGGGCAAGGTCAGCTATGGCTCGGCCGGCGCGGGCTCCCTCACCCACCTGACGATGGAGCTGATGGCGCAGCAGCTCGGCACGCCGATGGTCCATGTGCCGTACCGCGGCGTGGCCCCGGCGCTGACCGACGCGATGGGCGGCCAGACCCAGGCGGTGTTCCCCGGCCTCGCGGCGGCGCTGCAGCACATCCGCGGCGGCCGGGTACGAGCGCTGGCCGTGACTGGCAGCCGCCGGGCGCCGCAGCTGCCCGACGTGCCGACGCTCGACGAGCTGGGCCTGAAGAATTTCGATGCGGTGCAGTGGTACGGCGTGGTCGGCCCCGCCGGCATGCCGCCTGCGGTCGTCGCCAAACTCAACGAGACGCTCAACACGGTGCTGCGGGCACCCGACATGCGCGAGAAGCTCGGCGGCGAGGCCGTGGAGCCGATGCCGATGTCGGCCGCCGACTTCGGCGCCTACCTGCGCAAGGACCTGGCGCGCTGGACGGCGCTGGCCAAGGCCCAAAATATTAGTCTGGATTAACCCCCCAGCCTGCGCGCTGCGCGCTCCGGCTTCCCCCCTTCGCTGCGCAAGGGGGGCGGCGCCGGTGGACCGGCAGAGCCGGATCCACGGCGCCCCCTTGACGACCGACTGAAGCGTACGGTTGTCGATCGCGCCCTCTTGTTCCTTTCCCTCACCTCACCTATTCCTATGGCACGCAATACCCAGGTCACCGCCGACCACAACGCTCCGCCCGTCACCCGCATCCTGGCCGAATACGTCGCGAACCATCCGTCCCGCGGCTGGATCGATGCGGTGGACCGCGTGGCGCACCGCACCTTCCTGAACTGGCTGGGCTGCGCCGTCGGCGCCGCGCACCACGAGGCGGCCGACGCCGCGCTCGCAGCCGTGAACGTGCTGCAGCCGGCACCGCAGGCGACCGTCGCCGGCCGCGCCGAAAAGGTCGACATCGCCAGCGCGGCGCTGGTCAACGGCATCACCTCGCACACCTTCGATTTCGACGACACGCACCTGAAAACCATCATCCACCCGGCCGGACCGGTCGCCTCGGCGCTGCTGGCGCTGGCCGAGCTGAAGGGCTGCAGCGGCCGCCAGGTGATCGACGCGCTGGTGCTCGGCATCGACGTGGCCTGCCGCATGGGCAATACGCTCTATCCGGACCACTACGACCGCGGCTGGCACATCACCGGCACCACCGGCATGCTGGGCGCGGCGGCCGGCTGCGCGCGGCTGCTGGGGCTGGACGCGGACAAGACGCAGATGGCGCTGGGCATCGCGGCGTCGCAGCCGGTCGGCCTGCGCGAGCAGTTCGGCACCATGACCAAGCCGTTCCACCCGGGGGCGGCGGCGCGCGCCGGCCTGATGTCGGCGCTGCTCGCCGAGCAAGGCTTCACCGCCAGCCCGCGTGCGCTGGAGGCACCGCGCGGCTTCGCGCAGGTGGTGTCCACCAAGACCGCCTGGCACGAGATCACCGACGAGCTGGGCGAGCGCTTCGAGATCTCTTTCAACAGCTACAAGCCGTTCGCCTGCGGCATCGTGATCCACCCGAGCATCGACGCCTGCGTGCAGCTGCGCGCCCAGGGCGTGCGCGCCGAGGATGTGGAGCGCCTCGAGCTGCGGGTGCATTCGCTGGTGCTGGAACTCACCGGCAAGAAGGAACCGGCCGACGGCCTGCAAGGCAAGTTCAGCGTCTACCATGGCTGCGCCGCCGGGCTGATTTTCGGCAAGGCGACCGAGGACGAATACGCCGACGACATCGTCAACCGCGCCGACATGGTGGCGCTGCGCCGCAAGGTCGTCGCCACGGTGGACGACAGCATCGACGAGGCCAGCGCCGACGTGGTCGCGGTGCTGCAGGACGGCCGCCGGGTGCATGTGTTCGTCGAGCATGCGATCGGTTCGCTGCAGCGGCCGATGAGCGACGCCGACCTGGACGCCAAGTTCCGCGGCATGGCCGACCCGGTGCTGGGCGCCGGCCGCACCGGCGAGCTGATCGCCGCCTGCCGTGCGCTCGGCGACGCGGCCGACGTGCGGGCGCTGGCGGCGCTGGCGCGGCCGGCATGAGCGCGGCCGATGCCACCCGGCCGGCGCGGCCGCGCATCGTCGTGCTCGACGACTGGGAGCGCGCGCTGCAGCGTCTGGCCGACTGGTCCGGCATCGCGGCGCGTGCCGACGTCGAAGTGCACCATGCGCCGCTGCACGGCGACGCGCTGCTGCAGGCCCTCGCGCCGGCCGACGCGGTGGTGCTGCTGCGCGACCGCACGCCGTTCGACGCCACCCTGCTCGCCCGCCTGCCGCGGCTGCGCTACCTGGTGTTCACCGGCACCCGCAACACCCGGCTCGATCTGGCGGCACTGGAGGCCCGCGGCATTCCGGTGAGCCACACCGGCTGGGGGCCGTCGAAGGACAGCACCTGCGAGATGGCCTGGGCGCTGATCCTGGCCGCCACGCGGCGGCTGGCGGCGCAGTCGGCCCAGCTGCGCGCCGGCGGCTGGCGCGACCCGGCCGGCGGACCGCTGCCGCCGGTGCTGCGCGGGCAGCGGCTCGGCCTGATCGGCCTGGGCGAGATCGGCGGGCGGGTCGCCGCCATCGGCCGCGCCTTCGGCATGGAGGTCGCGGCCTGGAGCCCGCGCATGACGGCCGAGCGTGCCGCGGCGCACGGCGCGGTGTTCGTGCCGCTGGAAGAGCTGCTGGCTACCTCCCGGGTCGTCAGCCTGCACCTGGTGCCAACACCGCAGACACGCCACTTGCTGAACGCCGAACGGCTGGCGCTGATGGCGCCCGGCAGCGTGCTGGTGAACACCTCGCGCGCCGCGCTGGTGGATCCCACTGCCCTGGCCGACGCCCTGCGCGCCGGCCGCCCGGGCCAGGCCGCGCTCGACGTGTTCGACGCGGAACCGCTGCCGGCCGACGATCCGCTGCGCGACGCGCCGAACCTGCTGCTGACGCCGCACACCGGCTTCGTCGCGGAACCGGTGTTCCAGCGTTTCGCGGACGACGTGGTGGAGTGCCTGGGGGCGTGGCTCGACGGGGTGGCGCTGCCGCGGCGGGTCGCTGCCGTGGCGCCATGACAAAAGCGGGCCGCAGCCCGATTTTTTGGTGGGAGCCGTGCGGTGCTTACTGCTTCGCCAGTTCCGCCTGCGTGGCCGCGTCCAGCCGTCCGGTCTGCGCGATGCCGCGGTCCTTCTGGAAGGCGCGCAGGCCGGCCGTGGTGCGGCCGCCGGCGGCGCCGTCGGGCGTGCCGACGTTGTAGCCCAGCTGGTTGAGCCTGGCCTGCGCGTCGCGCATCGACATGCCGGCCGCGCCGCGGGCGCCGGGGGCGAAGGTCTGCGACGGGGCAGCCGCGCCGTCCACGCCCAGACGGCCGCCGCCGCCCAGACCCTGGCCCTGCACCGACTGCGCCTTGTAGTTGCGCAGCGCGCGGACCATCTGGTTGAAGGCGTCCATGAAGGCGGCGGCGATCACCTTGCCTTCGGCGGTGTTGGAGTAGCCGCCCAGGCCGCCGCCACCGCTGCCGCCGAACAGGCTGCCCACCGCACCGAAGTCGATCTTGGAGGCGCTGCCCTCAGAAGCCGCGACCTGCACGCCCGAGCGGTTGTCGATCAGCGTCAGCATCGTGCTGGCTTCCTTGGTGTTCAGGCTGCCGGCCAGGCCGGCCAGCAGCGCACCGCGACCGCCGCCGACGATGCCGCCGAGGCCCGCACCCATGCCGCCGGCGTTGTTGTTGCGGAAGATGACTTCCGGCGACAGGCCGTAGTCCGACGCCACCATCTGGCCGGCGCCCATGTTGCTGCCCTGGCGCATCTCGCCAGACTGCATCAGCGCACGTTCGCGGGTCATCGCGCCCATGCCGGCGGCGCTGCGCTCGACGACGACGAAGCAGTTGGACTGCTGGATCAGCAGGCGCAGCAGGTTGGCGGTCGGCGGCAGCCGGTATTCGTTGCGCAGGATGGTGTACCAGCCGGCCTGCTGGTTCTCGATCAGGGACACCGTGCCGAGCGGCGCCGGGCAGCGTTCGAGCTGGCTGCTGGCCCCGTCGGTCGCGCCGCCGGCGGCCGCGCCGGTCGCCATCGTCTTGGCGCCCGCGCTGCCCATCTGCATGTCGGTGGTGACGCAGCCGGTGAGGCCGGCGAGCGTCAGGGCAGCAACGCAGGCGGTGGCGGTGGAACAGAACGATGTCATGGCGAAACCCCTCGGATATGTTGTGAGAAAACGGTCGTCGGCGTAAGCGAACGAATCGGCCCGCAGCATAAACGGCGCGTGAGGCGCCAGCAACACAGCCGACCGCCGCCCGTCGCCCCATGCGATCCGTCCGGCGGATGGTCCGGTTTTCGGGGGTGTCAGGGCACGCGGTAGAGCCAGACCGTCCGGCCCGCGGCCACCGGCAGGCGCCGGCCGCCCGGTGCTTCCCGCGCATCGACCGGGAACTCCAGGCTGGCGAGCCAGCTGCCCGGCTGCATCTCGGCGCGCGCCTTGGCCCAGGCGCGCGACATGCTCTCCGGCCGCTGGAACAGGTAGACCAGCGCATGGCCCGACCAGTCGTCGCGCCACAGGTCGCCCTGCCGCACCCGCGCCCAGGGGCAGCGCAGGGCGCAGGCGATGCGCAGCGGCCAACTGCGTTCGGTGCCCTGCAGCCGCGCCTGCGGATAGGCGCTGCGCAGCGCGATCAGCCCGTCGCCCAGGCCGCAGCCGGCGTCGAGCACCGACGCACCGGGCGGCAGCGGCGCCGCACGGGTCAGGCCGGCCAGCGCGCCGGCCGGGGTCGGGAAAATCGGCGCATCGCGCCACGCATGCACCGGGTAGACCAGGAGCAGCAGCCCGAGCGGCAGCAGCCAGGTCCAGGCGGCGAACTGCGCCGCGCCCGACAGCGCCAGCGACAGCGGAAATCCCGCCGCGACCAGGATGCGCCGCCACCAGCGCCCGGTCGCGAGGCTGCCCGCCACGCCCGCCAGCGTGCCGAGCGCCAGGGCCACCCAGGCCGGCAGCCCGAGCCGTTGGCCGAAGACGAACAGCGTCCAGCCCGCGCCCCAGGCCAGCAGGGCCGGCAGGGGCCAGGGCAGGAGCCGTGCGGCGCGGGACATCGCCGGCGGTGCTGTCAGCCCGCGGCGCCGGCTGCCCGGCGCAGCCGCTCGATCAGGCCGTTCAGCTCGTCGAGCGAGCCGAACTGGATCGCGAGCTCGCCCTGCTCTTCCAGGCGGCCGTGGCGCTTCACCCGCTTCTTGATGCGCACCTCGACCTGGGCGGTCAGGAGGTCGGAGAGTTCGTCTTCCACCCGCTGCAGGTCGCGCGATTTCTCGGTGCGGGCCGCGGACGGCTTCTGCGCCTGCAGGCTGAATTCGGCGCCGATCTTCTTGGCGAGCGATTCGGCTTCGCGCACCGACAGCTTGCGCGCCGCGATCTGGTGGGCCGCGGTGATCTGCGCCGCGCGGTCCAGCGCCAGCAGCGCGCGGGCATGGCCCATGTCCAGGTCGCCGGCCATCAGCATGGTCTGCACCGGGTCGGCCAGGTTCAGCAGGCGCAGCAGATTGCTGGCGGCGCTGCGTGAGCGGCCGACCGCCTGTGCCGCCTGCTCGTGGGTCAGGCCAAATTCCTTCACCAGCCGCTGCAGGCCCTGGGCCTCTTCCAGCGGGTTCAGGTCCTCGCGCTGGATGTTCTCGATCAGCGCCATCGCGGCGGCGGACTCGTTCGGCACGTCGCGTACCAGCACCGGCACCCGGTCGAGGCCGGCGAGCTTGGCCGCGCGGAAGCGCCGCTCGCCCGCGATGATCTCGTAGCGGGCGGCGCTGCCGTCGGCCGTCGGGCCGTCGAGCCGGCGCACCAGGATCGGCTGCATGATGCCCTGCGCCTTGATGCTCTCGGCCAGTTCGTACAGTGCGCCCTCGTCCATCCGGGTGCGCGGCTGGTACATGCCCGGCGCCATCTCGGCGAGTGCGAGCGTTGTGGGCAGGCCGGGATCGGCGGCGGAGTCGGCGGCGGGGGTGTCGCTCGCTTTCGGGCCGAGCAGCGCTTCGAGGCCGCGGCCGAGGCCCTTGGGTTTCTTGGTGACCATGCGGAAAGAGGAAGAGGAAAGGAATCTCAGGAAGCGGAGGATGCGCCAGCGGCCGTGCGGGCCAGCAGTGCCTGCAGCAGCGTATGGCCGGCGGGCCAGTCGCCCAGGCCGGCATCGGCGTTCAGGTGGCCCTGCGGGCCGGTGACGGCGACCGGCGCACCCCACGCCGCGGCGAGCGCCCGGACGCGCGCTTCCGATCCGTACGGATCGTCGCTGCTGGCGACCACCTGCGCCGCAAACGGCAGCGGCTGCAGCGGCGTGCGGGCCCAGCCGGGCAATTGCGCCTGCAGATCGGGCCGCGCGATATCGGGCGGCGCGACCAGCAGCGCGGCCTGCACCCGACCGGGCACCGCCGCATGGCGCGAATGGGCCGCCCAGGCCGCGACCAGCCAGCAGCCCAGGCTGTGCGCCACCAGCACGACCGGGCCGGGCGTGTCGGCGACGACGGTGTCGAGCTGTGCGCACCAGTCGCCGCGCAGGGGGCGGGCCCAGTCGTGCTGCTCCACCCGGCGGTAGCCGTACAGCGCTTCCCAGCGGGTCTGCCAGTGGTCGGGTCCGCTGCCGTGCCAGCCGGGCAGCGTCAGCACCGTCGGCGGATCGTCTGCTATGAAATGCATAGCTGGATACGCGCTACCCGCCTGCGCGAACGGCCTGCGGGGCTTTGGATTTCTGCAGGCGCGCCACCATCTCGCCGGCAAAGGCGACGAACGCCTGCGCGCCCTTGGACGACGGGTCGAACACCACGCCCGGCAGGCCGTAGCTGGGTGCCTCGGCCAGCCGCACGTTGCGCGGGATCACGCTGTCGAACACCTTGTCGCCGAAGTGTTCTTTCAGCTGCTCGCTCACCTGCTGCTGCAGCGTGATGCGCGGATCGAACATCACCCGCAGCAGGCCGATGATCTGCAGGTCGCGGTTCAGGTTGGCGTGGACCTGCTTGATCGTGTTGACCAGGTCGGTCAGGCCTTCGAGCGCGAAGTACTCGCACTGCATCGGCACGATCACGCCGTGGGCCGAGCACAGGCCGTTGAGCGTCAGCATCGACAGCGACGGCGGGCAGTCGATCAGCACGAAGTCGTAGTCGGCATCGACCGCCGCGAGCGCCTGCTTGAGGCGCTTCTCGCGCTGCTCCAGCGCCACCAGTTCGACCTCGGCGCCCGCCAGTTCGCGGTTGGCGCCGAGCACGTCGTAGGCGCAGCCGGCCTCGGTCAGGCGCTCGGCCCGGACCCGCGCCTCGGCGACCGGCAGGCCGTCGACCATCACCTCGTAGATGCTGGCCTCCAGCGCCCGCTTGTCCACGCCCGAGCCCATGGTCGCGTTGCCCTGCGGGTCCAGGTCGACCAGCAGCACCCGCTGGCCGATCTTCGCCAGCCCGGCGGCGAGGTTCACGGTGGTGGTCGTCTTGCCGACGCCGCCCTTCTGGTTGGCGACACAAAAAATCTGGGCCATGGAAGCCTTATCGGGAAATCGCGAGACGCAGGCCGAAGCCGATGAGGAAGACACCCGCCAGCCGCTCCAGCGCGCGGGCGACGCCCCGGTGCGCGCGCACCCGGTCGGTCACCGCCCGGGCCAGCGCCACCAGGCCGAGACCGTAGGCGAGCGTGATCGCGGCGATGGTGAGCGCCATGGCCGCGAAGGTGGCCAAGCCGCGGTGGGTCGCCGGATCGACGAACAGCGGGAAGAAGGCCATGTAGAACACGATGGCCTTCGGGTTGAGCAGGGTGATCAGGAACGCCTGGCGGGCATAGTGCCGCGGGGCGATGCGGACGGGGCTGGCGTCCTGCCCGTCGCGGGCCAGCAGCAGCCGCAGGCCGATCCACGCGAGGTAGACGGCGCCGGCGTACTGCACCGCAGCGAATACGGTCGGATAGGTGGCCAGCAGTGCCGATACGCCGCCGACCGCCAGCCACAGCAGCACCTGGTCGCCGGCGATGACGCCGACGGTCGCCGCCGCGCCGGCGCGGAATCCGCCCTTGCCGGTCGAGTTCAGCAGTGCAAAAGTGCCCGGGCCCGGCAGCATCAGGAAGACCAGCACGGCGGCGCAGAAAGCGCCGTAATCGGAGATGCCGAACATGAAAGGCAGAAGGCGTGGGCGGAGGCGGAACGGGCGGTGAGTTTAAGCGCCCTGCTCCGCTCCGCCGGCCGCCGGCCGCATCCAGACAATGCACCGCTCGGCGTCGAGGCCCGGCACCGTCAGCGGTTCCACGTGGAACACCTCGGTATCGGCCGGCAGCGCCTCCATCTCCGAGGTCGGCGTGCGGCCCTTCAGCGCCATCCAGACGCCGCCGGGCGCCAGGGACCGGCGCGACCACTGGGTGAAATCGACCAACGAAGCGAACGCCCGCGAGACGATGACGTTCTGCGGCGCATCCAGCGTTTCCACCCGCGCATGCAGACCGCGCAGGTTGGGTAGCTTCAGTTCCAGCGCCACCTGCTGCTGGAACGCCGCCTTCTTGGCGACGGTGTCCACGCAGGTGACGGATGCCTGCGGCAGACAGACCGCGAGCACCACGCCGGGCAGCCCGGCCCCGGCGCCGACGTCGAGGATGCGGAACGGCGCATCGTCGCCGCGCTGCCGCAGCAAAGGCGGCACGGCCGCCAGGCTGTCGAACAGATGGTGGGTCAGCATCTCCTCCGGATCGCGCACCGCGGTCAGGTTGTAGACCTTGTTCCATTTCTGGACCATGCCGAGGTAACGGGCCAGCCGGGCGCACTGCGCGGCGTCGAGCGACAGGCCAAGCCGGGCGGCGCCATCGGCAATGCGGGCCGGCAGCTGTGAAACAGCGGCCGCAGGCAGGGGCGCCTCCATCAGGCGGTTGCCGCAGGCGCGGCCTCCAGGCGCTTGAAGCCCTTCTTCTTCAGGTGCACCAGCAGCAGCGAGATCGCCGCCGGGGTCACACCCGAAATGCGGGATGCCTGGCCCAGCGTTTCCGGCCGCTGCTTCTGCAGTTTCTGTCGGACTTCGAAGCTCAAGGCCTCGACCTGCAGGTAGTCGAGGTCGGCGGGCAGGCGCATCTGCTCCTGCGCGGCGGCTCGCTGCACTTCGTCCTTCTGGCGGTCGATATAGCCGGCGTACTTCGCCGCGATCTCGATCTGCTCGACCACCGCACCGTAGGCATCGCCGAGCGCCTCGCGGGTCAGCTCGGACGACGCATACCGCCCGCCGTCCAGCGACATCAGGGACGGGTAATCGACATCGGGGCGACGCAGCAGGTCGCCCAGGTTGTACTCGTGCTCGATCGCCTTGCCGAGCACCCGCTCGGATTCAGCTGCCGGCAGATTGCGCGGATTCACCCAGACCGACCGCAAACGTTCTGTTTCACGTGAAACAGCATCGCGCTTGCGGCTGAAGGCATCCCATTGCGCGTCGCCGACCAGGCCCATGCGGCGGCCGGTTTCGGTCAGCCGCATATCCGCGTTGTCCTCACGCAGCTGCAGGCGGAACTCGGCGCGGCTGGTGAACATGCGGTAGGGCTCCGTCACGCCCTTGGTGATCAGGTCGTCGACCAGCACGCCCAAATAGGCTTCGTCGCGGGCCGGCAGCCACGGCGTATCGCCGCGGGCCTGCAGCGCGGCGTTGACGCCGGCGAACAGGCCCTGTGCGGCCGCCTCCTCGTAGCCGGTGGTGCCGTTAATCTGGCCCGCGAAGAACAGGCCGCCAATCTGGCGCGTTTCGAAGCTGCTGCGCAGCGAGCGCGGGTCGAAATAGTCGTACTCGATCGCATAGCCGGGGCGCAGGATGTGGGCGTTCTCCAGGCCCTTCATGCTGCGGACCAGCGCGTACTGGATGTCGAACGGCAGGCTGGTGGAGATGCCGTTCGGATAGATCTCGTGCGTCGTCAGGCCCTCGGGCTCCAGGAAGATCTGGTGGCTGTCCTTGTCGGCGAAGCGGTTGATCTTGTCTTCCACGCTCGGGCAGTAGCGCGGGCCGACGCCCTCGATCTTGCCGGTGAACATCGGGCTGCGGTCGAAGCCGCTGCGGATGATGTCGTGGGTCCGCTCGTTGGTGTGGGTGATCCAGCAGGGCACCTGGCGCGGATGCATCTCCGCCCGGCCCATGATGCTGAACACCGGCACCCGGTCGCCGACGCCGCCCGGCATACCGTCGCCGGGCTGCTCGGTGCACTGGCTGAAGTCGATGCTGCGCCCGTCGATCCGCGGCGGCGTGCCGGTCTTCAGGCGACCCTGCGGCAACTGCAGTTCCTTCAGGCGCGCCGACAGCGACACCGCCGGCGGATCGCCCGCGCGGCCGGCCTGGTAATTGTTCAGGCCGACGTGGATCTTGCCGTCGAGAAAGGTGCCCGCCGTCAGCACCACGGTGCGCGCCCGGAACGTGATGCCGACCTGAGTCACCGCGCCGACCACCCGGTCGCCTTCGACCACCAGATCGTCCACCGCCTGCTGGAACAGCCACAGGTTCGGCTGGTTCTCCAGCCGGTGGCGGATTGCCGCCTTGTAGAGGATGCGGTCGGCCTGGGCGCGGGTCGCCCGCACCGCCGGACCCTTGGAACCGTTGAGGATGCGGAACTGGATGCCCGACTCGTCGGTGGCGATGCCCATCGCGCCGCCGAGCGCATCGACCTCCTTCACCAGGTGCCCCTTGCCGATGCCGCCGATCGACGGGTTGCAGCTCATCTGACCGAGCGTCTCGATGTTGTGGGTCAGCAGCAGCGTGCGGGCGCCCATGCGGGCAGCAGCCAGCGCCGCCTCGGTGCCGGCATGGCCGCCGCCGACGACGATGACGTCGAATTCCTGGGGGTACTGCATGGGAAAACTCCGGGGCCCGCAGGCCGATAATCGATTGCCGTGGTGCCGCCCGGCCGGGCCGCCACCCTGTCCCGCCCCGGCCGGGGCCGGGTCTGGCGACAGGTCGTATGCCTGCCGCTCCCGTGCCGCCGCCGGGGCGAGAAACCCCTGATTTTCCCTCTTTGCCGCCGACCGTGTCTGCCGACAACCCTCTGGCCCGCTTCCTGACCCGACAACTCGGCGACCCGCCGCCGGCGGTCGAGGCCTGGTGGTCGCAGGCGCAGCCGCGCGATCTGCCGCGCGGCCGGATGCTGCAGCAGGCCGGCCAGCCGTGGCGCCACCTGTGGTGGGTGGAGCACGGTGCACTGCGGCTCTACCTCACCGACCGCGACGGCGCCGAGTCCAACAAGAATTTCTTCCTCGACGGGGCGATATTCTGGCCGGTGACACCCAGCCTGCTGCAATCGCCTTCGATGTTTCACGTGGAACCATTGGAGAACAGCCGGGTGTGGGCCCTGCCGATGCCGGCGCCGGGCACACCCGCACCGACCGATGGCTGGGAGCCCTGGCGCCTGCTGGAACACCGCACGCTCTGCCTGCTGCTCGACCACAAGATGCAGCGCGAGCAGGAATTCCTGCAGCTCAACGCCCGCGAGCGCTATGCCCGGCTGCTCGAACGCCACCCGCACTGGCCGGCACGCATCCCATTGCGGCATCTGGCCTCGTACCTGGGCATCACCGACGTGACCCTCTCCCGGCTGCGGAGCGAAATGGGCCTTATCAGAGGTTAAGGCGCGGCGGGCGCCGGGCGCGCACAGTCGGCGGCATCTGGCACTCCCGTGCCTGCCCATGAATGCCGCACCCCGCCCCCTCGCTGCACCCGCCCCTTCCGCACACGCACTGCCACCCGCCCTCGCGCTGGTGCCGCATGCGCTGGCCGTCCTGTGGCTCGGCCTGATGGCCGGGTTCTTCGGCACCTACAGCGGCAACGTCAACCTGGCGACGCTGACGCTCGACGGGCGGACCTACGCGGTGGTGCAGTCGGAACTGAACCGCAACGTCCGGCACCCACTCTTCTTCGCGCTGTTCTTCGGGCCGCCGGTCTGGTGCCTGCTGGCCCTCGCGACCGGCTGGTCGCGCCGGCGCGAAGGCTGGTGGCTGGTGCTGGCTACGGTGGCGGTGGCGTATGTGGCAGGCATCGTGTTTTTCACTCGCGAAGTGAACGTGCCGCTCAATGCCCTGACCGAAGGCTGGAACCCGGCCGCGGTGCCGCCCGACTGGGCCGCCGTGAGGGCACAGTGGAACGCGGCCAACCTCTGGCGGGCGCTGCTCAGCCTGGTCGCGTTCGTCGCCGGACTGGCGACGCTGGTCTGGCGCACCGCCCGGGCGTTCGGGCCCTGGCCGGCGTCCCGGGGCGCGCCCGCCTGCCCCCCGCCCTGCACGCCGGCCCGGCTTTGACGGCACGGTCCCGACGGTAGGGCTTTGACACAGGGGCCCGGCACCGCAGCCCCACCATCGGCGGTCCTGTCTTCCCTGTCCACCGAACGGAGTCTCATGACCGAAGCCGAACAGACATCCATCCTCACCCTCTCGCTGATGGCCGCCTTCGCCGACGGCGACAAGCACGCCCGCGAGCGCGACGAGGTCAAGCGTATCGCCGAAGGCCTGGGCAGCGCCGGCAGCATCGCGGTCGCGCCGCTCTACCAGGACGTGCTGATGCAGCGCACCACCCTGCCCCAGGCCGCCGCCGCGCTCACCACGCCCGCCAGCCGGTCCCTCGCCTACGAAATGGCGGTCTGCGTCTGCGATGCCGACGGCGCCCAGTCGCAGGCCGAGCAGGCGTTCCTGGCGCAACTACGGCAGGCGCTGCAGCTCGGCGAGCGCGAAGCCCGCCCGATCGAGGAGCAGGCCGAGGCGCTGGCCGAGGCGCCGCTGTCGGTGCCGCCCGAACTCGCCGCTACCGCCGCAGCAGCAGTGCCTGCCCCTGCCGGCGGCGCACCCGTCGCCCGTCCGGACGATGCGGCGCTCGACAAGACCAT
This sequence comes from uncultured Xylophilus sp., assembly GCA_913776965.1. Classification (GTDB taxonomy): domain Bacteria; phylum Pseudomonadota; class Gammaproteobacteria; order Burkholderiales; family Burkholderiaceae_C; genus Xylophilus. The sequence goes on from CAJYQL010000047.1 coordinate 48,193, forward strand.
CCTGAACGCCGCCATCCTCAACGGCGCGCTCGAACTGCTGCCCGAATCGCTGTCCACCATGGCGATCATCCCGCTGCAGATGAAGCTGGTCTACGGCATCGGCAAGGCGCACGGCTACGAGCTGGACAAGGGCCACATCAAGGATTTCCTGGCGACGCTGGGCGTGGGCCTGACCTCGCAGTACCTGGAGCAGGCCGGCCGCAAGCTGCTCGGCGGCCTGCTCGGCAAGGTGGGCGGCGGACTGCTCGGCGGGCTCGGCCGGCAGGCGGTCAGCTCGGGCATGAGCTTCGCCTCGACCTATGCGCTCGGCCACGTCGCCAAGCGCTACTACGCCGGCGGCCGCACCTTCTCGACCCAAATGCTCAAAGACAGCTACCAGGGCGTGCTGCAGGAAGCCCAGGGCCTGCAGACCCGCTACCTGCCGCAGATGCAGGAAAAGGCCCGCACGCTCGATGCCGGCAGCGTGCTGCAGCTGGTGCGTGGCCGCTAAGCGACGGGATCGAACGTAAAAACGCCCCGCGCGCAGGCGGGACGTACGCAAGGCGCTATCGAAACAGGAGCACCCGGTTCAGCGCCCGTTCTGCCGCATCGGCATGCCGTCGATCTCGGCGAACACCGCCTGCAGATCGGCCCGGCCGCGCTGGGCCAGCTTGGCACCGCCGTCCTTGCCGACCAGCACCAGCGTGGCCGGCTTGCCGTCTTCCGGCAGGTCGAGGGCCCGCAGCAGGGCACGGGTCTGGTCCGCGCTCAGCCGGCGGCCTTCACGCCGGCCGTCGCCATCGACGACGGTGAACAGCACCATGTCCCGGTCGTCGAAGGCGGCGCGGCCGGCGGGCTGGTCGAGCGTGTCGGTCACGCCCCGCAGCAGCGGATCGTTGGCCGCCGGAGCTACCACCACCAGCGGGCGGGTCTGCCAGCGTTCGGCGATCAGCGGATTCTGGGGCTGGGCGGTCGCGCCGCCGCCGGTGGAGCGCATGAGGGTGCCGCCTGCATCGCGGGCCGGCACGCCGTCGGCGGCCGCTCCCGAGGCGACGCTGCTGGCGTAGGCATAGGACAGGGCCATCAGCGTCAGGATGGTGAAGAACAGCACGTAGAACAGGGTGCGCAGGGATGCGTCGGTGAGGGTCATGGCGGGCTCCGGTGCCGGTATGTCGGCTTGTCCCTATGCTCGCCACGGCGTGCGCCGCCGGCGTCGGCGGGCGCTGACGGGTGCCGTCGGCTGCGGCCCGCCAGCCCCCGCCGCCTGCGCCCTACGAGGCGATCTGCCGCTGCATCGTCGCCTGTCGCGGGTCCGGGTTGTCCGACGGCGCGGTGCCGTCGTGGTTCACCTGAATGTGCATGTAGCGCATCGACACCGGGCCGAACATCGTCGCGAAGGCGGCGTCCTTGGCGTCGCGGCCGGTGCCGACCCGCACCATGCGATCCACCGGCGCCATCGCGGTCGCGTCGAACATCACCCACTGGCCGCCGAGCCAGGCCTCGAACACCGCGTGGAAATCCTGCGGCGGCTCGTCGAACCGCACATAGCCGACCACCAGCCGCGCCGGGATGTTCAGCGCCCGGCAGAAGGTGATCGCCAGGTGTGCGAAGTCTCGGCACACGCCGGCACGCTGCAGGTACACGTCCTGGGCGCTGGTGGTGGAGGTGCTGGTGCCGACCTCGTAGGCGATGTTGTCGCGGATCCACTGGCAGATCGTCTCGACCCGGGCGTAGCCGGGCGGCACGTGGCCGAACAGGTGCTGTGCCGCGCGGCCCATCACGTCGGACTGGCAGTAGCGGGTCGGCATCAGGCAGTGCAGCACCTCGTTGGGCAGGTCGGCGATGCGGCCCTCCTGCAGCTGCGGATCGGCCGGCGGCCGGGCCAGCTCCACCCGGGCGTCGTAGCGCACGACCAGCACGTCGCCCTGGCGCGCATCGCAGCGGAAGAAGCGGTTGCCGTTGTTCGTGTCCTCGAATTCCTGCACCGCGATGCCGGGCGTGACGGTCAGCTTCTCCTCCAGCGTGCGCTGGCCAGCGGTGCGGGCCGCCTGGATGTTGAAGAGGAAGTGGGCGTCGCCGTGGACGGTGTATTCGAGGTCGCAGCGGATGGCGGTGACGGGGTTCACACAGGGCCTTGTTCGTGGTGGGTAGGGAAAGGACGGCAGTCGGCCGCCGGGAAGAGTGCAGCAGGCTGCGCCCACAAAAAAGCCGCGTCGATGCGCGGCCCTCGGATCGGCGTACGCGGCGCGTCAGTCGTGTGCAGTCTCTGCAGCGCTCGCCTCCCGGGCCGCAGTCGCCTGAACCGCCGGACGGGCGGCATGCAGGCGCCGTGCGAAGTGCGCCGCCATGCTGGCCACTGCGTGGGTAGCACGCTGGTGGCGCGAGCGCGAGGGCGGCACGCCGCCTTCCCACCAGTCGTTCGCCGTGGTGCGCAGCACGCGGGTCGCGTACCAGAGCGGGGTGTACATCGGCACCACCGCGGGTGCCGAAGCGGATGTCGGGGCGGCGCGGCCCAGCACGTCCGGTGCAGCGTCGAGGACCATCAGTCGAGCGCCTTTCGTGCGGCTCCCACGCCCAGGGCGGCCAGGACGATGAAGACGATGGCGATGACCAAGAACAGGCCGAACAGCACCTTGGCGATGCCGGCCGAGCCCGCGGCCACGCCGGTGAAACCGAGCGCACCGGCGATGAGCGAGATGATGGCGAAGACGATGGCGTACTTGAGCATGGTGGTCTCCGGGGGGTGACAGGGCTGACGACATCGGATTCGTCAGGAATGAGCGCAAG
>CAJYQL010000048.1 GCA_913776965.1 uncultured Xylophilus sp.
GGCTACCTGACGGAAGCGGCCAACACGGTCGGCGCGCAGTTCGTCGGCGCACAACCGCAGCAGGGTGGCCTCGATGCGGGCCGGATGCTGCAGGGCGGCCTGAAGGCCGTGATCCTGCTGAACAACGAGCCCGCGTTCGACACGGCGGCCGGTGCCGCGGGCGCTGCGGCGCTGGGTCAGGCGGAGATGGTCGTGACTCTCAGCCCGTTCAAGGCCAACCTCGACATCAGCGATGTGTTGCTGCCGATCGGTTCCTTCACCGAAACCTCCGGTACCTTCGTGAACGCAGAAGGGCGCATCCAGAGCTTTCACGCAGTGGTGAAGCCACGTGGCGAAGCCCGTCCGGCCTGGAAGGTGATCCGGGTGCTGGGCAACCTGCTCGGGCTGCCCGGTTTCGATTTCGAATCGTCGCAGGATGTTCTGGCCCAGGTCCGCAGCGGTCTGGCGGCGGATGCGACGCACCTGCCGGCCGAGCGCCTGTCGAATGCCGCAGGTGCGCGTGCCGATGCGGCTTCGGTGTCGGGCCGCGCGCCGGTCACGGCCTCCATCTACGCCCTCGACAGCATCGTGCGGCGTGCACCGTCGCTGCAGCTGACCGCCGATGCGCGGCTGGCGCAGGACGCCCCGGGAGCCGCAGCATGATCGACACCATCTTCGGATTCGGCCAGGGCCTGATCGCGGCCCACTGGTGGACCGCCATCGTCTGGCCGGTGCTCTGGACCCTGATCAAGATCGTCTGCGTGCTGCTGCCGCTGCTCGGTGCCGTCGCCTATCTGACGCTGTGGGAGCGCAAGCTCCTCGGCTGGATCCAGGTTCGCCACGGTCCCAACCGTGTCGGCCCGTTCGGTCTGCTGCAGCCGATCGCCGATGCGCTGAAGCTGCTGACCAAGGAAATCATCAACCCGTCGGCCGCCAGCAGCGGGCTGTTCCGTCTGGGTCCGGTGATGGCGATCATGCCGGCGCTCGCCGCCTGGGTGGCGATTCCGTTCGGCCCGGACGTGGTGCTGGCCAACATCAATGCCGGTCTGCTGCTGATCATGGCGATCACCTCGGTCGAGGTCTACGGCGTGATCATCGCGGGCTGGGCATCCAACTCGAAGTACGCGTTTCTCGGCGCGCTGCGGGCTTCTGCCCAGATGGTGAGCTACGAGATCGCGATGGGCTTCTGCCTGGTGGTCGTCATCATGGTGACGGGCAGCCTGCACCTCGGCGACGTGGTCGCGAGCCAGGGTCGCGGCATGTTCGCGGACAAAGGCCTGTCGTTCCTGTCCTGGAACTGGCTACCGCTGTTGCCGATTTTCATCGTGTACCTGATCTCGGGCGTCGCGGAAACCAACCGCCATCCGTTCGACGTGGTGGAAGGCGAGGCGGAAATCGTCGCCGGCCACATGGTCGAGTACTCGGGCATGGGCTTCGCCATTTTCTTCCTGGCCGAGTACGCCAGCATGTGGCTGGTGTCGATCCTCGCGGCGCTGATGTTCCTCGGCGGCTGGCTGTCCCCGGTCGCGTTCCTGGACTTCATCCCCGGCTGGATCTGGCTCGGCCTCAAGACATTCTTCGTGGTGTCGCTCTTCATCTGGATCCGCGGCACCTTCCCGCGTTTCCGGTACGACCAGATCATGCGTCTGGGCTGGAAGATCTTCATTCCAGTCACGCTGGTCTGGCTGCTGATCGTCGGCGGCTGGATGCAGACCGCCTGGAACATCTGGAAGTAACACGATGACGGCTATTGCTGCTTCTACTTTCTCCCTCAAGGATTTCTTCAAGAGCTTCATGCTGGTGGAGCTCTTCAAGGGAATGGCCCTGACCGGGCGTTATGCGTTCCGTCGCAAGATCACGGTCCAGTTCCCGGAAGAAAAAACCCCGCTGTCGCCCCGTTTCCGCGGCCTGCACGCGCTGCGCCGCTACGACAACGGCGAGGAACGCTGCATCGCCTGCAAGCTGTGCGAAGCGGTGTGCCCGGCAGTGGCGATCACGATCGAATCCGATGTCCGCGACGACGGCAGCCGCCGGACCACCCGCTACGACATCGACCTGACGAAGTGCATCTTCTGCGGCTTCTGCGAGGAAAGCTGCCCGGTGGATTCGATCGTCGAGACGCAGATCCTGGAATACCACGGCGAGAAGCGCGGCGACCTGTACTTCACGAAGGACATGCTGCTGGCGGTCGGCGACCGCTACGAAAAAGAGATCTCCGCCGCCAAGGCCGCGGACGCGAAATACCGCTAGTCCTCACGCGCTGTTCGGAACACACACATCCCATGGACGTCAAGACTGGCTTCTTCTATCTGTTCTCGCTCGCACTGCTGTTCGCGGCATTCCGGGTGATCACCGCGCGCAACCCGGTGCACGCGGTGCTGTACCTGATGCTCGCGTTCTCGCAGGCGTCCGCGATCTGGCTGCTGCTGCAGGCCGAATTCCTGGCGATCACGCTGGTGCTGGTCTACCTCGGTGCCGTGATGGTGCTGTTCCTGTTCGTGGTGATGATGATCAACCTGAACATGGACGGCCTCCGGCAGGGGTTCTGGAAACACTTCCCGCTGGCCGCCCTCATCGGTGTGGTGATCGCGCTAGAGATGGCGTATGTCCTGCTCGGCGGATTCCGCGACAGCCGCACGCCGGTCGCACCGGCGGAGCCGCAGGTGTCCAACACGCACGCGCTCGGCGAACTGCTCTATACCCAGTACCTGTACCCGCTCGAAATCGCTGCGGTGATCCTGCTGGTGGCGATCATCGCCGCCATCGCGCTGACGCTGCGTCGCCGCAAGGACACGAAGGCGATCGACCCGTCCGAGCAGATCCGCGTGCGCGCCGCAGACCGTGTGGCGCTCGTCAAGGTCGCCGCGACGCGGCAGGCCGCAGCACCGGCACCTGAGGCCGCCGCGGAGAAGAAAGCATGACCCTGTCCCTCGCCCATTACCTCGCGCTCGGCGCGATGCTGTTCGCGATGTCGGTGATCGGCATCTTCCTGAACCGCCGCAACCTCATCGTGCTGCTGATGGCCATCGAATTGATGCTGCTGTCGGTCAACATGAACTTCGTCGCCTTCTCCCATTACCTGGGCGACATGCACGGGCAGGTCTTCGTGTTCTTCATCCTGACCGTGGCGGCGGCCGAGTCCGCGATCGGCCTGGCCATCCTGGTGCTGCTGTTCCGTAACCGGTCGAGCATCAGCGTGGAAGAACTCGACACGCTCAAAGGCTGACGGAAAGAAGAAGAGACGACACGATGAGCGCTACGCTTTCTGCATCCACCCTGCTGGCGATTCCGCTGGCACCGCTGGCCGGTTCGCTGCTAGCCGGTATCCCCGGCACCCTGTTCGGCGGCAACGTCATCGGCCGCCGCGCCAGCCACACCTTCACCATCCTCGGCGTGCTGATCGCCTTCGTGCTGTCGGCCATGACGCTCTACAGCGTCGTGGTGGACGGTGCGCGCTTCAACCAGACGCTGTACACCTGGATGACGGTGGGCCGCCTGAAGATGGAAGTCGGCTTCCTGATCGACAGCCTGACCGCGATGATGATGTGCGTGGTGACCTTCGTGTCGCTGATGGTGCACATCTACACCATCGGCTACATGGCCGAAGACGACGGCTACGACCGGTTCTTCGCGTACATCTCGCTGTTCACGTTCTCGATGCTGATGCTCGTGATGAGCAACAACCTGCTGCAGCTGTTCTTCGGCTGGGAAGCGGTGGGCCTGGTGTCGTATCTGCTGATCGGCTTCTGGTTCAACAAGCCGACCGCGATCTTTGCAAACATGAAGGCGTTCCTGGTCAACCGGGTCGGCGACTTCGGTTTCATCTTGGGCATCGGCCTGATCGCCGCGTACACCGGTACGCTGAACTACAGCGAAATCTTCGCCAAGACCGGCGACCTGGCGACCCTGAGCTTCCCGGGTACCAGCTGGATGCTGGTGACGGTCATCGCGATCTGCCTGTTCATCGGCGCGATGGGCAAGTCCGCCCAGTTCCCGCTGCACGTCTGGCTGCCCGACTCGATGGAAGGCCCGACGCCGATCTCCGCTCTGATCCACGCGGCGACGATGGTGACCGCCGGCATCTTCATGGTGTCGCGCATGTCGCCGATCTTCGAGCTGTCGGACACGGCGCTCAACTTCATCCTGGTGATCGGTTCCATCACGGCGCTGTTCATGGGCTTCCTGGGCATCATCCAGAACGACATCAAGCGGGTGGTGGCCTACTCGACGCTGTCGCAGCTGGGCTACATGACGGTTGCGCTGGGCGCGTCGGCCTACCACGTCGCGGTGTTCCACCTGATGACCCATGCGTTCTTCAAGGCGCTGCTGTTCCTCGGGGCCGGGTCGGTCATCATGGGCATGCACCACAACCAGGACATCCGCTGGATGGGCGGCGTGCGCAAGTACATGCCGATCACCTGGATCACCTCGCTGCTGGGCTCGCTCGCGCTGATCGGCACGCCCCTGTTCTCGGGCTTCTACTCGAAGGACAGCATCATCGAGGCGGTACACGAAAGCCAGTTGCCGGCGGCAGGATTCGCATCGTTCGCGGTGCTCGCCGGGGTGTTCATCACGGCGTTTTACTCGTTCCGTATGTACTTCCTCGTCTTCCACGGCAAGGAGCGGTACGACCAGAATCCAGATGCGCACCACGGTCACGACCATCATGACGCGGCACACGACGAACCGCTGCCGCACGATGCGCACGGGCATGCCCACGACCACGGTCATGGCCACGGGCATGACGCCAAGCCGCACGAATCGCCCTGGGTGGTCACGCTACCGCTGGTGCTGCTGGCGATCCCGTCGGTGGTCATCGGCTATCTGACCATCACGCCGATGCTGTTCGGCGACTTCTTCAAGAACGTGATCTTCGTGGATGCCGCCCGCCACCCGGCCATGAAGGAGCTGGCCGAGATGTTCCACGGCCCGATGGCGATGGCGCTGCATGGCCTGTCGACCGCGCCGTTCTGGCTGGCGCTCGCCGGCGTCATCGCATCGTTCTACATGTACATGGTCAATCCGGCGCTGCCGGCCGCGATCAAGCGCATCTTTCATCCGGTGTATGTGCTGTTCGAGAACAAGTACTACCTGGACTGGATCAACGAGAACATCCTGGCGCGCGGCGCACGGGCGCTCGGCACCGGCCTGTGGAAGGGCGGCGACCAGGCCCTGATCGACGGCGCGCTGGTCAACGGCTCGTGGAAGCTGGTCGGCCGCATCGCGGGTGTGGCGCGGCGCCTGCAGTCGGGCTACCTCTACCACTACGCGCTGATGATGATCCTGGGGATCTTCGTGCTGCTCACGTACTTCGTGTGGCACGACCAGTTCATGGCCCTCTTCAAATAACAACAAGGAACAACAGGAATGGGCTGGTTGAGTCTTGCCATCTGGGTACCGATCTTCTTCGGCGCCTTTCTGCTGCTGCTGGGTCGGGAAGGGCAGGTGGGCCTGGTGCGCTGGCTGGCGCTGGCCGGTTCGGTGCTAGGGCTGCTGGTCACCCTGCCCCTGTACGCCGGATTCCAGGTCGGCTCCGCTGCGATGCAGTTCGTGGAGCGCCACAGCTGGGTGGAGCGTTTCAACATCCACTACCACCTGGGGGTGGACGGGCTGTCCTTCTGGTTCGTGCCGCTGACCGCCTTCATCACGGTCATCGTGGTGATCGCGGCCTGGGAGGTCATCACCGAGCGGGTGCACCAGTACATGGGCGCCTTCCTGATCCTCTCGGGTCTGATGATCGGCGTGTTCAGCGCGCTCGACGGCATCCTGTTCTATACCTTCTTCGAGGCGACGCTGATCCCGATGTACCTGATCATCGGTATCTGGGGCGGCCCGAACAAGATCTACGCGGCCTTCAAGTTCTTCCTGTATACGCTGCTCGGCTCGCTGCTCACCCTGGTGGCGCTGATCTACCTGTACAACGCCTCGGGCGGCAGCTTCGACATCGCGACCTGGCACCGGCTGCCGCTGTCGTCCACTGCGCAGACCCTGCTGTTCTTCGCCTTCTTCGCGGCGTTCGCCGTCAAGGTGCCGATGTGGCCGGTCCACACTTGGCTGCCGGACGTGCACGTCGAGGCGCCCACCGGCGGTTCCGCCGTGCTGGCCGCGATCATGCTGAAGCTCGGCGCCTACGGCTTCCTGCGCTTCTCGCTGCCGATTGCGCCGGATGCGGCCCGGGAGTGGGCTTGGCTGATGATCGCGCTGTCGCTGGTCGCGGTGATCTACGTCGGCCTGGTGGCGATGGTCCAGAAGGATATGAAGAAGCTGGTCGCGTATTCGTCGGTCGCGCACATGGGCTTCGTAACGCTCGGCTTCTTCATCTTCAACGACCTAGGCGTGTCCGGCGGCATCGTGCAGATGATCGCGCACGGCTTCGTGTCCGGTGCGATGTTCCTGTCCATCGGCGTGCTGTACGACCGGGTGCATTCCCGAGATATCGCGGCGTACGGCGGCGTGGTGAACACGATGCCGCGCTTCGCTGCCTTCGCGCTGCTGTTCGCGATGGCCAACTGCGGCCTGCCGGGCACCGCAGGCTTCGTCGGCGAATGGATGGTGATCCTGGGCGCGGTGAAGTTCAACTTCTGGATCGGTCTGCTGTCGGCGACGGCCCTGATCTTCGGCGCTGCGTACACGCTCTGGATGTACAAGCGGGTCTACCTCGGCCCGGTCGCCAACGACCACGTCAAGGAGCTGAAGGACATCAACGGCCGGGAATTCCTGATCATGGCGGTCCTCGCGATTGCGGTGCTCTACATGGGCATCCATCCCAAGCCGTTCACCGACGTGATGGACGCTTCGGTCGCCAACCTGCTGCAACAAGTGTCCCGGTCAAAGCTGCGCTGACCCGATAGAACGAGACGTCTGAGATATGGAAACCTTCGGCTGGGCCACCCTCGCGCCTGAAATCCTGTTGCTGGCGGCGGCCTGCGTGATCGCGCTGGTCGACCTGCGGGTCACCGATACGCGCCGTACGCTGACCTACGCGCTCACGCTGCTCACGCTCGGCGCGGCGGCCGTCGTCGCCGGCTGGCAGGCGTCGTCGGGCGCCACGCAGTACGGCTTCTCGAACATGGTGGTCAACGATCCCATGGGCAACTGGCTGAAGTGCTTCGGCTCGGTCGCGATGATGGTCACGTTGGTGTACGGCCGTCCCTACGCCGCCGACCGCGACATGATGCGCGGCGGCGAGCTGTTCACGCTCGGCATGTTCGCGCTGCTCGGCATGTTCATCATGATCTCGGGCAACAACTTCCTGGTGCTGTACCTCGGCCTGGAACTGCTGACGCTGTCGAGCTATGCACTGGTGGCGCTGCGCCGCGACCACGCGACCGCGACCGAAGCCGCGATGAAGTACTTCGTGCTGGGCGCGATGGCCAGCGGCTTCCTGCTCTACGGCCTGTCGATGATGTACGGCGCGACCGGTTCGCTCGACATTCCGCAGGTCCTGAAGGCGGTCAGCACCGGCCAGATCCGCCACCAGGTGCTGGTGTTCGGCCTGGTGTTCATCGTCGCCGGCCTCGCGTTTAAGCTAGGCGTCGCGCCGTTCCACATGTGGGTGCCGGACGTCTACCAGGGCGCGCCGACCGCGGTCACGCTGATCATCGGCGGTGCCACCAAGCTGGCGGCCTTCGCGATCATGCTGCGCCTGCTGGTCGAGGGCCTGCTGCCGCTGGCCGTCGACTGGCAGCAGATGCTGGCAGTGCTGTCGGTCGCATCGCTCTTGGTCGGCAACCTGGCGGCCATCGCGCAGACCAACTTCAAGCGGCTGCTCGCGTACTCGACGATCTCGCAGATGGCCTTCGTGCTGCTCGGCCTGATGTCGGGCGTGGTGAACGGCAGCGCAGCCGGTGCGTTCAATGCGTACAGCTCGGCGATGTTCTACGTCGTGACCTATGTGCTGACGACGCTGGCGGCCTTCGGCGTGATCCTGATGCTCGCGAAGGAAGGTTTCGAGAGCGAGGAGATCGCCGATCTGGCCGGCCTCGGCCGCCGCAGCCCTCTGGGCGCGGCCGTGCTCGCGGTGTGCATGTTCTCGATGGCGGGCCTGCCGCCGCTGGTCGGCTTCTACGCCAAGCTGGCGGTGCTGCAGGCGCTGGTGACCTCGGGCCTCGCCTACGGCGTCGCACTGGCGGTGTTCGCGGTGGTGATGTCGCTGATCGGCGCGTTCTATTACATCCGCATCGTCAAGGTCATGTATTTCGATGCCGGCGTTCCGGGCGTTGCGGCATCGGCACCGTTCGACGTGCGGACCGTGCTCGCGATCAACGGTGCGGCGGTGCTGGTGCTCGGCATCCTGCCGAGCGGCCTGATGGCGCTGTGCGCCCGGGCGATCATCGGCACGCTCGGCAACTGAGCGTCGGCTGCTGCCGGCGCGCGCCTTTCGTTTTTCTCAACCTGGCGCATCCGCGGTGTCGCAACACGCAGCGATCTTCCTCGTGCTGGCGACAGCGCTGTTGGCGGCCAACCTGCCGTTCGTCAGCCAGCGGCTGTTCGGCCTGGTGGCACTGCGGCGGGGCAAGTCGCTCGCGGTACGCCTCGCGGAACTGGTCGCGCTGTACCTCGCGGTAGGGGCGCTTGGCCTGGGACTGGAAAAGCGGGCCGGGCAGATCGCGCCGCAGGGGTGGGAGTTCTACGCCGTCACCGGCGCCCTGTTCCTCACGCTGGCGTTCCCCGGCTTCGTCTACCGCTACCTGATGCGCCGCCATGGCTGAGCCGGCAGAGCAGGGCGGCGATCACCACCTCGTCGAGGAACGCCTCGGCGGCGAGGTGGTGTTCCAGGGCCACTTCCTCGATGCCCGGCGCGACACGGTGCGTCTGCCGGACGGACGGTCGGCGACGCGCGAATACCTGATCCATCCGGGCGCGGTCGTCGTCGTGCCGCTGGTCGAGACACCGACCGGCCTGCAGGTGGTGCTCGAGCGCCAATACCGCTACCCGGTCGGACGGGTGATGATCGAATTTCCTGCCGGCAAGCGTGATGCGCACGAAACTGCCTGGCAGTGCGCCGTGCGCGAACTCCGCGAGGAAACCGGATACACCGCGACCGAATGGGCGTCGGCGGGCGCGATCCATCCGGTGATCGCGTACTCGACCGAATGCATCGACATCTGGTTCGCGCGCGGCCTGACAGCGGGCGACCGTGCGCTGGACCCGGGCGAATTCCTTGACGTGTTCACCGCGACGCCCGCCGCGCTGCTCGACTGGTGCCGCGACGGACAGGTGACCGACGCCAAGACCCTGTCGTGCGTGCTACGGCTGCAGAACGTGCTGGACGGTCGATGGCCGCTGGAGTGGCGACCGGCGGACGCTTTCGCCGCCGACATCGCGGCGGAGGTGCAGCCGTGAAGGTGCTCGATCTGGCCTGCACGCACGGGCACACCTTCGAAGGCTGGTTCGGTTCGGAAGACGACTTCCGCGACCAGCAGACGCGCGGGCTGGTGATCTGTCCACTCTGCGGCGACGGTCAGGTGGCGAAGCGGCCGAGCGCCCCGCGCCTGAATCTGGCCCATGCACGACCGCCGAAGGGCGAGGCCGCTCCGGCGCCTGCGACTTCGCCCGTGGCAACCCCATCCCCCGATGCCGCGTTGCCGGAGCCGCTCGCACGTCTGCGTGCGGCATGGTGGCGCGCCGCCCGCGAGGTGGCCCGCACGGCCGAGGATGTCGGTCCGCGGTTTGCGGAAGAGGCCCGGCGCATTCACCACGGCGATGCGGAGGAGCGCGGCATCCGCGGTCAGGCGACGCCGCAGGAGGCCCGTGCATTGCTGGAAGAGGGCATCGGCGTGCTGCCGCTGCCAGATGGTTGCGAGGAAACCCTGCAGTGATGGACAACCCCCAGATCGTCGGCGTCGCCGTCGGACTTGTCGCCTTGGTCGTGACCACCGTCGTGGTGCGGCTGGTGAAGCGCGCGCTCGACCGTCGCCGCGCGCGCGAGATCGCGGCCCAGCGGCCGGCCGCCAGCCGGCAGGTGCGGCGCGCAGAAGAGCGGCGGCGCACGCCGCGCTGACCGGCACCCGGCCTGCCGCGCAATACCGGAAGGCGCCTCGCCCGGGCGCTCGCTCAGGCCGTAAACTGCAGCGCCGCTAGCCGTGCGTATGCACCGCCGGCCGCCAGCAGGGCGGCGTGCGTCCCCTGTTCGACCAGCCGTCCCTGATCCAGCACCACGATCCGGTCGGCGTTCTGCACCGTGGCCAGCCGGTGGGCGATGACCAGGGTCGTCCGGCGGCCCTCGCCGCGGGCGATCGCCGCGTCGAGCGCGGCCTGCACCATGCGTTCGCTTTCGGCATCGAGTGCGCTGGTCGCCTCGTCGAGCAGCAGCAGCGGTGGGTCCTTGAGCAGGGCGCGGGCGATGGCGATGCGCTGGCGCTGCCCGCCCGACAGGCGCACGCCGCGTTCGCCCAGGAAAGTGTCGTAGCCCTGCGGCAGTGCCGCCAGGAAATCGTGGGCGAACGCGGCGCGGGCGGCGGCCTCGACCTCGGCATCGCTGGCATCCGGGCGGCCGTAGCGGATGTTCTCCCGCGCGGTGGCCGAAAACACGGTCGGGTCCTGCGGCACCACGCCGATCCGGCTGCGCAGCGCATGCAGATCGAGATGGCGCAGATTCACCCCGTCCAGGCGGATCGCGCCGCCGCCCGGGTCTACGTCGTAGAAGCGCTGCAGCAGCTGGAACACCGTCGTCTTGCCCGCGCCGCTGGCACCGACCAGCGCGACCGTCTCGCCCGCGGCGACCTGCAGCGATAGGCCCTGCAGTGCCGCAGTGCCCGGGCGGGAGGGGTAGTGGAAGTCGATCGCTTCGAATTCGATAGCAGCTCCCGCAGGTGGGGCGGGCGCAAAATCCGGTTTTGCGTCTAAATTCGGCACGACAGGCGTGTCCGGGGATGCGACCGGGGAGCGGCTGTGCAGCAGTTCCATCAGCCGCTCGGTCGCACCTGCGGCTCGCAGCAGGTCGCCGTAGACCTCGCCGAGCACGGCGGCGGCACTGGCCAGGATGGCGACGTACACCACCGTCTGGCCGAGCTGGCCGGCGGTGAGCCGCCCGTCCAGTACCGCCTGCGCGCCCTGATACAGGCCCCAGAGCAGCGCACCGCTGGTCGCCACGATGATGAAAGCGACCAGTGCCGCGCGCGCCCGGCTGCGCCGCACCGCGGTACCGAACGCGGCCTCGGTGGACGCGGCGAAGCGGTCGGCCTCGCGTCCTTCGGCGGTATAGCTCTGCACCAGCGGCACCGCGTTCAGCACCTCGGCCGCGATGGCGCTCGCATCGGCGATCCGGTCCTGGCTGGCGCGCGACAGCCGGCGCACCCGGCGACCGAAGGCGACGCTGGGCAGCACGACCAGCAGCAGGCCGGCAGCGACCTGCAGCATCGCCCACGGATGGGTGTAGACCAGGACGGCGAGCGCCCCGAGCCCCATCACCCCGTTGCGCAGGCCCATGCTGAAGGACGAGCCGATCACGGTCTGGACCAGCGTGGTGTCGGCGGTGAGGCGGGACAGCACCTCGCCGCTCTGGGTCGTCTCGAAGAACTGGGGGCTTTGCCGCAGCACATGGGCATAGATCGCGTTGCGCACATCCGCGGAGACCCGTTCGCCGAGCCAGCTCACCATGTAGAAGCGGCCGGCCGACGCCAGCCCCAGCACCACCGACACGCCGAACAGGGCGAGGAAATGGCCGGGCAGGGCGCTACGTTTGCTTGCGTCGCTGGCGGCCGACAGGCCACCATCGACCAGGCCGCGCAAGGCGAGCGGAAAAGCCAGCGTCGCGCCTGCGGCCAGCGCCAGCATCAGCAGCGCGATGCCGATCTGCCATCGGTAGGGCCGCAGGAACGGCCGCAGACCGCCGAGCGACCGTGGGCTTTTGGAAGGACGAGGCGGGGCGGTGACAGGGCTCATGGTCACGACGATAGCATGACCATGCAAATGAAGCCTTGACAATGATTGCTTGGGCAATTAATATTACGGCATGCAATCCGAGGTCTCCATTCCTGCACTTGAACCTACCGCCGGCGGCGGCTTCGCGCCGGCTGCCAGCCTGCCGTTCGACGAAAACTTCGGCTACCTGATGCGCCGCATCGTCACCCTGGTCGGCAACGAGATCGAGCGCCGCATGGAGCCGCTCGGCCTGACCGACGCGCAGTGGAAGCCGCTCATGCGCCTGCATTACACCGGCGATGCGACCGTCGCCACGCTCGCGCGCGGTTGCCACCTCGACGCAGGCGCGATGACGCGGCTGCTCGACCGCCTGGAAGGCAAGGGACTGTGCCGCCGGGTGCGGTCTGTGGAGGACCGCCGGGTCGTGAATCTCGAACTCACTGACGAAGGCCGCGCCGCTGCCGCGCAGATCCCGGCGGTGGTCGAAGGGGTGCAGGAAGTGGTGCGGCAGGGCTTCACCGCCGACGAGGCCGCCCGGCTGAAGGATTACCTGCAACGCATCCTGCACAACGTCCAGGGCTTCGGCGGCAGCGAGCCCGACGGGCCTGCCGTTCCAGCACCAGCGCGTGCCACCGCAGCCGATCCGCCCGGCGGCACCGCCTGACCGCGTTCCGTCATCCGCACGTCCCGAGGACTCCAACATGAACAATCACAACCTCGTTCCTTCTGCTTCCGTCGCCGTGGTGCCCGCACCGTCGGCGCCTGACAGCCCCGACGCGCCCGGCCGGGCCGGCGGCGCCTGGCTCTACCTCGGCACGCTGGTGCTCGCCCTCGGACTGACCGCGTGCGCCAACATGTCGGGTATCGCGCCGCAGGCCCAGCTGCGCGACGGCGGCTCGCTGGGCTTGCCGTCGGCCGCAACCGGCACCCCCGACTTCTTCGCCGACATCGCCGTTCCGGAACAGTGGTGGCGCAGCTTCGGCGACAGCCGGCTCGACGGGCTGGTCGACCAGGCCATCGCCGGCAGCCCGAGCCTGAAGGCGGCAGAGGCCCGCATCGCCCGTGCCGAAGCCGCGACCGAAACCGTCCGTGCGGCCGACGGCCCGCAGTTGAACGGCAGCCTCGACGCCACCCGCCAGCGTTTCAGCGCCCGCGGCATCTATCCGGCGCCGCTCGGCGGCTCCACCCGCAACATCGGCACCGCCCGGCTCACCGGCAGTTGGGAGATCGACTTCTTCGGCAAGAACCGCGCGGCGCTGGAAGCGGCCGTCGGCGCCAGCAACGCCGCCCAGGCCGATGCGCAGGCCGCGCGCCTGCTCCTGGCCAGCAACGTCACCCGCGGCTGGTTCCAGCTGGCGCGGCTGCAGGCGCAGCTGGAAGTCGCCGAGCGGACCCTGGCGCAGCGCCAGGAAACGCTGACGCTGGTGCGCGACCGCGTGACCGCCGGGCTGGACACCCGGCTGGAGCAGCGCCAGAGCGAGGGCGGCCTGCCCGAGGCCCGCCAGCAGATCGAGGCGCTGCAGGAGCAGATCGCGCTCACCCGCAACGCGATCGCCGCGCTGGTCGGCCAGCCGCAGATCGCCGACACGCTGCAGGCGCCGTCCATCGCCGCGATCCGCCCGGTGACCCTGCCCGACGCACTGCCGGCAGACCTGCTCGGCCGCCGTGCCGACGTGGCCGCCGCGCGCTGGCGGGTCGAGGCGGCGGCCGGCGAGGTGGGTGTCGCCAAGACCCAGTTCTATCCCAACGTCAGCCTGACCGCCTTCGTCGGCCTGAACGCGATCGGCTTCGACCGGCTGGTCAACGGCAACAGCGGCGAGTGGGGCGTGGGCCCGGCTATCCGGCTGCCGATCTTCGATTCCGGCCGGCTGCGGGCCAACCTGCGCAGCCGCACGGCCGACCTCGACGCCGCGGTGGAGAGCTACAACAGCAGCCTGATCGACGCGGTCCACGACTGCGCCGACCAGATCGCGTCGGCCCGCGCCATCGTGCGTCAGCAGCAGGAGCAGCGCGACGCCCAGGCGGCCGCCGAAAGCGCCTACGAGATCGCGCTGCAGCGCTACCGCGCGGGCCTCGGCACCTACCTCAACGTGCTGACCGCCGAGAACGCGGTGCTGGCCCAGCGCCGGCTGGCAGTGGAGCTGGCGGGCCGCCGGCTCGAGAACCAGGTCGCGCTGATCCGCGCGCTGGGCGGCGGCTTCGGTACGCCGGCCGTGCAGCCGACCACGTCCGCGACCCTTCCGCCCGCGACCACGACCGCCGCGCTGCGCTGATCCGCCTCCGGCGCACCGCCCCGCCGCAGTCCCTCGTTCCCGAATTCCGGAGTCTTCCCATGAACGCACCGCAGAACGCATCTCCCGCCGCCGGCAACGTTGCCGGCACCACCGCTCAAGCCACGCCGGACGCCGCCCCACGCGCCGGCAATTCGCGCCGCCGCAAGGCCCTGGGCGCCATCGCCGCCGTCGTGGTGGTCGCCGGCCTCGGCTGGGCCGCCTACGAATGGCTGGTCGCGAGCCATTACGAATCGACCGACAACGCCTACGTGCAGGGCAACGTCATCCAGATCACGCCCCAGATCGGCGGCACGGTGATGGCCATCCTGGCCGACGACACCGACTTCGTGAAGGCCGGCCAGCCGCTGGTGCAGCTCGACCCGGCCGACGTCAAGGTGGCGCTCGAACAGGCCGAGGCCAACCTGGCCCAGACCGTCCGGCAGGCCCGCACGCTCTACACCAACAACGGGACGCTGGCGGCGCAGATCGCATTGCGCCAGGCCGACGTGGCCAAGGCCCAGAGCGAACTGGCCCGTGCCAGCGACGACCTCAACCGCCGCATGTCGCTGACCGGCAACGGCGCGGTGTCGAAGGAGGAACTCAACCACGCGCGCACGCAGGTCGATGCCGCCCGCAGCGCGGTCGCCGCCGCCCAGGCTGGGGTGACGGCCGCCCGCGAGCAGCTCGCCAGCAACCAGGCGATGACCGACGGCACCAGCATCGAGCAGCATCCGAGCGTGATGGCCGCCTCGGCCAAGGTGCGCGAGGCCTGGCTTGCCAGCCAGCGCGCCGCGATGCCGGCGCCGGTGGACGGCTATGTCGCCAAGCGCACGGTGCAGCTCGGCCAGCGGGTGACTGCCGGGGCGCCGGTGATGTCGGTCGTGCCGCTCAACCAGCTGTGGGTCGATGCGAACTTCAAGGAAGTGCAGCTGCGCAACATCCGCCTCGGCCAGCCGGTGAAGCTGGTGGCCGACGTCTATGGCAAGAAGGTCGAATACAAGGGCACGGTCGCCGGCCTGGGCGTCGGCACCGGCGCGGCCTTCGCGCTGCTGCCGGCGCAGAACGCCACCGGCAACTGGATCAAGGTGGTGCAGCGGGTGCCGGTCCGGATCGCGCTCGACGCGCAGCAGCTGCAGCAGAACCCGTTGCGGGTCGGGCTGTCGATGGACGTGGAAGTCGATGTCGCGCAGAAGGACGGCAAGACCCTGGCCGATGCGCCGCGGGTGGCGCCGGTCGCGCAGACGCAGGTGTTCCGCAGCCTGGACGCCGGTGCCGATGCCGAGGTGCAGCGCGTGATCGCCGCCAACCTGGGCCGCAGCCGCGCGGTGGCGCAGTCCGGCGCGCAACCGGCCGACAAGGTCGCGCAGCAGGTCGCCGCGGCCGGCCGCTCCTGAAGCGAAAGGGAACCGCCATGGCCACCGCCGGCGCTGCACCGCAGCCGCATCCTCCGCTGGAGGGCTCGGCGCGGACCTGGGGCACGATCGCCCTGTCCGCCGCCACCTTCATGAACGTGCTCGACACGTCGATCGCCAACGTATCGCTTCCGGCGATCGCCGGCGACCTGGGCGTGAGCCCCAACCAGGGCACCTGGGTCATCACCAGCTTCGCGGTCGCCAACGCGATCGCAGTGCCGCTCACCGGCTGGCTGTCGCAGCGTTTCGGCCAGGTGCGGCTGTTCTGCGCCAGCGTGGTGATGTTCGTCATCGCCTCCTGGCTCTGCGGCCTGGCGCCCAACATGGCGACGCTGATCGCCTTCCGGGCGCTGCAGGGCTTCGTCGCCGGGCCGATGATCCCGCTGTCGCAGACGCTGCTGCTGAGCAGCTATCCGAAGGCGGCGGCCGGCACCGCGATGGCGATGTGGTCGATGACCACGCTGATCGCGCCGGTGATGGGGCCGCTGCTCGGCGGCTGGATCACCGACAACATGACCTGGCCGTGGATCTTTTATATCAACATCCCCGTCGGCCTGATCGCCGCCGCCGGTGCGTGGTCGCTCTACCGCCGGCGCGAGAGCCACATCCGCAAGCTGCCGATCGATTCCATCGGGCTGGCACTGCTGGTGCTATGGGTCGGCGCGATGCAGGTGATGCTCGACCTGGGCAAGGAGCACGACTGGTTCGAGTCGCCGGTGGTGGTGACGCTCGGCATCGTCGCGATCGTCGGCTTCGCCTTCTTCCTGGTGTGGGAGTTCACCGAGAAGCATCCGGTGGTCGACCTGTCGCTGTTCGCCCGGCGCAACTTCTGGGCGGGGACGGTGGCGACGGCGGTGGGCTACGGCCTCTTCTTCGGCAACGTGGTGCTGCTGCCGCTGTGGCTGCAGCAGTTCATGGGCTACACCGCGACGCAGGCCGGCATGGTCACCGCGCCGGTGGGACTGATGGCGCTGATCCTGTCGCCGATCGTCGGCAAGAACCTGCACCGCGTCGATCCGCGGCGCTTCGCGACCGCGTCGTTCCTGGTGTTCGCGCTGGTGCTGTGGCTGCGCTCGCACTTCAACACCCAAGCCGACATCGTGACCATCCTGATCCCGACCCTGATCCAGGGCGTGGCGATGGCGTTCTTCTTCATCCCGCTGGTGACGATCACCCTGTCGGGCCTGCCGCCGGACCGCATTCCGTCGGCCTCGGGCCTCTCGAACTTCCTGCGGATCACCGCGGGCGCGATCGGCACTTCGGTGGTCACCACCGTCTGGGAAAACCGCGCGGCGCTGCACCATGCGCAGCTGGCCGAGGCGGTCACCCGCGGCAGCCCGGCGGGCGATGCGCTGGCGGCGCTCGGCCAGGCCGGGCTGACCGCGGAGCAGGCGCTGGCCCAGGTGAACCGGCTGGTGGACCAGCAGGCGTTCATGCTGGCGGCCAACGACGTGTTCTACGTGTCGGCGGTGATCTTCCTGTTCCTGATTCCGCTGATCTGGGTGTCGCAGCGCACGACCGGCGGCGGGGGCGGCGGTGCCGATGCCGCGGCGGGTGCCCACTGACCGGCAACGCTGCTTGCTATTGAAATGAGAGCGCCCTGCGCGGGTCCGGCCTGCGCAGGGCGCTCTTTTTCGTGCGAAACCGGTCAGTCCGGTGCGTAGAGCCAGTGCAGGCTGAACAGCCGCTCCGGATCGGTCCACACCGGGCCCGGCCGAAAGCCGGCGCCGGCGGCGAGGTGGCGCAGGCTGTCGATGGTGAACTTGTGCGAGTTCTCGGTGTGCAGGCTTTCGCCTTCGGCGATGCTGAACCGCTCGCCGCACAGGTGCAGCGGCTGCGACCGGCGGCCGACCAGGTGCATCTCGATGCGCGACTGCGGCGCGTTGTAGAACGCGTAGTGGTGGAAGGCTTCGACATCGAAATCGGCGTCGAGTTCGCGGTTGGCACGCACCAGCAGGTTGCGGTTGAACGCCGCGGTGACGCCCGCCGCGTCGTTGTAGGCCGCGTGCAGCACGGCCGGGTCCTTCACCAGGTCAGCGCCGATCAGCATCGCGCCGCCGCGCAGCACCCGGGCTG
>CAJYQL010000049.1 GCA_913776965.1 uncultured Xylophilus sp.
TTCCGCTCTCGCCTACTGCGCCCGGCCGCAGTGCGGATGATGCGCTGGCCGCGATTGAGGGCCTCTGGCGCGGTTCCGACATCGAGCCCCTACAGTCCCGCATTGTCCCCACCAGCTGGGCCGCGCTGGATGCCGAGCTACCAGGCGGTGGCTGGCCGTGCAATTCCCTGACCGAGTGCCTCACCGCGCAGCCGGCCATCCTCGAATGGCGGCTGGTCGGCCCCGCGCTGGCACCGCTCGCCGCTGGCGGCCGTCCGATCGCGTTGATCGGCGCGCCCAAGATCCCGCACGTCGGCGGCCTGGCGCACCTCGGGCTTCAGCCGCGCATGCTGGTCCACGTGGCCGCGTCGGCGCCGGCTGAACGGCTGTGGGCGACCGAGCAGTTGGTGAAGGCCGGCGCCGCGGCCGCCGTCCTCGCCTGGCTCCCGCAGGCACGGCCCGAGCAGATCCGCCGGCTGCAGGTGCTCGCGCAGGCCCATGACGGCCCGGTGATCCTGTTCCGGCCGATCCAGGCGGGCCTGCAGTCGTCCGCTGCACCCCTGCGGCTCGAAGCGGCGCCGGCGAATGCCTGGCAGCTGCGGATCCAGATCGTCAAACGTCGCGGCCCGATGCACGACACACCGCTGCTGCTGGACTCGATTCCGGGCGGCTTGGCGCAGGTCCTCACCGAGCGGGTGCGGTCGCAGCCGGCGCAGGTTGGCGCAGTGTCTGTTGCAACGCCCGCTGTCGCCATCCCTTCCCCGCAGGAGGTGACGCATGCACCCGCATACGCTGTGGGCGGCCGTGCTGCCGTCGCCGGCCGACCCCGCATCGCCGCCGTCGCCTGAGACGCTGCGCGGCACGGCCGTGTGGGCGCTGCAGTACACCCCGCGTGTCGCGATCGCCGAAGAGTCGGTGCTCGCCGAGCTCGGCACCAGCGCGCGCCTGTTCGGCGGCCGGCGTGCGCTCCGGGCCCGGGTCGCGGAAGAGGCACAGGATCTCGGAGTCGAGCGGCTCGCCTGGGCTCCTACCAGCCTGGCGGCACTCGCTGTTGCCCGCGCCGGCGGCACCAATGGCTTCGCCCGACCGCTGGCCGAGCTGCTCGATGCGCTGCCGCTGGAGACACTGAGCGCCGCACGGCTGCACCGCGCCACGCTCGGCCGGCTCGGCTGACGCACGCTGGGCGACGTGCGCCGGCTGCCGCGCGGCGGTGTCAGCCGACGGTTCGATGCCGAGCTGCTCGCCGCACTGGACATGGCCTACGGACTGCGGCCGCCGGCGCACACCTGGGAGACGCTGCCGGAAACGTTCCGCGCGACGCTCGAACTGCCGGCCCGCATCGATCTCGCGCCGGCGCTGCTCTTCGGCGCGCGCCGGCTGCTGGTGCAGCTGTGCGGCTGGCTCGCCGCCCGCCGCGCCGGCACGACGGCCATCACCCTGCACTGGATGCACGATGTCATGCGACCGAAGGACGCCGGCACATCGGGCGCCTTGACCGTTCGCACCGCCGAGCCGATGCGCGACGTCGAGCACCTGTGCCGACTGCTGGCCGAGCATCTGGCGCGGGTGACATTGGCTGCGCCGGTCGGCGACCTGGCCCTCACTGCCGACGAAGTGCATGCGCTGCACGAGCACAGCGCAGACCTGATTCCGCAGGCGTCGGCGCCCCGCGAGGCGCTCAGGCTTGTGCTGGAGCGGGTCGCTGCCCGGCTCGGCCCGGACCGGGTGCTGCAGCCGGTCATGCGGGAGGGCCACCGGATCGAATGGACCGCGCGGTGGACGGCCTGGCCGGCGACGCCTGCGCCGGCCGGCGTGCGGATCGCGACCGACCCGCAGCCGACCTGGCTGCTGCCGAAGCCGCTGCGCCTCGCGGTGCGCGACGACCGGCCGCTCTACCAGGGACCGCTGCAGCTGCTGGTCGGGCCGCAGCGGATCGAAACCGGTTGGTGGCACGCGGCCGCCGCAGCAGAGGGTGACACCGGGGGCGCCGGCGCCGGCTCCGGCGCCAGCGGCGTCGCAGCCACGCACAAGGCCCTACGCGACTATTGGGTCGCCGCCAACGAGCATGCCGGCGTGCTGTGGGTCTATCAGGAGCGATTCGGCGGGGACCGCGGCGGCTGGTGGCTGCATGGGATCTTCGCCTGACGCTACTGGCGCGCTGCCCGGCTACGCCGAGCTGCTCTGCCTCTCGAACTTCTCGTTTCTCAAGGGCGCGAGCCGGCCAGAGGAACTGGTCGAGCGTGCCCAGGCGCTCGGCTATGCCGCGCTGGCCATCACCGACGAATGCAGCGTCGCCGGCGTCGTCCGCGCCCACGTCGAGGCCAAGAAGACCGGCATGCCCCTGCTGATCGGCAGTCACTTCGAGGTCGACGGCGTTTCCCCCTTTCGGCTGGTCCTGATCGCGCAGGATCTACACGGCTACGGCAATCTCTGCGCCTTCATCACGCTGCTGCGTCGGGCATCCGACGAGAAGGGCGCCTATGCGCTCGATCGCGCCTCTGTCGACGCAGATGCGCTGGCCGGCTGTCTCGCGATCGCCGTGCCGGCGCGCGGCAGCAGCGAAGACCAGGTGCAGTCGATCGCCGCATGGATGGCCGAGCACTTCGCCGGCCGATCATGGCTCGGCGTGCTGCTGCTGCGCATGCTGGAGGATGCCGTCTGGCTGCAGCGTCTGCGCACGGCTGGCGCCGCAGCTGGCCTGCCGCTGGTCGCGGTCGGCGACGTGCATATGCACCTGCGAAGCCGCAAGCCGCTGCAGGACGTGATGACGGCCACACGGCTCGGCCGGCCGCTCACCGAATGCGGGCTCGATCTGCAGCCGAATGCCGAACGGCACCTGCGCGCCCGACTGCGCCTGGCGCAGACCTATCCGTCGGCATTGTTGGCCGAGACGCTGGAAGTGGTCCGCCGCTGCAGCTTCTCGCTGGACGAACTGCGGTACCAATACCCGGATGAGATCGTGCCGCCCGGCGAGACGCCGGCGAGCTACCTGCGCAGGCTCACCTACGAGGGCGCCGGCCGCCGCTGGGCCGACGGCGTGCCGGCCAAGGTGCAGCTGCAGATCGAGCACGAACTATCCCTGATCACCGAGCTGCGCTACGAGCCGTATTTCCTGACGGTCGCCGACATCGTGATCTTTGCGCGCAGCCGCGGGATCCTTTGCCAAGGGCGAGGGTCGGCCGCCAACAGTGTCGTCTGCTATTGCTTGGGCGTTACCGAGGCGGATCCGGCCCGCATGAGCATGCTGTTCGAGCGCTTCATCTCGAAGGAGCGCAACGAGCCGCCGGACATCGACATCGACTTCGAGCACGAACGCCGGGAAGAGGTGATTCAGTACCTGTACGTCAAATACGGCCGGGACCGGGCAGCGCTCACGGGCGTCGTGGTCTGCTACCGCCCCAAGTCCGCGATTCGCGACGTAGGCAAGGCGCTCGGCTTCGACGACGAGCTGATCGACCGGGCGGCCAAGAACCAGAAGTGGTTCGAGGGCCGCCTTGTGGCCCCCGAGCGGATCGCCGAGGCCGGCATGGACTTGGCCGACCTGCAGGTGCAGCAGCTGCTGTCGCTCACCGGCCAGCTGATGGATTCGCCCCGGCACCTGAGCCAGCATCCGGGCGGGTTCGTGTTGACCCGGGGTCCGCTCTCGCGCATGGTGCCGATCGAGAATGCCTCGATGCCGGAGCGGACGGTCATCCAGTGGGACAAGGACGATATCGACGCGCTCGGGCTGCTGAAGGTCGACGTGCTCGCGCTCGGCATGCTGACCGCCATCCGCAAATCGCTGGACTTCATCGGCCGCCGGCTCGGCCATGTCTTCGAGTTTCAGGACATCCCGGCGGAAGACACCGACACCTACGACATGGTCTGCAAGGCCGACACCATCGGTGTCTTCCAGATCGAGAGCCGGGCCCAGCAGAGCATGCTGCCCAGGATGCGGCCGCGGTGCTTCTACGACTTGGTCATCGAGGTCGCTATCGTCCGGCCCGGGCCAATCCAGGGCGGCATGGTGCATCCGCTGCTGGCCCGCCGGCAGGGGCTGGAGCCGGTGACGTATCCGAGCGAGGCACTGCGGGAAGCACTCGGACGCACGATGGGTGTGCCGGTATTCCAGGAACAGGTGATGCAGATCTCGATCCTGGCCGCGGGCTTCACCCCGGGCGAGGCGGACGGCCTGCGCCGCGCGATGGCCGCCTGGCGCCGTAGAGGTGGCCTGCAGCAGTACTACTCCAAGATCGTGGACTGCATGACCAGCCTGGGCTACGAGAAGTCGTTTGCCGAAAGCATTTTCGAGCAGATCAAGGGATTCAGCGAATACAGGTTCCCGGAGAGCCACGCTCCCAGCTTCGCGCTGTTGGTCTGTGCCAGTTGCTGGATCAAGTGCCACTATCCGGCCGAATTCCTGGCGGCGCTCCTGAACAGCCAGCGATGGGCTTCTACTCTCCATCGCAGCTGGTGCAGGACGCGAAGCGCCACCGCGTCGAGGTGCGGCCCATAGACGTGATGTACAGCGATCGGGATTGCACGCTCGAAGGCGTGGCGCATCCGTCGGCGGTGCGGCTGGGGCTGCGGCTGCGGCAGATCTCGGGCATGCGCAGGGCGTCTGCCGAGCGAATCATGGCTGCGCGTGCACTGCAGCCGTTCGACAGCGCCGAGGATCTGGCGCGCAGGGCCGGACTGGAGCAAGCAGAAATGGCCTTGCTCGCTGCAGCTGACGCGCTGGCCAGCCTGGCGGGTCACAGGCGCAACCAGGTGTGGGAGGCTGTCGCACTGCGCGCACCGCCGCAGCTGCTGCGCGATGCGCCGGTGATGGAGGAAGAATTCGACCTGCCGGAGGCACCCGAGGGCGAGGCAGTGCTGTGGGACTACAACGCGACCGGGCTGACCCTGCGCCGCCATCCGTTGGCGATCCTGCGGCCGCGCCTCGATCGGCACCGGCTGCTCACAGCCGAGCAGCTGCATCCGATCCGCAATGGCGTGCGGGTGCGGACCTGCGGCATCGTCACGCTGCGGCAGCAGCCGGATACAGCCAAGGGGACCATCTTCGTGTCGTTGGAGGACGAGACCGGCACCATCCAGGTCATCTGCTGGCCGAAGATCAAGGAGCAGCAGCGAGACGCGCTGATGAAGTCACGGCTGCTCGCGGTGCAGGGGATGTGGCAGAGGGAAGGGGAAGTGCGCAACCTGATCGCGCACCAGCTGCGGGATCTGACGCCGCTGCTGGGGCGGCTGGGGACGGAGAGTTGGGATTTTCACTAATGGTTAACAACACCGCTGAACTCATGGCAAGCAGCCTATGGCACGTTCGGCTGTTATTATTTGCTCCACGTCAATACTCACTATTGCTGGTTTAAATTTACCCGGTGTTGCGCAGCCCTGCCGCGATGCCGTTGATCGAGATGTGGATGCCGGTCTGCACCCGGTCGTCGCCCTGCCCGCCCCGGTAGCGGCGCATCAGCTCGACCTGCAGGTGGTGCAGCGGGTCGAGGTAGGGGAAGCGGTGGCGGATCGACCGGGCGAGCGAGCTGTTGTGCATCAGCCGCTGCTTCTCGCCGGTCACCAGCGCCAGCGCCTCGGTGGTGCGCTGCCACTCCGCCTCGATCGTCGAGAACACCTTGCGGCGCAGGCGCACGTCATTCACCAGTTCCGCATAGCGACCGGCCAGTGCCGGATCGCTCTTGGCCAGCACCATGTCCATGTTCGACAGCAGCGTCCGGAAAAACGGCCACTGCCGGTACATCTTCTGCAGCAGCGCGAGCCGCGTCGCCCGGCCGGCGCGCGCGGTGGCGGCGCTGGCTCCGGCTTCCGGTGCCAGGAAGGCTTCGACCGCCGAACCGAAGCCGTACCAGCCCGGCAGCGTCAGCCGGCACTGGCCCCAGCTGAAGCCCCAGGGCACGGCCCGCAGGTCCTCGATGGTCTGCGTCGTCTTGCGCGAGGCGGGACGGGACGCGATGTTGAGTTCCGCGATCTCGCGGATCGGCGTGGAATGGAAGAAGTAGTCCGAGAACCCCGGGGTGTCGTAGACCAGCGCCCGATAGGCGCCCATGCTGGCTTCCGACAGTTCGGCGGCCGCCTGCAGGAACACCTTGGTCGCCGGCTTGGTCGGCTGCAGCAGCGTGGCTTCCAGCGTGGCGGCGACGAGCGTCTCCAGGTTGCGCCGGCCGATCTCGGGGTTGGCGTACTTGGAGCCGATCACCTCGCCCTGCTCGGTCAGCCGGATCTGGCCGCGCACCGTGCCCGGCGGCTGCGCCAGGATCGCCTGGTAGCTGGGGCCGCCGCCCCGGCCCACCGTGCCGCCGCGGCCGTGGAACATGCGCAGCTGGATGCGGTGCGACACAGCCAGCTTGTCGAAGAGTTCGACCAGCGCGATCTCGGCGCGGTAGAGCTCCCAATTGCTGGTGAAGATGCCGCCGTCCTTGTTGCTGTCGGAGTAGCCGAGCATGATGTCCTGCTCGGCCCCGCTGCGCTGCACCAGCGCGGCGATGCCCGGCAGCGCGTAGAAGTCCCGCATGATCGGCGCGGCGCTGCGCAGGTCCTCGATCGTCTCGAACAGCGGCACCACGATCAGGTCGTTGACCGCCGCCGCATCCAGCGTGCCGCGCAGCAGGCCGACCTCCTTCTGCAGCAGCAGCACTTCCAGCAGGTCGCTCACCGTCTCGGTGTGGCTGATGATGTAGTGGCGGATCGCCTGCGCGCCGTAGCGTTCGCGCAGCGTGCGGGCGGCCTCGAAGATCGCGATCTCGGACTGGGCAAGCGCCGAGTAGGTTGCGCCGACCACCCGCAGCGGCCGCGCGTCGTTGAGCAGGCGCAGCAGCAGTTCCTGCCGGGCCGGCTCGTCGAGCGTGGTGTAGCCGGCCTCGACGCGGGCCACCGACAGCAGCTCGGCGACCACCGCCTCATGCTTGTCAGAACTCTGCCGCAGGTCCACCGTCGCCAGGTGGAAGCCGAACACTTCGGCTGCGCGCAGCAGCGGCCGCAGACGCTGCAGGGCCATCGCCTCGCCGTGGTGGGAGGCGAGCGAGGCTTCGATCGTCCGCAGATCGGCGATGAATTCTTCTGCCAGCCGGTACGCGTTCTGCGGCGCCACCGCATGGCGCGCGGCTTCGCCGCCGGTCAGTTCCTTCAGCGTGGCCGCGAGCCGCGCATACATACCGGTCAGAGCGCGGCGGTAGGGCTCGTCCTGACGGTGCTCGCTCGCATCGGGCGAACGTTCGGCCAGCGCCCGCATCGCCTCCGGCACGTCGACCAGCCGGGCCGACAGCGACAGTTCGCCGCCCAGGTAGTGCACCTCGGTCAGGTGGTGGCGCAGCGCGACTTCGGACTGGCGGCGCAGCGCGTATTCCAGCGTGTCAGCCGTCACGTTGGGATTGCCGTCGCGGTCGCCGCCGATCCAGTGGCCCATGCGGAAGAAGCTGGCCACCGGCTGCGCGCCGAGCTCGCGCTCCAGGCCGGCATAGAGCTTCGGGATCTCGCGCAGGAAGGTCGCCTCGTAGTACGACAGCGCGTTCTCGATCTCGTCGGCCACGGTGAGCCGGCTGTAGCGCAGCAGCCGGGTGTGCCAGAGCTGCATCACGCGGGCCCGGATCTGGGTCTCGTTGGCCGCGAGTTCGCGCGGCGTCAGGGCGTCCTTGGTGCCGCCGATGCAGGCGGCCCGCGCCTTCGTCTCGTCGCGCGCCGTCAGCAGCTGGGCGATGCCGCGCTCGGCGTCGAGGATGCTCTTGCGCTGCACCTCGGTCGGGTGCGCGGTGAGCACCGGCGAGACATAGCTCGACGCCAGCGTCTGCGCGATCGCCCGCGGCGCGATGCCGGCCCAGCGCAGCCGCGCGAGTGCGACCTCGATGCTGCCTTCCTGCGTGTCGCCGGCCCGCTCGTGCACCGTGCGGCGGCGGATGTAGTGGCGGTCCTCGGCCAGGTTGGCCAGATGGCTGAAGTAGGTGAACGCCCGGATGACCATCACCGTCTGGTCGGCCGACAGGGACTTCAGCAGCTTCTTCAGCGCCCGGTCCGCCTCGGTGTCGGCGTCGCGGCGGAACGCGACCGAGAGTTTGCGCACCTGCTCCACCAGTTCGTAGGCAGCCACGCCCTCCTGCTCGCGGATCACATCGCCGAGGATGCGTCCGAGCAGCCGGATGTCCTCCACCAGCGGTTGCTCGTTGTCCTTGCGACGCCGGACCGGGGTGTCGCGCTCGGGCTGCAGCATGGGAA
>CAJYQL010000050.1 GCA_913776965.1 uncultured Xylophilus sp.
CATCAGCTTCTCGATGAAGGCCTGCGGCGTGCTCTTGCAGCCGCCGCGCTTGCCGACGTAGACCACCCGGGCGGCCGGATCGGCCAGGGCCACGATCGCGTCGGCGACCAGGTCGTCGACCAGCAGCACGGTGGCGGCGCGGATCGCCTTGACCGCCTTGACGGTCAGCAGGTCCGGGTCGCCCGGGCCTGCACCGACCAGCGTGCAGCTGCCGTGGGAAAGTGGGGCGGTGGGAGGGGTGCTGGGCATGGCGGTTCTTTCAGGAATGGGCGACGGCGGTGCCGGGTGTCTCGTGCTGGGCAAGACGCAAGATGTATTCCACCTGCTGTGCGATGGAGGCGGGCACCGGAAGTTCACCCGCCAATACAGCGCGGGTGTAGTCGGCGGTGGTGGCCACGTCGATCGCATCGGGCAGCCCCGGCACGGTGGCGAGGGTGCCGGGCTGCTGCGGCTGCAGCTGCTCGCGCACGCCGCGCACGAAGCCGGTCATCTCGGGCGTGCGGCGCGGATCGGACGCCACCTCGCCTTCGAGGCCGCGCGACAGCAGCGCGGTGGCGCCGGTCAGTGCGAAGGTGGCGCCCATCGATTCGGCATACGGGCCGTGGGTGTAGCTCGCGACCAGCACGGCGGGACCGGCGGCCGGGTCCATCAGCTTGACGACGCTGTGCGCCGGGTTGCGCAGGCCGACCACCCGGCGCACGTCGAGCAGCCGCTTCAGGCCCGGGCAGAGCAGCCC
This sequence comes from uncultured Xylophilus sp., assembly GCA_913776965.1. Taxonomy (GTDB): domain Bacteria; phylum Pseudomonadota; class Gammaproteobacteria; order Burkholderiales; family Burkholderiaceae_C; genus Xylophilus. Next base: position 737 of record CAJYQL010000050.1, read on the forward strand.
GGTCGGTGCGAACGCCACCTGTCCGTCTGCTACGGTTTCGATAGCTGACAACGCAGGCGTGCCGAGCGCTGCGAGCACATCCGATGCCAAAACCCGGGCCGATTCGGTCGGCGTGCCGTGCACCAGCACCGGCAGGCCTTCGCGCGCCAGCAGCAGCGCCAGCAGCGGCGTCAGCACCGGCAGGCGGCGCGCGCCGTTGTAGCTCGGCAGGCAGACCAGCGGCCGTCCGCCGGTGGCGACCCGCTGCGTGCGCGCGGCGGTGGCATCGAGGAAGCCGGCCATTTCCTCGGGCGTCTCGCCCTTGATGCGCATCGCGAGGCAGAAGGCGCCGATCTCCAGGTCGGTCACGCTGCCGTCGAGCACCTGCCCGAACAGGTCGGCCGCCTGCGCGCGGTCGAGCGGCTTGGCGCCGCGTGCGCCGCGGCCGATCTCCTTAATGTAGTGGCCGATGCCCATGCGTGTGGTGTGCTGTGTGCGAGATGGCGAGGCGGCGATTGTCGAAGATCGTTTCCGACTTCCGGCTATATGCCGAATGACGGTCTCAGGCGGCCGACGCCTCCGCGGGCTGCGCTTCGGATGGCACCGCGGGCGTGCCGCGCACCATGCGCCGCAGCTCCGGGATGCAGGAGCCGCAGTTGGTGCCGCACTTCAGCGCGCCCTGCAGCGCGGCGAAGCGCTGGTCGTCGCTGCCGGCGCAGTGGCCGAGGAACCGGACGATCGCCGGCTCGGTCACGTTCAGGCAGGTGCAGACCTGGCGGCCGCGCGGCGCCATCGCCACCGGTGCGGCGGCGGTCGGCATCAGCAGCAGCCGGCCGTAGGCCTGCGCAGGCAGCTCGTCCTGCAGCAGCGTGCGCAGCCAGCCCTGCGAACAGGTGTCGCCCGCCAGCAGGAAGCCTTCGACGAAGGCATCGGTGCCGGCGCGGCGCAGCCGCACCGCGCGGTGCTGGCCGCGGCGCGGGTCCGCATAGCGCAGCACGCCCGACGGATCGACGGCCAGGCCGAGCAGCCGCTCGACTTCCGCTACGACGGCCTCCGGCGGCGCCTCGTGGGCCGCTGCGCGGAACAGCACGCCGAAGCGCTCGGTCTGCGCGCCGCCGAGCGGCACGTTGTTGGAAAACGGCACGCAGGTCGCATAGGGGAACTGCGCCATCAGGCCGCGCAGCGCGTCGCGGGCCGACAGCACCGCGTCTTCCGTCAGCCAGGCCATGCCGACCAGCGACCACGGGAGTTCGGCCTTCAGCACCTTGACGGCGGTGTGCTTGAGTTCGGGCTGCTTCGAATCCGGGCAGTAGGCCGGCAGCGTGAGCGCATTGATGCCGGCCAGCCGGTGGCCGGTGGAGGAGCGGCCCGACAGGAATTCCTCGCCCCAGTGCATCGCCATGAAGGCCTGCGACGGCGCGACCTCGTCCGACGGCTGCGCCGCCACCACGATGGAGCCGCGCCGCGAGGTGAGCTGGACCAGGTCCCCGGCCGCCAGGCCCTGCGCCGCCATGTCGGCCGGATGCAACTGCACCGCCGGCTCGGCCGCATGGCCGAACAGCCGTCCGAGGGTGCCGGTGCGGCTCATGCCGTGCCACTGGTCGCGCAGGCGCCCGGTCGTGAGCGAGAACGGCCAGCGACCGTCGCGTGGCTCGGCGACGGGGCGCCATGGCGCGGCGACGAAGCGGGCGCGGCCGTCCGCGGTCGGAAAGACGCCGTCGGTGTAGAGCCGGGCGGCGGGCGTGCCGCCGGCGGGCAGCGGCCATTGCTGCGGGCCGTCGGCATCGAGCATCGCCCAGGACAGGCCCGTGATGTCGAGGTCGCGGCCGCGGGTGGTCTCGCGATGCTCGTTCCAGATCGATTCGGCCGATGCGGCGGCGGCCGCCGGGTCGAGCGACCAGGGGAACAGGTGCTGCGGCGCGTCCGGCAGCCGCGCGGCCAGGCGGCGCGCGAAGTCGGCGGCGGTGCTCCAGTCGTGGCGGGCCGCGCCGGGCGCCGGGATCGCCGGGCGCACCCGGCTGATCCGCCGCTCGCTGTTGGTCACGGTGCCGATCTTCTCGCCCCAGGTGGTGGCCGGCAGCAGCAGGTCGGCGAAGGCGCAGGTGGCGGTATTGGCGAACGCCTCCTGCACGACGACGAATTCGCAGCGCTGGAGCGCGCGGCGGACGGTGGCCTGGTCCGGCATGCTCTGCGCGGGGTTGGTGCAGGAGATCCACAGCGCGCGGATCTCGCCGTCGGCCGCGGCCTGGAACATGTCGATCGCGCTCTTGCCCGGAACCGCCGGCACGTCGGCTACGCCCCAGAAGGCGGCGATTTCGGCCCGGTGCTGCGGGTTCGCCAGGTCGCGGTGCGCCGGCAGCAGGTTCGACAGGCCGCCGACCTCGCGTCCGCCCATCGCGTTGGGCTGGCCGGTGAGCGAAAACGGGCCGGCGCCCGGCCGTCCGATCTGGCCGGTGGCCAGGTGCAGGCCGATCAGCGCGGTGTTCTTGGCCGTGCCGCTGGACGACTGGTTCTGGCCCATGCAGTACAGGCTGAGCGTCGCGGCCGACGTGGCGAACAGCCGCGCCGCCTCGGCCAGGTCGGCGGTCGTGATGCCGCAGGTCGCCGCGGCGTGTTCGGGCGTGCACTCCTGCACCAGCGCGCGCAGGGCGTCGAACCCGGTGGTGTGGGCGGCGACGTAGGCCGCGTCGGTCCAGCCCTCGCGGAGCATCAGGTGCAGCATGCCGTGGTAGAGCATCACGTCGGTGCCGGGCAGGATCGCCAGGTGCAGGTCGGCGGCGCCGGCGGTGTCGGTGCGGCGCGGATCGACCACCACGATCTTCATCGCCGGGTTGGCGGCGCGGGCGTCCTCGATGCGGCGGAACAGGATCGGGTGCGCCCAGGCGGTGTTGCTGCCGGTGATGAACAGGCACTGCGCGTGGTTCACGTCGTCGTAGCAGGCGGGCGGCGCGTCGGCACCCAACGTCTGCTTGTAGCCGGCGACGGCGCTGCTCATGCACAGCCGCGAGTTGGTGTCGACGTTGTTGGTGCCGACCAGCCCCTTGGCCAGCTTGTTGAAGACGTAGTAGTCCTCCGTCAGCAGCTGGCCCGACAGGTAGAAGCCGACCGCATCCGGCCCGTGCGCGCGGATGGTCGCAGCGAAGCGGTCGGCCGCCAGGTCGAGCGCGGCGTCCCAGCCGAGCGGCTGCGGCGCGGCGCCCCGCAGCGGCCGGCGCATCGGCTGCAGCAGCCGGGTCTGCAGGGTCACCTCGGCGGTCGCGGTGCGGTGCAGCGTCGAGCCCTTGGTGCAAAGCCGGCCGAAGTTCGCCGGATGGTCCGGATCGCCGCGCACGCCGGTGATGCGGTCGCCTTCGGACTGGATGATCACGCCGCAGCCGACGCCGCAGTAGGGACAGGTGGAGCGGGTTTCTTGCATGGGGGTCGGTGCGTGGGGCGGTGGACGTGGCGGCGCGGCGCTCAGGCGGCCGGGGCCGCGCTGAACAGGCCGGTCACCCGGTCCATGACGGCCAGCAGGTTTTCGCTGGAGACGAACACCTCGGCCAGCGAACGCGGCGCGAGCGGAGCGGTGGCGACGGCGGGCGCCGCCGGGCCCGGGCGGGCGGTGAGCAGTTTGAGCAGTGCGGCGTCGAAGAACACCCACTGCTGCTCGCCGAGGGCCAGCTCGTCCTGGATGCGCGGCGTGGCGCGCGGAGATTCGCGCAGCTGGCGCATCGCGGCGGCGAATTCGGTGCGCGCCTTGCCGATCTCGGCGGTGGACGCGGCCGCGTCCACCGGCAGCGCCGCGGCGAGGAAGAACTTGGCGATCCGCTGCGACAGCATCCGCTGCCGCCCCGCCAGGTTGACCAGCTGCGCGCCGGGCTGGCCGGACGCCTTTTCGTACAGCACCGTTCCGCGGTGGGCGAGGGCGAGCAGCCGGTCGTCCTGTTGCAGCAGTGACGGGGCGGCATCGCGGCCGGGCGCGCCGGCTTGCAGCGCGCGGCGGTACTCGGCCCAGGCGTCGGCCTGCTCGGCATACGTCTGGCGGATCTCGGCATTCGGCGCGTAGGCTCGCAGGGCGACCAGCTGCTTGTCGAAGACCTGCACCGAGCGGTTCAGCACCGCCCGGGCCTGCTCCGGCTCGACGTTCTGGGCGATCGCGAGCCAGGCCTTGCTCATGCGCTGCGACAGCATGCGCTGGCGGCCGGCCTGGTTGATCGCCTCCGGCAGGCCGTCGATGGTGGCGAGGGCCGGTGCGCCCGCGCACAGGCTCGCGGCGCCGGCACATACGGCGAGCCACCGGCGGCGGTCGGGGCGGAAGGCGGGGGCGGGATCGCGGCGGTCCATGCGCGGCTCCGTCATGCCAGCGCCGGCGCGGCGGCGGGCGATGCAGCGTCCGCGGCGCCGTCGGCAGGGGGGCCGAACATCAGCCGGTCGCGGATCGCCTGCACGCTGCGGCCTTCGCGCACCAGCTCGAAGTACCACGCGCCGTCGGCAGTGTCGCCGTAGAGGCAGGCCCCGATCAGCCGGTCGTCCCTGATCACCAGCTTCTTGTAGACGCCGCCGAAGCCGTCGCGCACCACGATCTCCTCGGTGCCCTCGCCGCCCATGAACTCGCCGGCGGAGAACAGGTCGATGCCGGTCACCTTCAGCTTGGTCGAGGTGCGGGAGCCGAGATAGCGGCCGATGCCGCGCTCGGCCAGGTGGGTCGCGGCGACCTTCGCCTGCTCGAACAGCGGCGCGACCAGCCCGTAGGCGATGCCGCGGTGCGCCGCGCATTCGCCGACCGCGTAGATGCGGGCATCGGTCACCGTCTGCAGCGTGTCGGTGACGACGATGCCGCGCTGGCAGTGCAGCCGGGCCTTTTCGGCCAGCGCGACGTTGGGCCGCACGCCGACCGCCATCACCACCAGGTCGGCCGGGACTTCGCTGCCGTCCTGGAACCGCACGGCGCGGACCCGGCCGGTGGTGCCGTCCGGGCCGTCGCCGACCAGTTCCTTGGTCTGGGTGCCGAGCCGGAACCGCAGGCCGCGTGCTTCCAGCGTCTCGCGCAGCAGGCCGCTCGCGACTTGGTCGAGCTGCCGTTCCAGCAGCCAGGCGTTGACGTGCACCACCGTCACCGACATGCCGCGCACCATCAGGCCGTTGGCGGCCTCCAGGCCGAGCAGTCCGCCGCCGATCACCACCGCATGACGGTGCGTCTTCGCGGTCTCGATCATGGTGCGGGTGTCGGCGATGTCGCGGTAGGCGATCACCCCCTCCAGGTCGCGGCCCGGCACCGGCAGGATGAAGGGGTGGGAGCCGGTGCAGAGCAGCAGCCGGTCGTAGGCCGCCTCGGTGCCGTCGTCAGCGCGGACCACGCGGCGCACCCGGTCGATCTCCACCACCGTGCGGCCGGCGTGGACGGTGATGCCGTGGGCCTCGTACCACGACCAGGGGTTGAGCACGATCTGCTCGACCGTCTGCTCGCCGGCCAGCACCGGCGACAGCAGGATACGGTTGTAGTTGGGATGCGGCTCGGCGCCGAAGACGGTGATCTCGTAGAGGTCCGGGTCGATCTTCAGCAGCTCTTCCAGCGTGCGCACGCCGGCCATGCCGTTGCCCACCAGGACCAGCTTCTGCTTCCGGGGGGGCGTCGGGGTCGGGGCGGGCATGTTCATCGGGGTTCCTCGGCGGGGGCTGCAACGAAAAAAGGCGTCCGCATGGGGTGGCGCCGGCGGGGGCCGGAGCGGTCATGCGGACGCCTTTGTCCTGGGAGCCCGGCGGCATCGTTGCCGGGCCGGGCGGTGCCGAGTGGGGTGCAAGAGGCATGCCAGCGCGAATCTGCCACGCTGCGCCGGGGGTGCGTCCGATATGCCCCGGGGCCGGCTGTGCGCGCCCCGTCGTGGTGCAGGGCGTGTGCGTGCCGGTGGTGCACGGCGGCGGGTTATGATGAAAATCGCCCTTCTGCGCAGGCGGCGCCTGCGCAAGCAGCTATCGAATCAGGAGCAGACCATGCGCCGTGACCCTTCGACGCGATCCCCCGCCTGCCGTGGTAGTGCCCGGCCGTGAGCTTCGATCTCGACATCGGTTTCGTCAGCAGCGCCGGCCGCGGCAGCGCGAACGAGGACTTCGCCGCGGCGATGGCCGGGGAGGGCGGCGCGGACGATGCCCGCGCCGAGGACCAGCGCGGCGCGATCGCGGCGATCGCCGACGGCGTGAGCACCGGCGGCATGGGCCGCGAGGCGGCGCAGACCACCGTCACCAGCCTGGTCCGCGACTATTTCGGCACGCCCGCCACCTGGGACACGACGGTCGCGCTCGACCGCATCGTCACCGCGCAGAACGGCTGGCTGCACGGCATCAACCGCCGCCGCGCGCCTGCGGTCGGCCTCACCACGCTGACCGCCCTGGTGCTGCGCGGCCAGTCGTACACGCTGGCGCATGTGGGCGACACCCGCGCCTACCTGCTGCGCGACGGCGTGCTCGCCTGCCTGACGACCGACCATGCGGTCGCCCACCCGGACTTCGCGCACCAGCTCACCCGCAGCGTGGGCGCCGACGAGCGCCTGGTGGTCGATTACCGGCAGGGCGAGGCCCAGGCCGGCGACGTATTCGTGTTGCTGACCGACGGCGTGCACGGCAGCCTGACCGAGCGGCGGATCGCGGCGCTCGCCGCGCCGCCGGCCGGCACCGATGCCGATGCCCAGTCCGTCGCTGCCGCGCTGGTCGCCGCCGCCCGGCAGGCCGGCAGCGCGGACGACGCGACCGCGCTGGTCCTGCGGGTGCGCGGGGTGTCGGTCGCCACGCTGCACGATGCGGCGCTGCAGGCGCGCCTGTTGCCGATACCGCCGGCGCTTAAGGTCGGCGACAGCCTCGACGGCCTGGCGGTCACGGCGCTGGTGGCCGACAGCGGCGTGGCGTGCCTCTACCAAATGCGCGATCCGGCCAGCCGCAAGCTGTATGCACTGAAGACGCTGCATCCGCGCCGCGCGCACGATGCCGAAGAGCGGGCCACGCTGGCGCACGAAGCCTGGCTCGCGCGGCGCATGCAGGGCGGCCGGGCGGCCGACCATCTGGTGCGGCTGCACGCCGGCCCGCCGGGCGGCGCGGCCAGCGCCTTCTACCTGCTCTACGACTGGCACGGCGGCGAGACGCTGCAGCAGTTGATCGACCGGGGCCACCGTCCGCCGCCGGCGCAGGCCGCCACGATGGCGCTGCAGGTGGCGCGCACCCTGGGCCTGCTGCACAGGCAGGGCGTAATCCACCGCGACATCAAGCCGGCCAACCTGCACCAGGGCGAAGACGGCGTGGTGCGGGTGATGGACCTGGGCGTGGCGCTGAGCGGCCGGGAGCCGGCCTCCACCCGCGCGCTGCATGCCGGCACGCCGAGCTACATCAACCCGGAGCAGTGGGACGACCCGCCGCAGCCGGTCGATGCGCGGTCGGACCTGTTCGCGCTGGGCGTGACGCTCTACCAGCTGCTGACCGGCAGCCTGCCCTACGGCGAGGTGGTGCCCTACCAGCGCGGCCGCTACCGGCGCGACCCGCTGCCGCCGAGCCGGCGCGATCCGGCGGTGCCGATCTGGCTTGACCATGTGGTGCTGAAGGCGGTGGCGCGCGACCCGGCGCTGCGCTTCGAGACCGCCGAGGAACTGGCGCTGGCGCTGGAACGCGGCGCCTCCCGGCCGCTCACCACGCCGCCGGCCACGCCGCTGGCGGTGCGCGATCCGGCCGCGCTGTGGAAGATCGGCTGCGCGGTGTCGCTGCTGCTCAATTTGCTGCTGGTCGTCTGGCTGCTGTTCCTGCCGCGCTGACGTACCGCACGGTGGCGGCGGTCATACCGGCGAGGGCAGCGTCAGCGGCAGGCGCACCGTGAAGCAGCAGCCGGAGCCCAGTCCGCCGCAATGCACCTCGACGGTGCCGCCGTGCAGTTCGACCAGCTGCTTCACCAGCGCCAGCCCGATCCCCAGACCGCCCTGGGCGAGCGACTGTCCTTCGGCCGCCTGCTCGAACAGGCCGAAGACCGAGGCCATCGCCTCCTCGGTCATGCCGATGCCGTTGTCGCTCACGTCCAGCCGCAGGGTGTCGCCTTCGTGGACCGTGGCGATCTCGATCCTGCCGTATTCCGGCGTGTACTTGGCCGCGTTGCTGATCAGGTTGACACAGACCTGCAGCAACCGCGGCTTGTCCGCCAGCATCGGCAGCGGCCCCGGTGCGAGCTTGAACTCCAGCGCATGGTGCCGCGCGTCCACCAGCGGCAGGCAGGTCTCCGCCGCTTCCGCGACCACCCGGTTGAAGTCCAGCGGCACCCGGTCGAGCACCACCTTGCCGGCCTCGATCCGCGACACGTCGAGCAGGCCGTCGATCAGCGCCGCCATCTGGTCCACCTGCCGGCGCATCATGCCGACCGCCCGCTCGGCGCGGGGCGATGCGTCGGGGTCGAGCCCCATCATGTGCAGCCCGTTGTGCAGGGCCGAGAGCGGGCCGCGCAGCTCGTGCGACAAGGCGGCGAGGAAGTGGTTCTTGCGCCGGCTCTGCTCGGCCAGCCGCTCGCCCATGCGGACCAGCGCATCGGCGGCGCGGCGGCGCTCGGTCACGTCCTCGGCAAAGCCGGTGCGGCCCAGCACGGCGCCGGCCTCGCCGCGCACGGCACGCCAGACCAAGCGGACGTAGCGCGCGTCGCCGGCTGCAGCCACGCGGAATTCGATTTCGGGCGCGGCGTCGGGATCGTCGGGCGCCTGCCAGAGCGTGCGGACCCGCTCCCGGTCCTTTTCGGCGACCGCCGCGGTCCAGTCCGCCGGCACCGGACCGGCCGGATCGGCGCCGAAAATGCAGGTCCAGTGCCGGTTCACGTAGGCCATGCGTCCGGCGTCGTCGGTGCGGAACATGCCGAGCGGTGCGGCATCGTTCAGCGCCTGGATCGTCGCCTGGCCGACCGCATGCGCCAGCGCGTCGCGCCGGCGCTCCAGCAGCAGGGCCGCAGCGCGTGCGAGCTGCTGCAGCACCGCCCGCTGGCGTTCGTCCAGCCGGCGGGGCACCCGGTCGATCACGCAGAGTGTGCCCATCCGCATGCCGTCGCTCAGGCGCAGCGGCGCGCCCGCATAGAAGCGGATTTCCGGCCCGCCGAGGACCAGGCGGTTGTCCGTGAACCGCGGGTCGGCGAGGGCGTCCGGCACCTCCAGGAGTTCGTCACCGTGGATCGCATGCGCACAGAACGCGTCCTCGCGCGGCGTCTCCGTGGTGCCGGGCAGACCGAGCGCGGCCTTGAACCACTGGCGGTCGGCATCCACCAGGCTGACCAGCGACACCGGCACGTCGCAGACCAGCGAGGCTGCCTGCACCAGCGCCTCGAATTCCGGATCGGGCGCCGAGTCGAGTACGCCCAGTTCGATCAACGAACGCAGTCGTGCTTCTTCGTCGATGGTGGGGAGGGCGGCGGGCATGGTGGATCTTTTGGCAGGCAGGGGCGCCGGGGATCGTACCGGCCCCTGCGGTGGCGCACGCTTCAGGATGCAAGGGCGGCCCGAAGGCCGTATCGTGCGCGGTCCTCCGCCCACTGTGCTTCTTCTTTCTCTGCGATGTATCCCCTGCGATCCCACGCCCCCTCGAGCAACACCTTCTTCTCCGGCATCGGTAGCCGCCGCGCCTGGCTGCAATCGGCGCTGGTGGCGCCCTGGCTGAGTGCCTGTGCCGCACCGTCCTCCTCCGACGGTTCGGCGGCGTGGCAGGCGGCCCTGCGCCGCATCGAAGCCGATGCCGCGGGCCGTCTTGGCGTCTGGGCCCGGCGCAGCGACGGCGGGCCGACGCTGGCCTGGCGCGCGGACGAGCGGTTTCCGCTCTGCAGCACTTTCAAGGTGCTGGCGGCGGCGGCGGTGCTCGACCGAAGCCGCCGCGTGCCCGGTTTGATGGACCGGGTGGTGCCCTACGGCGCCGCCGACCTGGTCAGTTATTCGCCCGTCACCGCGAAGCACGTCGGCACCGGCCTGTCCTATGACGCGCTGTGCGCCGCGGCGCTGCGATACAGCGACAACACGGCCGGCAATCTGCTGCTGCGGGAGATCGGCGGGCCGGAAGGCCTGACCGCCTATGTCCACGCCCTCGGCGACCGCACCTTCCGCCTCGACCGCTGGGAGACCGCGCTCAACGACGCGGTGCCCGGCGACCCGCGCGATACCGCCACCCCGGCCGGCATCGGCCGGAGCCTGCAGCGCCTGCTGCTCGGCGATGCGCTGCCGTCTGCGGAGCGGTCCCGCCTGGTCGGCTGGATGCGCGGCAACACCACCGGCGACACCCGCATCCGCGCCGGCGTGCCGGCCGGCTGGGCGGTGGCCGACAAGACCGGGTCCGGCGACTACGGCACCGCCAACGACATCGGCGTCGTGTGGCCCGCGAGCGGCGCGCCGTGGACGATCGCCGTCTATTTCACCCAGGACCGCCAGCCGCCGGCCGGTACGCCCTACCGCAGCGACGTCATCGCCGCGGCCACCCGGGCCATCGTGCAGGCCCTCGGCTGACCCTCGGCGGTGCCCGCGCCTGTTCGCGTCAGGCGGTACGGGCCCGGCCACCGCGCTCGGCCCAGGTGCGGGTCCAGCGGATCTGCATGAAGCGCAGCAGCACCAGCATCGCCACGGCGCACGCCGCGAACAGCACGAAGCCCCACAGGTAGGTGCCGGCGTACTGCTTCGACAGGCCCATCGCGTTCGGCACCAGGCCGCCGCCGAGCGCGCCGATCTCGCCGATCATCGAGCCGGCCACCGCCGTGGTCAGCGGCCAGCGCAGCGGCACCAGCTGGAACAGCGCGCCGTTGCCGGCGCCGAGCGCGGCGAAGCACAGCAGGAACAGCAGCACCGTGGCCGCGAGCGAGCCCTGCGCGAAGCCGCACAGCACCAGCGAGACGGCCACCACCGCCAGCACCGCGGTCAGCGTGTTCACGCCGCCCCACAGGTCCGATAGCCAGCCGCCGAAGATGCGCAGCGCCGCGCCCATGAAGGCCGCCAGCATCGTCAGCTGGCCCGCCTGCGTCTTGCTCACCCCGAACTGGTCGTAGAAGTAGCTGGGCAGGAAGGTGGTCAGGCCGATGAAGCCGCCGAATGTGACCGCATAGATCAGGCTGAAGGCCCAGCCGTCCTTCTCGAACAGGCAGGCGATGTGGTCGCGGAAGCTCGAATGCTTGTCCAGGTCCGTCGGCTCCTGCGCGAACAGCACCATCACCACGACGGGGATCGCGATGCCGATCGCGGCGAAGCCATACACCGTCTGCCAGCCGTAGGCCTGGGCCAGCGCCGGCGCCAGCAGGGCCGAGACGGCGGTGCCGACGTTGCCGGCACCGACCAGGCCCATCGCCAGGCCCTTGTAGCGGGGCGGAAAGGAGCCGGAGCCGAGCGACAGCGCCACGCCGAAGCTCGCACCCGCGATGCCCAGCAGCACGCCCATCGCCAGCAGGTCGTGGTACGAATCGACGAAGAAATAGCCGAAGCCCATCGCGATCGCGATGCCGCCCATCTCGACCAGCGTGGCGTTCTTGCGGCCGATGTACTGCGCCAGCAGCCCGAGCGGGAAGCGCATCAGGGCGCCCGCGAAGATCGGGATCGACAGCATCAAGCCCTTCTGCGTGGGGCTGAGCTGGAAGGCCTCGGAGATGAACGGCGCCATCGCGCCGTTGATCACCCAGATGCCGCAGGAGAAGGCGAAGTACAGGAAGGAAGCCCACAGCGTCGGGGCGTGGCCGGCGTTCAGGAAGGCCCGGAAATTCAGCATGGCGGCGTCTCGCGGTCGAAATCGGTGCAGAAATGCAAAAAGGCGCCCGTGCAGCCAGGGCACCGCAAGGGTGCGCAGGATGCAGGGACGCCTTTGTCCAGTGCGGCCGGCCCGTCTTCGTGGCGGCCGCCCTCGACTGGTGCAGTTTCCGTGCCAGCCGGTCAGGCGGCGGTCTTCTCCACGTGCGCCTGGCGGGTGTAGAGGAAGTCGATCACCGCCTTGCGGCAGTGCAGGTAGGTCGGGTCCTCGGCCAGCGCGACGCGGTTGCGCGGACGGGCGATGTCGACCGTCAGCACCTCGCCGATGGTGGCGGCCGGGCCGTTGGTCATCATCACGATCTTGTCGGACAGCAGCACCGCCTCGTCCACGTCGTGGGTCACCATCACCACCGTGCTCTTCGTCTTGGCGACGATCGCCAGCAGCTCGTCCTGCAGCTTGGCGCGGGTGAGCGCGTCGAGGGCGCCGAACGGCTCGTCCATCAGCAGCACCTGCGGCTCCATCGCCAGCGCCCGGGCGATGCCCACCCGCTGCGTCATGCCGCCGGAGATCTCGCCCGGCCGCTTCTGCGCCGCATGGGTCAGGCCGACCAGGTCGAGCGCCGCATTGGTGCGGTCGCGCAGCTGGGCCTTCGACTCGGTGGCGGCGAAGACCCGCTCCACACCCAGGAAGATGTTCTCGTAGCAGGTCAGCCAGGGCAGCAGCGAGTGGTTCTGGAACACCACCGCGCGGTCCGGGCCGGGGCCGGTGATCTCCTTGTTGGCGCACAGCAGCGTGCCGGCGGTCGGCAGCGTCAGGCCGGCGATCAGGTTGAGCAGCGTCGATTTGCCGCAGCCGGAATGGCCGATCAGCGCGACGAACTCGCCCTTGGCGACCGTCAGGTCGATATCGCGCAACGCGCGGAACGGGCCCTTGGCGGTCTTGAACATCTGCTCGACGCCGCGGATCTCGATGAACTTGGTGCTCAGGGACAAAGTGCTCATGCTGGGTGCTCCGGTGGTCAGGCTGAGACGGTGGGCGTGAAGCGGCGAGGGCGCCCCGCGCTCACGACTTCACCTCTTCGAAGGTGAACGCGGTGGCCAGCTTGATCAGCGCGTACTCGAGCAGCAGGCCGACGATGCCGATCACGAAGATCGCGATGATGATGTTCTTGACGTTGAGGTTGTTCCACTCGTCCCACACCCAGAAGCCGATGCCGACGCCGCCGGTCAGCATCTCGGCCGCGACGATCACCAGCCAGGCGGTGCCGACGGCCAGCCGCACGCCGGTCAGCATGTAGGGCAGCACGGCCGGGAACAGGATCTTGCTGACGATCTTCCATTCCGACAGGTTCAGCACCCGGGCCACGTTCATGTAGTCCTGCGGCACGCGCTGTACGCCGACGGCGGTGTTGATGATCATCGGCCAGATCGAGCAGATGAAGATGGTCCAGATGGCCGCCGGGTTGGCGCCCTTGAACACCAGCAGGCCGATCGGCAGCCAGGCGAGCGGGGACACCGGACGCAGCAGGCTGATCAGCGGGTTGCACATCCGCGAGAGGAAGGCGAACCGGCCGATCGCGAAGCCGACCGGAATGCCGACCAGCGCCGCCAGGCCGAAGCCCATCGCCACCCGCTGCAGCGACGACAACACGTTCCAGCCGACGCCCTGGTCGTTCGGGCCGTTGCGGTAGAACGGGTCGCTGAACACCGAGACCGCCTGCGCGGCCGTGTCCTTCGGCGTCGGAATGCTGCCGCCGGTGGCGACCGAGACGATCTGCCAGATCACGACCAGCAGCGCGATGCCGAAGAAGGGCGGCAGCACCCGCTGCCAGAACCCGCGCCAGTCGCGCGGCGTGCGGGCAGCCTTTTGCGATGGTTTTTCGGCCTTGGCGCCCGCTGCGGCTGCGCTGGCAGCTATGGTTTTGGGAGCGTCCGCAGCGGCTATGCGGACGGGCGTGTCCGCCGCCGGCACGGCGAGCGGGGAATGGAAGACGGCACTGACCATGGTGGAGCTCCTGTCGGGTTGCGCGTCAGGCGCGGACCTTGAACGAATCGGCGTACTGCTGCGGGTTCTTGCCGTCCCAGACGGTCCCGTCGATCAGCTTGCTGGTGCGCAGCACCTCCTTCGGCACCGGCGTCTTGGTCGCGTCGGCGGCCTGCTTGTAGATGTCGATCTGGTTGATCTGCTGCGCGACCGCTAGGTAGTTCGGGTGCTCCTTAAGCAGGCCCCAGCGCTTGTGCTGGGTCAGGAACCACATGCCGTCCGACAGGTAGGGGAAGTTCACTGCGCCGTCGTTGTAGAACTTCATGTAGTTCGGGTCGTCCCAGGTCTTGCCCAGGCCGTTCTGGTAGCGGCCCAGGATGCGCTGGTTGATCGCGTCCACGCTGGTGTTGACGTAGCTCTTCTCGGCGA
>CAJYQL010000051.1 GCA_913776965.1 uncultured Xylophilus sp.
GTGGCGCGCGGCCCGCTGGGGCGCCGGCCTGCTGGTCGGCGCGCAGCTGGTCGGGCTCAATGCCTGGGCCTGGAAGGAAAAGACCGCGCTCGACCGGCAGGAGGCCGCGGTGCGGGGCCTGCTCACCGCCACCTTCCCGACGGTGCGGGTGGTGGTCGATGCGCCGGTGCAGATGGAGCGCGAGCTGGCCCAGCTGCGCCAGTCCACCGGCGCCGCCGGCAGCGGCGACCTGGAAACCCTGCTGGCCGCGGCCGCCGCGGTGCTGCCGCCCGGCCGGGCCGCCACCGCCCTCGACTACAGCGCCGGCGAAGCCCGGCTGCGCGGCCTGAACCTGTCGGCCGACGAGGCGGCGCAGGCCGCCACCGCGCTGCAACCGCAGGGCATCGCCGCCCGCATCGACGGCGACGCCCTCGCGCTGCGCCCTGCAGGAGCCCCGTGATGCCCGCCTGGAAGGAATCCGCCGCTGCTGCCCGCCTGCGCTGGCAGGCCCTGTCGCCGCGCGAGCGCTACCTGAGCGGCCTCGCGGCCGTGGCGGTCGGCCTGCTGCTGGTCTGGGCGATCGCCCTGGCGCCGGCCCTGCGCACCCTGGCCGGCGCCGAGACCCGGCGCAACACGCTCGACGCCCAGCAGCAGCGCCTGCTGGTGCTGCAGGCCGAGGCCCGCCGGCTGCAGGCCGAGCCGCGCGCCAACCCGGACGACGCGCTGCGCGCGCTGCAGGCATCGGTCGCGCAGCTGGGCGCCGGCGCGCAGCTCAGCGCCAGCGGCGACCGGGCGATCCTGACACTGCGCGGCACGCCGCCGGACCGGCTGGCCGCCTGGCTGGCGCAGGCCCGTGCCAATGCGCGTGCGCTGCCGGTCGAGGCGCGGCTGACCCGCAGCCCGCCCCGGACCGCCGCGGCGGCAGGCGCCACGGGCGGCAGCGCCGGCGCCCGGCTGCCGAACCCGGTCGCGGCGCAGGCCGGCCCGACGCCCGACTTCTCGCAGAACATACCCTTCCCGGCCTCACCGTCCGGCGCTGTGCCGGTCACGGCCGCGGCCGACACCGACGTCCGCTGGGACGGCACCCTGGTGCTGGCGCTGCCGCCGCGCTGAGGCCGCACCGCCGCCGTCCTTCTTTCTTCTGCCTCCCGCATCCCACCGTGGCCCGTTCCCGCACCCCGTCCTCCCCGGCTGCCGCCGCCCGTGCGGCCCGCACGCACCGCCCGACCCTGCACCTGCCCGGGCGCGGCTGGGGTTGGGCTGCGCTCGGCGGATTGGCCGGCCTGCTGCTGGCGGTCGTGCTGTTCGCGCCGGCCCGCTGGCTCGCCGCGGCGGTCACCGATGCCAGCGGCGGCCATGTGGTGCTGGCCGCGCCGCGCGGCACGGTCTGGAACGGCTCGGCCCAGCTGGTGCTGACCGGTGGTGCCGGCAGCGGCGACGCGGCCGCGCTGCCCGACCGGCTGCAGTGGCGGCTGCGGCCGACCTGGAACGGTGCCGCCATCCGGCTGCAGGCCGCCTGCTGCACCGCGCAGCCGCTCGCGATGCGGCTGCACCTGCGCTGGGGCGGCGCACGGCTGCTGGTGGCCGACGGCGGCTCGCAGTGGCCCGCGGCGCTGCTCGCGGGCCTCGGCACACCCTGGAACACGCTGCAGCCGCAGGGCACGCTCGCGCTGCGCACCCAGGACCTGATGGTCTCGGTCGCCCAGGGCCGCGTGGCGCTGGCCGGCCGGGCCGAACTCGACGCACTGGCCATGTCCTCGCGCCTGTCGCCGCTGCGGCCGATGGGCAGCTACCGCCTCATGCTCATCGGCGGCGATGCGACGACCCTGCAGCTGACCACGCTCGACGGCGCCCTGCAACTCCAAGGCAGCGGCCGCTGGATCGGTTCCCGGCTGCGCTTCGACGGCGAGGCGCAGGCCGCGCCCGACCGCGAGGCCGCGCTCGCCAATCTCCTGAACATCATCGGCCGGCGCACCGGCGCCCGCTCCCTCATCACCGTGGGTTGACACGACATGACTTATCGCCTTCCGCGCCGCCCGCGCCTCGCTACCCTTTCGATAGCAGCTTGCGCAGGACTGGTGTGCGCTACCGGCACTTTGGGGCCGCAAACCGCGACCGCGCAGGTAGCCCGCGGCGCGCTGCCGCCGTCGGTCGGCGCACGCGAGCCGGTGACGCTCAACTTCGCCAATGCCGAGATCGAGGCGGTCGCCCGCACGATGTCCACCATCACCGGCCGCAACGTGGTGGTCGACCCGCGGGTCAAGGGCACGATGTCGCTGGTCACCGAGCGGCCGGTGCCGCCGATGACCGCCTTCAACCAGTTCCTCGCCGCGCTGCGGCTGCAGGGCTTCACCGTGGTCGAGTCGGCCGGCCTCTACAAGGTCGTGCCCGAGGCCGACGCCAAGCTGCAGGGCGGCACCGTCACCGCCGGCAACGCCAGCGCCACCCGCAGTGCCGCGGGCAACCAGATCGTCACCCAGATCTTCCGGCTCAACTTCGAGAACGCCAACAATCTGGTGCCGGTGCTGCGCCCGCTGATCAGCCCGAACAACACGATCAACGTGAACCCGGGCAACAACTCGCTGGTGATCACCGACTACGCCGAGAACCTGGACCGGCTGGCCCGGATCATCGCGGCGGCCGACGTGTCGAATGCCACCGACGTCGAGGTGATCCCGCTGCGCCATGCGATCGCGGCCGACCTGGCGCCGCTGGTGGCGCGCCTGGCCGACGGCAGCGGCAGCGCGGCCGGCACCGCGGGCGCCACGCCCGGCGCGGCGGTCAGCGCGGCGCCGGTGGCCGGCGGCGGCAACGACGGCAGCTTCCGCACCACGCTGATCGCCGAGCCGCGCAGCAATGCGCTGATCGTGCGGGCGGCTAATCCGGCGCGGCTGTCGCTGATCCGCTCGCTGGTCGCGCGGCTGGACCAGCCGACCAACCTGGGGCCCAACGGCGACGCCGGCAACATCTACGTCGTCTACCTGAAGAATGCCGAGGCGACCCGTCTGGCGGTCACGCTGCGGGCGGCGCTGGCGTCGCTGTCGGCCGGCACCGGCGGCGTGGCGGGCGCGACGGGCGTCACCGGCACGACCGGCACCCTGGGCACCACCGGCTTTCCGCAGCAGACCGCGCTGCCGCAGTCGGCCGGCTTCGGCTCCACGCTCGGCAGCGCGTCGGGCGTGAGCACCGGCGCATCGGCAAGCTTCGGCAACAGCGCGCAGCCGTCGACCGGCGGCAGCATCCAGGCCGACCCGGCCACCAATTCGCTGATCATCACCGCGAGCGAGCCGCAGTACCGGCAGCTGCGCGCGGTGATCGACAAGCTCGACGGCCGGCGCGCGCAGGTGCTGGTCGAGAGCCTGATCGTCGAGGTCAATGCCAGCCGTACCGCCGACTTCGGCATCCAGTGGCAGACCGCGCTCGGCAACCGCGGCGACGGGACGATCGGCCTGCTCGGCACCAATTCCAACGTGGCCGGCCCGAACATCCTGAGCCTGGCGCTGGCCGCGGCCGGCGGCACCACGACGCTCGGCACCGCGCTGTCGTCGGCCGCCGCCAGCGGCGCCACCACCGGCTTCAACGCGGCGCTGGTGCCGCGCATCAACGGCCGCTACTACCTCGGCGCGCTGGCGAGCTTCCTGCAGAGCACCGGCGACGCCAACGTGCTGTCCACCCCGAACCTGCTGACGCTCGACAACGAGGAAGCCCGCATCGTCATCGGCCAGAACGTGCCCTTCGTCACCGGCTCCTACGCCAACAGCACCGGCAGCAACACGGTGAACCCGTTCACCACGGTCGAGCGCAAGGACGTGGGCCTGACGCTGCGGGTCAAGCCGCAGATCAACGAGAACGGCACGGTGAAGATGGCGATCTTCCAGGAGGTGTCGAACGTCGACCAGAGCACCATCGCCAACACCACCGGCCCGATCACCAACAAGCGGTCGATCGAGTCCAACGTGCTGGTGGACGACGGCAGCATCGTGGTGCTCGGCGGCCTGCTGTCGGACGACTATTCGCTCGGCCAGGACAAGGTGCCGCTGCTCGGCGACGTGCCGGTGGTCGGCGGTCTGTTCCGCAGCGAGACGCGCAGCCGCCGCAAGAGCAACCTGATGGTGTTCCTGCGGCCGGTGGTGGTGCGCGACGCGGCCGACAGCGACACGCTCGCCGAGGACCGCTACGGCCAGATCCGCGCGCTGCAGCAGAACATCCAGCCCGCCTCCAACCCGCTGCTGCGCGGCGTCGATGCCGCGCCGCTGCTGCCGCCGCTGCCGGCCGTCTCGAAGGAGCGCACGATCCGCGGCACCGAGCTGATCCCGCCGCCGCTGCCGCCGGTCGTCACCCGGCCGTCGGGCGTGCCGCTGCGCGGCGCGCTGCCGCCGACCGCCGATCCGGCGACCCGCGAAGAAACGCGCTGACGAGGGGCGCGCCGATGGTCCGCTATCCCCTGCCCTACGCCTTCGCCCGCGCCCACCAGCTGCTGCTGGAGGACGAGGACGGCCGGCTGGCCCTGTGGCACGGCCCGCAGCCCGACGGCACCGCGCTGGGCGAAGTGCTGCGCAAGCACCCGGTCGCCGCCCTGCAGCGCACCGAGCCCGGCCCGCTCGCCCAGCGCATCAGCGCGGCCTACGCCCAGGGCGAATCGAGCGCCGCGACGGTGGTGAGCGAGGTCGAGAGCGATGCCGACCTGTCGCGCATGATGCAGGAGCTGCCCGCGATCGAGGACCTGCTGGAGACCGCCGACGACGCGCCGATCATCCGCATGCTCAACGCGCTGCTCACCCAGGCCGCGCGCGACGGCGCGAGCGACATCCACATCGAACCCTACGAGCGGACCTCCAGCGTGCGCTTCCGGGTCGACGGCGCGCTGCGCGAGGTGGTGCAGCCCAACCGCGCGCTGCACGCGGCGCTGATCTCGCGGCTGAAGATCATGGCCGACCTCGACATCTCCGAGAAACGCCTGCCGCAGGACGGCCGCATCTCCCTGCGCATCGGCACCCGGGCGGTGGACGTGCGGGTGTCCACCCTGCCGAGCGCGCACGGCGAACGCGCGGTGCTGCGGCTGCTCGACAAGTCCGAGAACAAGCTGAGCCTGGAGGCGGTCGGCATGCTCGGCGACGTGCTGCACCGCTTCGAGCGGCTGATCGCCCAGCCGCACGGCATCATCCTGGTGACCGGCCCGACCGGCTCCGGCAAGACGACGACGCTCTATGCGTCGCTGGCCCGGCTCGACGCGACCCGCAACAACATCATGACGGTCGAGGACCCGATCGAGTACGAGCTGCCCGGCGTCGGGCAGACCCAGGTCAACAGCAAGATCGAGCTGACCTTCGCCCGCGCGCTGCGGGCCATCCTGCGGCAGGACCCGGACATCGTGATGATCGGCGAGATCCGCGACTTCGAGACCGCGCAGATCGCGATCCAGGCATCGCTCACCGGTCACCTGGTGTTGGCCACGCTGCACACCAACGACGCGGCCAGCGCGATCACCCGGCTGACCGACATGGGCGTGGAGCCGTTCCTGCTCAGCAGTTCGCTGCTCGGCGTGCTGGCGCAGCGGCTGGTGCGCCGCATCGACGCCACCGATCCGAGCGGCTACAAGGGCCGCACCGGCGTGTTCGAGCTGCTGGTGGTGGACGACGCGATCCGCGCGCAGATCCACGGCCAGGCGCCCGAGGCCACGATCCGCGACACCGCGATCGCCGCCGGCATGACCCTGATGCGCGAGGACGGCGAGCGGCTGGTGCGCGAGGGCATCACCACGCCGGAAGAGGTGCTGCGGGTGACGCGGGACTGAGCGCCACCCGGCGTCCGACCGGCGCGCCCCGCCGACCGACATCCGCCCGTCGCATTGGCTCCTGGGCACCCAGGGCTACGAATGGGACACGCAGTCGGACATGGGCTGGGCGCTGCTGGGCGGGGGCACCGGCGGCAGATGGCCCGCACGGCGTCAGCGTCAACGTCAACGTCAACGTCAACGTTAACGCTACGAAAACCATAGCTGACTGCGTAGGCAGGACGGGCGCTACCGCCCGATCAACGGCCGAAATATTCGACGAAACCGGTCATCGCCATTGCATGTCCGGCCCCGACGACCGGTCCGTCCTCAGTCCGCCGCCACCCGCTGGCGCACCGTCGGCAGCGCGCTCACCTCGCTCACCCGGCCGTCGGGGCCGAAGCTCACCTGGAATTCCTCGAAGCTGGTCAGCCAGTAGCGCCAGATCGGCGCGTCGAGCCGCGGGTTCTCGCTGGTGACCGGATAGCCGACGGCCGCGATCACCTGCTCGCGCGTCATGCCGCGGGCGACGCGGGCGGCGTCCACCGCCTGGCGCACCGCCGCCGGCGCCGCGGCCAGCGCGATGCGCGGGTCCTGCGGCACGACGTAGCGCGCGGCGAAGGTGGGCAGGTCGAGGTCGCGGCTGTAGTCGTTGCCGATCGCCTGGCTGCTGCCGTCGCCGAAGGTCACGAACACCCGCTGGCGACCGTAGCCGGTCACGCGGACCGGCGTGCCGGCGGGGATCAGGCGCTTGCCGGCTTCGTCGTAGTTGATGTCGGTGATCCACCGGCCGTCGGTGCGCAGGTTGCAGCACAGGAACCCTTCGGGCAGCGGCTGGGCCGCGGCGGGCAGCGACAGGGAGACGAAGGCGACGGCGGCCGCCGCGGCGGCGGTCAGGCGCAGGGGCCGGCGGGCCGGAGCGGAAAGACTCTGCATAAGGGAACGGAACGGTCGAATAGGGAGCGCGGCGGGGCTGGGTCCGCGGCAGGGCCCCGGGGATCGTACGGGCCGGCCTCGCCCCCTACACGCCGCCTGTCCGCGGCCGGCGACCGCCCGTCGGTCCGTTCGCCCGACGGCCGCCCGCCCCTGCCCGCGGTGCAGTGATTCGGCGCGCCGCGCACGCGCCTCGCGGCCCGGCGGGACAATCGTCCGCATGCCTGCACTGTCCGACATCCGACTTTCCTTCCTCGACCTGGTCGCCGTGCGCGAAGGCGGCACGGTCCGCGATGCGCTGGCGCTCGCGCTGCGCACCGCGCGGCATGCGGAGTCGCTCGGCTTCACCCGCTACTGGATGGCCGAGCACCACAACATGGAAGGCATCGCCAGTTCGGCCACTGCGGTGATGGTCGGCCATGTGGCCGGCGGCACCGAACGCATCCGCGTCGGCTCCGGCGGGATCATGCTGCCCAACCATGCGCCGCTGGTGGTGGCCGAGGCCTTCGGTACGCTGGCCGAGCTGTACCCCGGCCGGATCGACCTGGGCCTGGGCCGCGCGCCCGGCACCGACCCGGCCACGATGCGCGCGCTGCGCCGCGACCGCACCGAGTCGGTGGACGACTTTCCGCGCGACGTGGCCGAGCTGCAGCGCCTGCTCGCACCGGCGCAGCCCGGCCAGCGCCTGATCGCCACGCCCGGCGCCGGCACCGAGGTGCCGATCTGGCTGCTCGGCTCCAGCCTGTTCTCGGCGCAGCTGGCGGCCGAACGCGGCCTGCCCTACGCCTTCGCCTCGCATTTCGCGCCGCGGCTGCTGCTGCAGGCGGTCGAGCTGTACCGCGCGCGGTTCCGCCCGTCGGCGACGCTCGCCGAACCCTATGTGGCGATCGGCGTGCCCATGATCGCCGCGCCGACCGACGACGAGGCCGAGTTCCTCGCCAGCAGCACCTACCGGCGCATCCTCGGCATCCTGACCGGCGCCCGCGGCAAGCTCGCGCCGCCCGAGGAAGGCTTCGTCGCCTCGCTGCAGCCGCAGGAACGCGCGGCCATCGGCGACTTCCTGGCGGCCGGCGTGATCGGCGGGCCGGAGACGGTGCACGCCGGCCTGCAGACGCTCGCCGAGCGGACCGGCGCCGACGAGATGATCCTGGTCTGCGACATCTTCGACCCGGCGCTGCGGCTGCGCTCGCTCGACATCGCGGCGGCAGCGGTGCGCACCATGCCGGCGACGGCCGACGCGCTCGCCTGACACGCGGCCGGTCGCTCGACCGCCCCGTCCCGCACGACGACACAGACTGCCCGGCGCGTCGCGGAACGCCGACAATACGCGCCGGCGCCGCCCCGGCGCCGTTTTCCGGCGCCCTGCGCCGCACCGCGTTCCCGCCGCCGCCATGCCCGCCTATTCCTTCGAAGCCCTCGACGCCCAAGGCCAGTCCCGCAAGGGCGTGATCGAGGCCGACACCGCGCGCGCCGCCCGCGGCCTGCTGCGCGGCCAGTCGCTGGTGCCGCTGGCGGTCGAGGCGGTGCTGGCCTCGCCCGACGCCGGCAGTGCGCTGGCCGGCTCCGCCTTCGCCCGGCGCGCCTTCAACGCCACCGGCCTCGCGATCTGGACGCGCCAGCTCGCCGGCCTGGTCGCCGCCGGCCTGCCGCTGGAACGGGCGCTGACCGCGCTCGCCGACGAATCGGAAGACGACCGCCAGCGCTTTTTGATCGCCGCCCTGCGGGCCGAGGTGAACGGCGGCTCCACCTTTTCCAAGGCGCTGCTGCAGCATCCGCGCGAGTTCTCGCCGGTCTATGCCGCGGTCATCGGCGCCGGCGAGCAGAGCGGCAGCCTCGGCCTGGTGCTCGAGCGGCTGGCCGACGACCTGGAACAGCGCCAAGCCCTCAAGGCCAAGCTGGTCGGCGCGGCGCTCTACCCGGCGATCGTCACCCTGGTCGCGATCGTGATCGTGCTGTTCCTGGTCGGGTATGTGGTGCCGCAGGTGGCCAACGTGTTCGCCGGCACCAAGCGGGCCCTGCCATTCCTGACGGTGGCGATGCTGGCGATCAGCGACGCGGTGCGGCACTACGGCTGGGCGGCGCTGATCGCTCTCGTTCTGATAGCTGTCGGCGCCCGCTACGCCTACGCAAAACCCGCTTTTCGTCAAAAAATCGATGCGGTGTGGCTGAACCTGCCGGTGATCGGCCGGCTGGCCCGTGGCTACAACGCTGCCCGCTTCGCGGCCACGCTGGCGATGCTGTCGTCGGCCGGGGTGCCGATCCTGCGGGCGCTGCAGGCCGCGGCCGGCACGCTGCACAACACGGCGATGCGCGCCGACGCGCTCGACGCGCTGGTGCTGGTGCGCGAAGGCGCGCCGCTCGCCTCGGCGCTGGCCCAGAAGAAGCGTTTTCCCGGCCTCGTCGCGATGTTCGCGCGGCTCGGCGAGCAGACCGGCCAGCTGCCGGTGATGCTGCAGCGCGCCGCCGCCCAGCTCGGCGCCGAGGTGCAGCGCCGCGCGCTGGCGCTCGCCACCATCCTGGAGCCGCTGCTGATCGTGGCGATGGGGCTGGTGGTGATGCTGATCGTGCTGGCCGTCCTGCTGCCGATCATCCAGCTCAACCAGTGGGTGAGGTAGAGCACATCCCCCCGAGCCGCTGCGCGGCTCCCCCCTTCTCTCGCTGCGCGGGAAGGGGGGCGATACCGGCAGACCTGCGAAGCCGGATCTGCGGTATCTCTGGTGAACGCCGCTGTTTTTTGTTGCGCTGATTGGAAACTGCCCATGCCCCTCACCCTCGCCGACAAGCTGGTGATCGCGATCTCCTCGCGGGCGCTGTTCGATTTCGAGGAGGAGAACCGCGTCTTCGACCCGCGCGATCCGACCGCCTACATGCAGCTGCAGCAGGAGCGGCTGAAGGTGCCGGCCAAGCCGGGTGTGGCATTCTCGCTGGTGCAGAAGCTGCTGCACTTCAACCGCGACGATGTGCGGCGGGTCGAGGTGGTGGTGCTGTCGCGCAACGACCCGGTGAGTGCGCTGCGCATCTTCGAATCGGCGAAGAACGCCGGTCTGTCGCTGGAGCGCGGCGTGTTCACCCAGGGGCGCGACCCGTTCAAGTACCTGCGGCCGCTCGGCGCGCACCTGTTCCTGTCGGCCAACGAGGACGACGTGAGCCAGGCGCTGGCGATCGGCTTTCCCGCGGCCCGGGTGCTGACCGAATCGGTGGCGGCGGGCGTCAACTATCCGCAGGAATTGCGCATCGCCTTCGACGGCGACGCGGTGCTGTTCTCCGACGAGGCCGAGCGCGTCTACCAGGCCGAGGGCCTCGCCGCCTTCCAGACCCACGAGTCGAGCAAGGCGACGCTGCCCCTGTCGGGCGGTCCGTTCAAGCCGCTGCTGGCGGCGCTGCACCAGCTGCAGCAGCAGGCCGACGTGTCAGGCATGCGCATCCGCACCGCGCTGGTCACCGCCCGCAGCGCGCCGGCGCACGAGCGGGCGATCAACACGCTGATGAACTGGGGCCTGGCGGTGGACGAGGCGATGTTCCTGGGGGGCCTGGAAAAGGGACCGTTCCTGCGCGAGTTCGAGCCCGACTTCTTCTTCGACGACCAGACCGGCCATGTGCGCTCGGCCGCGCTGCATGTGCCGGCCGGCCATGTGGGCGCCGGCGTGGCCGCCTTCCTGGCGCCGTCGCCCGCCGCAGCCGCCCCGCTGCCGCCGGACGCCGCCTGACCCCTGGTGACGTCCGGTCGGCAGGGCTGTGCCACGATCGGGCGATGCATCTTTCCGTTTTTCCCTTTTCCGTCCGACCGTCCCTCCTCCGCGCCGCCGCGGCGGTGCTGCTGGCCTGCGCCGGCGGGGCGCAGGCCCAGCCGGCGACCGGAACGCCGCCTCCGCCTGCGGCCGCCAACGCGGCTGCACCTGCTCCCGATGCGCCGGGGGGCCCCAGCAAGGGCGAAGTCCTCGCCGCCCGCCAGTTCAAGTGGCTCGATGCGAACGGCGACGGCTATCTGACCCGCGACGAGGTGGCGCTGTTCCCGCGGCTGCGCGATGCGTTCGACCAGGCCGACACCGACCGCGATAACCGGGTGAGCTTTGCCGAAATCCGTGCGCTGGCGCTGCAACGCCGGGCCGAACGCACCGGCGCCGCGGCTGCAGATAGCGGGGCCCCGCAGGCACCCGCACCTACCGAAGCGCCGGCGCCCCTGCCGGCACCGGCCGCGCCGGCCCCGGAACGCCGCTGGTAAACCGCGCCGGCTGCCGGCGCGTAATTCTGGAGGCCCGCGCTCAGGCAGCAGGCGGTTTGCGGACCTTCGCCGGGTCGGTGTAGACCAGCGGCCCCTGTTTGTCTTTGCCGATCTCCACGCCGGCCACCCGGTTGGCCTGGCGCTGCATTTCTTCGGCGATGTCCAGCGTTTGGGCGCCCGCGCGCCAGATCGACTGGATCTGCTCCATCAGCATCTTGTAGATCGGCTCCTTCGGCGGCTCCTCGGGCGGCTTGGCCGTCTCGGTGGGCCGGACCTCGGTCCAGTCGCGGTTGGGCGTCGCGGGTGCGGCCGAGGGGCTGTCGGGGCCGCGCAGGCCTTGCGTCGCACCGACCCAGTCGCGGCCGTCCTGCCGCTGGGTGACGCCCGGGCGGACCGGCTCGGCCGCGCCGGAGGCGTTCGCCACCGTCTCCGCGGTCGGTGCGATGGCGAGGCTACGGTCGATGGGCGGCAGTTGCATGGTGCTTCTCCGGTGGGGTCGGCGGGCGGCGGGAAAACAGGGTTCCTGCAGGGACTTTCGGCAAATCTTCGCCGAAATTGAGGGCCGTGCCGTCCCTTTCGCGGCGCTGCACCGGTCCGGCATGCGCACGCGAGCAGATGCTCACGCGGCAGCGCGCGCCCGGAAAGCCTCGTAGCCCCGCGCCCTGAGCTGGCAGGCCGGGCAGTGGCCGCAGCCGTAACCCCAGGCGTGGCGGTGGGTGCGGTCGCCCAGGTAGCAGGTGTGGGTGTGTTCCACCACCAGATCGGTCAGCACGGCGCCGCCGCGCGGGGTGCCGCTCGCGTCGCCGAGCTGCTCGGCCAGCGCCCAGGTGGCCGCTTTGTCGATCCACATCAGCGGCGTCTCGACCAGCAACCGGCGGTCCATGCCGAGCGACAGCGCCAGTTGCAGCGCCTTCATCGTGTCGTCCCGGCAGTCCGGGTAGCCGGAGAAATCGGTCTCGCAGACCCCGGTCACCAGCACCTGCAGTCCGCGCCGGTAGGCCAGCGCCGCGGCCAGCGTCATGAACAGCAGGTTGCGGCCCGGCACGAAGGTGTTGGGCAGGCCGTTGTCTTCCAGCGCGAAGGCGGTTTCGCGGGTGAGCGATGTTTCGCTCACCTGGCCGAGCACCGCCAGGTCGAGCACATGGTCGTCGCCGAGGCGTGCATCCCAGGCCGGGAACTGCCGGCGCAGCTCGGTCAGCACCGTGAGGCGCGCCTCCAGCTCGACCCGGTGGCGCTGGCCGTAGTCGAAGCCGACCGTCTCGACCCGCTCGTAGCGCTGCAGCGCATGGGCGAGGCAGGTGGTGGAGTCCTGGCCGCCGGAAAACAGCACGAGGGCGCTGGTGTGCATCGCCGTCCCGCCGTTCACAGGAACCGGTCGAGCAGCTTGCGCGACGCCTTGTCGAGTGCGAACCGGTCGCGGATGCGGTAGTGCACCCCGTCGCCGCTCGCCACCAGCAGCCCGTTGCCGGGCAGGCGACGCAGGTCGTCCTCGCTCTTGAGCAGCAGCCGGGCCGGGCCGCGGTCAGTCTCGAGCGTCCAGGCGCTCGGTGTGGCGAAGGTCGAGACGTCCACCAGCCGCAGGATCTCCGGCATGAATTCGCGATGGCCCAGGTCTTCCAGCACCAGCGCCCGGTCGCCCGCCGCCAGGTCGGCCAGGCTGTCGACCCAGGCGCGCTCCCGGCCGTCGGGGCCGACCAGCGACACCGCCTCGTCGGGGGCGGCCAGCGGAAAGGCCCGGACCGGGGTAACCGGCGCGGTGCCGGCCGCGTCGGTCAGCTGCAGCCGGCCGAAGGCGTCGCGGGCCAGGGTGAAGGGGCGGGCCGCCACCGGGCGGTCGGCGGCACGGCGGTCGGCAGCGCAGGCGGGCAAGGACATCAGGACTCTCCCGACGGATGGGCGGACGGGATGGCGGCCGCAGCGGCGACCGATTCCATCTTCAGTTCTTCGAGATCCTCGGCATCGACCCGGCGCACCTGCGCCTGGTAGAGCCGGAAATAGGCGCCTTCGCGCTCCATCAGCTCGTCGTGCGGGCCGACCTCGACCACGGCGCCGCGGTCCATCACCACCAGCCGGTCGGCCTTGCGCAGCGTCGACAGACGGTGCGCGATCGCGATGGTGGTGCGGCCCTTGACCAAGTTGTCGAGCGCGCGCTGGATCTCCTTCTCCGTCTCGGTGTCGACCGCCGAGGTCGCCTCGTCGAGGATCAGGATGCGCGGGTCGATCAGCAGCGCCCGGGCGATCGAGATGCGCTGGCGCTCGCCGCCCGACAGGCCCTGGCCGCGCTCGCCGACCAGCGAGTCGTAGCCGTGCGGCAGCCGCAGGATGAAGTCGTGGGCATGGGCCGCGCGGGCGGCGGCGACGATCTCGGCGCGGGTCGCGTCCGGCTTGCCGTAGGCGATGTTCTCGGCGATCGTGCCGAAGAAGAGGAACGGCTCCTGCAGCACCAGCCCGATGTGCTGGCGGTAGTCGGCGATGCGGTAGCGCCGGATATCCACGCCGTCCACCTCGATCGCCCCGCCGCTCACGTCGTAGAAACGGCTGATCAGGTTGACCAGCGTGCTCTTGCCCGAACCGCTGTGGCCGACCAGGCCGATCATCTCGCCGGGCCGGATCTGCAGATCCACCTTGCGCAGGATCACCCGGCTGCCGTGGCGGAAGTCCACCTGCCGCAACGCGATCGCACCGCGCGGCGCGGTGTAGGGCACCGGCCGCGCCGGCTCCGGCACGTCCGACACGTGGTCCAGGATGTCGAAGATCCGTTTGGCGCCGGCCGCCGCCTTCTGCGTGACCGAGACGATCCGGCTCATCGAGTCGAGCCGGGTGTAGAAACGGCCGATGTAGGCGAGGAAGGCGGTCAGCACGCCGACCGTGATCTGCTGGCGCGACACTAGCCAGATGCCGAAGGCCCAGATCACCAGCAGGCCGATCTCGGTCAGCAGGGTGACCGTCGGGGTGAAGAGCGACCAGGTCCGGTTGATCCGGTCGTTGACCGCCAAGTTGTGGGCATTGGCTTCGCGGAACCGGTCGGATTCGCGCTTCTCCTGGGCGAAGGCCTTCACCACCCGCACGCCGGGGATCGTGTCGGCCAGCACGTTGGTGACGGCCGAGAACGCCCGGTCGACCTTCTCGAAGCCGGTGCGCAGCCGGTCGCGCACGAAATGGATCATCCAGCCGATGAAGGGTAGCGGCAGCAGCGTGACCAGGGCCAGCCACGGGTTGATCGTGAACAGGATGGTGGCCGTCATCAGCATCATCAGCACGTCGGTCGCGAAATCGAGCGCGTGCAGCGAGAGGAAGACGTTGATGCGGTCCGTTTCGGCACCGATGCGGGCAATCAGGTCGCCGGTGCGCTTGCCGCCGAAGTAGTCGAGCGACAGCTGCATCAGGTGGTCGAAGGTAGCGGTGCGCAGATCGGCACCGATCCGTTCCGACACCAGCGCCAGCATGTAGGTGCGCGCCCAGTTCAGCCCCCAGCCGGCGAGCGCGGCGCCGAGCAGGCCGCCCAGGTAGAGCGCGACCTTGGAGGTCGGGATCGCCTGGCCGTTCTGGAACGGGATCAGCACCTCGTCCATCAACGGGATCGTCAGGTAGGGCGGGATCAGGGTGGCCGCGGTAGATGCAAGGGTCAGCGCGAAGCCGCCGAGCAGCCGCCAGCGGTAGGGCCGGGCGAAACGCCAGAGCCGCAGCAGCACCCAGGTGGAGGGCGCCGCGTTCTCGCCGGTGTTCTCGCGGAAATCGTCGATGGGCGCATCGGCCCCGTCGGAGGCAGCGTCCTGCTCCACCGGCATTCCCGCCCGTACCGCCTGCAGTTGCTGCTGCAGCTGCAGGGCTAAAGGCTGCAGGCCGAGCGTGAAGCGCCAGGCGCCCAGGCGCTGCGTGGTGTCGCAGAGTTCGAGCAGCCCGACACCGCCGTGGTCCGACAGACGGAGGTCCAGCTGCGGATGCAGTGGCCATTCCTGCCAGCCGTCCTGTCCTTGCGCCAGGAAGCGGCGGCTGGTCAGCACCAGATTCCACGATGCAAAACGCATGTCCGATCCCAAGTCAACCGGAAGCACGGTCAGAACGTTTTCACCGGTTCCAAGTGCGGGTACGCCCGCGGCGACCAGACGTTCGGGCCACCCGGACGAGACTACGACAGGATCGAGATGCTGCATTTTCAAACCGTAACACGCGGAACCCGCTCGGCGCGCGGCCCGCGGTCGGAGCGGGCGATTTTGGCCCAACCAGTGCAGCCGGCACGGCAGCGCAGCGCTCTCCGGCCTGACGGCCTTTTCTGACGAGACATCCGACGATGACCACCCTGCGCCCCCTGAACGACATCCGCATCCTGAACGTGCGCTACCTGCACGGGTCCAACATCTGGACCTATCGGGAGGTGCTGGAGGTCTGGCTCGATCTCGGCGAGCTGGAGGAATTCCCGTCCAACAAGCTGCCCGGGCTGAACGAGCGCCTGCAGGCCTGGCTGCCCAACCTGATCGAGCACACCTGCAGTCCCGGCGAGCGCGGCGGCTTCCTGCAGCGGCTGGAGGGCGGCACCTGGATGGGCCATGTGCTGGAGCACGTGATCATCGAGCTGCTCAACATCGCCGGCATGCCGGTCACCTTCGGCCAGACCCGGGAGACGACCCGCTACGGCATCTACCGCATGGTGTTCCGCGCGCAGGACGAGGCTGTCGCCCGTCTGGCGCTGGCCGAGGGCCATGCATTGCTGATGGCGGCGATCAACGACCGGCCGTTCGAGGTGGCGCCCACGGTGACGCGTCTGCGTGCCCAGATCGACAAGTCCTTCCTCGGCCCGAGCACCGACTGCATCGTCACCGCGGCCAACGACCGCAAGATCCCCCACATCCGCCTGAACGCCGGCAACCTGGTGCAGCTGGGCTACGGCAAGCGCCAGCGCCGCATCTGGACCGCCGAGACCGACCGCACCAGCGCGATCGCCGAAAGCATCGCCTCCGACAAGGACCTGACCAAGTCGCTGCTGGCCGCCTGCGGCGTGCCGGTGCCGGAAGGCCGGATGGTCGCCAGCGCCGCGGAAGCCTGGGAAGCCGCCGAGGACATCGGCCTGCCGGTGGTGGTCAAACCGTCGGACGGCAACCACGCCCGCGGCGTGACGCTGGACCTGCGCACCGAGGCTGACGTGGCCGTCGCCTTCCGGCTGGCCGAGGCCGAGGGCAGCGGCGTGATGGTCGAGCGCTGCATCGAAGGCACCGAGCACCGCCTGCTGGTGGTCGGCGGCAAGGTCGTCGCCGCCACCCGCGGCGAGCCGGTGCATGTGACGGGCGACGGCACCTCGACCATCGCCGAGCTGATCGACAGCCAGATGAACAGCGACCCGCGCCGCGGCTGGGAGCACCAGTTCCCGCTGACCACCATCGATCCGCACAAGGACGGCGGCGTGCAGCTGGAGATGCGCCGGCAGGGCCTGACGGTCGATTCCGTCCCGCCGGCCGGCCAGAAGGTGCTGGTGCAGCGCACCGGCAACATGGCCATCGACTGCACCGACGACGTGCACCCCGAGGTCGCCCACGCGGTGACGCTGGCCGCCCGCATCGTCGGCCTGGACATCGCCGGCATCGACCTGGTGACGCGCGACATCCGCCTGCCCCTGCAGGCCCAGCGCGGCGCGATCGTCGAGGTGAACGCCGGCCCCGGCCTGCTGATGCACCTGAAGCCGACCCAGGGCCAGCCGCGCCCGGTCGGCCGCGCGATCTGCGATCACCTGTTCGCCGACGGCGACAACGGCCGTATCCCGCTGGTCGGTATTACCGGCTCGCGCCACAACGCCGCCATCGCCCGGCTGGTCGCGTGGCTCTCCCACCTGGACGGCCACCATCCCGGCGTCGCCTGCCAGGACGGCCTGTTCCTCGACCGCCGCTGCCACGACGCGGCCGACAACGCCCACTGGAAGGCCGGCGAGCGCCTGCTGATCAACCGCAACGTGGACCTGGCGATCATCGAGAACGGCGCCGCCTCGATCCTGCGCGACGGCCTGGCCTACGACCGCTGCTCGGTCGGCCTGGTGACCGACTTCGGCGGCATGGAGGCGTTGGCCGAGTTCGACGTGCACACCACCGAGCACATGCGCAAGGCGGTCCGCACCCAGGTGGACGTGGTGCTGGCAGACGGCGTGGCGGTACTGAACGCGGCCGATCCGGACGTCGCGGCTCTCGCCCCGCTGTGCGACGGCGAGGTGATCCTGTACGCGGCCGACCCGACCCACCCGGCCATCGCTGCGCACTGCGCCGCAGGCGGCCGGGCGGTGGTGATGCGCAACGGCCGGATCGCGCTGGTCGCGGACAGCCAGGACGTGCCGCTGTCGGGCCTGGGTCCGCTCGATGCCTGGCGCAGCCGCCACGGCGCGCTGCCCGACGAGGCGCTGCTCGCCGCGGCCGCCACCGGCTGGGCGCTCGGCATCCGCCCCTGCCTGATCGGCGCCGGCCTGGAAGCCTTCGAGCCCGAAGCGGGCGTGCCGCTGCGAACCGGCGCCGACCAGACCGTCCGCGAAACCGCTGCCGTCGCCGCCTGACCGCACCGCCGCCCGCCCTCTCCTTCTGACCCCCGCGCGCCGGCTCCGGCCGTGCGCCGCCCCGACGGACCGACCTCCCATGGAAATTTCCCGCCTGCGCGCCCTGCGCGGCCCCAACCTCTGGAGCCGCCACACCTCGATCGAAGCGGTCGTGACCTGCGGCCCCGACTGCTGCGCGATCGCGCACGTGCCCGGCTTCGAGCAGCGGGTGCGCGCGCTGTTCCCGACGATCGGCGCGCTGCGCCACGCCGGCCAGGCGTCCGAAGTCACGCTCGCGTCCGTCGCCGGCACCGCGGCGCTGGCGCTGCAGGCCCAGGCCGGCTGTCCGGTGACGTTCCACCGTACCACCGCCACGCCGGAGCCCGGCGTGCACCAGGTGGTCGTGCAGTACAGCGAGGAGGCCGTCGGCCGCCGCGCCTTTGCCCTGGCGCACGCGCTGGTGCAGGCCGCGCTCGGCGACGGCAGCTTCGATGCCGCCGCCGCCATCGCCGAGCTGCGCGCGCTGGACGAGGACGAGCGCCTCGGCCCCAGCACCGGCTGCATCGTCGATGCGGCGGTCGCCCGCGGCATCCCGTACCGCCGGCTCACCCAGGGCAGCCTGGTGCAGTTCGGCTGGGGCTCCAAGCAGCGCCGCATCCAGGCGGCCGAGGTGGACGGCACCAGCGCCGTCTCCGAGGCCATCGCCCAGGACAAGGACCTGACCAAGAACCTGCTGCACGCCGCCGGGGTGCCGGTGCCGCTCGGCCGGCCGGTCGCGTCCGCCGAGGAAGGCTGGCGCGTCGCCCAGGAGATCGGCCTGCCGGTGGTGGTCAAGCCGCAGGACGGCAACCAGGGCAAGGGCGTCACCGTCAATCTGATGGACCGCGAGCACATGGACATCGCCTTCAAGGCGGCGGCCGAATACGGCGACGTGATCGTCGAGCGCTTCCTGCCCGGCTACGACTTCCGCCTGCTGGTGGTAGGCCAGAAGCTGATCGCCGCCTCGCGCCGCGACCCGCCGCAGGTGATCGGCGACGGCGTGCACACGGTGCGCGAGCTGGTGGACATCGTCAACAGCGACCCCAAGCGCGGCGACGGCCATGCCACCGCGCTCACCAAGATCCGTTTCGACGACATCGCGATCCTGCGGCTCTCCACCCAGGGCCTGGTGCCCGAGTCAGTGCCCGACAAGGGCCGCCGCGTGATCCTGCGCAACAACGCCAACCTGTCGACCGGCGGCACCGCCACCGACGTGACCGACGACGTGCATCCCGACGTGGCCGCGCGCGCGGTGGCGGCGGCGCAGATGGTCGGCCTGGACATCTGCGGCGTGGACGTGGTCTGCGAGACCGTGCTGCGGCCGCTGGAGGAACAGAGCGGCGGCATCGTCGAGGTGAACGCCGCGCCCGGGCTGCGCATGCACCTGACGCCCTCCTACGGCAAGCCGCGCGCGGTCGGCGAGGCGGTGATCGCCGGCATGTTCGACCCGGGCGACGACGGCCGCATCCCGGTGGTCGCCGTGACCGGCACCAACGGCAAGACCACCACCACCCGTCTGATCGCCCACATCCTGGCGAGCAGCGGGCTGCGGGTCGGCATGACCAACACCGACGGCGTCTACGTGGACGGCCGCCAGACCGACAGCGGCGACTGCAGCGGCCCGAAGAGCGCACGCAACGTGCTGATGCACCCGGACGCCGACGCGGCCGTCTTCGAGGTGGCCCGCGGCGGCGTGCTGCGCGAGGGCCTGGGCTTCGACCGCTGCCAGGTGGCGGTGGTGACCAACATCGGCGAAGGCGACCACCTGGGCCTGAACTACATCACCACGGTCGAGGACCTGGCGGTGCTGAAGCGGGTGATCGTGCAGAACGTGGCGCCCACCGGCTTCGCGGTGCTCAACGCCGCCGACCCGATCGTCGCCGCGATGGCCGCCAACAGCACCGGCGACGTAATCTTCTTCGCCGCCGACCGCCAGCACCCGGTGATGGCCAAGCACCGGGCCCAGGGCCGCCGCACCGTCTACATCGACCGCGACCAGCTGGTCGCCTCCGAAGGCTCCTGGCGCGAGAGCGTGCCGCTGCGCGACATCCCCATCACCCGGGGCGGCGCGATCGGCTTCCAGGTCGACAACGCGATGGCCGCCGTCGCCGCCGCCTGGGCGCTCGGCACCGGCTGGGACGTGATCCGCGCCGGTCTCGCCAGCTTCGCGAGCGACGCGGCGACCGTGCCTGGCCGCTTCAACCTGATGGACTACCGCGGCGCCACCGTGATCGCCGACTACGGCCACAACCCCGATGCGATGCGTGCCCTGGTGCAGGCCGTCGGCGCGCTGCCGGGCGAACGCCGCTCGGTGGTGATCAGCGGCGCCGGTGACCGCCGCGATAGCGACATCCGCGACCAGACCGCGATCCTCGGCGCCGCTTTCGACGAAGTCATCCTGTACCAGGACGCGGCCCAGCGGGGTCGCGCCGACGGCGAGGTGATGGCGCTGCTGCGCGAAGGCCTGCACAACGCGTCGCGCACCACGCAGGTCGAGGAGATCCGCGGCGAGTTCGCCGCCATCGACACCGCGCTGGAGCGGCTGCAGCCGGGCGACCTGTGCCTGATCCTGGTGGACCAGGTGGAAGAGGCGCTGGCGCACCTGGCCCGCCGCATCGCCGAGGTGCCGCAGCCGGCCTGACCGTGCGAGGGCCCGTCCCCGCACCCTGCGTTTCGCGCTGTCCGAAGGCCGGTTTTCGCAAGGAAATCGGCCTTCCGCGCAGGTGGGACCTGCGCAAACAGCTATCTATTCGATAGCACCGAGGCGGACCGCGCCCGGCGCCTCCAGCACCACGTCCGCCGTCGGATGCGCGACGCAGGGCAGCACATACCCCTCGGCCTTCTCGTCGGCACTCAGCCCGGGCCAGGCGATACGGTAGCGCACCGCACCCGCCGTCATCCGGCACAGGCAGGCGCGGCAGGTGCCGTTGCGGCAGGAGGTCGGCAGCTCGATCCCGGCGAAGGCGGCCGCCTCGCGCAGCGTCAGCGCTGAGGGTGCCTCGGCCGTCCAGCCCTGGGGGTCGATGCGCAGCGCAAAGACCGCATCGTCGTCGGTGGGGCAAACCGCCGGGTCGGCGACGGGCAGAGCGGTCGGAGGCAGAGCGGAGGACATCGGCGAAAGGTTGGAGCGAAGGGCGGCGAAGCCGTCCAGCGGCCGGCGAACAACGGGCAAGGGTGCGGAGGCAGCGACAACCACGACTGTAGGGCCGCGCCGCCTGATCGACGACCGGTGCCGCCCGGGTTCATCCCGCGCCCGCGCCGGCAGCCCTTCGCCGATACTCGGCAGGTCCCTTCCCGACCTTTGCCATGAGCCTCTCCCCTATCGCGCCGCAGGAACGCACCTCCACCGGCATTTCCGGCCTCGACGACATCCTCGGCGGCGGCTGGCCGACCGGCCATCTCTATCTGGTGGAAGGCGAACCGGGCGCCGGCAAGACGACGCTGGGGCTGCAGTTCCTGCTCGACGGCGCGGCACGCGGCGACCGCTGCCTCTACATCACCCTGTCGGAGACCCGGGAAGAGCTGATCACCGTCGCCGACTCGCACGGCTGGGACCTGGCGGGCATCGACATCTTCGAACTGATCGACACCAACGGCCTGAAGCCCGATGCCGAACAGTCGATCCTGCATCCGTCGGAACTGGAGCTCGGCGAGACGATCCGTGACGTGATGGTCGAGATCGAACGACTGCAGCCGCGGCGCGTGGTGTTCGACAGCCTGTCGGAGATGCGGCTGCTGGCGCAGGATGCGCTGCGCTACCGCCGGCAGATCCTCGCGCTCAAGCAGTTCCTGCGCCGCTTCGACTGCACCACCCTGCTGCTGGACGACAAGACCAGCGGCTCCAACGACCTGCAGCTGCATAGCCTGGCGCACGGCGTGCTCACGCTGATGCAGACCACCGGCGAATACGGCGACGAGCGCCGCACGCTGCGGGTGGCGAAGCTGCGCGGCGCGCGCTTTCGCGGCGGCACCCATGATTTCAACCTCGGCACGGGCGGGCTGCGGGTGTTCCCGCGGCTGGTCGCCGCCGAGCACCGCCACGACCAGCGGCACGAGGTGATGCCGACCGGTACTGCCAAACTCGATCTGCTGCTCGGCGGCGGCCTCTACTACGGCACCAACACGCTGTTCGTCGGCCCGTCGGGCGTCGGCAAGACGACCACCGCGCTGTCGTGCGTCTTCGCAGCCCTGGAGCGCGGCGAGAAGGCGACTTACTACCTGTTCGACGAAGGCCTGCCGACACTGGTGTCGCGCTGCACCGCCCTCGGCATTCCGCTCCAGCCGTACCTGGATTCCGGCCAGCTGGAAATCCACCCGCTCGACCCGGCCGAGGTGTCGCCCGGCCAGTTCGCGATGAACGTGCGCGATGCGGTCGAGCGCCGCGGCGCCCGGGTGATCGGCATCGACAGCCTGAACGCCTATCTGCAGTCGATGCCCGGCAGCCGATTCCTGCTGCTGCAGATGCACGAGCTGCTGACTTACCTGAACCAGCGCGGCGTCGCGACCATCCTGATCCTGAGCCAGCACGGCGTGCTCGGCGAAGGCCGGATCGACGTCGATCTCAGCTACCTGAGCGATGCGCTGCTGATGTTCCGGTATTTCGAAGCGCGCGGCAGCCTGCTGCGGGCGCTGTCGGTAGTCAAGAGCCGAGCCAGCAGCCACGAGTTCACGATCCGCGAATTCCGGCTCGGTGCCCAGGGCATTGAGGTCGGCCCGGCGCTGAGCGACTTCGAGGGCGTGCTCGGCGGCATCACCACCTACCGCGGCAGCGGCTCCCTGCTCGGCGACGACACCCGCATCGTGGAGGCCTGATGGAGCGGCGCGTGCTCATCCACGCACCGCGCGGCCGCGACGCCGCGGTGGTGAAGCAGGTGCTGGCCGACAGCGGCATGGCCTCGCGCATCTGCCCCACGCCGGACGACCTGCTGCAGCAGCTCGAGCACGACGGTGCCGGCGCCGCGGTGGTGACCGAGGAGGCTTTTCCGGTGCTGCAGGATGCGCCGCTGCACCGCTGGCTGCAACGCCAGCCGAGCTGGTCGGACTTCCCGTTCGTGGTGCTGGCGACCCGCCAGGCCTCGCGCCGGTCGGCCGGCGCCACTGCCTCGCTGCGCAAGCTCGGCAACGTGGTGCTGCTGGAGCGGCCGGTCAATGCCGAGACGCTGTCCAGCGCGGTCGCCTCGGCGCTGCGGGGCCGCGCCCGCCAGTACGCCACCCGCAGCCACCTGCTGGAACTGGAGCAGACCCGCGCGACGGTGGAGCGGCTCAACCGCGAACTGGAAGACCGGATCGCGATCCGCACCCGCGAACTCGCCAGCGCCAACGACCGGCTGATGGCCGAGATCTCCGAGCGCGAGCGCGCCCAGGCAGCCCTCGCGCAGGCCCAGAAGATGGAAGCGGTCGGCCGGCTGACCGGCGGCATCGCGCACGACTTCAACAACCTGCTGCACGTGGTCAGCATGAACCTGGACCTGGTCGGACGGCTGGCGTCCGAGCCCAAGGTCGCGACCGTCGCGGCCCAGGCCAAGCGCGCGGTCAGCCGCGGCTCCAAGCTCACCGCGCAGCTGCTGTCCTTCGCGCGCAGCCAGTCGCTGCTGCCGCGCCATACCGACGTGAATGCGTTGCTGCAGGGCATGCAAGAGCTGGTGGCGGTGTCGGTCGGCTCGGCGATCCGGGTCGAGACAGCGCTGCACGACGGCCCGGTGCATGCGGTGCTCGACGCCAACCAGCTGGAGATGGCGGTCCTGAACCTCGCGGTCAACGCCAAGGACGCGATGCCCGCCGGCGGTGCGCTGCGCATCGCGACCCGGGTGGACCGGCTGGCCGAGGGCGACACCGCCCTGCCGGCCGGCGACTATCTGGTGGTGTCGGTCGCCGACGAGGGCGAAGGCATTCCGCAGCACCTGCTCGGCAAGGTGTTCGATCCGTTCTTCACCACCAAGCCGCTCGGCAGCGGCACCGGGCTCGGCCTGAGCCAGGTCTACGGCTTTGCACAGCAGTCCGGCGGGCTAGCCCGGGTGTCCAGCCCGCCGGGCGACGGCACGACGGTGGAGATGCTGTTCCCGCTGGCCCGGGAAGAAGACGCGGCGCCGCCGGAAGCGACCGCGCCGGCGCCTGCCGCGCCGGTCGGCCCCTTCCACATCCTGGTGGTGGAGGACGACACCGATGTGCGCCGGGTGATCGTCGAGAGCCTGCAGCTCGCCGGCCACCGGGTGACCGCCGCCGCCGACGGCCCGGACGGCCTGCAGGCGCTGGAGGCCGCGCGGCCCGACCTGCTGCTGGTGGACTACGCCATGCCCGGCATGACCGGCGCCGAAGTCATCGAATACGCGCGGCTGCGTTTCCCGGGGCTGCCGGTGATCCTGGCGACCGGCTATGCCGACATGGCCGAGGTCGGTCGGGTGCTGGGCACCCAGTCGGTGCTGATCAAGCCGTTCGACATCGCCACGCTGAGCCGGGCGGTGGCGCAGGTGATGTCGCAGCGGCCCGCGGCACCGGTTTCTGCATGAAATAGGACGTTTGCGCAGTACCTGCCTGCGCAAGCAGCTATTCTTTCGATAGCATTTCGAGAGCCGTGTCCAGCGGCTGGGCCGCGGCGGCATAACCGTCCCAGGGCGTGTTGCCGATCTCGAAACGGTCGGCGACCGTCGCCACCGTCCAGTGGGCGCCGCCGGAGAGGGCCGGCAGCTCGTCCCAGCCGACCGGCACCGACACGCCGAGCCCCGGCCGCCCCCGCACCGACCAGGCCGCCACCGTCGTGGCGCCGAAGCCGTTGCGCAGGTAGTCGATGTAGATCCGCCCGACCCGGTTGCGCGGCCCGCTCTTGGCGACGAAGCGGTCGGGAATCACCGTGGCCATGCGCTGCGCCACCTGCTGGCTGAAGTCCTTCACCGTGTCCCAGTCCAGCGCGGGCACCAGCGGCACCACCACGTGCAGGCCCTTGCCGCCGCTGGTCTTGAGGAAGGACACCAGCCCCATCTCGGACAGGAAGGCGTGCAGCAGCTGCGCCGCCTCGCGCACCTGGGGCCAGCCGACACCCTCGCCCGGGTCCAGGTCGAAGGTCATGCGGTCGGGCGCACGGAAACGCGCCGCCCGGCGCCGGCCGGCCGGCACCACCGCGTTCCAGGTGTGGAACTCGACCGTGTTCATCTGCACCGCCGCCAGCAGCGCCTGCGGCGTGTCGATCAACAGGAGCGGCGCATGGCCCGGGTCGTAGGCCGCAGCCAGGCGGCGGGCGCCGGCGATCTCGGTCGCCTCGGCATGCTTCTGGAAGAAAGTTTCGCCGCCGACACCGGACGGCAGCCGCAGCAGGGCCGCCGGCCGCGCGTCCAGGTGCGGCAGCATCAGGCCGGCGGCCTCGGCGTAGTAGCGCAACAGGCCGAGCTTGGTGGTGCCGGACGCCGCGTCGATCACCCGCTCCGGATGGGTGATGCGCAGGCCGGCGAGCGAGACCGGCGGCGTCCTGGGGACGTCGGATGCGGCCGTCGCAGCCTCGGCGGTGGCGCCGGCGGACGCTTCCTGCTCGCGCACGATCTCGCGGGCGGGCTTGTCGGTGCGCAGGCCGTGGAACACCGGATGGCGCAGCGCGCCGTCGCGGGTCCATTCGCTGAAGGCGATCTCGGCCACCAGCGTCGGCCGCACGAAATGCGCGCCGCGCGGCGCCCGCCGGCCGGCGAAGGGCGAGTCTTTCCGCGCCAGCGGATCGAGCCGGCGCCGCAGGT
Organism: uncultured Xylophilus sp.; assembly: GCA_913776965.1. Lineage (GTDB taxonomy): Bacteria > Pseudomonadota > Gammaproteobacteria > Burkholderiales > Burkholderiaceae_C > Xylophilus. Next base: position 25,173 of record CAJYQL010000051.1, read on the forward strand.
CGGCCAGCGTGTCGGCGTCGAAACCAGTGCCGACCAGGCCAACGTACTGCAGCGCGCCCGCGGCGTCGTGCACGCCGAGCAACAGCGCGCCCAGGCCGCTGCGGGTGCCCTGCGGGTCGGTCCAGCCGCCGATCACGAACTCCTGCCGCCGGAGGCACTTGAGCTTGATCCAGTCGGGAGAGCGGCGGCTGACGTAGGCGCTGTCGCGCCGCTTGCCGATCAACCCTTCGAAGCCGTGCCGGCAGGCTTCGGCCAGCAGATCCTGCGGCGAGCCCTGCAGCGTCTCGCAGAAGCGCACCCGTGCGCCGGGCGTGTTGCCGACCAGCGCCCGCAGCCGGTCGCGGCGGGCCTCGAGCGGCTGGCGGCGCAGGTCCTCGCCATCGCAGAACGGCAGGTCGAAGGCGAAGTACACCAGGTGGTCGGTGTCCTGGCCGTCGAAGGCGCCCTGCAGCGCCTGGAAGTCGGGCGTGCCGCGCGGCCCGGCGGCGACCACCTCGCCGTCGATCCAGCAGTCCGGCAGGCCGAGCGCCTTCAGCCGTGCGGCGAGCGGCTGCATCTTCGGCGTCCAGTCCTTGCCGGTGCGGGTCAGCAGCTGGACCGTGCCGCCCTCGACGCGCACCAGCAGCCGGTAGCCGTCGAGCTTGGCCTCGAACGACCAGGCCTCCGGGTCGGGCGGCGGGCCGTCGACCAGCGTGGCGAGTTCGGGCGATAGGGTGGAAGGCAGGCGGGCGGCGGCCTTGGGGCCCGCGGCAGGTGCTGGCGCCCCCGACAGGTTCGGCTCTGATGCTTTCCGCGTGGATGCGGCTTTCGCAGCGGCCGCAGCCTTCTTGCGCGGCGCCGTGTGCGCTGCCGCCGGCAGGCCCTTGCCGGGCTGGAGCACGCTGTCCGGCTCGGCCGCCAGCACGTCGTAGTCGGCGGTGGCCCGCGCAGCGGCGTCGTCGTCCTTCATCAGCAGCCAGGAGTCGGAGCGCTCGTTTGCGCGCCGCTTCATGCGCACCAGGTTCCAGCGGCCCTGCAGCTTGCGGCCCTGCAGCGTGAACTGCAGCCGGCCGCGCCGGTAGTCGGCGGCCGGGTCGTCGCCCTCGGGCTGCCAGGTGCCGGCGTCCCAGACGATCACGTCGCCTGCGCCGTAGTGGCCTTCGGGGATCGACCCTTCGAAGCCGGCGTACGACAGCGGATGGTCTTCCACCTGCACCGCCATGCGTTTGACCGACGGGTCCAGGCTCGGCCCCTTGGGCACCGCCCAGCTTTTCAGCGTGCCGTCGAGCTCCAGCCGGAAGTCGTAGTGCAGCTGCCGCGCATCGTGCTTCTGCACGACGAAGATGCGCTCGTCGGCCGCCGCCGCAACGGTGCCGCGCGGCTCGGGCGTGGCGGCGAAGTCGCGCTTGCGCCGGTAGTCGGACAGCTCGTCGCGGGACGGATCGGGATCGGCGGCGCGGGGCATGACGGGGGACCGCCGGACCATCAGGCGCGCTTGCGGGCGGGCGCCTTGGCGGCACTGCTGCGGCTGGCGGATTTCGCTGGCGCCTTTTTCGCCGAAGCGGAGCTGCCGGTGGACGCCTTTTTCTTCGCCGCTGTCTTGGCAGAGGACTTTGCGGCCGGCTTGGTCGATGCGGCCCCGCCTCCGCCGCGCCGCAGGCTGCGCTGCAGCAGCTCGGTCAGGTCGATGATTTCGGCGCTTTCGCCCTCGCGGGGCTCCTCGCCGGGGCGCGACACGTCTTCCAGCTTGCCGGCGTCGCGCTTTTCCTGCACCAGCGCCAGGATGCGGTCGCGGAACGAGTCGGTGTAGTCGGCCGGCTTCCAGGCGCCGGCCATGTCGTCCACCAGCCGGCCGGCCATCTCGACCTCCTTGGCCGACACGCCGGCCTGGCGGGTGCCTTCGGGCGGCAGGTCCAGGCCGTCCAGGGTGCGGACCTCGGCCTCCCAGCGCAGCGTGTTGAGCACCAGCGCCGGCCCCGACGGCACCAGCGCCGCCAGGTGCTGCTTGCTGTGCAGCACGAAACGGGCGATGCCGATCAGCTGCTTCTTCGCCAGCGTCTCGCGCAGCAGCGCATACACCTTGGACCCCTTCGCGGCCGGCGCCAGGTAGTAGGGCCGCTCCAGGTAGACGAAGGGAATGTCGGTGGCGGGCACGAAGGCCTCGATGTCGATGGTCTGGGTCGAGCGCGGATAGGCGCCGGCGATCTCGTCCTCGCTCAGCACCACATAGCTGCCGTTTTCCTGCTCAATGCCCTTGACGATGTCGTCCTTGTCGATCGGCTTGCCGGTCTTCTTGTTGATCCGCTGGTAACCGACCGGGTCCATCGAGCGGCGGTCGATCCAGTCGAAGTCGATGCCGCTGTCGGCGGTGGCCGAATACAGGGCCACCGGAATGTGGACGAGTCCGAAGCTGATGGCGCCCTTCCAGAGGGCACGTGACGAGGCGGCGGGCATGCGGCGGGCTCCGATCCGGGGTGCTGGGAATCGTTCCAAGCTATCGACCGGAGACCCATGTCGTCGTAGGACGGCACACCCTGCCGCCGTCGGCCGTTCGAGGCAGGCAAAACCGGAACCGTTTGCAATAATTCCCGCGGTGGTTCACTCAGCCGAACTGCGACCGCCACCACGATGTCCGCCCCCTCCGCCTCCGTCCCCTACACCTCCGACGCGACCGCCGCCGAGTTGCCGGCCGCGCTGCGGGTGGCGGGTTTCGACTGGTCGCGTACGCCCCTCGGCCCCCGCGAATCCTGGCCGGACCTGCTGCATGCGACGGTCGACGTGATGCTCGAGAGCCGGCAGCCCGGCTTCGTTGCCTGGGGTCCCGAGCGCACCATGCTCTACAACGACGGCTATGCGCCGATGCTCGGCAACAAGCATCCGTGGGCGATGGGCCGGCCGTTCGCCGAGGTCTGGGCGGACATCCTCGACGACGTCGGTCCGGTGATGGACCGGGCCTATGCGGGTCAGGCGACCCATATGGACGACATCCGCTTCGTCATGCACGACCGGCACGGCTTCGACGAGGAAGTGCACTTCGCGTTCTCCTACATTCCGGTGCGCGACCGTACCGGTCAGGTGCTGGGCATGGTCTGCACCTGCCGCGAAACCACCCAGACGATCCAGACCGAGCAGCTGCTCGCCTTCCAGCTGGAGCTGGGCGACCGGCTGCGGCTCCTGTCCACCCCGCACGAAGTGCAGTGCCTGTCGGCCGAGATGCTGGCGCGCCGGCTGCAGGCCGGGGCCGCCGGCTACGCCTCGATCGACCGCGACCGGTGCTATGTGCACGCCGCAGTCTGGTCCGACGGCAGCCTGCCGATGAAGCCCGGCCGTACCGGCTCGCTGCGCGAGGCGCCGCAGCTGCTGGCCGAGCTGGACGCCGGGCGCAACGTGGTGCTGCATGATGCGGCGCTCGCCCACGGCGGCTGGCAGAGCGAGCTCGCCGGGCTGGCGCGGGATATCGGCGTGCAGGCCATGATCGTGGTGCCGCTGCACACCGAGGATTGCCTCACCGGATGCCTGTTCGTCGCTGCGTCCGAGCGCCGCCGCTGGACCACCCACGAGGTCGAGCTCGCCCACGACGTAGCCGAGCGCACCTGGACCGCCATGGAGCGCGTCGCCGCCGAAGCCGCGCTGCGAGAAGCGCGCGAGCGGCTGGCCGCCACGCTCGAATCGGCCGACATCGCCACTTGGGACTACGACGCGGTCCAGGACCTGGTCATGCCCGACGACAACCTGGCCGCACTGTTCGGCGTGCCGGCCGAGGAGGTCCGGACCGGTGCACCGCTCGAATCCTTCGTGCTCGGCTGCCATGCGGAAGACCAGGACCGGGTCCGCGATTCACTGCGGGACGCGCTGGCCTGCGGGGCGGACTGGCATTCCGAGCACCGCATCGTGCAGGCGAGCGGCGCGCACCGCTGGATCATGGCCCGCGGCCGCATCGAGCGCGATGCGGAGCGCCGGCCGGTCCGCATGCTCGGCGTGCTGGTGGACATCACCGACCGCAAATATGCCGAGGAGGCCCTGCAGGAGGCCGACCGGCGCAAGGACGAATTCCTGGCGACGCTCGCGCACGAGCTGCGCAATCCGCTGGCGCCGATCCGCAGCGCCGCCCGCATCTCCAGCGACCCGTCGGCCACGCTGTCGCAGCTGCGCTGGTCGCACGAGGTGATCGAGCGGCAGGTGCGCAACATGGCGCTGCTGCTCGACGACCTGCTCGACGTGTCGCGCATCACCCGCGGCATTCTGGAAGTACGGCGCGAACCCACCACGGCGGCGGCCATCGTCGAAGCCGCGCTGGAGACGGCCCGTCCGGTGATCGACGCCCGGCAGCACACGCTGGTGGTGGAAGCCGACCCGATGCCGGTCGCGCTGCAGGCCGATCCGCTGCGGATGGCGCAGGCGTTGTCGAACCTGCTGACCAACGCGGCCAAGTACACCGACCCCGGCGGCCGGATCGTGCTCTCGTCGCGGTTCGAAGGCGGCGCGCTGGTCCTGCGGGTGCGCGATTCGGGCATCGGCATGGCGACCTCGACGCTGCCGCGGGTGTTCGGCATGTTCTCGCAGGTGGAGTCGGCGCTCGACCGGTCCGAGGGCGGGCTGGGCATCGGCCTCGCCCTGGTCAAGGGCATCGTGGAACTGCACGGCGGCACGGTCGCCGCGCACAGCGAAGGGCTGGGGCTGGGCAGCGAGTTCTCGCTCCGGGTGCCGGGCGCCGCCGTCGGCCGCACCGAGGTGGCGGCCCCGGCAGCTGCGCCCGAGGCAGCCGTCCGGCCCGTCGGCCCGCTGCGGGTGGCACTGGCCGACGACAATCAGGACGGCGCCGAAACGCTCGCGGCGCTGCTCGAACTCGACGGCTACGAGGTCCGCATCGCCAACGACGGCCTGGCCGCGCTGGAACTGGTGCGCCTGTGGAAACCGGACGCGGTGTTCCTCGACATCGGCATGCCGGGCCTCAACGGCTACGAGGTGGCCCGGGAACTGCGCAAAAGCGAATCGACGGCCGAAGGCGGTTCGGCGGGCGCGCCTCCGCTGGTGCTGGTCGCGCTCACCGGCTGGGGCGGCGCCGAAGACAAGAAGCGTGCGATGGCGGCCGGCTTCGATTTCCACCTGACCAAGCCGGTCGACCCGGACGCAATCACCGAAATCCTCGCCGGCATCCGCCCTGCGGACGGCGGCTGAGCCGACAACCGACGAACGTTCTCAGTTGCGCCGCAGCGGCCAGCGCCGCGCCATCGCCCCATACAGCACGATGCCGAGCACCAACGCGGCCGCAGCCGCCTCCAGTGCCCAGTCGAATCCCTCCGCCGGGGTGGCACTGCGATGCAGCAGCAGCGCCACCATCGGCGGCCCAGCGATCTGCCCGATGCCGTAGGCCGCAGTCAGCAGCCCGGTGAAGCTGTCGCCGGCGGCCGGCCAGATGCGCCTTGCTTCCTGCAGGGCGTAGAAGGTGATCGCGGTGAACGGCAGGCCGAGCAGCAGGCTGCCGGCCGCGAAACCGGGCGTGCCGGGCCAGCACAGGCCGATGCCGATCGCCCCCGCCTGCACCGCGTAGCAACCGGCCAGCAGCCAGCGCCGGTCCCAGTGCGCGGGCGTGCGGGTGCTGAGCAGCGCACCGAGCGCCACGCCCGCGCCGAACATCGGCCAGAACCAGTCCGGCCAAGGCGAGCCGGCCGGCAACACCGACCGGGCGATCACCGGCAGGAAGGTGGCGGTGACGATGTAGCCCAGTCCTGCCAGTCCGTACGCCGCCGTCAGCAAGGCGCGCTCGGCCCGCTGCGCCGGCGAGGCAGCCCTGGCCGAGGCCGGCGCGGCCGTGGCACCGGCGGGCCGCGCTGCCGCCGCGCCCTGTACCACCGGCCAGACCAGTCCGCACAGGACGGCCGCCAGCAGACCGAAGGCGACCCAGCCGGCCGCGGCACGCCAGTCCATCGCCACCATCGCCCCCGCCGACAGCCCGCTCAGCGTGATGCCGATGCCCGGACCGCAAAAGATCATCCCGCCCATCGCCGGCCGGCCGAGCGCGACCAGCCGCACCATGCACCATCCCGAGACGTTGACGAACACCACCGCGCTGGCGATGCCCGCCGCCAGCCGCAGCGCCGGCCAGCCGGCGGACCAGGGCAGCGCCATGCCCAGCGCCAGCAGGGCCGTGGCGACCAGCCCGGAACGGGCCAGCACCGCGGCACCCGGCGCCCGGCCACCGCGCCGGCCCCACCACGGCAGCGCCATGCAGGCCAGGGCGCCCAGCAGGTAACCCACGTAGTTGGCGGTGGCGAGCCAGCTGCCGCCGGCGAGGTCGATCACCCGGTCGTGCAGCATCATCGGCAGCAGGGGCGTGAAGGCGAAGCGGCCGATGCCCATCGCCGCAGCCAGCGCCGCCATGCCGGCGAGCGCCACCACGATCGGCCGGTCACGCAGTGGGGCAGCGGAAGCGTGCGGGGAAGCGGGCGGAACGGTGACCATGCGGTGACGAGAATACCGCGCGCCTCCGGATCACGCTGGGGCGGCGTTCTCCGCCAGCGGCAGCTCGATCCGCGCCTCGAAACCCGGCGTGCCGTCCGGCAGCGGCGACACCAGCGCCAGCCGTCCCTGGTGGCGCTGCACGATCGTCGCGACGATCGACAGCCCCAGGCCGTATCCGGCCTGCGCATCGGAATCGCGCACGTGGCGCTGGCGCAGCGCATCGAGCCGCGCGGGGGCGACGCCCGGGCCGTGGTCCCGCACCGCGACCACGCCCGCACCGCGCACCGCCAGGTCGATGCGGCCGTCGCCGCCGTAGCGCAGCGCGTTCTCGACCAGATTGCGCAGCGCGATCGCCAGGGCATCGACATCGCCGCGCACCGGCGGCAGCGGCGCGTCGGGCACCCGCAGCTGGAGCCGCTGCTGCAGGGCGGGCGTCTGCCAGAACTCCTCGGCCACGGTGGCGGCGAGCCGCACCAGATCGACCGGCACCTGCGCCAGTACCGCGGCCGATTCGGCCCGCGACAACTGCAGCAGTTTCTCGGTGCGGTGCCGGAGTACGTCGAGCGAACGCACCGCCGCCTCGATGTCCGACGCGGCGAGCGAGCCCTCCAGCGCCGTCTGCAGCCGCAGCCGCACTGCGGCGAGCGGCGTGCGCAGCTCGTGCGCCGCATTGGCGGCGAGCGCCCGCTCCACGTCGAGCGCCTGGGCGAGCCGCTCCAGCAGCCGGTTCACATGCTCGCCGACCGACTGCAGCTCGCGCGGCATGCCCGCCAGCGCCAGCGGCCGCAGGTCGTCGCCGCCGCGCACCGCGATCTCGGCCTCCAGCCGGTGCAGCACCCGCAGTTCGCCGCGCGCCGCCGCGCTTACCACCAGCGCCAGCAGGCCCAGCACCGCCAGCATCGGCAGCGCCAGCCCGAGCATGAACACCCGTACCGCCTGCCGCCGCTCCGACCGGGGATCGGCCAGCTGCAGCAGCAGCGGCCGCAGCGGATGGCGCACCGTGTAGATGCGCCAGCCGGCATGGTTGCGGAAGCCGGGCACCGGCGGCACCGGGTCGAAGATGTGGCTGTGCAGTGCGACCGTCGGCACCAGCAGGGTCTGGCCTTCGGTATCCACCAGCCGGTAGAGCAGCGTGTCGCCGCTGACCAGCGGCGGTGGCTCCAGCACCGGCGGCGCGCCCCGGGCCGGCAGGCCGGCCAGGTCCAGGTTGTGGGTGGCCACGTCGAGCAGCCGCAGCGCGCTTTCTTCCAGCTCCTGGTCGAAATTGCGGTTGATCTCGCGGTGCACGAAACCCACCGCGCCCACCAGGCTGAGCGCCCAGACCGCGGCGACGCAGAGCACCAGCGTGCGGGTGAGCCGCCGCGCCAGCGTGCCCGGCCGGCGGACGGCAGGCGGGGTCACCGGCCGTCCTCCGGCGCGTAGGCGAGCCGATAACCCAGGCCGCGCAGCGTCTGGATGTATTCGCGGCCGAGCTTGCGACGCAGCCGGCTGACGAAGACTTCCAGCGTGTTGCTGTCGGTTTCGCTGTCGAAGCCGTAGAGCGCGTCCTGCAGCGCTTCGCGGGTGTGGATGCGGTCCGGCCGGGTGGCCATCACCCGCAGCAGCGACCACTCCTTGGCGGTCAGCACCACCGGCACGCCGGCCTTGCGCACCAGGTCGCGGGCCAGGTCGATCTCGAGCGCGCCCAGGTGCAGCACCGGCGTGTCGCCGGCGCCGCCGCGCCGCCGCTCGATGGCGCGCAGGCGGGCCAGCAGCTCGCCGGGGTCGTAGGGCTTGACCAGGTAGTCGTCGGCGCCGGCGTCCAGGCCGCGGATGCGGTCGCTCACCTGGTCGCGGGCGGTGAGCACGATCACCAGCGGCGGGTCCGGCAGCGCGCGCAGCATCGGCAGCAGGCCGAGCCCGTCGCCGTCGCCCAGGTGCAGGTCGAGCAGCACCGCGGCGTAGCGGGCGCCGGCCAGCGCGGCACGGGCGCTCGCCAGGCCGTCGGCGGTATCGACCACGAAGGACTTGGCGCGCAGATAGCCGCAGACGGCTTCGGCCAGCGGCAGGTCGTCCTCGACGAGCAGGATGCGCATGGGAAAAAGGGCACGGGACGGGGGAAGCGCCAGTGTAGGCCGGCCCTGCCGTGAAGCTGAACGGATCCTGAGCGCCGCATTCAGGGGCGTTTCAGGCCCGCTGGCTACCGTCGCCGGCATGCTGCCTACCGCCCTTCCATCGCCGCTGCCGTCCGCCGCGCCTCCGTTCGCTCGCGCCCCCCAGACCGCTGCCGGCGGGCCGTTCGCGGCGCTGCGTGCCGCCTGGCGGACACCCCGCTCGCCGCGCGCGGCCGCACTGCTGCTGGCGGCCTGGCTGGTCGTCGTGGCCCACCGCCCGCTGTGGGCGCTGCTCGGCCGGCTGGCCGGCCAGGGCGAGATGGGCGACAACGCTCTCTGGCTCGCCCCGGGCATCGGCCTGCTGGTGTTCGGCGTGACCGCAATCTTCCTGCTGCTGTTCGCCTGGCCGCGGGTGTTCAAGCCGGCGGCCGCGGCCCTGCTGCTGCTGGCCGGCTCGGTGCAGTACTACATGGTGGCGTTCGGCATCGTGGTCGATCCGGGCATGGTCGCCAACGTGCTGCAGACCAACATGACCGAGGTCCGGGACCAGTTCGGCTGGGGCCTCATCGGCCAGTGGCTGCTGGTGGCCGGATTGCCGCTGTGCTGGCTGCTCCCGATGCGCTTCCCGGCCGAGCGGCCGGTGGCCCGGCTGCTGCGCCACGGCCTGCTGCTCGGCCTGATGGTTGGGCTGACCACCGCCGGCGCCCTGGGCCTGTACCGCCAGGTGGCGCCCCTGATGCGCAACCACATGGAACTGCGCTTCATGATGAATCCGGTAAACCCGGTGCTGTCGACGCTGCAGACGGTGACGCGCCCCTGGCGCAAGCACGGCGGCGCGCCGCTGGTGCACATCACCGCCGGCACTGCGCTGGGCCCGAGCTACGCCGCCGCCGGCACCGCGCCCGCAGTCCGGCCGCCGCTCTTCCTGCTGGTGGTGGGAGAGACCGCCCGCGCCGACCATTTCGGCCTGAACGGCTACGAGCGCGACACGACGCCCGAACTCGCCCGGCGCGGCGTCACCAGTTTCACCGCCGTCCGCTCCTGCGGCACCAACACGCTGCATTCTGTGCCCTGCATGTTCTCGCCGCTCGGCAAGGCGGGCTGGGAAGCACGCACCGCCGAACACGAGAACCTGACGGACGTGCTGCAGGCAGCGGGCCTTGCGGTACTGTGGCTCGACAACCAGGCCGGCTGCAAGGGCGTGTGCGACCGCATTCCCCATGCCTCCACCGCCGACGCCTTCGCGCCGGCCGCAGCCGCCGCGGCGGCCCTGTGCCACGACGGCGAATGCCTGGACGAGGTCATGCTCGCCGGCCTCGACGAGCGGATCGCCGCTCTGCCCGCAGAACGGCGCGCCCGCGGCGTCGTCGTCGTCATGCACCAGATGGGCAGCCACGGCCCCGCCTACTGGCGCCGCTCCGCCCCGGAGAACAAGCGCTTCCAGCCCGAGTGCGCCACCCACGCGCTGGCCCAGTGCGACCACCAGGCGCTGATCAACGTCTACGACAACTCGATCGCCGAGACCGACCGGTTCCTCGCCCGCACCATCGACTGGCTCGGCGCCCGCCGCGACCGGCACACGGTCGGCATGCTCTACCTGTCGGACCACGGCGAATCGCTCGGCGAATACGGCCTCTTCCTCCACGGGATGCCCTACGCCCTGGCGCCCGACGTGCAGAAGCACGTGCCTATGGTGCTCTGGCTGGACGCCCCCTTCGCCGCACGGACCGGCACCGACGCGGCCTGCGTGGGGGCCGGCCGCGAGGCGGCGCTGACCCACGACAACCTCTATCCGACGGTGCTCGGCCTGCTGGACGTCCGGACCCCGACCTACCGTCGGCCACTGGACGCTTTTGCTGCGTGCCGCCCGCAGACCGGGTAAGCTCCCGACGCGCCGCCCCGGGGCGGATGGATCCTGGCGCCGCGCGGATATCAGCCCCGTTCTGCCGAGCGTTCCCACCGCCATGTCGTCTTCCCCGCACGTACCGTCCTCCTTTTCCCCATCCGCCGTCGCTTCCGACGGCGTCCTCTGGCCGCCGGGCGGCGGCGAGTGCGGCGCCCTGATCCGCGCGCGCGACTGGTCGGACACGCCGCTCGGTCCGGTGGACCGCTGGTCGCCGGAACTGCGCTCGACCGTCTCGAACATCGTCAATTCGCCGGTGCCGAAGGTCCTGATGTGGGGCCCGGAGCACGTGATGCTCTACAACGACGGCTACCGGGCGATCGCCGGCCAGCACCATCCGGTGGCGCTCGGCGGCACCACGCAGGGCATCTGGCCCGAGATCTGGGACTGGAACCGCGCGATCCTGGAGCGCGGCCTGCGCGGCGAGATCGTCTGCTTCCGCGACCAGGCGATGACGCTGATGCGCGACGACGGCCCGCAGGCGCATGTCTTCGACCTGTTCTATACCCCGATCTACCAGGCCGACGGCCGGGCCGCGGGCGTGATGTGCACCGTGCTCGACGTGACCGACCGCGCCCGGCAGGAAGAAGCGCTCACGGTCAGCAACCGCCGTTTCCGCACCGCGATGGACGCGGTGCACGGCATCCTCTGGACCAACACCGCCGACGGCCGCATGGCCGGCGAGCAGCCGGGCTGGGCGGCACTGACCGGCCAGGCGCCGGAAGAGTACGAGGGTTACGGCTGGTCCCATGCGCTGCACCCTGAAGATGCCGAGGACGCGGTGGTGCACTGGAACATCGCGGTCCAGACCCGCAGCATGTTCGTCCACGAGCACCGGGTGCGCCGCCACGACGGCGCCTGGCGCAACTTCGCGGTGCGCGCGCTGCCGATCACCGCTGCCGACGGCCGGATCACCGAATGGGTCGGCGTGCACACCGACATCACCGAGCAGCGGACCGCCGAGCGGGCGCTGCAGGCGCAGGCCACCGCACTCGCCTCGCAGGTGCGCCACCGCGAGCGCGCCGAGGAGCAGCTGCGCGCCCTGAACGAGAACCTGGAAGCCCGGGTCATCGCCGAGATCGGCGAACGCCGCCAGGCGGAAGCCAAGCTGGCGCAGGCGCAGAAGCTGGAATCGATCGGCAAGCTGACCGGCGGCGTGGCGCACGACTTCAACAACCTGCTGCAGGTGGTCTCCGGCAGCCTGCAGCTGCTGTCGAAGGACATCGCCGGCAACGACCGCGCCGAACGGCTGGTCGCCAACGCGATGGCCGGCGTTTCGCGCGGCGCCAAGCTGGCCGCGCAGCTGCTGGCTTTCGGCCGGCGCCAGGCGCTGGAACCGCGGGTGGTCAACGCCACCCGGCTGGTGCAGGGCATGGACGACATGCTGCGCCGCGCCCTCGGCGGCGCCGTCGAGATCGAAACCGTGCTCGGCGGCGGCCTCTGGAACACCTTCGTCGATCCGACCCAGATCGAGAACGCCCTGCTGAACCTCGCGATCAACGCGCGCGACGCGATGGGCGGCTCCGGCAAGCTGACCGTCGAGCTGGCCAACGCCCACCTGGACGAGGACTACGCCCGCCAGCACGACGAGGTGACGCCCGGCCAGTACGTGATGCTGGCCGTGTCCGATACCGGTTCGGGCATGACACCCGAGGTGATGGCCAGGGTCTTCGAGCCCTTCTTCTCGACCAAGGCCGAAGGCAAGGGTTCCGGCCTCGGACTGTCGATGGTCTACGGCTTCGTCAAGCAGTCGGGCGGCCATGTGAAGATCTATTCGGAGATCGGCCACGGCACGACCGTCAAGCTCTTCCTGCCGCGCGCGGCACAGGCCGAGGACATGCCGGTGCGGGTCGATACCGGCAACATCGTCGGCGGCACCGAGACGGTGCTGGTGGTCGAGGACGATGCCGAGGTGCGCGAGGTCGTGGTCGCGATGCTGTCGGACCTCGGCTACCGGGTGCTGCAGGCGTCCGATGCGGCCAAGGGACTGGCGGTGATCGAGAGCGGCATTCCGGTCGACCTGCTGTTCACCGACGTGGTGATGCCCGGCACGCTGAAGAGCCCCGAGATGGCCCGGCAGGCGCGCCAGCGTATCCCCGACCTGGCGGTGCTGTTCACTTCGGGCTACACCGAGAACTCGATCGTCCACGGCGGCCGGCTCGACGCCGGTGTGGAACTGCTGTCCAAGCCCTACTCGCGCGAAGCGCTGGCCCGCCGGGTGCGCCATGTGCTGGTCAACCGCGCGCAGCGCCAGCAGGCGCCCGCACCGGCGGCACGCCCGGCAGCGGCACCGGTGGCCGATGCCGCCGCGACCGGCTGCGTAGTGCTGCTGGTGGAAGACGATCCGCTGATCCGCAGCACCTCGGCCACGATGCTGGCGGACGCCGGTTACACGGTGGTCGAGGCCGGCAGCGCCGAAGACGCCGGCACCCTGGCGGAGCGTCACCACCCTGTGGCGGTGGTGACCGACATCAACCTGCCGGGCCGGTCCGGCACCGAACTCGCCGCCCAGCTGCGGGCGCGCAGGCCCGGCCTTGCGGTCGTATTCGCGAGCGGCGATGCCTCGCCGCTGCCGCGCGGCGAACTCAGCGGCAGCGTGATCCTGGCCAAGCCCTACGACGCGGCCGCCCTGGCCGCGGCGGTGCGGTCCGCAATCGATGGCGCCGCCACGGTAGCGCCAGCCGCCGCCGAGGCCCGGTGACCGGCCGGCCGCCGGAGTCACCGCCGCCGGCCGGCCCGCCGCCCCGCACGCCCGACGGCCGCTACATCGTCGTCCGGGGCCGGCTCTGG
>CAJYQL010000052.1 GCA_913776965.1 uncultured Xylophilus sp.
AGCGCGGCCCAGCTGGTGGGGACAATGCGGGACTGTAGGGGCTCGATGTCGGAACCGCGCCAGAGGCCCTCAATCGCGGCCAGCGCATCATCCGCACTGCGGCCGGGCGCAGTAGGCGAGAGCGGAAAAAGCTGGGCAGACATGGATATGCGTACACCTGTATTTGCATACAGTGTAGAGTATCCCGCCAAGTGGGCAAGCATGATCATCGTCAGTCCTACTCCCGCCCCGACGCGTCGGTATGAACTCAGATCCATGTTGGTGCTGCCTTGTCGCGGTTGAAAGACAACCACAAACTGCCTCATTCCATCAATTTCAGATGCTTGTAGACCATGCCGAAATTCCGGCGCTTGCGGCGGTAACCTTTGTCCTCCATGACCTGCGGAAAGGCCTGATTGCTCAAAGGTTCACGTTTGCTTTTGCGCGCATGCTTCGCGTAGGCGTCGTACGCCATGCTTGCGGTGATCTCTGATTCGTCATCCTCGCGACAGCAGTCATCGATCCAGGCCTGAACAGAGTCTGATCGACGCTTGGCCTCGCGCAAGCACTCGCGCACCGCGTTGCACAAATCCAGCTTTCCGTCGCTGCGGCGGTACATTGCGACGCCCTGCATCAGCCAGTTGAAGATGCCCGGTAGTTCAGCATCGAGATCCTTTTCAAGGTTCACATCGCTGGTTTTGGCCGTCCAACGCGCCTTGCACGGGATCGGCACGATGCGACGCCACATAGCCTTGTCACCCGCGGCGATCTCCGGCAAGTGATTTGTCGAGATCCAGAGCTTGCCTGGCGGCGTGAAGGTCACCATCTCGCCATAGTTGGCCCGGGCTGAGATCGTGTCGCCACCGCTGGCCTGCTTCACGAAAGCTTCGTCGAGCCGGCCCTGCGCCAGCTCGGAGCATGCGATGAACAGCGCGTGCTGCAACACCATGAGGGCCGGACTGGGTCCGTTAGGGTTGCCGCTGTACGCCTTGGACAGCACGTTGGGCGAAAGCGATGTTGCATAGGGCCCCAGCACCTTGGCGATCATCCGCATGAATACGCCTTTGCCGTTGCCACCCTCCCCGATCATCAGGAAGAAGCGCTGCAGGTCAGGGTCACGGCACAGAGTTGCACCCATCGCCTGCTGGATGAATTCATGCAGCGCCTGATCTCTGCAGCAGAGCTCGTCCATGAACTGGTCCCAGCGGGATGCGCGGGCTTGCGGGTCGAACTCAACAGGGCAGTGCAGCGTCAACATGTCCTGCGGCATCGCCGGACGGAAGGTGCCCGTGCGGGTATCAATGACACCGTTCGCTACACCGATGAGATGGCGGAAGGTGTCCATTTGCTTCGAGTCAATCATCATCGTCGGTAGCGTCTGTGCATGCGCAACGATCGACTTTGCACCGGCCGCCTTCGCGTAGCCATCGAGCGTCTTGGACGGGCTGCGGGTCTGGTGGTCTTTGACCAATTCGAGCGCAAACTGCACTGGCACCCCCTTGGTAGGGATCCATGCCGGCGACCGAAAAGCGAACCAGGCCTCCCGATCGGGATCGAAGCGCAGTCGATCTCCGTATGCTGCACAGAAGTCGTCGGCGAGTGAAGCTTCGGTGTGGACAACCGCCTTGCCGTCGCCGCCGTATTGCCGCGCCAAGTAGAACAAGCTGGCGATACCGACGCCGCCGCTCTGCGTGAAGCCGTCCCACGTCTTACGCTGCTCTTCAACGTCAAACTTTTCGGGCGCCGACTGAGACCAGCGGTCCCAGATGGCACGGCCCTGCGCCGTCGGGTCTACGCTGTGGAGTGCTTGGCCCACCTTGAGCCAGTCTTTGCGATCGTCGGCGGGGATGCATTCGAGTGCCGCGAGGACCCGCTGATCGACGCCAACCTTCGGCAGGCGGGATTGATCCAGACCAAGACATCCAACTGCGCCGCAAACACCAGCAGGACTAGTACCGGCTTCAAAGTCCAACTGGAGCGACCGTACCAAGATCTCCGACGTCAGCGGCTGGTCACGCGGCTCGTCGCGCAACAGCCGAGTCTGGAAAGGCACCTTGCGCTTGAAATTCCAGGTGCCAGGCAGCCGCATCATCCGAGGCAGGTCGGATACGCTGGCGTCGGTGCCGAACTTGCCCGCGAGTGCTTTCTGCAGGATCGTGAAGTGCTCGACCGGGATATCCACCAGCCAGTAGGCGTGCAGTTTTTGGTTGGAGGTGTGCACGATGAAGTCGGGCGGCACCGCAAGATCCACGAGCTGACGAGGGGTCAGGTCACCCTCGTCCTTGTCGATGAACACGGCATTCACGCGATCGACATCGTCACGTCGCCGGCTAGCACCCGTGGTGTTGTTGATAGAAATTGCCACCTCTAGGTCTCGCGCCTGGGCACCCTCGACGAATGCCCAGGCCTTCTTGCCCCACGCGCCGTAGAAGGTTTGCGGCAATGCGTCGGTGTTGCGCTTGCTGAAGGCCAAGAGGTGGAACAGGCGATCGCCATGAAGGCGACGCACGAAGCCTTTGATGGAAGGACGGGCGGCCTGCAGAGCTTCAAGTTGCTCGTCAGTCATGGCCGGCTCCGTTCGTTTGCTCGGCGGCGCGCTGCGCTGCCCGGCGGTGCATGCGTTCGTCGCGCTGCAGACGCTGCGCCTCGATGAAGGCCAGCACATCCGACTCCAGCCAGGCGCGGGTGCGGGGACCGGTGACGATTGCCGCAGGGAAAACTCCGTCTCGGATGCGGTTGTAAAGCGTGCGGCGCGACCAGCCGGCCAGCTCAGCTACTACCGCGCTGGAGAGCATGCGCGGATACGCGAGTCGGGACGCCACGGCCTGGATGTGGCGGTTATCGGCGTTGTGCTCCTTCGTGTTGCAGGTAGCGTGCAACCGTGCTGCGGGCTCGGCGTCGGTGTCGTCTTGGTTCATGGAAACCTCTTGTTAGATGGTCCAGCCGAACATCAGCTGGTCGCGTCATCGTCGGCAAAAGGTCCCAAATAAAAAAGCGGACCCGCTAAGGGTCCGCTTTACAGGTAGCAAGAACTTAGTTATGCGCTCTGATGAACGATGCTAGCTGAGTCAGCTTCCACGATCATGTCGATCCCTTTCAGCTGCGTCACGATGGCATCGACGCCCAGAAAATTGGGAACGTTCTGGCAAACCATTTTGATGTACTTCGCCTTCTTTGTAACCGACGCACCAGCCAGCTCTTCGGGGAGCATCTTCGCCAGCAGCCCCGCCAGCAAGATTCCCTGGTTATTACGCAGTTTTGTGAGGACGGAGGCCCTGTGACCGCGTTTGCCATTATCGTCATCGTGATTATCATCATCAGCGGCGACCAATGAGGGCGCGGACTTTACAGAGTCACGGTACGCCAAACCAACAGCATCGACTTCGAAACGTTGCTTCACCAAAAGATCGATTGCATGCTTGCCGTCGACCTTGGTGTTGCCATCGACTCTACTGAATTTCGACTGAACAGCAACGGCTAATGAACCCCGACCCGACGACGATGCCAGGGAAATCAGGAACCGCCTGCGATCCGCGTATTCCTTGGACAACGAGTCGTCATCCCTGACTTCCTTTCGAACACACGGTGTAGCAGCAAAACCCATGCTCAAAAGAACAAGCTGCCAAACTGCGATCACCCTCACACCCGTCCACGGCCTCAACTTTGCGAAAACCTCGTTCGGAACCTTCGCACCGTACATTGCCATCACACCGTCATTAGAAACATTACTCATAAAAATCTCCAAGTTAGCCACTCAGCAGGAATTTGCCGAGAATCTTGAAGAAAACATGAGCTGAAGGATGTAAGAACATTGCGACCTTTTTGAATAAACCAACAAACAGTCAGTACTTATACACCAACTAAGCACCTAGATGGGAATTTCAAGTTGTACATAGAAAATTTAATTTTGACTGAAGGCCTGAACTTTTCCGTGTTGTTGCCCGCGCGCCCCCCCCCCGAGGATGAGTGGTGGGCGTGTAGGCTTTTTTTGTATTTTTGCTCTACAAAACATGGGGGGCTTAGAGCGGCGTAGACAGGTTGCAGCCAGCCCTACACCTGCTGCACACAAGCTTGTAGCGACTCCCGCTGTGCAAACGGAGATGGTTCCTGTAGCGTTGAACATTAGCGCTTCAACTTGACGATGTGGATCCCCTAGCCTGTGGGTGAAGTTCGGGGCGCCCTCGCCTGCTAAGTTGCAACAACGCCTGGGGCAGCATCGTCATCAAGACCATCCATGCTTGCATCGTCAGGCACGTCAATCGGCCCATAGCTTGCCCGAGCTACTTTAGCCATAGCCCGCATGGTGCCGATCTCGCCGTCGAACGTCCGCTCCATCCGTTGAACATGTTCAACCAGCCACGCGATCATTGATGGCCAGCTTTCACGGTTGTATCCGTCGAACGGTGCCTTGAATTCGACAAGTGATACCTTCTTTTCTTCCAGGCGGCGCCATGTAAGAGCTTGGCCGTAAGTCGCTTCGATTCGAGCGCGATTGGCAAACAAGTGATCAAAGAGCGCTTTGTTGATGTCTTTGGATCGCGTGTTGACCGCAAACTCGACACGTGCTTGGTCATGGTTGAAGATCATTGAGTAGTAAATACCACTCATGCCCGATCCCGCATTGAGCCAGTGATCGCGACCGGGGCTGACATTGCCGTAGAGTTCGACGTTCGCTATACGAAGCGCGTCAAGCGTCGCATGCCAAAAGTCAGCACGAAGCTGATGGCGAGCAGCTTGGCCTCGTGCAGATTCCTCTTCTTCCTCTTCCTTTTCGGAAATGCCGATCATGAGTTGCTCGGCCTCCGGCAAAGGAATCACCTGTTCGACTGACAAGAACAACTGGCCGCCGTCTGCGAAGGGCGTGACCCTGAAGCACTTGACGAACACCCGGTGCTTGAGCAGCCACAAGACGGTAGAAGTGACTTCCTTGCGGAACTGCGCGGCCACCATGATGAGGCGCTGGTCATGCCCCGTGTTGATGACAGCCTCATCGAAGTCTTCTAGCCCGAGGAAATCGCAGATCAGCGATTGCGCGTTCTGCCCCAACTGCTGCTTGTCCAAGTGCATCTGGAAGATCGCCGCAACTTGAGACTTGGACAGCGTCGAGCAGTACGACGCATACTTGAGCGCCTGCCACACTACATCTTTGCCTGAATCGTCGAGCTTGTTTTCGATGATGACTAGGCTGCCTTGCTTGTCGAGCGCGAGGAGATCCAGTCGCTCCTTGGTGTCATCAAAGCCGTCGAACTCCTTCTGAATGATCAGTAGTTCCTCGCCCAGTGCGTCGGGCTGATGGGCTAACCACTCCTGCAGGTGATGCCGTTCGGTGAGGCCGAGCGCCGAGAACGACATGCGTTTTAGTTTGGCAATGCGGTTGGAGACGCTGTCGATACGGTACATAGACGGGCGTGATGGAAGTGGATGTCAATCGGTAGGCAGAGCACCTGCCCGCATGGAGCGCACGGCGACTAGTGTCAGCAGTTGACGGTCATCTGGGCGGCAGTGCCCCTGCTCCCAAGCATTGATCTTTTGTGCCGACACGCCAGCGAGGCGGCCGTACCGCGCGGCGGACACGCCAAGCTTCGCGCGGTGGGCCGCCAGACGTGACGGGCTAAATCGCCGGCGTACCGATCCGTCATCCGCAACACCAGCAGCATCAACATCATGGGATCGGCCGCTATGGCGCGGGTGGCCGACTGCTGCGTTCCACTTCTCCAGCTGCCTGATCACCTTGGTCAGGTTGTTGACCTCAACCCTTAGGTCTGTCACCGCCTTGCACTGTTGCGCGAGCGCTTTGCGCAACGTCTCAGCTTCGGCTCGAACCTCTTTGCGGGCGAGACATTGGATCTCATCTTTGAGGATGGCAGCAATGTTGGGCATGGGCGCATTCTGCGACAGGCGATGCCGATGCAGAGCAGCTCACACTGCTGGTGACTGCGCAGAAGAGTGGCAATGCACCCACGTGCCCGGACCAGCATACTGACCTTTGATCCATAGCAACTACCACATCCACGAATTCTTAGCTACCGACCCCGAGGTGGGTCCGTTGGTGCTCTTTTGCCTAGCGGGCAAACATTGGCTCATCTGGACCGGTTCTGTCGAACCGCCGGATTCATTAGCCTAACCTCCACGCAAAGGACTCCACATGCCTACCAAGCTCGAAGAAATTCTCCCCTACCACTACCGCATCGTCAAAGCGCTTCCGTTCACCACCGAAATCGGCACCACCCTCGAAATGCAGTTCGGAACGAGGCCACTCGAGCTCAGATTTCGTAAGCCCAAAGAAGGCGCGGATACGATCACGTGCGCCAACCGCTCGAACGGCTTCATCGTCCGCGTCGAGCGAGGAGCGATGTGTACTTGGGCGGGCCCGTACCCGTTCAAATTGACTGACCACGGCTTCTACGAGTTCGTCCTCCACGCGGAACCGAGATCGAGTCGGACAGTGTGTGGAACTATCCATATCGTCTGTCGGCCGCTGAACGACGATGAAAGAATCTGCTTGCATCCGGTGATCTTCGACGCTTATGTGATGGGAGGCTCCGGGGAAATGGCGAGCGACGAGTTGTTCACCCTCGAACATTATTACGACACGGTCACAAACGAAGACGATCCCACGGAGTGGACGGGATCCGAGTTCGGCTGAACAATAAGTTGGTGACATAGACAGCATCACAATCCGAGCGGCCCTGGATCTTTGAACGTTCAGGGCCGTTATTCATCTGGCTTCGTTATCGGTCGCAGGCCGGGACCTTGGTGGATAGACCTTAGCAGCCGGCCCAGAGCATTACCGAACAAAGCAGATGACGCGGACGACTTCGACCGTTGGACTTGGCTTCGCACTCTACCGGGCTAGTGACTTTCGCTGTCGACTGAAGCAGGCGAACATTGGTGGTGTTCCGATCGTGTACGGCGGAACCTGCGCGTCCAGACCTGAACCTTACATCGACTTTTGATGTGACTGGTGCAAAGGCTACCCTCGACGCAATGCCCGCCGCAGGAACCGCTGTTGTGCGCGAGTTGAGGGCAAAACGGCTCGGCATCGATCACCTGATAGTCGATGAATACCAAGACTGCACGCCCGCTCAACATCGGCTGATCGCTGCGTTGGCCCGCAAGGCGCGGACGACGATGGTGGTGGGCGACCCGATGCAAGCTATCTATGGGTTCGGCGGCAGTCGCTATCGCTCGCTCCGCAAGGTGCTGCGCAAAGCAGGCGTCGAGGGCGAGGTGCAGGTCCGCCGTCTTGACCGGTCGCGTCGCCTGACACCGCAGATCGCTGTCCTGGCCTCGGCCATCAGCCGGCCGTTGGGTGCAGAGACAATCAAGTCGGCTAAGCATGAAGTCGATGGTCGGGTGCCCAAGCTGCTGATGGCCCCGGACATGAACACCTTAGGACGCGACATAGCTGGGCGCATTCAGCGTCTGCTGTCCAAAGGCATCAAACCTCGCCAGATCGCGCTACTTGGCCGGGTGAAGGCCCTGCTTCACCCCGTGGCGCAGCACCTTCGTGCCCTCGGCATTCCGACCATCCTGGCGGACACCGACAAACACCTGGGCGATGTGTTGAACGTGCTGTGGCTAGCTGACCGTGTAGAGCAGATGCACGACTTGGGAGCAGGGCTCTTCGGGGTCGGTGCAAAGAAGCGCAACCGAAGGCGAATACAGTTGTCTCCGGATTTCGAGCGTGACTTACGCGATGAGTTGAGTACCGGTCAGGATGTCTACCTTAGCCTGACTGGTGATGACGCAGTTACCGAAACCGTGGATGTCAATAACTGCGACGAGTCGAAGGTCAATGCCCGGTGGACAAAGTTCGTCGCTGAGTTGGCAAAGATGCGACGTGGAAGTGATCTCGAAGGCCGGTATCGCATGTGCGCCCTCGCCTTTTTGCGGCTGCATGGCGGGGTACGTGCCAACAAGGGCATGCGCGACCAGCTGAATGCCTGGACGCCCCGATGCCGAGACTTCGCAGACGCTGCAGCCATGGCCCAGCAGCTGCGAGCTGTTCAAGGTCGGAAGGCCATTCATTGCTCGTCCATCCACGGCGCCAAGGGCATGGAATGGGACTATGTATTCGTATTGGGTATGACCGAGGGCGTGTTGCCTGACCGTCGCGCGAAGACGAAGGAGCAGCGGGATGAAGAGCGGCGCATTTTGTACGTTGCCGTCACGCGGGCCGCGCGTAGGCTGTGGTTGGCGCATGCCCCGGTAAAAGTGGCAAAAGTCCAGCGCGAGTACCGCCAGTTGAGCGCCCTTGTAGCTGGTCTATCGCCTATAGTCCTGAAAAAGACCAAGGTGCGTTGACGGGCTTGACAACGGGTTTGCTAGATGCAAACGCAAGATAACTTGGCAAATTTAATCTCGGGGCACTGGTGTGCTTTAGTAGTCCGCCCTGAACAATTCCGCTCTCAGTCGCTGGCCGGTCGGTGATTGCTTGGAGCGGCGAGCAGTGCCGCGATGACTGCCTGCATCGACAGTCCGAATCGGGCGCATAGAAGCCGCAGCGCGGCCAGGATCAGGCGCAGGTTGTGCCCGGCGCCGCACATCACCGCGTGCAGCGCATCGCCCAGCGCGCCCTTGAGCGGATTGCGACCCAGCCGCCCGTCCATCTTCATGTGTCCTATGGCCGGCTCGATGGCACTGCGCCGGCGGATCATGGCCTTGAGCGTCCTGGTGATACCGCGGCGCTGTCCCGAGCGCAGGATGCGCACGCCTTCGATCTCCACGCCCCGATAGCCCTTGTCCACGACCGCAGTTGCCGGTGGCCTGTCCATGCCGGTGAGGATGCCCACCTGCTCCAGCGTCTCGACCAGCGTATGCCCGTCGTAGGGGTTGCCCGGCATGGAGCGCATGCCCACCACCAGGCCTTCCTTCAACGTGGTGGCGATGCTGACCTTCACACCGAACTCGCAGGGTGTCCTGGCTTTGCCTTTGCTGATGCACTCCACCTCGGGCGCGTGCAGGGCGTACAGCTTGTTCTTGTCCTTCTTCGGGTCAGGATGCGGCCGGTGCGCTGCAGCAAGTCCTGGACCTTGGCCTGGGCCGCCTCGGGTAGTACGTGGAGTTGGCGCTGCACCTCGCGATGCACCCGCCCGACGCGGGTGCGCAGCGTGCGCACCGCCTTGCGCATGCGCTTGAACTGCTTGGCGTGCGCGTAGCGCCCGATCTGTGCGGCCAGCCGCGGAGCCACCCGGTTGTAGTTCTGGCGCAGCCGCAGTCCGTTGTCCTCGGCCGCCTTGACCAGGTGCTGGCGGCTCCTGTCCAGCAGCCGGCTGTCGGTCGGATGGGCGATGGCCTTGGGCATGACGGTGGTGTCCACGATCACCTGCTGCGTGCTGGCCTTGTGGATCACGCCGCCACGCCGGGCGGCATCGATGCTGGCTGCCAGCAGTGTCTCCACGCCCTCTTCTCCGACGCGCTTTCTCCAGCGCGTCAGGCTGGACGAATCGATGGGTAATTCGGTCTGCAGGTAAGTCTCGCCGCAGAAGAACTGCCAGTACGGGTTCTCCACCCAAGTGTTGACCACGGCCTCGTCGGAGGCATCAAAGGTGTGTTGCAGGTACAGCAGGCCAGCCACTAGACGCGGCGGCAAGGCTGGCCGGCCACGGCCGGAAGTGAACGACACCGCGAACGTGCGCTCGATCTCAGCCCAGTTGATCAATGCGGCCAGCCTGACCAGTGGGTGCTGCATGTTGATCTGCTCGTCCAGCCTGGGGCGGAACAGTTCGGCCGTTTGCGGCTGCGAAAGCTTCGGACCCATCGGCCTCCTCGGAGCGATTTGCAAGAAAACAGGAACTGGCAAAACCATAACCTGCAAATCCTGCGCCAATCAATCTGAAAAACCGCCAACCAGATCAACAGCTTGCAAGTTGTTCAGGGCGGACTACATACCGGCAGCTTTCCGTGCGGCTCGCCGAGATCGACGCACCGGAAAAGGCGCAGCCCTTTGGTCAGCGATCGAGAGCATCGTTGGCGGCCCTGTGCTTCGGCACACCTGATCGTGCGCTCCGACCAAGGCTGGCACTACAAGATGCAGCCCTACCGAGCGATGCTCGCGCGACGCGAAGCCAGGCAAAGCATGAGTCGCAAAGGCAACTGCTTCGACAACGCGGCGATTGAAAGCTTCTTCGGCACCCTCAAGGCCGAGTATTTCCATCTCGAGAAGCCCGACAGCATTGATGCGCTCGAAGCGGGCGTGCATGATTACGTCCACTACTACAACCACGAGCCCATCAAGCTCGGTCTGCAAGGGCTCAGCCCGGTGGAATACCGGCTGATAAGTACCGCTTGAACGGCGGCATCGTTACCGTCCAACTTCTGGGCGTCAGTTCAAAGCCGGGGCGGTTCAAGTCCAGCTTTCGGGGAAGTCGGGTAAACAATGGCGCGCCCAGTTGATCTTCCAGATCACGGATCGCCCGTGAAAGCGAGGCCTGATCAATATGGATCCTTTCGGCTGCACGGCGGAAGTTGAGTTCCTCAGCAACCGCAATGAAATAGCGAATATGTCTAAGTTCGATCATTAAGCCCTGACCCACTCCCTCCCGTAAATCCACTCTTCCGGGCTAGAACACGCGACGCGCAATTGCATTGCAAGCGCCCCGGCTACGCGGGCGTTGCGAAGATCAATCTCTTTTCGAACCTACGAGTAAGCCAATGCTTATCCACCCAAGAGCCTAGCCGGCCAGATCACCAGTTGAGGAAACAGGACCATCAGAAACATCATTGCGAACTCCGCTGCTGCGAAGGGCAGAGCGCCCCGCGTCAGCTCGTCCATCCTCATTCTCCCGACACCTGCGACAACATTTAGTACGACGCCAACAGGCGGAGTGATCAAGCCTATTGAGTTGTTGATGATGAAAAGCACACCGAAGTAGATTGGGTCGATCCCCGCTTTGGTGATGATCGGCATCAGGACCGGTGTGAGGATGAGGATCGTGGGTGTCATGTCCATGGCGGTACCAACCGCAATGACCAAAGCCATGATGAGGAACATCAGGAGCATCGGACTCGAGATGAGCGGCTCGAGTAACTCCACCAACATGGTAGGCAGATCGGCGACGGTGATCAGCCAAGCAGACACCATGGCAGCAGCGACCAGGAACATCACGACGCCACTTGTCTTGGACGCCGAGACGAAGAGGGCGTAGAACTGGGAGGGCCTCAGCTCCCGATAGACAACCGTGGCGACGAACAACGCATAGACAGCAGCCACAACGGCCGCCTCGGTAGGGGTGAAGACGCCGAACCGCAAGCCAACCAAGATGATCAAGGGTAGCAACAGCGCCCATGTTGCCTCCCGCAGGGCCTTGAGTACCTCTGTCGAGGATTTGCGTGCGGGAGGAATCACCTTTTCGCGGCGAACGAGCCACCACCAAGTAGCCCACAGGGACGCGCCAATCAGCAGACCCGGAAAGATGCCCGCCAGAAAGAGCTTGGATATTGAGACATTGGCCGTGACGCCGAAGATGACGAAACCGATGGACGGCGGAATGATCGGTCCGATGACCCCCGATGCGGCAATGAGACCACCTGAACGGCTCCTGTCGTGACCAGCCGCGACCATCATCGGAATGAGCAATGCCGCCAAGGCAGCGGCGTCGGCCACTGCGGATCCTGACAGTGCGGAAAGCAGGCATGCTGACACGATCGCAACGTAGCCCAAGCCGCCACGGATGTGTCCAACGACGGCCATCGCGAGGTTGATGATGCGTCGCGACAACCCGCCCTGGTTCATGGCCTCGCCTGCGAGCATGAAGAAAGGTACCGCCAGCAGAGGGAAGCTGTCTGCGCCGTTGATTACGTTCTGAGCAAGGATCTGGGCATCGAACATGTCGAGATGCCACATGAGCGCGACGCCACACAGGAGGAGCGAGTAGGCGATGGGCACGCCGATCGCCATGCACCCTAGCAGGGCGCCGAGGAAAACTGCAATCGTCATATCAGGAGCCTCGCGTATCGGAGCCGTTGCCCACCTGCGGTAGTCGTTCGTTCGCGTCACGGTGCGCGATCTCTGCATTGATGCGGTCGATGTCGGCTTGCTCTTCCGACTCATGCACCATCACCAGTTCATCCTCTCGCAATTGACCGGTGAGAGCTCTCCAGAGATCGTGGAAGAGGAAGACAATGGCTGAGACGCCATAGATAACGCCGACGAAGTAGAAGATCGCCACCGAAGCGCCGGAGGTCGGCGCTCTTACATCCCAGTTGACCAGTGTCTGCTGCCAGCTTCCACTCAATAGCAGCCAGGTCGCGTACAGCATCAGCCCGTGAGAGACGATGAGGCACACCTTCTTGCCCCACACTGGAAGCCTTCGAATGAGCGCGTCGGTCCCTAGGTGTGCGTGCTCGCGGACTGCGACGATGGCTCCGAGAAAAGTCATCCATACGAAGAGCCAGCGCGATACCTCTTCCGACACGGGAATGCCCGAATTGAAGCCGTATCGCAATACGACATTGGTGAAGACCATCAACACCATCAGCGCAAGAAGGACCGCCATGACAGCCTCCAGACTGCGGCAGTACAAGGAAAATAGTCGGGTCATTCAGTAGCCCCAGATGTTTTAAACGAGGTGTTTCAAAAGGCACTCAACCACCGGGCCGCGTTGCGTAGAGTCGGACAATGGATACGGTCTCGTCGTCTCCATGGCCGCTCTGCACGAACCGCGAGTACTGGGCGGTTGCGGCTTCGACTACGGGGAGATTGAGCGGAATGCTGCGCCGAAGTGACTCAACATGGCCCAAGTCCTTCAGCAATTGCGCGGCGCGCCCTGTGGGTGGTACAAAGTCTTCCGATGCCATCCGCGGCCACGCTCTTTGGAGCGCCTGCGAGTCCGCCATGCCTCCCGCCAGGCTTGTTGGCACAAGAGCGGCATCCAGGCCGAGCTCACGGGTCAGCGCCAGTGCCTCGGCGAGCAACACGAATGTTCCACCCACCAGGGCTTGGTTGATCGCCTTCATGACCTGACCTGATCCGACGTCGCCGACACGCGTTGAGCGTGTTGCCAGGGCTGCGAGGATGGGCTGGACACTTTCCAGGGCGTCAGCGCTACCGCCGGCCATGATGGTCAGTCCGCCTGTTTCGGCGGCGGCTGGTCCACCGGATACCGGCGCATCGATCCATTCGATGCCATGGGCGAGCGCGCGCTTCGCGATGTCCCTGCTCTGCTCAGGCGCCAGTGTCGAGAAGTCCAGCACTAAACGCGGGCGCCGGCTGTGTGCGTGAGCGACACCCTCGGGACCGAATACCACGGCGTCGACCGCGACGTGATCCAGGACGCACAGGCAGATGATGTCGCACTGTTCGGCCACGTCGGCGGGCGATTGGGCACGGCTTCCGCCGGCAGCCGCCAATGCGTCGCATCGATCCGCCTCGCGATTCCAGCCAACCACTGCAAAACCGCGCGTCGCCAAACGCCGCGCCATCGGCAGGCCGAGCAGGCCCAACCCGATGAAGCCCACACGGTTGCCGTGCGCTTCGAACGTCTGCGCGCGGTGCATCACTGCCGGGCAGACGTGGCTGTGACGCGTACCCGGGCGACTTCGTCGCGCAGCTCCTTGGTGATGGTTGCGCCCGAGTCCTGTGCGAGTTTCTCCGCGACCGGCTGCACCTTCTGGCGCAGCCGCTCGACCTCGGCCGATGCCAAGTCGTTGACCTTCAGGCCCGCCGCCTTGATGGTCTCCAGGGCCTTGGCCTCTGCATCGCGGGACACTTTGCGCTGGTAGGGTTTGGCTTCATTCGCTGCTTCCAGCAGGATCTTGCGCTCGTCCTCTGACAGCTTGTCCCAGGTTCTCTTGCTCGCGATGACAAGCAGAGGGTTGTAGGTATGGCGAGTAATGGACAGGAACTTCTGTGCTTCATGCAGCCGCGAACCGACAATGGAGGTGAGCGGGTTCTCCTGACCGTCCACGGCACGGCTCTCCAACGCGCCGTAAAGCTCGGGGAACGACAGCGCAACGGGATTGGCATCCAACGCACGCATCATGTCGACGTAGATCGGAATCTGCTGGACCCGCACCTTCAGCCCACGAAAGTCCTCGATCGTGTTGATCGGCTTGGTGCTCGTGGTGAAGTTGCGAAAGCCATGGTCCCAGTAGCTCAGGCCCACGAGGTTCTTGCTGGGCAAGATGGCCAGGAGCTTGGCGCCGAACGGTCCGTCCAGAACGGCATCCGCTTCCCCGGCGCTTTGAAACAGAAACGGCATGTCGAACATCCCGAACTCCTTGCTGACTCCCGTCAGCGAGCCGGGCACCATCACCGACAGGTCGATCGTCCCGCCCTGCATCGATGAAACGATCTGCATGTCGCTACCCAGCGTGCCGCCAGGGTACAGACGGACGACCAGCTTGCCCGCGCTCTTTGCATTGACCAACTCGGCGAAGCGCTCGGCGCCGACACCATGCGGGTGCTCCTTGACGTTCACGAAGGACATGCGCAGGATCTTCTTGTCCTGCGCGTGGGCATTGACGCCGCCGCCGAGCGTCAGCGCCATACCGAGCAGTCCTGCGCCGATCGCTCCGCCAAGAGAGCGAAGGTGCGGGAACTTCAGAATCGAAGGAATCATTGGTTGTCTCCAGGAGGTGACGCTATAGCGCCGTTTAAGAACTAGCTGCCGCTTTGGTCGAACTTGATGCCCTGGCTTTGCACGATGGACTTCGCGCGATCCAGGGCCTTCTTGATCTCGACCCCGAACTCTTCGGATGTGGTACTGACTGGCTCGGAGCCCGTCTGCACGACACGCGCCTGCACGTCGGGCTGAGACATGACCTTTTTTGTGACTGCGTTGAGCTTCGTCTGGATGTCGCGAGGGAGGTTCGCAGGGGCTACCAGGCCGTACCAGACGCCGTCGTTGATCGCGCCAAGACCCAATTCCGCGTAGGTGGGAACTTCTGGCAAGGTGGCTAGCCGCGTAGGCCAGGCCACGGCCACGGGTCGAGCGCGCTTGCTCTGGATTGCTTGGATCGACCCAGGCATGCTGTCGAAGAACAGTTCCAGCTGCGCCCCCATCAGGTCCGTCAATGCGGGGCCGGAGCCGCGGTAGGGCACGTGGGTCAATTGGGCACCGATGAGTGACGAGAACAGCGCCCCCGTGAGGTGGTGGACGCCGCATGTTCCTCCCGTGGCGTAGCGCACAGCGCCGGGGGCTTTGCGGGCGATGTAAGACTTCAATTCTTCAAAGTTCTGGGCCGGTACGTCCATGTTCATGACCAGCACGTTGGGTGTGCGGGCCAGATTGCCGATGGGCGTGAAGTCCTTGACGGGGTCGTATCCGCCCTTGGGATTGCAGGCGACATTGGCCGCATGGGTTCCGACCGTTGCCAGTCCGAGCGTGTAGCCATCGGCGGGTGACTTCGCGACTGCCAAGGCCCCGATCGCCCCGCCCGCTCCGGCGCGGTTGTCCACGACGACAGGTTGACCGAGTTCCCTGCTGGCGGCATCTGCCCAGATCCGGGCCACGATGTCCGTAGCCCCGCCGGGTGCGAAGCCCACGACGAGGCGGATGGGTTTGGTTGGGTACGTCTGGGCTGAGGCGCAGACCGCCGTGGCCATCAGCAGGCAGGCGGCAGCAATTCGTTGAACACAAGACATCTAGTTTGTCTCCTTGTTTGTGGGCTTTTCTGTGACAAGTGTTCCGCATATCTTTATAAGTGTCAACACTTGAATACAAAGTGCATGCTTTGAAGGAGGGCTGCCCCATGCGGTGCAGATGACCGCCGTTGCATCAGCAGGCCAGCATCATTGGCGGGCGCGCGTGCCGGGCTTGAAGCGGTGGCTGCCGTGGCGCCGAAGCTCTCCCGCGTGGCATGGCTCAAGGCCATGTGGTCCTGCCAAGGCGTGTTCCATAGCGGCGCGCCCACGGCGGTGAGAGTCGTTCAAAGGTGTGGCGGCAACTGCGCGTGAGTGGTGGCCACTGCGCTCGCGAGGGCAAGCGTTCGTCCACTCGCAAGCACGCTCTGCACTGAAGCGCCGGCTGCATGAGAAGGGCGCGACGTTCCGGGAGATTTCAAACATCCCTCGCCTGGACTGGGCCAACACCGGTTCGGGAGGGCGGCATTTCCCCCGGCGCAGATGGCCGCCGACTTGGAGACCAGCGACCCAACCACCTTCACTCAGGCGAACAAGACATCGACCAGCGTTGCGCTGAGTCGTGCCAGGTTGGCGCGAAGCGCCTGAAAATCTCACATGGTCAGCGATTCCTGGTCACTGCGACGTACGTCTCAGTCCTGCCGCCACTGGGGTGCGCGCTTCTCGAAGAAGGCCTCATAGCCTTCGCGCGCGGCCGGCAGTTGGTAAGCGTGGACGAAGCACTCTGCTTCGTATTCCAGATGGGCACGGAACTCGGAACGAAATGTCCGGTCGGCGAGCCGCGCCATCGCTTGGATGGACGAATTCGGCTGCGCCGCAATCTCGCCCGCAAGCGTCCGCACCCGTTCGTCGAGTGCTTCGTCATCGACCACCTCGTCGATCACGCCGAGAGCAAGGGCCGTCGCCGCGTCGAGCGATTGGCCGGTGTAGAGCAGCCGCTTGGCCAGGGACGGGCGGATCTGGCGGGTAAGAAGAACGATTCCTCCGGTGCCCGGCCATGCGCCCCGCTTGACTTCAGGCAGGGCCAGCATGGCGTTGCGGGTAGCGACGCGGTAGCTGCATCCCAGTGCCAGCTCGAGTCCACCGCCCATGCAGGCGCCACGGATGGAGGCGATGATCGGAACGTCGAGTTCGACCAGGGCGAGGATCATCCGGTGCGCGTTATGCACATGCGCACGGGCAACCGCAGGGTCGAATCGCTGCGGATACTCGCTCAGGTCGGCACCGGCGCAAAAGCTTCTCGGGCCGCTGTCTAACACGATGCACCGCACGTTCGGATCATCTTGAACAGACAGGAAGAACGAACCCAGTTCCCTGCGCACGACCTGGTTCAGCACGCCGAGCGGCGGGTTGTCGATGGAAACGTGGCGCACTGCTGCCGTCGAGCCTACCCGCACGGAGAGGGCGCTCCATGATGGAGTCGTGATGTCGTTCACGGGTGGGGAGCGGAGCGGGTCACCGTGTCGAGCATCCGTTGCTTGCCGGTGAGGATGTGGCTCTCGAAGTAGTCGGCCGCTTCCGCGACCTTGCCGTTTCGAAGCGCCTCGACGAGCGCGGAGTGCTCCGCATGCGACAGCTGCATCTGCGCCATGGTGTACACGCCCTTGCGCAGGTACAGGCTCAGTTCGGCCTCGATGGTGTTGTTGAGCTCGATGAGCCGGGGGTTCTTGGTGATGGCCATGAGGTGGTCATGAAAGGCATTGTTGAGCTGGTGGTACGTGCCACCATCGCGGTTGTTCAGGGCAGCCTCCATCTGCTCCAGCAACTCCACTAAACGCCCCTCCTCCTCCGCCTCCAGCCGGGTGGCAGCAAGACGACCCGCAGTGCGGGCAATTCCGGCACGGATGTCGTACAGATCGAGCGCCGCTTCAAGCGACACCTTGCGGACCTCGGCCCCTCGATTGGGAATGATGCGCACAAGGCCGCTGCGCTCAAGGGCGCGCAGAGCCTCCCGGGCCGAATTGCGGCCCACACCCAAATTTGCGGCCAGGGCTTGCTCGTTGACTCGCTCGCCCGGCTGGAGTGTGCCGTTCGCGATCATCTGCCGCACCCTGTCTTGGATCTCGTCCAGCCGTGTCGCGATCACCTCGGCATCTCGAACTGCAGCTTTGCTCATAGCTTTTCCAAGAAGTTTTCATTGAGTCTACAGCACAAAACAAAACCCATCCATTATGCGTACACTTTAAAATCAAGTGTTGACACTTCAAGAGATATTGTTATGATTCGACCGTCTTTATCGCTCGGCGGATCACATCATGGAACTTGAGGACCTCTACGTCTCCCACGGACAGTTCATCGGTGGGGCGTGGCGTCGCGGCGCCGTGGACGCATGCGTCATGCTCAATCCAGCCACTGAGGAGCCGCTGGGCGAGGTGGCTCAAGCGGATGCGGCACAGGTGGCCGAGGCCATTGCCGCCGCCTACGCGGCACGCAGCAGCATGCGCGCCTTGACGGCGTGGAACCGCTCCGCCTTGCTGCGCCGGGCCGCCTCACTGATCGATGAGCGGGCCGAAACACTGGGGCGGCTGGTGGCGCTGGAAACCGGCAAGCCAGTTCGGCAGGCGGTTGGCGAGGCCAAGGCCTCCGCCGAATCCGTGGACTGGTTCGCCGACGAGGCGCGGCGTGTGTTCGGCCTGAGCTACGAAAGCCGTGTAAAGGGAGATCGGTACCTGGTGCACATGGAGCCCCTGGGCGTGGTCGCGGCCTTCGTGCCCTGGAACTTCCCTTTGCTGCTCCTGGCCCGAAAGATGGCGCCGGCCCTTGCGGCCGGCAATGCCCTGGTGATCCGTCCGTCCAGCGAGGCTGCTGGAACGACCATGGCTCTCGTCAAGTGTTTTGAGGATGCGGGCTTTCCCGCGGGGGCCATCAATCTGGTCGTCGGCCGCCCGGCCGAGGTCACCCCGACGATCATGAGCGATCCCCGGGTCGCCAAGGTCAGTTTCACCGGCTCGGTGCCCATCGGCCGGCAGATCGTGCGGCAGTCGGCCACTACGCTCAAGCGCGTCAGCATGGAGTTGGGCGGCCATGCGCCAGTGATCGTGCACGCCGATGCCGACATCGACGCCTTCGCTCGCCTCGCCGCGGCAGGCAAGTTCCGCAACGCTGGCCAGGTGTGCGCGGCGCCGACACGGTTCTACGTCCATGAGTCCGTGGCGGCGCAGGTCGAGGAGAAGCTGGTGGCGGCGACGCGGGCGTTGAACGTCGGCTCGCCGCTGGCCGATACCACGGACCTGGGGCCGCTCACCACCGCGCGCCGCCGCGCCGCCATCGAGGAGATGGTGGAACAGGCTGTTGCGGGCGGGGCACGGGTGATGACGGGAGGGCGGCGACCCGCATCCTCGGAGCGCGGCTACTTCTACGAGCCCACGTGGCTCACGCAGTTGCAGCCGGACGCCTCGGTGCTCAATGACGAGCCCTTCGGGCCGCTGGGCACGCTGGCGCCCTTCTCGACGCTCGACGAAGTGGTAACCGAGGCCAACCGGCTGCCCTTTGCCCTCGCCGCCTACGTCTTCACCCGCTCGCTGGCCAAGGCCCACGCGACCGCCGACCGCCTTGAGGCCGGGGTCATCGGCATCAACACCTTCGTCGCATCCACCGCCGACACCCCCTTCGGCGGGGCCAAGGACAGCGGCTATGGCCGCGAAGGCGGCCCGTACGCCATCCGAGACTACCTTGACACCAAGTTCATCAATGTCGCGATGCCGGCCGATGCCGAATGACGCGGCAAGCGACGGCCCACCATACCCCAGCGCACCAGGAGACACCATGAAAGTCATTCCCAACCACGCCAAGCAACGCCTCTTGAACGGCGAGCTGGCCCTCGGCATGGGCCTGCGCCAGGCCCGCACGGTCGACATCTCGCAGATCGCCAAGAGCTGTGATTTCGACTGGCTGTTCATCGACATGGAGCACAACTCCATGAGCATCGACACGGCAGCGCAGATCTGCCAGGCGGCGCTCGGCGTTGGCATCACCCCCATGATCCGTGTGCCCGCTCATGACGCGTTCCACAGCACCCGTCTGCTCGACACGGGCGCGCAAGGCATCGTGGTGCCTCATGTCAGCACCGCCGAGCAGGCGCGTGCCGTGGTGTCCTTCTGCCGGTTCACGCCGCTGGGTCACCGCTCGATCCCGGGCGTCCTGCCGCAGACCCGTTTCATGTCGCTGCCGGTGCCTGAGACGGTTTCGCTGATCAACAGCGAAACCCTGCTGGTGGCGATGATCGAGACGGTCGAGGGCCGCGACAACGTGGACGAGATCGCCGCCGTGCCGGGCATCGATGCACTGCTGGTCGGATGCACCGACCTGGCAGCGGAACTGGGCGTGCCGGGCCAACTGGGCCACCCCGGCGTCAAAGCTGCGCTTGACACGGTGTTTGCCGCCTGCACGCGCCACGGAAAGGCTTGCGGAGTCGGCGGCGTCTATGACGAGGTCCTGATGGAAGAGTACATCCAAAAGGGCGCGCGGCTGATCCTGAGCGGCTCCGACCTGGCCTTCCTCATGGCCGGCGCGCGCAGCCGATCGAGCCGGCTACGCAGCATCGAACTGGCTGCCCCGGCGCGCACGTTCGCCTGACGGGCACCGCAGAACAAACCAAGCGAGACAACCATGAATTCTGCATACACGCTGGCCATGCTCGATCGGCCAGACCTTCGGCCTTACCTGAGCGACGAGCAGTTCGAGTTCCGCCGCAGCGTCAACCGCGTGCTGGCCAAGCACGCCAGCCCCGACTACATCGGCAAGTGCGATGAGGACAAGCGCTTTCCCCAGGAACTGATCGACGTCGGCGTGCAGCAGGGGTGGTTCGCGCTCACGCTGCCGGAAGCGTACGGCGGGATCGGCGACTACATGGACATGACCGCCTTCCTGGAGGTCGCCGCCTACTACAGCGTGGCCCTGAGTCGATTCTGGAATGCCAACATCAACATGGTCGGCGGGGCGCTGGCGCGCTTCGCCTCCGAGGAGATCAAGTCGCAAGTCCTGCCGGCGCTGGCCCAGGGGGACGGCTGGCTGGCGTTCGCGCTCAGCGAGAACGGTTCTGGCTCGGATGCCGCCTCATTGACTACGCGCGCCACGATCGACGGCGATGACTTCGTGATCGACGGCACCAAGATGTGGATCACCGGTGCCCTGCAGGCCAAGTACATCCTGACTGCAGTGCGCACGGACAAGGACGCCAAGAAGCACGAGGGCATCAGCCTGCTGCTGGCGCCCACCGACGCGCCGGGCCTGGACATCCGGCCGATCGACCTCCTGGGCGGCAGCGCGATCCGGACCTGCGAGGTGAACTACGTGGGCGTTCGGGTGCCCAGGCGCCTGCTGGTGGGCGAACTGCACATGGGGTGGAAGCGGCTAACCGCCGTGCTGGCCAAAGAGCGTGTCGCGCTCTCGGCCATGTGTGCAGGCGCAGCGCAGGCGGCAGTGGATCTGGCGCGCTGGTATGCACTGGACCGAAAACAGTTCGGCCAGCCCGTGTTCGACTTCCAGGCCGTCTCGCACATGATCGTCGACATGCAGACGCAGGTCGATGCGGCAAGGATGATGGCCTATCGTGCCGCGCGACTGCTCGCGGATGGACAGCCCTGCGATGCCGAATCGTCGCAGGCCAAGTACTTCGCATCCGACGTCTATGTGCGTGTTGCCACCGAGGGCCTGCAGATCATGGGTGCCAACGGCTACGCGATGGAATATCCGATGCAGCGGCACTACCGCGAATCGAAGCTCTTCCAGATCTTCGGTGGGACCAACCAGATCCAGCGCAACATCGTTGCGCGCAGCCTCAGGGGATGACGCACATGGCAAAGAGCATTACCGAACAATTGACGTCGTTGGGCCTGAAGGTCGCGGAAGACAAAGCGGATGTCGTGGTGGTGGGCGGCGGCGGCGCGGCGTCGCGCGCCGCGTTGTCCGCCCGGCTGACTGGCGCCGACGTGCTGGTGCTGGCCAAGGCCCCGTTGGGCACGGGTGGCAGCACCGTCCATGGTGCCAGCGAGATCATGAGTATGGGGGCCTCAGGCTACGGCGACACCGCCGACAACCCGCAGGTGCACTATCACGACACGATGGCGGCCGCCAGCGGCTTCATCGACCGCGACCTCGTGCGGGTCCTGGCAGAGGACGCACCCAAGCGGATCGCCGACCTGATCGAACTGGGCGTTGCCTTCGACCGGGCTCCGGCCGAGAGCGTTCCAGGCAGCTACGCGTCGGACTACAAGCTGATCCGCAGCGATTTCGGTAGCTATGCACGGGCGCTGGGCGTGTCCGGAAAGACAGGCAAGGCCTTAGTCAGCGCGCTGAACGAGCAAGCGATCGCCCAAGGCGTGCGAGTGCGAGCGCCGGCGGCTTTGGTCGATTTGCTGCTCGATGCGTCCGGCCGCGCGGCCGGTGTGCTGGCTTACGACGCACAATCGAACGAGTGGATCGTGGTGCAGGCCAAGGCCGTGGTCCTGGGGACGGGTGGTGCCCACGGCATCTTCTCGCAACAGGTCTCCACGGCGGAGATGACCGGTGACGGCCAGGCCGTGATGTACCGCGCAGGCGCCGAGTTGGTGAACATGGAGTTCCACCAGTTCGGCCCGGCCCTGATCCATCCCTACGTCCAGTTGTTCTCGAAGTCGTGCTTCGTGCTTCACCCGAAGATAACGAACTCGTCGGGACATGCCTTCTTGAAGGACTACCTGCCGGCGGGGGTCAGTGAGGAGGAGGTGATGGACGAGAAGGTCTTCCCCTTCACCGTGAGCAATCTCTCACGCTACCTGGACATCGCCATCGCTTCAGAGATCGCCGCTGGCCGTGGCACCGGCCGCGGTGCCGTGAACTTCTCGCTGGCGCACGTGGCCGCCGACCGCCTGCAGGCCACCATCCCTAACACGATGCGATGGATGAAAGCCAATGGCGTGGACCCACAGCGCGACCTCATGGAGGTCGGGATAGCCTTCCAGTGTCTCAATGGAGGCGTGCGCATGGTCGATGCCGATGCGCGCTCGACAATCCCCGGTGTTCATGTGATCGGGGAACTGGCTGGTGGCGTGCGTGGCCCCGACCGGCCCGGCGGCAATTCGCTGGCCGAGGGCCAGGTATTCGGCCACCGTGCCGGCGATGCGGCGGGCCATGAAGCACTCGGCAGCCGGGCGTCAGCCTCCCCCGAAGGCGAAGCGGTCGTGCAGCGTCTGGCGACCGCGCTGGCCGCCAATCGCGACATCGACGTCGAGGGCAGTGCCAAGCACCTGCAGAAGGTCATGCAACGCCACGCGCTGGTCGAGAAGAACGAGGCCGGGCTTTCCGAAGCGCTGGTCCAGGCCCGCGACGTTGAAACGCAGCTGGCACAAGGGGGCGGCGCAGATCCGTCGACTCTACCGCGTGTGCTGACGCTTCAAAACATGGCGACTACCGCCGCGATCATCTTGGAGGCCTGCCTCGCGCGCCGGGAGACTCGCAGCGGCCACCTGCGTACCGATTTTCCTGAGCGCGACGACGCGGCCTTCGGGTTTGCCTTCGTGCAGACCCGGTCCGAGAGCGGCGCGAGCCGGTTCACGCCCCTGGCTTACCCGGCAGCAGAGTAAGTCAAAGAACGGAGACAACGAGTATGAGCAAGGAAACCGGCAGTCGGCTGCCGTTAAGCGGCTACACCATCCTGGACCTGAGCGTCATGACAGCCGGTCCGGTCGGCACCATGCTCCTGGGCGACATGGGCGCTGATGTGATCAAGGTCGAGGAACCCGCGCGCGGCGACCTCGCCCGCGATCTCGGCAACCAGTTCGTCCATGGCGAGAGCGTGCAGTTCATGTCCCAGAACCGCAACAAGCGCAGCCTGCGCCTGGACCTGAAGTCGCCGCAAGGCCACGACGTCTTCCTGCGCATGGCCCAGACCGCCGACGTCATCGTCGAGAACTTCCGGCCCGGCACGGTCGATCGCCTGGGCATCGGCTACGAGGCCGTGCGCGCGATCAATCCGCGCATCATCTACGCGAGCGCGTCGGCGTTCGGGCAGACGGGGCCCTACGCCGCATGGCCGGCCAACGACCCGATCGTGCAGGCGGTGGCCGGGCTGATGGACATGACGGGAGAGCCCGAGGGGCTGCCGGTGCGCCTGGGCGCGCCGCTGCCTGACTTTGGCGCTGCCGCCATGATGGCACTGGGCATCACTGCCGCGCTGCTGCATCGCGAGCGCACGGGAGCGGGGCAGCGCCTGGATACGTCGCTGCTGGGAGCCTCGCTTTTCAGCACGATCCCCCGGGACGGGGAAGCCATCCGCAGCGGCAAGGCACCATCGCGCCTGGGCAGCGGGCACCCGACCATGGTGCCCTACAGAAACTATCAGGGATCGGACGGCAAATACTTCTTCGCCGCGTGCTTCACCGAGAAGTTCTGGCGCAACTTGTGCCAGGTGCTGAACCGGGCCGATCTGCTGACCGATGCGCGCTTCATCGACAACACGCGCCGCACCGAAAACCGCGAGCAGCTCGACGCGATCCTGGAAGAGATCTTCGCGACGCAGCCAGCGTCGCACTGGGTCCAGGTCCTATCGCAGGCTGATGTTCCCAGCGCGGCAGTGCAGGACTACCACACGGCCTTGACCGCCGATCTGCAGATCAAGCATATCGGGGCGGTGCTCCACCTCGACCATCCGGTCGCCGGGCCTCTGACCAATCTGGCCAATCCCATCAACTTCCATGGCTCGCCCACGCAGGTTCGCCACCCACCGCCCGTGCTCGGGCAGCACAGTGCGGAGGTGCTTCGGCAGTTCGGCTTCTCGCAGGAGGAGATCGATGGGCTGACGAGCCAGGGCGTGGTGAGGGGTTCGCGCCTGGACGACGCCGCCGTGCATGACGAGGCAAAGGGGCGCTGAGATGGTGAACCGCCACCATGAGGAAGTGACGGCCGACTACGTGATCGTCGGCGCGGGCACGGCAGGCTGCGTGCTGGCCAATCGCCTGTCGGCCGATGGCTCGCAACAGGTGGCCTTGGTGGAAGCGGGCGGCCGGGACCGGCATCCGATGATCCACATCCCGGCCGGCTTCATGCGGCTGCTCGATCATCCTGGCGTGACCTGGAGCTACCGGACCGCACCGCATCCGGATACGGCTGACCGGCCCATCCTTTTTCCGCGCGGCAAGGGGCTGGGCGGCTCGAGTTCGATCAACGGCCTGCTCTATGTCCGGCCGTTCGCGGCGGACATCGACACCTGGGAGTCGATGGGTGCGGCAGGGTGGAACTACCTGAACTGCCTGCCCTACTACAAGCGCTGTGAGACCTGGCAGGACGGAACCGACCCCCGCCGAGGCGCCGACGGTCCGATCATGGTCACGCGAGTGCTGGCGCCGCCTGCCGTCTGCGCGCCTGTCGTCGAGGCTGGCCGCGAGCTGGGCTTTGAGTTCCTCGATGATCCCAACGCGGACCCGCGCGGCCCGTCGATCTGGTACTACCAGCAGACCCGCCATGGCCGTGTGAGGTCGAGTGCCGCACGAGGCTATCTTTGGCCGGTCGCGTCCAGAAGGAATTTGACGATTCACACCGAACTGCGGGCCCTTCGGGTTCTCATGGAGGGTGAAGGTCCTCAACGTCGCGCGGTCGGGCTGCAGTGCATACGCGCTGACGGAGCCATCGTGGTACTGAAGGCGCGCAAGGAGCTCATCCTGAGCGCGGGCGTGATCGGCACGCCGAGGTTGCTGGAGATGAGCGGCATCGGCGATCCCGACGTCCTCGACAACGCAGGCGTGCCGACCCAGGTTGAGTTGCGCGGAGTCGGAGCCAATTTCCAGGACCACTACGTCACGCGCCTGTGCTTTCGTATCCAGGGCATCGCGACCGCGAACGAGCGTGCGCACGGAACGGCTTTGGCGAGCGAGGTCGCCAAATACGTCGTGTCCGGCAGTGGCATCCTGACCTACAGCGCAGCGGTTGTGGGCGCTTTTGCCTCCACGGGCCTGGTGGAGCGACCCGACGTCCAGTTCGTGATCGCGCCAGGCAGCTTCAAGGAGGGGCGGATCGGGGAACTCGAGGATCTGCCTGGTCTTTCGCTCGGCGTGTGGCAGATGCGGCCGGAGAGCCGGGGCAGCGTGCACATCGGATCCGCGAGTAATGACGAACCACCGCTGATCGACCCCAAGTACCTCAGCCACCCACTGGACCGCGAGACGGTGGTGGCTGGCCTGCGTATCGGACGCGCCCTGGCGCAGCAACCCGCTCTGGCGCGATATGTGGTGGAAGAAACCCTGCCTGGCGGACGGGCTGGGGACGACGAGGCCTTGCTGCAGTATGCGAGGGTCAACGGTTCCACGGTGTACCACGGTGTCGGCACCTGCCGCATGGGCCCGGATGCAGCAGCCGGTTGCGTGGTCGACGAGCGGCTGCGTGTTCACGGCGTTGCAGGCTTGCGCATCATCGACGGTTCGGTCATGCCCGCGGTGACCTCCACCAACACCAATGCGACGGTCTTGATGATCGCCGAGCGGGCGGCCGACATGCTCCTGGCTGATTATCCAGGGGCGGGGACGCCTGGCCTGGGCGCGTTGCTGTCGCCATACGCGGTATGACGGGGCAGGGCTGGCTGGCGGCCTATGCCCACATCGCTTCGCTGCTGCTGCCCGTCGCCTGCTGCGCCAGCGTCGGGGCGTTCTGGGCACGTTCCGGAAAGTCCTACCCCGGGGAGTTCGTAGCACACTTGGCCACGGTGGTCAGCACGCCGGCGTTGGTGTTCCACACCCTGGTGACCACGAAGCTCGACGATGCGCGTCTGCTGGAGGTGGGAGTCGCTGCCCTGGTCGGTCTGTCGGTGGCCGCTGCAGCCAGCAGCTGTGCCCTCGCGGTGTTTAAGCTGCCGGTTCGCGCGTTGACGGCGGCGGCGACCTTTCCGAATGCCGGCAACCTCGGCCTGCCCGTGGCTTATCTGGTGTTTGGCGAGGTCGGCATGGCCGTAGCGATCACGTTCTTCGCCGTCAACTCGGTCGTTCAACACACGTTGGGAGTCTGGTTCACCAGCCGAGGCGGAGCCCACGGGCAGCGTTGGCCCAAGGGCGTCGCGATCGCCTGCGTACTCGCCCTGGCTGCGCGCGCCAGTGCGATGCCCGTGCCGACCCCGGTGCTGGAATCCGCCCGCCTGATCGGTTCACTCGCCGTGCCACTAATGCTGCTCAGTCTCGGCTATGCGCTGGCGACGGTATCTCGCAGCGGCCTGGGCCGTGGGGCGGTGCTCGGCGCGACACGCCTGCTGGCAGGCCTGCTCGGCGGCGCGGCGGTTGTCTATCTGCTCGGACTGCCGCCGTTGACGGCGGCCGTGGTCGCATTGCAACTGGTCATGCCAGTGGCTGTGGTGAGCGCTATCTACGTGCAGCGGTTCAGCTCCGAGGGGAACGTGGCGGCCGGAGCCGTGCTCGTGTCGACCGTGGTGTTTCTTGCGCTGTGCCCCCTTTGGATTGCCTTGGTGGGCAGTCGAAACCTATGAGGACCATAAATGACTTCGAAAACGGAAGACGGCGCGAATCGGCGCCGCAGGTTGCTGGTGACGGGCCTTCCGACCGACGCGGTCGTCGAGCGTGCGAGTGCGGAGTTCGACGTGCAGTTCTGGCGTGAAGCCGATCCCATCGGAGACCGACTGCTGGACGTGGCCAGCGGCTTCGAGGCAGTTCTGATCATGCCCGACGATAAGCTCAATGCAGAACGCATCGGCCGCTTGCCTGCCAGCGTCGAGGTCCTTGGAACCCACTCCGTGGGATACGATCACATCGATCTGGACGCAGCGACGGCACGGCGGCTGCCTGTGTTCAACACGCCGGATGTCCTCACGGATGCCGTCGCAGATCTTGCACTGTTCCTCGTCCTCGCTGCGGCCCGTGGGACGACATCGGCGGAAGCCGCGCTGCGACGCGGCGAGTGGGGACGATGGGCGCCGACGCTGTTTCTGGGCCGCTCTCTGAGCGGACTTCGCCTGGGCATTTTCGGGATGGGACGCATCGGGCAGGCGATCGCGCTGCGCGCAGCTGCATTTGGCTTGCGTCTGCACTACCACAATCGCACGCGGCTGGCGGAAGACAAGGAGCGAGGCGCTCAGTTCCATGAGAGCCTGGAGAGCCTGTTGAGCACGAGTGACGTGTTCTGCATCTGCGCTCCCTCAACCCCGCAGCTCAGGGGCAGCATCGATTCCCAGCGTCTGGCACTGCTGCCTCGCGGGGCGATCGTCGTGAATGTCGCGCGGGGAGATCTGGTGGACGAGGCTGCGTTGTTTGCAGCGGTTCAAGAAGGGTGCTTGGGAGCCATCGGCACGGATGTGTATCGCGGGGAACCGAACATCGATGCACGATGGCTGAAGCTCAGCAATGCAACATTGCTGCCGCACATCGGCAGCGCAACGCACGAGGTTCGCACCGCAATGGGCATGCTGGCGCTCGACGGCATCCATTCGCATTTCAGCGGTGCGCCTGCCGCCAATCTCCTCAATCCGCAGGCCTATGCGGCGACGCACAGGAGCTGGGATTGAGCCACAACCACCAGCCACTACCAGCCACTGATCGAGGACATCGTGCGCGCCTTCTACGGCCTGCCGGGCGTGCACGCGATGCTGCAGCGCTCGGGCGCCGAGCAGGACGTGATGCTGGGCTACAGCGACATCAACAAGGACGGCGGCATCTTCACCAGCAATCGGGAGCTGTACCGCGCCGGCCGCGCGCTGGTGAAGCTGTTCGACGAGCTGAACGAGAGCCAGGGCCTGCCGATCCGGCTTCGCATGTTCCACGGGCGCGGCGGCACGGTTGGGCGCGGCGGCGGCCCGAGCTACCAGGCCATCCTGGCGCAGCCGCCGGGCACGGTGCGCGCGCAGCTGCGCCTGACGGAACAGGGCGAAGTGATCGGCTCCAAGTACGCCAACCGCGAGATCGGCCGGCGCAACCTCGAGACGCTGGTGGCCGCCACGCTGGAGGCCACCTTCCTCACGCCAAACAAGGCCGCGCCCACCGCCTTCCTCAACGCGGCGGAGGCGCTCTCGCGCGCCAGCATGGCCGCCTACCGCGCGCTGGTGTACGAGACCCCAGGCTTCGTCGACTACTTCTTCGGCGCCACGCCGATCCGCGAGATCGCCGAGCTCAACATCGGCTCGCGCCCGGCCTCGCACAACCCATTCACAACATCGAGGACCTGCGTGCTGTGCCCTAGAGCTTCAGTTGGGGGCCAGTGCCGGCTGGCCATCAACGGCTGGTACGGCTTCGGCAGCGCCGTCATGGGCTTCGTCGAGGGCGCGCCCGACGCCAAGGGCCGCAAGGAGCGCGAAGCGCTGCTGCAGCGCATGTACGCGCAGTGGCCCTTCTTCCGCACGCTGCTGTCGAACATGGACATGGTGCTGGCCAAGAGCGACTTGCAGTTGGCGCGACGCTATGCCGGATTGGTTGGCGAACCCGCCCTGCGGGAAACAGTGTTCTCGATGATCGAAGCGGAGTGGCACCGGACCTCCGACACCCTTACGCTGATCACGGGCGCCCATCGGAGGATCCAAGACAACCAGGAGCTCCAGTTGTCCATGCAGTACCGCTTCCCCTATATCGACCCGTTGAACTTGCTCCAAGTGGAGCTGCTCAGGCGTTTCAGGAACAGCGATCATGGGGATCATGTGCAGCGCGGGATTCACATCTCCATCAACGGCGTAGCGGCCGGCCTGCGCAATACCGGGTGATGTGGCCATCATGGACAGTCGACCTTCCTCTGATCTCAAGCCGCGCGCCTTCCTCAAACACCTCTACCGCACGGCCGTGCGCCGTGCTCTGCCGCTGGAGAACATGGAGACCTTCCTGCCCGCGCCGCCCAAGGGCCGCACGCTGGTGCTCGGCGCCGGCAAGGCGGCCGGCTCGATGGCCCATGCGCTGGAGGCGCTGTGGCCGAAGGACGCGCCGCTCGACGGCCTGGTCGTCGCCCGCTACCACCACATCCCGCCGCGCCCCGAGGGCCTGGCGCAGCGCATCGAGATCGTGGAAGCGGCCCACCCCGTGCCCGACGAAGCCGGCCTGAAGGCAGC
This sequence comes from uncultured Xylophilus sp., assembly GCA_913776965.1. Taxonomy (GTDB): domain Bacteria; phylum Pseudomonadota; class Gammaproteobacteria; order Burkholderiales; family Burkholderiaceae_C; genus Xylophilus. The sequence goes on from CAJYQL010000052.1 coordinate 29,565, forward strand.
CGAGCGCATGCTGGCGCTGACCGAGGGCCTGACGGCCGACGACCTGGTGCTGTGCCTGATCTCGGGCGGCGGTTCCTCGCTGCTCACGCTACCGGCCGAGGGCCTCACGCTGGCCGAGAAGCAGCGCATCAACCGGCAACTGATCGAATCCGGAGCCCCCATCGGCGAGATTAACTGCGTGCGCAAGCACCTCTCGCGCATCAAGGGCGGCCGGCTGGCGGCGGCCTGCGCGCCGGCGCAGGTGGTCACGCTCACCATCAGCGACGTGCCGGGCGACGACCCGGCCGTCATCGCCAGCGGCCCGACGGTGCCCGACGTCACCACCTGCGCCGACGCATTGATCGTGCTCGACCGCTACGGCATCAAGGTGCCCGCCGCCGTGCGCGCGCGGCTCAAGAGCGGCGCGCTGGAAACGCCCAAACCGGGCGACGCCGCCTTCGCTGGCCACATTACGCACCTGATCTCCACGCCGCAGCAGTCGCTGGAGGCGGCGGCCAAGGCGGCGCGCGCCGCCGGCATTGAGGCGCATATCCTCTCCGACGAGATGGAAGGCGAGTCGCGCGAGGTAGGCAAGGTGCATGGCGCGCTGGCGCGAGCCGTGGCCCTGCGCGGCTAGCCTTTCGCACGGCCCTGCGTCATCCTCTCGGGCGGCGAGACGACGGTGACCGTGCGCCAGCGCCCGCCCGGCACGCCCAAGGGCCGCGGCGGGCGGGCCGGCGAGTTCTGCATGGGCCTGGCCGGCGCGCTGATGGGCCGGCCCAGGGTGTGGGCCCTGGCGGCCGACACCGACGGCATCGACGGCGTGGAAGACAACGCCGGCGCCTTCGTCACGCCCGACACCCTGGCGCGGGCGCAGGCGCAAGGCCGCAAGCTCACCGACTTCCTCGACCGCAACGACGCCTACGGCTACTTCGAGGCGCTGGGCGACCTGCTGGTTACGGGGCCGACGCACACCAACGTCAACGACTTCCGGGCTGTGCTGGTGCTCTAAGCCTCCTCCGACAGCCCTGTCGCGGTCGCCGGAGCTTGAAAACTGAGATTTGCAATCGCGCCGACAGGCGCATCTATTTGAGGACAAAGCGAATGAAGATTCTGGTCCCCGTCAAACGGGTCGTCGACTACAACGTCAAGGTTCGCGTCAAGTCCGATCAAACGGGCGTAGACATCAGCAACGTGAAGATGAGCATGAACCCGTTCGACGAGATCGCCGTAGAAGAGGCCGTGCGGCTGAAGGAAAAGGGCGTGATCACCGAAGTGATCGCCGTGTCCTGCGGAGTCGCGCAATGCCAGGAAACCCTGCGCACGGCGATGGCTATCGGCGCCGACCGCGGCATCCTGGTCGAGACCACCGAAGAACTGCAGCCCCTCGCCGTGGCCAAGCTGCTCAAGGCGCTGGTCGACAAGGAACAGCCCGGCCTCGTCATCCTGGGCAAGCAGGCCATCGACGACGACGCCAACCAGACCGGCCAGATGCTCGCCGCGCTGGCCGACCTGCCGCAGGCCACCTTCGCCTCCAAGGTCGAAGTCGTCGGCGACAAGGTCAGCGTCACGCGTGAGGTCGACGGCGGCCTGGAGACCATCTCGCTGTGCCTGCCGGCCGTCGTGACGACCGACCTGCGCCTGAACGAGCCGCGCTACGTCACGCTGCCCAACATCATAAAGGCCAAGAAGAAGCAGCTCGACAACGTCAAGCCCGAGGACCTCGGCGTGGACGTCAAGCCGCGCCTGAAGACCCTGAAGGTCGCAGAGCCGCCCAAGCGCGGTGCGGGCGTGAAGGTGGCCGACGTGGCCGCCTTGGTCGAGAAACTGAAGAACGAAGCGAAGGTGATCTGAACATGACCGCACTTGTCATTGCCGAACACGACCACGCCACGGTCAAGCCCGCCACGCTGAACACCGTCACGGCCGCCGCCGCCTGCGGTGGCGACGTGCACGTGCTGGTGGCCGGCGCCAACGCCGCCAAAGCCAGCAAGGCCGCCGCGCAGATCGCCGGCGTTGCCAAAGTCATCATGGCCGATGGCCCCAGCCTGACCGAAGGCCTGGCCGAGAACGTCGCCGCCCAGGTGCTGGCGATCGCCTCCAACTACAGCCACATCCTGTTCCCGGCCACGGCCGCGGGCAAGAACGTGGCACCGCGCGTGGCCGCCAAGCTCGACGTGGGACAGATCTCGGACATCACCAAGGTCGACAGCCCCGACACCTTCGAGCGCCCGATCTACGCCGGCAACGCCATCGCCACCGTGCAGAGCAGCGACGCTACCAAGGTGATCACCGTGCGCACGACCGGCTTCGACGCAGCAGCCGCCGCCGGTGGCAGCGCCGCCGTCGAGACGGTGGATGCCGTGGCCGACAGCGGCAAGTCCGCCTTCGTGGGCCGCGAAGTCACCAAGAGCGACCGCCCCGAACTCACCGCCGCCAAGATCATCGTGTCGGGTGGTCGCGCGCTGGGCAGCTCGGAGAAGTTCAACGAGGTGATGACGCCGCTGGCCGACAAGCTGGGCGCTGCGCTGGGCGCGAGCCGTGCTGCGGTCGATGCGGGCTACGCCCCAAACGACTGGCAGGTGGGCCAGACCGGCAAGATCGTTGCGCCGCAACTGTACATCGCCGCCGGCATCTCGGGTGCGATCCAGCATCTGGCAGGCATGAAGGACTCCAAGGTGATCGTGGCGATCAACAAGGACCCCGAGGCACCGATCTTCAGCGTGGCCGACTACGGCCTCGAGGCGGACCTGTTCAGGGCCGTGCCGGAACTGATCGCCGCGCTCTGAAATAGCGTCATTCCGAGCATCCGTGATGTGCTGGTTTTCAGGGAAGCGGATCTGCACTAGGCACAAACACATCGGCGTGGAAGTCATCCACGCTCAAACCTTTCTCCAACGCGGCAACACGCACCGCCGCCACCATTGCAGGGGAGCCGCAGCAATGCATCACGCAGCCGGCCAGGGAATCGAAGCGGCCGCGCAGCGCATCGTCCGCGCGGCCGGCGAAGGCGCCGGGTACCGCATCGGCGGCTGCTTCGGAGAGCGCGGGCACATAGACGAAGTCCGGCCACTGCCGGCGCCACTTCTCCACCGCCGCTGGTAGATACAGACCGGACGGATCGCGGGCACCCCACACCAGCGCGATCGGGCGGACGATCTTGCGTCTGGCGATGTCGTCGAGGATCGATTTGACCGGCGCGAATCCGGTGCCGCCGGCGACGCACACCAGCGGCCGGGGGTCGTCCGCATCCAGCGCTACGCCGCCGAAGGGCAATTCGATGCGCAGCGTGTCGCCCGGCTTCAAGGCCGACGCCACTGCGGTGAAGCGGCCGCCCGGTACATGCCGTACATGCAGGGTCACACTGTCGCTCTCCTGCGGCGGATTAGCCATCGAATAGCTACGTACGTCGCCCTCGTCCAGCCGCACCTGCAGGTACTGGCCGGCCTGGAACTTGGCGCGCTGGCCGGCCGGCAGCCGCAGCCGGATCACCGACACATCGGGCGCCGCCCGGTCGTTACCGTGGACCTTGACGGTCAACGTCTTGCGTGCCGAGGGATCGATGCGCTTCCACTGCGTGGGGCGCAGTACCACGTCGCCGCCGACCGGCTCGCAGGCGCAGTAGAGGACTTGGTCGGGCCGGCAGGTCTCGTTGCGGATCGCGGCGCCGGCGACGCCGCCCACGGTGCCGGCCGCGATGGCGCCGGCACAGTTGCCGCACACCCCCTTGCGACAAGAGTAGGGCAGTTCGATGCCGTTGTGCAGCGCGGCGTCGAGCACCGTCTGTCCGGGTGCGCAGTCGAAGGCAACGTCGGTGTCGGCGATGGAGATGCGGTGGGTCATGACGAAGAAGAGGAGTCGTGGCCGGAAAGCAAGGCGATCGTCCGCAGCAGTGCGGTCGGATCTGCCGTGCCGCGCCCGGCGATGTCCATCGCGCTGCCGTGGCCGACGCTCGAGAGCAGTACGTCGGCGCCGATCGACAATGCGCTGGCCGCATGCGGGGCGAGCAGCTTGATGGGGATATGCCCTTGGTCGTGCAGCATCGCGACGTAGAGCTGGTGCCGGCGCTGGGCGAGCACCATGTCCGCGCCGAAAGGGCCTTCGGCAGCGATGCCCTGCCGGCACAGTGCCTCGACCGCCGGCCGAGTTACGGCATCGTCCTCCGCGCCGAAGAGGCCATCTTCGGATGCATGCGGGTTGATGCCGAACAGCGCGATGGACGGCTGCGGCAGCCCCAGCAGGCCGCAGGCGCGCACGCCCGCCAGTGCGGCGCGCTGTACCAGCGCGGACGTCAGGCGGCCGAGCGCCGTCGCCACGCTTTCGTGCAGCGTGACATGCACGATCCGCAGCCCTGCGCCGACCAGCATGAGAAACACTTCGTCCTCGGGCACGCCGCAGACCTGCGCCACCAGCGACGGATAGCCGCTGAACGCAATGCCCGCCCGGTGAATCGACGTCTCGTGGTGCGGGCAGGCGATCACCGCATCGGCCTCGCCGCGCCGGCAGGCTTCCAGCGCTGCCGAGGCCGCCGCCACGGCCGAGGCGCCGGCTTCGGCGGCGACGACGCCGAACCGGGCGTCGCTGTCGAGCGTGCCGGCTTCGACATGACGCATCCCGGCTGGCAAGCCCCGGAGGCCGCACGCCTCCGCAGCCTGCTCGAGCACCCGCCCCGGGCCATAGACCACGATACGCGAACGCGCCTGCACATCGAGTGCGGAAACGGCCTTGAGCGCGATCTCAGGACCGATGCCATGGGGGTCGCCGGTGGCGAGCGCCAGCTGGACGGACTTTGCGTTCACAGCGGCAGCGCTAGCAGCGTATCAGTTACGGTGCTGTCGCAGACAGCGACGCGCTCGGCCAGCAGCAGCCGGCCGTCCTGCCGCACGAAGCGGTCGCGGTATGCGCCGGTGGCGAAGACCGCGGTCTCGCCTGTGTGCATGATCCGCGCGACGACGAACGGCGTACTAGCGGTGGCGTTGTCGGCTTCGGCGGTCTGCACCATCGGTATGCCCAGCAGGTGGCGGTAGCGGTGCCGCTCGTAGATGTTGGCTTCGCGCAGCGCGGCGATACGGTCTTCGAGCATGTCGCGCGAATCGGCCCATACCACGCCGGCGGGCAGGCCCTCGCGCTCGTTCTCTACGTGAGTGATGCGGTAGTGACAGTGGGCGGTGAAGAACGCCGGCCACTGCTCTAGTGAGTCGCTGTCGATCGTCTGGGCATAGGCCGCGTTGAAGGCGGCGATCTCGAGCAGGTTGATCATGCCTCCGCTCCCATGTGGCCGCGGTAGGCTTTCCAGAAGCCGCGCACCGACGTCTCGGTCGCCCGGCCCTCGCTCGAGCCGGTGTCGCCGCCACCCATCTCGACGACAGCGTCCAGGTCGGCTGCGCCCGCGATCCCGCGCTGCACGAAGCCGCCGACGGCGCCGTCTTCCATCGAGATGAAGCCCGCCGGCCCCACTAGGTTGGACTGCTTCAGCCGCACTGTGCGCTGCGCGGGCGTGTCGTCGGTATAGCCCAGGTAAGTCCAGTTCAGCTCGGTGCGTGCCACGCCTTTGGGTAGAACTTGCCGCACCGCCAAGCAGTTCTGGATCTGCTGCAGCACGAAGCCCGGGAACACTGAGAGTATCTGCAGCGTGACGCCGTCGTCGTACTCGACGAAGCCCTCCAGTACGCTCGGGTCCTTCAGCCGGTAGCGGTCGTTGTCCGAGCGGAGCGCCTGATCCTTGTAAGTGTTGTCGCGGGCGGACTTGTCGATCATCGAATAGCTCACGTGATGGCCACCCGTTTCGTCGACGATTACGCCGCCCTTCTGCGAAAGGCGGTTGAGCTCGAATGTGGTGAAGAACATGTGCAGCAGGCTCGCGTGGTAGCTGTCCTTGACGTTCTCGACATAGAGCTTCCAGTTGTTGGGCAGCGCCTGGGTGAAGCGGCCGATGACCTCCACCGGCTTGTGAAGCACCCGCTCGATGCGCTCGCAGATATCGGGCCCAAGATAGTCCTCAATGTCGGGCACGTCGTCGGAGAAGCTGCCGAACACCAGGCCGCAGTAATTCGCGACGCGCAGCTTGCGCGGACCGTGCTCCTCCTTGCAGAAGGTCTCGGGCATGCCGCCCTGGCCCTTCACGCCCTTCTCGAAGGCCACGCCGGTCAGGTCGCCCTGCAGGCTGTAGCTCCAGGCGTGATAGACACACTGGAAGTTCTCGGCCCTACCGGACTTCTCGAGGGCGATCAGCGCGCCGCGATGCGCGCAGCGATTCTCGAAGGCGTAGATGTCGCCGTCGCCGTCGCGCGCCACCACCACCGGCGTTTCGCCGGCGAAGGTGGTGCGGTAGCTGCCGGCCTCGGGCAGTTCGGCCTCCAGGCACAGGTAGTTCCAGACCGGGCCGCGGAAGATACGCTCCTGCTCGCGGTCACGGGTCTTCGGGTCCACATACAGCGCGTAAGGAATACGGGTGTTGTCCCGGTCCTTCCATCGAATCGTGTGTTCCAGTATCGACATGCTTTTCACTCCAGTGTGACGTTGGCGCTTTTGATGACCTTGTCCCAGCGGTCGGATTCGGCCTGGATGAAGCGGCCGGTCTGCTCCGGCGACCAGCCGCGGGGCTCCGCACCCTGCTCGGCGAAACGCGCTCGCACGTCGGGCAGCGCCAGCGCGCGGGCGAGGGACCTGTGGGCGGCGGCGACTGCGGACGCCGGCGTGCCGGGCGGCGCCACCACGCTGAAGAAAGTCACCGCGTTCATTGCCGGCAGTCGGGATTCCGCGAAAGTTGGCACCTGCGGCAGCGCCCTGGACCTCTGCTCGTCCGCGACCGCGAGAATGCGCAGCTTGCCCGACTGGTGAAAAGGCGCCGAAGAGCTCAGGTTGTCGAAAAAGGCGTCGATCTGCCCGCCCACCAGATCCACGAGCGCGGGTGCGGTCCCCTTGTACGGTACATGCGTCATTTCGGTGCCGGTCAGCTGCATGAACATCGCCGCGGTCAGGTGCGACGTCGAGCCGTTGCCCTGCGATGCATACGTCACCTTGCCCGGGTTCGCCTTGGCGTAGGCGATGAATTCCGCCAGGTTCTGCACCGGCATGCGGGTGCTGACCGCGAGCACGTTGGGCACGGTGGCCAGCACCGTTACCGGCACCCAGCGCGCCGGGTCGAATGCCAGCTTCTTGTAGAGGTGCTGGTTGATCGCGATCGGCCCCGGTGGCGAGGCCAGCAGGGTCGAGCCGTCGGGTTCGGCACGGAACGCGGCCTCGGCGCCGATGTTGCCGCCAGCGCCGACGCGGTTCTCTATGAAGACGCCGGCCGGATAGTCCGAGCGGATCTTCTCGGCCAGCACACGGGGCAGCACGTCGGCCGTGCCGCCGGGCGAGAAAGGCACGATCAGTTTGAGGGGCTTGGGCTGTTGCGCGCCCGCGTATCCGAACGCGAACAGGGTCAGCAGCACCGTGGCGGCCTTGCGCCGTGCGGAAGGAATCATCGTCGTCTCTTCGATTCGTCGTGGGAGAAGGTATTGGGCCTCCGACATATCGCTGGATCAAGCCGGTTTTGCGCTATGCGCAAGAATGGTGTTCTCTCGATTTGTCCTTGCTTGCGCAACCCCACCATGCCCGAACGCCATTTCGTCGCCTCCCTAGACAAGGGCCTGGCGGTGCTCACCTGCTTCGGCCGACAGCACGGCCGGCTGACGCTGTCGGAGGTGGCGCGGCGCACGGAAATGTCGCCCGCCTCGGCGCGGCGTTCGCTGCTAACGCTGCGGGACCTGGGCTATCTGGAGAGCGACGGCAAGCATTTCTGGATGCAGCCGCGCGCGCTGCTGGTCGCACATGCGTTTCTCGCGTCGCGGCCGGCTCCCTCCCTGGCGCAGCCGCTGCTCGACGCGCTGTCCGAGCGCACGCGGGAGTCGGCCTCGCTCGGGCAGCTGCTCGACGACGACGCGATCATCGTCAGCCGCTCCACCGCACGGCGCAGCCTCAGCGTCGGCCTGGGCATCGGCTCGCGCCTACCGGCCTACTGCTCAGCGCTGGGGCGGGTGCTGCTGGCCGGGTTGCCGCCGGCCGAAGCGGCGCGGCGGGTGCACGGCATGGCCCGCCCGGCCTTGACGCCGCGCACTGTGGTCGACGCGGCGCAGGTGCTGGCGCTGCTGGACCGCTGTCGTGCCGTGGGCGACGCGGGCAACGACGAAGAACTGGAAAGCGGCGTGCGCTCGATGGCCGTGCCGGTGCGCGACGGCGGCGGGCAGGTTCATGCCGCGATCAGTATCGCAGTGCGCGCGGAGAGGATGGGCATGGAAGAGTTCCGCGATGCCTTCCTTCCCGCACTGAAGCGGGCGCGGGACACCCTGGAAAAAAGGCTGTTCCCGGCCGCGCCGTAGGTGACATATGGCGGCCTTGCCGCCCCATCCCGCGTTCGGGACGGTATTTCCCGGATTTGAAGCTTCCGCCGCGCAGTTCCGGTCCCTAGCATTTGCACGCATGCGGCCCGCTGCAGGCCGTCTATGACCTGGAGACAACGTGACCACAAGACGCCATCTGATCCGGCAAGCTGCCGCTGCGGCCGCTGCGGCCGCTGCGGCCGCTGCCTTCTTGCCGATACCCCACGCCTTCGCCCAGCCGGATGCCTATCCGAGCAAGCCCATCCGGTTCTACTGTGGCTTTCCCCCGGAGCCGTGGCGGACGTAGTGGCGCGCATCGTCGCGCAGCCGCTCACCGCCTTCAGCGTCCGCCCCTTCACAGTCCAGCACAGCAGGATCGATACAGGCAGGCTTCGAGAAATACCTCCAGCACTTTCCATCTGCACCGCCGGCGGTGGCCGCCCCGACTAGACAGCGTGCGCTTTGCTTCGACGGCTATGCCGTACTCTACAGCGGCGATAGCAAGACCCCCGTGTATGCGGTGCAGCGCTTGACCCGCAGTAGCCTCATCGCTGCGAACGGCCTCCCCCGCAGCGATCGGTTCTATCCCGAGGCTCGCCTACCAGTCGCTGACCGTGCCCAGCTGGAGGACTACCGCGATTCGGGCTACGACCGCGGGCACATGGCACCTGCAGGCGACATGCCGACCTTGGCCGCCAAGGACCAATCTTTCTCGTTGGCCAACATGGTGCCGCAGCATCCGCAGCTCAATCAGAAGGCCTGGAACCAGATCGAGGCGGCCACGCGGAAGTACGCGATGCGCGCAGCCACCGACGTGTATGTGTTCACCGGTCCCCAGTTCGGTCGTTCGCCGGCGTCCATCGGTCCGAGCAAGGTCTGGGTGCCGGCCGCCACCTGGAAGGTGGTCTACGTTCCGTCCGAGCGACGCAGTTGGGCCTATTGGATGCGCAATGATGCGGGCCCGCACTCGCTTCAACCGGTCGAGTACAGCGACTACCTGAAGCGTGGCGGCCCAGATGTGCTGCCGCAAACGATTCACTGATTGCGGTAGCGCCTAGCCTGCCCTCGGCTCTCGCGGCTGCGCCTCGGCCACCAGCCGATCCGCTGGGAACTGCCGCATGAAGTCAATCGTCTTCTCCGCCGGCGCATCCAGCCAGTCCACGTACAGACCCCGCGGCAGGATCACGACCATCCGCTTGTCCTGCATGTCAGGCGGCCGCTTCGGGTCTGGACGGTGTAGCTCTTTGAAGATCGGGTGCGTATCGGCGTTAATGGTGAGCATGGTGTAGCTGCGCACGATCTGGCCTGCCCTATCGGTCCATTCTTCCCACAAGCCGGCAATGCCCAGCAGTTCGCCATCCGTGCGACGAATGCGCGTCGGCACATGCAGACCCGAGCGCCAGTCAGGTTCGTAGATCGCTACCGCCGGAATGATGCCTTCCTGCGCGCGCCACGGGTGAATGCGCGCGTGGCCATGAAGGTCGGGCACTTCCTGTCGATCGGCCCCATCGTGGCGGAGACCGATTTCCTGGCCACCATTCCCCGCAACCTGGCCTTGAGCTTCGAACGCACGCTCAACGTCCGCACGCACCAGCCTCCGTTGCGCTTGCCGAGTTATGCCGTCAGCCAATACTGGCATGCCCGCTTCAACAAGGAAGCCGGCTCGGTATGGCTGCGCGCCACCCTCAAACAGCTTTTCAGCTAAGCCGCGGCGCGGGCGAACGCACGCGCCGGCGCCCTCACGCCCACACCCTTTCCTCAGCCTGAAGCCATGCCGCTGCGCAGCCTGCGGCAGGGTTGCGCACGCCTAAGGAAAACCCTAGCTTGTCTCGCTTTTGTCCGTGCAATGATACACGTGTCCTATTAATGGACTCACCACAACGCACTGGTGCACCGCCTTCCGAGGCTTGGTGCGCCCCTTCTCCACGCCCCGCGAGACAAGAGACATGAAGCGACGCACCCTGGCCGGTCTGACCGCCATCGGCCTGTTGGCCTCCCTAAGCACCTACGCGCAGGAGGCATTTCCCTCCCGCATCCGCATCGTCACCGCGTTCTCGGCCGGCTCGGGACCGGACGCCATGCTCCGCGTCATCGCAGACAACCTGTCCACCGCCTGGAAGACTCCGGTCATCGTGGACAACAAGCCGGGCGGGAGCGGTTTCATCGCGATTACCGAGGCCAAGCGGTCGGCACCCGACGGTGCGACCTTGCTGCACATCGAGGGCATGAACGTGACAGCGGTCCCGCACATGTATGCCAAGCTGCCCTACTCGGCCAAGCGCGACCTTTTGCCCATCACATCGCTGCACGGCAACTACTTCTACGTGGCCGTGCCGGCTGATTCGCGGTACCAGACCGCAGGCCAGTTGATCTCTGCGGCGAAAGCGGCGCCCAACAAGGTGTCCTTTGGTTCATGGCAGATCGGCAGCATCGCGCACCTGGGCGGTGAGATGCTGTCCGACCGTGCGGGCGTGGCCATGCTGCACGTGCCCTACAAAGAGAACTCAGCGCTGTACACCAGTCTGGCGCGTGGCGATATCGACTGGGCCTTCGCGTCGATAGCGAGTGCAGGCAACCTGCAGAAGGCCGGCAAGCTACGTTTCATCGCGGTGGCCGGCCCCCAGCGAGACATTGCACACCCTGAGGTCCCGACGGTGGCGGAAAGCGGCGGCCCGGCCGGCTTCGAGGCCTCATCCTGGGTAGGCCTTTTCGCGCCTGCCGGAACGCCAGCACCGCTCATCGCGCGCATGAACGCCGACATCAACAAGGTGCTGCAGAGCGATGCCATCGCAAGCCGCATGAAGGATGTGGGCTACACGTCCATGGGCAGCTCCGTCGCGGCCATGAACGCACTGATCGACCGGCAAGGCGATGAACTCGGCAAGGCCGTCAAGAAGATCAATCTGACGCTGGATTGAACCCAGCGCCTCAGGCCCTCCCACGCGGTCCCGATGAATGGCCGTGGCCCCGTGCGCCCGGCCGCCCCCACAGGAGATAGACATGACACAGATGCAACGCCGCACCGCATTGGCCCTGATCGGCGCGACCGCGGCCGCCACCAGCCCCTTTGCGTGGGCTGCCGACGAGTGGGCACCGACCAAGGTGGTCCGCATCGTCGTTCCCATCGTAGGCAGCACCAATGACACGCTGGCACGCCTGGTGGCGTCCAAGCTGCAGGATGTCCTCGGCCAGCCGGTCATCGTGGACAACAAAGGGGGCGCCGGCGGCAACATCGGCGCCAACGAGGTGGCCAAGGCCGCACCGGATGGCCATACCTTGCTGACCGGCTTCAATGGTCCCATCGCCATCAACAAGTCGCTCTTCAAGTCGATGCCCTACGACCCCGAGCGGGACTTGGCCCCGATCACGCTGGCGGTGTCCTCGCCGCAGTTCCTGGTGGTGCACCCGAGTGTGCCGGCCAACAACGTCAAGGAACTGATCGCCCTGTCGAAGAAGAAGCACCTGAGCTACGGGTCGGTGTCCGTCGGCAGCGCGTCGCACCTGACGATGGAAATGCTGAAGACCGCCTCTGGCGCTGACATCACCCACGTGCCCTACAAAGGCGCGACCCAGGCCGTGGTCGATCTGGTCGGCGGAGTCGTGGATGCCGCCTTCCTGGTGCCAGGCAACATCCTGCAGTTTGTCCAGGAGGGCAAGGCCAAGGTCATTGCCACCACCGGCGCCAAGCGCTTTCCGTCGATGCCCCAGGTACCGACCATGATCGAGCAGGGCTACCCCGGCTTCATCGCCACGTCCTGGATCGGCTTTCTCGCGCCCGGCAAGACGCCGCCCGAGATCATCCGCCGCTACAACAAGGAGATGGTCAAGATCCTGCAGATGCCCGAGATCAAGGCCCAACTCGAGAAGATGGAGTTCGAGGTGGTCGCCGGCTCACCGGAGCAGTTCGCCGCCTGGATCAAGGCCGAGATCCCGCGCTGGGGGGCGGTCATCAAGTCGACAGGCGCGACCGTCGACTGAACACCTGGGCTATGGCGGCAGGCGCCTGCCCGGCCCCGGACCCGGTGTTTGCGGCTCTGCGGCTCAGCGCTGCCCCAGCGCCTGCGACAGCTTCTCGGCTTCCTGCTTGAGCAAGCCAGCGACATGTGCGACGCGCTTGTCGTCCATGCGCACGCTGGGCCCGAACACGGCCAGCGAGCCCATCACCTTGCCGCCGCCTACGAAGTAAGGCACGGCCACGGCCACCGCGCCAGTGATGAGCTCATCCTTGCTCACGGCGAAGCCGGCCGTGCGTATTTCCTCCAGTCGTTGCAGGTAGGCCGGCACATCCGCCTTCTTCACCTTGTCCTTGGTCAGGTAGGTCTCGGGATTGGCCACGTGCGCCAGGATGACCCGGCCGCTGGCGCCCAAGGTGACGTCTTCGCGGTAGCCCACGCCGCGCTTGAAGCTCAGGGGCTGCGCGCTGGGCAACTCCGCCACGCAGATCCGGCTCGGCCCCTGGTGCACCAGCAAAGACACCGTCTCTCCCGTCTCGTCCCACAGCCTGCGCATGGTCGGTTGTGCAACCGTCGCCACATCGAGGCTGGAACTCCACACGTGCGCAAGGTGGGCCACCGAGGGGCCCAACTCGAAGCGCTGCGGATCGCCAGAGGACACCACGAAACCGTTGTGCTCCAGCGCCTTGAGCAGACGGTAAAGCGTGGGCCGGCTCAGATCGACCCGCTTCAGCAATTCGCTGGCCGTGAGGCGCTGGTCGTTGACCGTGAACGCAAGAAGGATCTCCAGGGCACGGTCGACGGCGCGAACGCTGTCTCCCATTTTTTCGATCTCGGACATGGAATGGCGCTTTCAGTGGACTGCACCGATGTTACCCGTGCAGGCGCGACCGCCCAGAGGCTGCACATCCCCATTGACCTCGAGATCTTAGTTCGTAAAATGGACTAAGTTATCAACCAACGGACAAATGATCCGGCGAGAGGCCCAAGATGAACAAGGAAATGTCTGAGACACTGACCCGCGTTGGCCCGGGCACGCGCATGGGCAACCTGCTGCGGCGCTACTGGGTGCCGGCACTGAAGTCGGACGAAATCCCCGAGCCGGACGGCCCGCAGGTGCGGGTGGGCTTGCTGGGCGAGAAGCTGCTGGCGTTCCGCAACTCGGACGGCCGGGCCTGCCTGATCGGTGAGTTCTGCTCGCACCGCGGCGTTTCCCTGTACTTCGGCCGCAATGAGGACAACGGCATCCGCTGCGCCTACCACGGCGTCAAGTTCGATGGCAACGGCCAGTGCGTGGACGTGCCCTCTTCTCCGCAAGCCTGCTCCCGCATGCACATCAAGGGCTACCCCTGTGTCGAGCGCGGCGGCATCGTGTGGGCCTACATGGGCCCGCCGGAGGACCAGCCCGCCCCACCGGAGCTGGAGTGGTGCATTCTGCCCCCTGAGCATGTGTTCGTCTCCAAGCGACTGCAGTACACCAACTACCTGCAGGCCATGGAAGGCGGCATCGACACCGCCCACGTGTCCTATGTGCACAGCTTCGAGGTCGACCATGACCCCATGCACAAAGGCGTCAAGGCCCTCGACTACATCAAGGCCGATGGCAATGTGAAGTTCGAGATCGAGCAAACCCCGTTCGGCCTCAGCCTGTTCGGCCGCCGCAACGGCGAGCCCGACTCTTACTACTGGCGCATCACCCAGTGGCTGTTCCCGTGGTTCACGCTGATCGCGCCTTTCGGCACGCACGCGCTTGGGGGGCACGTATGGGTGCCCATCGACGACCATAGCTGCTGGGCCTGGAGCATGAACTGGCAACCCGACCATCCGCTGACCGACGAGGAACGCGAGGCCATGGAGGCCGGCAAGGGCATCCACGTTGAGTATGAGGCTCCGGGCAGCTTCATTCCCGCACAGAATCGGGACAACGATTACGGCATGGATCGACTGGCGCAGAAAGAAAAGCGTGCCTACAGCGGCATCTTCGGCTTCTCGGCCCAGGACTACTCCTTGCAGGAAAGCATGGGAACCATCCAGGACCACGAGGCCGAGCGGCTGCTTCCGACCGACCGGGCCATCGTGATGGCGCGGCGCATGCTGCACGAGGCCGCGCTGGGCCTGGAGGAAGGCAAGACCCCGCCGGCACTCGATGCCGCGGCACAGCACGTGCGCCCCGCCGGCGTGCTGCTGCCCCGTGACCTGGATCCGCTGGAATGGTCCAAGGAGAACCTGGCCGACAGCACCAAGAAGCCGGTGTTCAGCCTGTGACCGCCGGAGCCCACCCCATGCACCAACCCCGACTCGGCGGCAAGGTCGCCCTCATCACCGGTGCCGGCTCCGGCATCGGCGCCGCGGCCACGCTGCTGTTCAGCCAGGAAGGCGCCTCCGTCGTCATGGTGGACGCCAATGGCGAGGGCCTGGAGCGCACCCGCGCCCGCATCCTGGAGGCCTTGCCGCCGGCGAAGCTGCACACCATCGTGGCCGACGTGTCGGACCGTGGCGCCGCGCTCGGCGCGGTGGAGCAGGCCGTGTCCCGCTTCGGCCAGCTCGACGTGCTGGTCAACAACGCGGCCATGCGCAATTACACGGCGGCGGCAGATGCCAGCCCGGAAGAATGGCAGGCCATGGTCGCCGTCAACCTGGTGGGCATGTCCAATTACTGCCATGCCGCATTGCCGGCGCTGCGGCAGTCGGGCCAGGGCGCGATCGTCAATGTCTCGTCCTGCTATGCCGTCACCGGCCGCAAGGGGATGGCGCTGTACGACGCCACCAAGGCGGCCCAGCTGTCGTTCACCCGCTCCCTGGCCTTCGAGGAATCGCCGCATGGCGTGCGCGCCAATGCGGTATGCCCCGGCTCCACGCTGACCGACTTCCATGTCGGCCGCGCAGGGACCGCTGGCAAGAGCGTCGAGCAGTTGAAGACCGAGCGCAAGGACACCTCGCTCATCGGGCGCTGGGCCGATCCGACCGAGATCGCCTGGCCCATCCTGTGGCTGGCCTCGTCCGAGGCGTCCTTCATCACCGGCACGACCCTGCTGGTCGACGGCGGCCTGCACATCATGTAAAGCTGCCACCCGCCGTCTCCGGCGGGTGGCCCGTCGAGGAATACCATGGCTTCCACGCCTCCCCAGGCACAGATCGTCGGCATCCGGCTTGAAGCGCCCGATGTCATCAGCCTTGAGCTCCGCCCCGCCACCGGGGCGCCCGCATTCCAGCCCGTGACAGCGGGTGCGCACCTGGACCTGCATCTGGGCAATGGACTGGTGCGCAGCTATTCGCTGACCAATCCCGGCGAGACACACCGGTATGTCGTTGCTGTCAAGCACGATCCGAACAGCCGGGGTGGTTCCCGCTTCGTGCACGAACAGCTGCGCGTCGGCCAAACCTTGGCGATTGGCACGCCCCGCAACCACTTCGCCCTCGATGAGGAGGCTGACCGCGCTGTCTTCGTAGCCGGTGGCATCGGCATTACGCCCATCTACGCCATGCTGCAACGCTGGTCGGCCTTGGGTAAGCCTGCCCACTTGGTCTACTGCGCCCGTAACCGCGAAGGCGCTGCCCTCCTGCCGGCCATCGAAGCGCTGCAAGCGCAGAACCCAGCGCTGTTGACCGCACAGTTTCACTACAGCGAGACCCAAGGCGGCGCGGCGGACCTTAAAGCCTTGCTGGAGGCGCACCCCCAGGACACGCATTTCTACTGCTGCGGGCCCGCCGGCATGCTGGATGCGTTCGAACAGGCCTGCGCCGAACTGGGCCATGTCCACAGCCACCTGGAGCGCTTCGCGGCCTCACCCAAGGCGTCAGAGCAGGAAGCGTTGCCGGGCTATACGGCCGTGCTGCAGCGCTCGGGAATCAGCGTGCATGTGGCGCCAGGCGCCTCGCTCCTCGATGCCATCGAGGCCGCCGGCGTGCACTTGGAATACAGCTGCCGCGAAGGTGTCTGTGGCGCCTGCGAGACGCGTGTGATCTCCGGCGATGTCGACCACCGGGACCACATCCTGAGTCCCCAGGAACAGGCGGCCAACCGGTCGATGATGGTGTGCGTTTCCGGCTGTCGGTCCGGGCAGTTGGTACTGGACGCCTAACACCGGGCCTGGAAGTGACAAGCGGGGCACAGCCCCGCTTTTTTTTTGCCTGAATGCGCCCGCGCTATCGACGCGGACGCTGTTTCTTAGTCAGCCTCCAGGCGCAACAACCCCCACACTCTGGTAGATGTGCTTGATTTCCGTGAAGTCGAAGAGCGCATCGACACCATGCAGGCGGCCCAAGCCACTGCGGCGGTAGCCACCGGTCTCCGCTTCAGCAAACAGCCGGTTGTGGTCGTTGATCCAGACCGTGCCATTGCGCAGCGCACGCGCCATGCGCCAGGCACGCGCACCGTTGTCGGTCCAGACGCTGGCCGAGAGACCGAACTCGGTGTGGTTGGCGCGTTGTACCGCCTCCGCCTCGGACTCGAAGGATTCGATTACCACGAAGGGTCCGAAGATTTCCTCCTGCACGAAGAACGCACTGGTGTCCCGATGCGCAACCAGGATGGGAGACACGAAGCAGCCGCCCGCCCATGCACCGTCCAGGCGCCGGCCTTGCAGCACCACTTCGTCGGCCAGGTCCATGGCCTGCGCGATACGTGCCTGGACGGCATCGGTGGTACCGGAGTCGATAAGCGGTCCCATGTGGTGGCCTTGCACCAAGCCGGGCCCTATGCGCAGGGCGCCCAGCGCATCGCGCATGGCGTTCTTCATGGCTTCGTAGCGCGAGGCATGGACCAGAATGCGGCGCGCTGCCGTGCACTGCTGCCCCGAGATGACCGTAGCTGCGGCGGCCAGCTGCGGCGCGACTGCGGCCACGTCGGCATCTTCGAAGACGATGCAGCAGGACTTGCCGCCCAGCTCCAGCGACAGCTTCTTCATGGTCGGTGCCGCCGCCGCCATGATGCGCTGGCCGGTGAGGGTGGAGCCTGTGAAGCTGATGACATCCACCAACGGCGAGGTGCTGAGATAGTGCGCCCCCGCGTGGCCGGTCTCGGTCACGAAGTTGGCAACGCCTGCGGGCATACCCTCCACCGCAAACAGCTCCTGCAACACCGCCGCGGAAATGAGTGCCGTCTGCGGCGCAGGCTTGACGACGCAGGTGCACCCGGCCGCCAGGGCAGGCGCCAGCGAGCGGATCAACAGCACCACTGGCGCGTTCCAGGGCACGATGATGCCGACCACGCCGGCCGGCTCCTTGAGCATGGTCGAGAAGACGCCAGGCTCCACTTCCAAGGCGTGGCCCGGGATGTGGCGCGCCAGGCCTGCGTAATAGCGGATCTCGGAAATCGCGCCCGCCATTTCGCCGCGCGACTGGGCCAGGACCTTGCCGTTCTCCCGGGTCAGCAACTGGGCGAGTTCCTCGGATTTGCTTTCAAGCCGGTCGGCCCAGCGGTTGAGCACCTGCTGGCGCAGGCGGGGGTTCTGGGCCCATAGAGGCGTCTGGAAGGCGCCATGGGCGGCAGCCACTGCAGCCTGGAAGTCCTCGACGCCTGCGTCGACAAAGTGCCCAAGCGCCTCGCCCGTAGCAGGGTCATGGCTGGGGACCACAGTGCCCCCGGCGCTCGGCGTCCACACGCCATCGATGTAGAAACTGGTATTCATGCAATGCCCTCAGTGCGTGACGGATCCACCATCGACCACCACCGTCTGTCCGGTGACGAAGTCGCTGTCGGCGCTGGCCAGGTAGATCAGGGTGCCCGTCAGGTCGTCGGGCGTCTGGTCGCGCTTGATGGCTCGCGAAGACACGATGCCTGCGGCGATGTCGCCCTGCCAGTCCGGATTGCTGGCCACGTTGGCGCTCAGCGTCAGCCCCGGGGCCAGGGTATTCACGCAGATGTTGTCGTTGCCAAGCTCACGGGCCAGGCAACGCGACATGGCGACGATGGCGCCCTTGGACGTCACGTAGTGCAGAAACAGAGGTGTGCCCTTGAAGACCGTCCCGGAGGCCACATTGATGATCTTGCCGTAGCGCTGCTTGCGCATCACGGGTGCCACTGCCTTGGCGCACTCGAAAGCCCCGCGCACATTGACGGCCATGACCTTGTCCCACTCGTCGGAGCCGATCTGCTCGAAGGGCTTGAGCGCCAGGTTGCCGAAGATTGCTGCGTTGTTCACCAGCACGTCGATGCGGCCGAAGGCACCCACGGTGCGCTCCACCATGACGGCCACGGACGACGCGTCGGTGACGTCCACTTTCAGGCCCAGCACAGGCGCCCCTATGGCATCCAGAGCGGCAACGGTGCCAGCGAGGTCGAGGATGTCGGCGCATACGACCTTGGCTCCCGCCTTTGCCAGCGCAAGTGCATAGGTAGCACCGATTCCCTGTGCTGCCCCTGTAACCACTACAACCCGATCCCGCAACCGGCCGCCATCGCTTAGTGAATTGCCCATATGTTTCCTATTGAGTAGTTCGCCGGTAAGGCCGACGACAAACAATTGTTCATCAAACGAACAATATTCTCAACAGACGGACAATTGACGCAGCTGCCATAGCTTTCAGCCACCTCCTCGCAGATGACCAATTAACGAAAATCCCGGCTCTCCGTCGCCAGCCGCCCCAGCATCGGCGACAGATCCGCTAACCTGTCCGCGATCAGGTTGCACACCTCTTCTTCCCGCTGCCAACGTCCCTTGACCGCCAGCAGCCGAGCCCCCAGCAGCACCTCGCGCTGCGCTTCCTTGACGCTGCGCCAGACGATGATCTGCGTCGCCCCGTACTCGTCTTCCAGCGATACGAAGATGGTCCCGTTCGCCGTATCCGGCTGCTGGCGCAGGGTCACGATGCCCGCGGTGCGCACCATGCGTCCATTGGGCGTCTTGCGCAGCTCGTCCGAGTTCTTGAGCTTGTACTTGGCCAGCTTGGGTCGCAGCAGCTTCATTGGATGGAATCGCAGCGTGAGACCGAGCGAAGCGTAATCCCAGACCACCTCCTCTCCCTCTGGCGCTTCTGGCAGCTCTAAGAGGCGCTAACACCACCGGTCGACGAACCGCGAGCAGATGATGGCTGCGGCCAGCGACAGCAGCGCTTGATGGATGTCGAGTCGGCGCTCGAAGCGGATACGGAGCTTGCCGAAGCCTGCGAACCACGCGTGCGTGCGCTCCACCACCCAGCGGTGCTTGCCCAGACGCTCGCTGCTCTCGACACCTCGTCGGGCGATTCGGCTCGTGATGCGCCGTTGCCTCAGGTGGGCCCGGCACCGCCGGTAGTCGTAGGCCTTGTCCGCATGCAACTTGGTGGGTCGCTGGCGAGGCCGGCCCGGCAGCCCCTTGATGGCAGGCATGGCATCGACGCATCGCTCGAACATCACCGAGTCGTGTCGATTGGCTCCACTGACCAGCACCACCAGCGGGATGCCGCGCGCATCTACGACGAGGTGGCGCTTGGAGCCGAGCTTGCCGCGGTCCGTGGGATTGGGCTCTGTCTCCTGGCCCCCCGGGGGCTGGGAACCGAAGACCCATCGATGCTGGCACGATGCCAGTCGATCTGATCGTGCTCGCGCAGACGCGTCAACATGGCCTCGTGCAATTGCTGCCAGACACCGGCGGCATTCCAGTCCCGCAATCTTCGCCAGCACGTCATGCCGCTGCCGTAACCCAACGACTGGGGAAGATCCGACCACGGGATGCCAGTCTGCAGCACGAACAAGATGCCGTTCAGCGCTGCCTCATTGCTTACCTGGAGCTGGCGAGGCCCGCCCCTGGCGGATGCGGTGAAGGCGGGAATCAAGGGCTGCAGCTGCTGCCACAACGTGCTGCTGATGGGGTGTCGAGCCATAAGGACGTGCAGCCTACCGGCTCTCAAAAAACCCTGGCAGGGGGTCGTGTTAGCGAGTCTAAGACGCTCTTGGTCGGGCTATCGAACCCACCGTCGGCGTGGGCCCGGTTGATGGCCACAATGCGATGCGCCAGCGTTGCCGCGGACAACGTGCCGCCGAACGCTGCCAAGTACTCCGCCACCATCAGCGGCGTCGCAGGTATTTTGCCACCGTGCTGCAGGTAGTGTTTCATGTCCTGCGCATAGCTGCGCCGCGTGGCTGCCGACTGCGCTGCCTCGGTGTAGTGGCGTACCCGCGCCGAAGGTTGTTTGTTCATGGTGTTGGATGGGCATGGCTGCGCCACCGACGGGCTTTACCCGTCGATGGCTTCGTTTGTTGTGGGTGGAGTTGGTTAGGCGGGGTGTTCAGGCGATCGCGTGTGCTCCTCGCGACCACCCTACCCGCCTACGCGATGTGGTGGTTTTCGGCCAACGCCTGCCGGGCCTGCGCGCCGACCAGCCAGCATTCCGCGGCCAGGTCAGCAAGCTCGCTCATGAGGAAGCCCAGGGCCTCGACGCTGTCGGCCCCGATCGTCCCGTCCTCGACGAAGACAGCCGAGTGCGCCAGCAGCTGTCCAAGCGCTGCTGTCCCTCGATGCAGGGTCTGCATGCTGGCCTCTGCATGTTCGATGAGCTGGGCAGGTGTTTGGTCGTCGCAAGCACGGTCAAAATTGCATGTCGCAAGCAACCGCAGCAGACTCCGCAGCGGGCGTATTGGCTCGTGCCGGGTTTCGTAGGTCGGATGGTGAGGCGTATGCATCCGCACTCCTCAAGCCATACGCACGCTGACAGCCACCGTCACGGTAAGCACATCCTCCGGACTGTCATAGCCCAGCTCCGGCATCAGCGGCAGGATGAACACCCCCGAGCCCACCCAGCGCCGCACCACGTCCGTGGCATCCCGCAGCTCCCGCAGCCGATGCATCCCCTCGCCTGCCGCCAGGACTAGCAGCACCCCGCTCGCCACTTCGCTTTCAACACCTTGCTCTGTCAGCGCCTCGATGGCGTCTTGGGTCGCCTGCTCCGCCCGATTCGCCCCAATGGCTTCCGCTGTCATGGCATACAGCACCGTCCCCGGCGTGCACAACACCTCCTGCACATCGAACATGTCCCAGGACTGCCAGACCATCATTCCCTCCTGTGCCAAGTGCAGCAGCGCAGCAAACAACCAGCGCATTGCCTGCAGCTCTGGACTGCCCTGCCAGTCGTAGGGCAGGGCCAGCGTCGCATCGGATAACTGCTGCAGCGCCTTTGCCGCTGGGGGCTGCGGCACCCGACTGCCCTCCTTTCCTCGCAGTGCGATCCGGAACACCGCAATGCTCCGATCCTGCGCCAGCACCGTCAGCGCCTCTGCCTCCTCTAACTCGACCGGCGGTGGGTTCTCCTCCTGCGCGATGAAGAGTGCGGCAGCACCCCGGAGCGCCCAGCCATAGGTGTGCAACAGCTGCTGGCGCAGGTAGTCCGGTATCGCGCTCAGCCGGTTGTAGTGGTCTTCGTCCCGCGGCACCTCCAATCGATCGGGCGCATGGGCATCGACACCGATGAAGACCACAGGTGGCAAGTCCTTCGACTGCATGAACTCGCGCAGGAACACCCTTCCTCGGTTGCCAAGCCCGATCAGGTTCACGGTCTCAGGGTGGCTGCGGAAGATGTCGCTCGAGTCATCGTTGGCGTCTTGGTTGGTGTTGTGATCGGCGGTGCCGTAGTTCGCATCGTTTGTTGGGTGGTGTCGTCGAGTGGACATGGTGAATCCTTGTGTGGGGCCTGTTCTTCGCTGGCAATTGCGCTTTGCCAAGGCCCAGAAACAGAAATGCCGAGCAGGGTTGCTGCTCGGCATTGGGAAGGGAACGTACGGGTCAGCGGCGCAGGTGGTGCGCCACAACTCTTGGCATGAGGTATCGCGCTACTTGCGGGCCTCCTGCGTCAGTTGCAGTTCGCACCGGCGCAGGACCTCGGCCGTGGTCATCGTCCTCGGATCGAACGGCAAGGCGAGCGTGCCGGTGGCCGTCAGCTGCTTGCCCTGGATCTCCCCGGCGAACTTGGTGACCCAGAAGTCATCGGCGTTGTTCTGCCCCTTGCCTTCCAGGAACGCTTGCTGTGACAAGGTTCCGTTGAGGACTTCGACCCCACCACCCTTGGTGGTGCGCTCGAGCTTGGCATTGATGCCGTCACCTACCAATGTGACGTCCTGCTTGTAGGGGCCTTGTGGTCCGCTCTCGGCGCCATCGACGCCAGTGCAGCTGTAAGTCCCATTCCAGTTGCCGCTGTAACGGTGGCGAAGGTAGTGCTGCTGGGCGAAGACGCTGACCGTCTCGATCAAGGGCTCCATACCGATGATCTCGACCAGCGTGTCGCGCTTGCCACTGGGGGTGATGTCTTCAGTCAGCCGGGAGGTGTAGAGGATGGGCCGCTCCTGCGGTTTGAAGTCGTCGTGGGTGACCCGCATGGTGGCTTTGCAGATGTTCTTCTTGGCTTCGGCGTTGTAGCCCTCGTAGACGACTTGGACCAGTTCGGACTTGACGGTACGCAGATAGCCCGGAAGGACGCCGTCGGGATCGTCACTGCCGTAGCCTGCACGGACGACACGCTTTTGCACTTGCTGGAGCAAGGTGGTGTGGACATCGGCTGCGGTGCTGGTGTCGCCGCAGGCTGGGGGCTTCTCGCAGCCTGCGAGGGCGATGGACACCGCGATGGCGCCCACCGGTAGCAGCCAGCGGGAAGGTAGATCAGACGCCAGATGGACTGTGGAAGTCTTGGCGCCGTTGCGCTGGTCTTGGGGGTTGTTGGCGTTCGTGTTCATGGTGTTTCCTGGATTCAGCCGGCCACGCGGTTGCGCTGGATCTGCTGGCGGCGTTGTTGGTCGGCTTCGATGCGGGCGCGTTCGGCGTCGATGCGTTGCTGTTCGGCCGCGCGTTCGGCAGCCTGGGCGCGGGCGTCGGCGTCGGCAGCGGCCTTCTGCTGGGCTTGCAGTTGGGCCTGCTGCTGGGCATAGGCTTGCTTGCGTCGATCGCGCTCGGCTTCGACGGCGACTTGGGTGGCTTGGCCGTATTCACCCATGAGCTGGATCAGGGCCTGCTTGTAGGGATGGGGCTGGCGGATGCCGACCATCTCGAAGTCGCAATTGACAGACGACTGGATCTGCGGGACCACGATCTCGGGCGTCAGGCCACCCGGGTTGCTCGGACGGGTGAAGTCGGGGCCCTGGTCGCTCACGGTGCTGGTGAACCGGGCGGTGACGGCGCGCATCAGGCGCAGCACGTTCTCGCGGTACTGCAGTTCGCAGCCTTGCTGGCCTACCGGGATGGGTGGGACACGATAGTCGTTGGAGAGAACGGCACCGACGGAGTTGAGCGCAGGGTTGAAGCGCTGGTCGACGGCGTTGTTGATGCGGACGACACCGAACAACTCGCCGCGGGCAGTGGCTGCCAAGAAGGCTTCCTTGGTGGGCCAGGGGGCAATGAAGGCCTGCTCAGGTGAATTACCGACCATGCCGGGTGGTAGGGGCTGGCCCTCACCCGGTTGCGGGCCGGAGCGGACCTGCTGTTGGACGGACTGCAGGACCCCTCGGAGGAGTTGGTCGCCTAGGGATTGGGCGTGTCCCTGACCAACACAGGCCAGAAATAAAGCGGCGGCAGCAATACGGCCTAGCCGGTTCCGGGATTGAAGTTTTTGACTTTGATTCATGGTCCAAACAAAACAAGAGAAAAGCCGCAGTTCATACTACCAAATCGGTAGTATTTAGACCGCGACTTCTCGGGACTATCTTGATCTTTGGCAGCAAAGATCACATGAGCGTTTTCGGGGCGCGACTCAAGCAAGCACGCCTTTTGGTTGGCCTGTCGCAGGAACAAGTCGGCATTCAGGCAGACCTAGATCCAATGTCAGCCAGCACGCGCATGAACCGGTATGAGCTCGGCAACCGTGTTCCGACTTACGAACTGGTCAGCCGGTTTGCAAAAGTGCTCAAAGTGCCAACGGCCTACTTCTATTCAGCTTCGGAGGAAGAAGCCGAGCTATTGCTCGCCTTTCACAAGTTGAGCGCTGCAGAAAAGCGTGATTTGTTGAAATCACTTCGCAGATCTTGATCAGCGAATTACTTAATACTCTTCCGGCAACAACAGAGTTGTCGTACTCCGATCGCCTTCCGTGATCACCAAGATACGGGGCACTTCCCTCTCCAGCACCTCCTGTCCATGCGGCAGTGCCGAGGGCAGCGTGTAGACCGAGAGCAGTCGGCCGCCGAGCTCCACCGCCTGGTCGTTCGATTCGGCGTCTTCTTCACAGCAGTCTCCCCAGTCACCGCGGCAGTGGCGGTCCAGCAGTTCTCGGCCGTCGACCTGGGCCTTTTGCAGCAGCTTTAATGCGCCAGGGGTGCCGTACAGCGCCCCCATGTCGAACAACGGGAGGGTTCGAATTGGCTTGGTTGACGGCGCGGCATTTGTATTGGCGGAGGCACTAGGTGCAGCAGCCGGTTCACCTTGGGCAGGTGCAACAGTGGCTACAGCAGTGCATGCAGATGCAGGGCGGTTCTTGGGTGTCGAGGTCATGGCAGTTTTTCCTTGGCAAGGGTCAGAAAAGCCCAGACGACAGCAAGCCGCAGCCGGGTGAACGGCCGCAACAAGTGGCGGGTGGGTTTGGGGGTGTGCTGCCCGGCTAAGGCGCCGGCCCGGGGTGGGCGGCACCCACTAGCAAGGGTGGGCAGCGGGGGCGGGTGTTAGCGGCCCCTGGCGGCCTATAGGCACGTCTGGGGGCTATCCCTGGGGGTATGGGCTTGCTTGGCTACTCGCCGGCAGGACTATGCCCTTGCTTATTGTAGCATAAAAACAACAGAATGCTAACTATCTGCTCAAAAATTCAGCAGTCTCGTTGGCGCCCCTCAAACCCGGCAGCGCACATTCGCAGGTACAAAGCTGCGCAACGGCGCGCAGTAGTGCGCAAACAGGAATGGGGGTAAACACCTGGGCAATGACCTTTGTAGCGGCTTGCCCATAGGCGAATTTGGCGGAAGCTCAGGGATTCGAACCCTGGAACCCTTGCGGGTTGCCGGTTTTCAAGACCGGTGCAATCGACCACTCTGCCAAGCTTCCGCAGGAGGGACCGCGATTCTACCGGCGCGCGTCGCGCCGGCTGCCGCGCGCTCATCCTGCGAGGAACATCGACTGCAGATCGCTCAAAAAATCGAATCCCCGCTCGGTCGGCTGCACCCGCTTCAGGTCGCGCGCCAGCAGTCCCTTGCGTTCGGCCTCGTCAAGCGTGCGGCCGATGGCGGCGACCGACAGGCCGGTGCGGTCGGCGAAATCCTGCAGCAGGAAGCCGTCGCGTAGGCGCAGCGCATTGAGCATGAATTCGAATGGCAGGTCGCGCCGCGCGACCTCCTCGTCCTGTGCCAGCGGCCGGCCGGCCAGCGCCTGCTCCATGTACAGGCGCGGTTCGCGGAAGCGGGTCTGGCGTACGATGCGGTGGGCGAAGCTCAGCTTGCCGTGGGCGCCGGCGCCGATGCCCAGGTAGTCGCCGAACCCCCAGTAGTTCAGGTTGTGCCAGCAGCCGTGGCCGAGCTGCGCATAGGCCGAGATCTCGTAGCGCACGAGACCGGCATCGGCGGTCGCCTCGGTGATGCGGTCGAGCATCGCGTAGGCGGTGTCGTCTTCCGGCAGGGCCGGCGGCGGGTGCTTGGCGAAGACGGTGTTGGGCTCGATCGTCAGGTGGTAGATCGAGATGTGCGGCGGCGCGAACGACAGTGCGGTGGCGATGTCCGCATCCAGCTCGGCCATCGTCTGCCCCGGCAGGGCGTACATGATGTCGAGGTTGAAGGTGTCGAACGAGGCGGCGGCCTCCTCCACCGCGGCCAGCGCCTGTGCGCGGTCGTGCACCCGGCCGAGCGCGTGCAGGTGGCCGTCGTGAAAGCTCTGCACGCCGACCGACAGGCGGGTCACGCCGGCCGCGCGGAAGGCGCGGAAACGGTCGCGCTCGAAGGTGCCGGGATTGGCCTCCAGCGTGATTTCGGCGTCGGCGGCGAGCCGCAGGCGGGCGCGGATCGCACCGATCAGCCGCTCGATCGCCGCCGGCGAGAACAGGCTGGGCGTGCCGCCCCCGAAGAACACGCTGTGCACCGTGCGACCCCAGACCAGCGGCAGCGAGGCTTCCAGGTCGGCGATCAGCGCATCGACATAGCGGTCTTCGGGCAGCGCATCGCCCTCGCGGCCGGGCCGCCATTCGTGCGAATTGAAGTCGCAGTACGGGCATTTGCGCAGGCACCACGGCAGGTGCACGTACAGCGCCAACGGCGGCGGCGCGCCGAGCTGCAGGGTGCCGGGCCGCAGGTAGTGCTGCAGGTCGGGGATCGCGCCGTCGGTGCGGGCCGGGCCGGCGGCCAGCACGATCGGGATGGTGGGCGGCGGCGCGCTCACGGCAGCCAGCGCTCGCGGACCAGTTCCCCCATCCGCCGGGCGGCCTGGCCGCGGTGGCTGTGGGCGTTCTTCACCTCGGGCGACAGCTCAGCGAAGGTCTTTCCAAGGGCCGGCAGGAACATCACCGGGTCGAAGCCGAAGCCCTGCGTGCCGACCGGCGCGGCGGTGATCTCGCCGGCGGCACGGCCGCTGGCGATCAGCGGCTCCGGATCGTCGGGGCTGCGCACGCCGACCAGTGTGCTGACCAGCGCGGCACGGCGGTCGGCAACGCCCTGCATCTGCTCCAGCAGCGCCCGGACGTTGTTCGCATCGCCCTTCTCGTAGCCGAAGCGGGTGGCGTAGTAGGCGGTGTCGACGCCCGGTAGGCCGCCGAAGGCCTCGACGCAGAGGCCGGCGTCGTCGGCGATCGCCGGCAGGCCGCTGGCGCGTGCGGCGTGGCGGGCCTTGGCGAGCGCGTTCTCGACGAAGGTGCGGAACGGCTCTTCCGCCTCGCCGATGCAGAGGTCGCCCTGCCGGACCAGTTCCACGCCGAGCGGCGCGAACAGTGCCTGCAGCTCGGTCAGCTTGCCGGCGTTGTTGGATGCCAGAACGATTTTCATGAGGAAAAACGGCTTATGCGTAGATCCCACCTGCGCTACCAGCTATGCATTCGATAGCGCCTGCTGCTGGAGGCGCACCAGCTCGGCGATGCCCTTCTCGGCCAGGCCGAGCAGCGCGTCCATCTCGGCGCGGGTGAAGGCCGCGCCCTCGGCGGTGCCCTGCACTTCCACGAAATGGCCGGCACCGGTCATCACCACGTTCATGTCGGTGTCGCAGTCCACATCCTCGGTGTATTCGAGGTCGAGCAGCGGCACGCCGCCGACGATGCCGACCGAGATCGCCGCCACTGCGCCGCGGATCGGCGAGGCGGCGATCCGGCCCTCGGCCAGCAGCCGGCTCACCGCGTCCTGCGCGGCGACGAAGGCGCCGGTGATCGCAGCGGTGCGGGTGCCGCCATTGGCCTGCAGCACGTCGCAGTCGAGGTGGATGGTGCGCTCGCCGAGTGCGCGCAGGTCGAACACCGCGCGCAGCGAGCGGCCGATCAGCCGCTGGATTTCCTGCGTGCGGCCGGTCTGCTTGCCCTTGGCGGCTTCGCGGCTGCTGCGGGTGTGGGTGGCGCGCGGCAGCATGCCGTATTCGGCGGTCACCCAGCCTTCGCCGCTGCCCTTCTTGTGGGGCGGCACCTTGTCCTCGACCGAGGCGGTACAGAGCACTTTCGTCTGGCCGAACTCGATGAGCACCGAGCCTTCGGCGTGGATGGTGTAGCCGCGGGTGATGCGCACCGGGCGCAGCGCGTCGGCAGCGCGGTCGGTGCGGACGGGAGCGGCGGTCTTGCCGCCGGACATGTTGGTCATGGGGAAAAAGTCTCGAAAAAAGAGGAGAAAAGGATATGCAGCGGCGTCAGGGCTTGCGCTGGGCGGAGCGGCGGATCGCCTCGTTGATTTCGGCGATCGAGCGCTCGATGGCCTCGTCGTCCAGGTCGTCCGCGGCATCGCCCGGGCCGTCGGGCATGCCCGCCTGGATGGTCGAAGCGAACACGCCGTTGCCGATACTGTCGGTGGACACGCCGCGGGTAAGTTCGAATTCGGGCGCGTCCCACTCGACCGCTACCGCGGTGACGTTGTCGCTGCTGCGCCCGGCGGCGCGCAGCGCACGCTCGACCAGTTCGGGCACCGACTCCGACACCGGCTGGTCGCCGACCACGTCGACGATCTCGCGCTCGTTCAGCATCGACCACAGGCCGTCGGAGCAGAGCAGCAGGCGGTCGCCGCTCTGCAGTTCGACCGGGCCGGCGACGTCGAACAGCGGCCGCGCCGGCGAACCGAGGCAGGTGAAGAGCACGTTGCGGTTGGCCGACGCCGGGCTGGAGCCGATCTCCGGATGCTCGGCATAGGAATGGTCGCGGGTGCGCACCAGCAGGTCGCTGCCGCGGGTGAGATAGAGCCGCGAATCGCCGCAATGCACCCAGGTCGCGCGGCCGTCCTGCAACACCGCGACCACCAGCGTGGTGCGCGGGCTGTCGAGCATGCCGCGGGCCGCGGCGTACTGCAGCAGCGCGCGGTGGGCCGCCATCACCGCTTCTGCCAGGAAGCCACGCACGTCATCGAGCATCGGCCGGGCGTGACGCTGAAACAGGGCGGACACGGTCTGCAGCGCCATCTGCGCGGCGACCTCGCCTTCCGGATGGCCGCCCATGCCGTCTGCCAGCGCGAACAGGCCGGCCTCCCGGGTGTAGGCGTAGCCCATCCGGTCCTCGTTCTTCTCGCGGCCGCCCTTGCGGCTGACCTGGAACACGGTGAATTTCATGCGGCAGGCACTCCCGCGCCGCCGTCGCGGCCGCTCTTCTTGTCGGACGTGAGCAGGTCGAGCTGCAGCCGCACCCGCTCGCCCATCGACAGCCGGGTGTAGCGGCGCTCCACCAGCCGGCCCAGTTCCTTCTGCAGGCCGAACACGGACTGCGGCCGGGCCATCGGGTCGAGCGCCATGCACCACTTCACCACCTCGATCAGGTGGTCGGAATAGACGCCGCGCAGCCGCGTCAGCGCGAGCGGCAGCCGGTCCTTCGCCTGGCGCTGCGGCGCGTCGTTCGGCGGGTAGCCCTGCATGCAGGCGTAGATGCAGGCGCCGACCGCGTAGATGTCGGTCCACGGGCCCAGCGCCGTGTCGCGCCGGTACATCTCGGGCGCGGCGAAGCCGGGGGTGTACATCGGGCGCACGAAATGGGCTTCCTTGTTGAGCACTTCCCGCGCCGCGCCGAAGTCGATCAGCACCGCCTTGTTGTCGTCGGTCACGAAGATGTTGGCCGGCTTGATGTCGAGGTGCAGCATCTTGTGCTGGTGGACGATGCGCAGGCCGCGCAGCACCTCGTCAAACAGCGAGCGGATGGTGGACTCGCGGAACACCTTCTGCCCCTTCTGGTCGCGCGCCGTGATGATGAAGTCCTGGAGCGTGTCGCCGTCCAGGTAGTTCATCACCATGTAGACGGTCTCGTTCTCGCGGAAGAAGTTGAGCACGCTCACCACCGACGGATGGGCGATCTGCGCGAGCGCGCGGCCTTCCTCGAAGAAGCTCTTGAGGCCCAGGCGGTAAAGCGACAGTTTCTCGGGCAGCACCCGGGGCAGCAGTTCGCTGGCGCCGCGGGCCGCGAGCGAGGCGGGCAGGTATTCCTTGATCGCGACCTGCTGGCCGTCGGCGGCGCGCGCCAGGTAGACGATGCCGAAGCCCCCGGCCGACAGCCGCCGGACGATGCGATAGCCGCCGATGACCGTGTCGGGCGCCAGCGGCGACGGCTTGGTTCGGGACGACATGGATCGGGGGCGTGGAGGGTGAGGTGCGGTGCGTCGGCGGCACCGGATGGAACACGGATCGCGCCAGCGAACCCGTTATTCTCGGGA
>CAJYQL010000053.1 GCA_913776965.1 uncultured Xylophilus sp.
CTCGGCTTGGCCAGCCTGGTCGCCTGGCGCGCCGCGCAGGGCGAGGCGGGCACCTTCTCGATCGCGGTCAACGACTACGGGCTGGAGCTGCTCAGCGCCACCGAGCGCGACTGGGCCGCGCTGCTGCCGGACTTGCTGCGCATCCGCGCCGCCGACGAGCCGGGCTACGAGGAGGGCGACGCAGGCGAGGGCTCCGGTCGCTCCGCCGACGACCGCGCCGCCGCCCGCCTGCGGCCGGACGACGCGCTCGGCATCCGCAACACCGCCAACGCCGCCGCGCAGGACGCGGCCGGCAACGTCGCCGATCCGGCCGACGCCGCCACCGCTGCCGACCGCCGCGCGCTGCTGCACGAGGTGCTCGCCAGCCTGAACGCCACCGAACTGGCGCGCCGCCGCTTCCGCGAGATCGCCCGTGTGTCGGGCCTGATCTTCCAGAGCCATCCGGGCGAGCGGCGCAGTGCGCGCCAGCTGCAGGCCTCGTCCACCCTGTTCTTCGAGGTGTTCCGCAAGTACGACGAGCAGAACATGCTGCTGCGCCAGGCCGACGAGGAGGTGCTGAGCCAGGAACTCGACGTGGCGCAGCTGCTGGCCAGCCTGCGCCGCATGCAGGCCCAGGCGCCGGTGGTGCGCGCCCTGGAACGCCCGAGCCCGTTCGCCTTCCCGCTGATGATCGAGCGCTTCCGCGAGAAGCTGACCAACGAGAACCTGGCCGACCGCATCGCCCGCATGCTGCAGCAGCTGGAGACCGCCGCCGATGCGCCTGCCGCCGCACAAACGGCCGCAGTACCCGATCCGCTGGCGCTGGTGCCCCCCGACCCGCCGCCGCCGTCCGCGGCCCGCCGGTCGCGCCGCAGCTGGAAACCGCAGGTCGCCGGCGACGATCCGGCACCGCCGGCGCCCGTGCCGGCGGCCGACCCGGCGCTGACCGAATCGGCGGCGGAAGTGCGCAAGATGCTGGATTTCTCGCTGACGTCGAAGGCGGAGGAACTGCCGCCGCGGGCTGCGGCGGCGCCGTCATCGTCGTCTTCGGATGCGGGTGCACGCCCGAGCCGGCCGGCCCGCCGCCCGCGCCGGCCGTCGCGGCCGTTGCCGCCGCTGTAGGCGGATCGACGTCCGTCCCCAAAGCCCGGCTGCTGCAATGCCATGCGGGCGCAGGCCTAATGGCGGCCGCATGCCTTCGATGACGTCCTTCGCCCTGCCCGCCGCGTCCGGCCGGGAAGCCCCCCGCCCGCCGTCGCCGGCCGTCGCACCGTTCGCCACCACCGTGGCCGGCGAAACCGTCTGGCTGCTGGCCGACCGCGCCCTGTTCTGGCCCGCCGCCCGCACGTTGTTCGTCGCCGACATCCACCTCGGCAAGGCCGCCACCTTCCGCGCCCGCGGCCTGCCGGTGCCGGCCGGCACCACGCAGGACAACCTCGACCGGCTGTCCGATCTAGTCGACGGCCATGCGGCTGCGCGGCTGGTGGTGCTCGGCGACTTCCTGCACGCGGCCGAGGCACAGACCGCCGGCGTGCTCGGCGCGCTGCACGGCTGGCGCGCGCGGCATCCGGATCTGGCGGTGACGCTGGTCCGCGGCAACCACGACAGCCATGCGGGCGATCCGCCGGCGTCGCTCGGCATCGCCCTCGTCGACGAGCCGCACCTGCTCGGCCCGTTCGCCTGCTGCCACCATCCGCAGCGCCATCCGACCCACACGGTGCTGGCCGGCCACGTGCATCCCGCCGTGCAGCTGCGCGGGGCCGGCCGCGATGCGCTGCGGCTGCCGTGCTTCGGCGTCGAGGAGGGCCTGGTGCTGCTGCCCGCGTTCGGCGAATTCACCGGCACCCATGCACTGCAGGCCCGGACGGGCCAGTCGCTCTACGCTGTCGGGGCGGGCCGGGTCTGGCCGGTGCCGCAGGCGGTGCGGAACTGTTGACAGTAGGAGTAGACGGCCGGGGGTCAACGGTCGGCAGTAGCGGTAGGCGGTAGGTCTCGTCGTGGCCGGTGCCGCTGGGCCAGCGTCAGGCGTCCGGCAATCTGCTGGCCCCGGACCCGGCTTCCCGATAGGGAGGTCCCCCGTCCTCTGCGGCTGCCGGTGGTGCCCACTGGCTCCCGCGCGACAGTCGCCTCCGCCAGCGCGGTGCGGTCCGGCGCTACGATGCCGCGGCACGGGTCGCCATTCCGGCCGGCCCCGTCGCGTACTGCTTCGGAGACACATACCCATGTTCAGCCACGTCATGCTCGGCGTCAGCGACCTCGACACCTCCCGCCGCTTCTACGACGCGCTGCTCGCCACCGTCGGCGTGCGGCCCGGCGTCGCCAACGGGCAACGCTACTTCTACCGCAACGCCCAGGGCACCTTCGCGATCACCCGGCCGATCAACGGCGAGCCGGCCTCGCACGGCAACGGCGCGACCATCGGCTTCGCCGCGGAATCGCCCGAGCAGGCCGATGCCTTCCATGCGGCGGGCCTCGCCGCCGGCGGCACGACCTGCGAGGACCCGCCGGGCTGGCGCGACGGATCGGTCGGCCGGCTGTACCTCGCCTACCTGCGCGATCCGGACGGCAACAAGATCTGCGCGGTGCACCGCCCGCCGCGTCCGGCTGCCTGAGCCTCGGCCCGTCGCCCGCTGGTGGGCGACTGGATTTCCGATGGAAAAGCGATGCCGGCGCCCGCTGCGGCTGCGCAGGGTGCTACTCTTTCAGGAGCGGATCGCCCTGCAGAACCGGCCGGTCGGGCAGGGCGTTGAAGTCGTCCTGCGGATCGTCCGAGGGCAGGGTCGGGAAGTGCGCCACCAGCAGCGCGGACACTTCCTCCAGCGCCTGCGTCAGCCCATCCTCGTAGCGGCCGGCGCTGAAGGCGTCGCCCATGTGGGCGACCAGCCGCTGCCAGCGGCCGGTGTCCACCAGCCGGTTCAACCCGCGGTCGGCCACGATCTCGATCGCATGGTCGGCCAGCAGCAGGTAGATCAGCACGCCGTTGTTGTGCTCGGTATCCCAGACCCGCAGCTTGCCGAACAGCGTCACCGCCCGCTCGCGCGCGGTGGCGCCGCGCCAGAGGTAGCTCGACGGCAGGCCGGCCTCGATGCAGATGCGGATCTCGCCGGTGTGGCGCTGCTCGCTCGCCGCCACGCGGCGCATCAGCCGGTCGAGCATCGTCGGCGGGATCGCGCGGCGGATGTCGCTCTCGTCGCGCCAGCGATGGCGCAGGATGCGCAGGAGGTTGGAAAAAACGCCTGCCATCACCAGTCCCCCGAGGCGCCGCCGCCACCGAAATCCCCGCCGCCGCCGGAGCGGAAGCCACCACCGCCGCCCCCGCGGCCACCGCCGAAGCCGCCGCTCCAGCCGCCCGCGCTGCCGGCTCCCAGACCGGCGCCTGCGCCGATGCTCGGGAAGCCGAAGCCCCGCCGCCGTACCCCCTGCGGCGCGCGGCCGAGTAGCCCGATCAGCAGGGCGACCGCCGCGGCGATGCCGGCGAGCAGCAGGCTCCAGGTGAAGACGAAGGCGAGCACGCCCATCGCCGCCCCCGAGGCGACCGCCCCGAGCGGCCGGCCCAGCGTGCGCCGGAACAGCCCCGAGACGATCGGCAGGGCGATGAAGGCGAACACCGCCAGGTCGAACCACTGGAAGCCCGGCGGACTCGGCGCGCGCTCCTCGCCGTCGATCGACGCCTGCGCGGCGTCCGGTGCCGTCGGCGCCGGCTTGGGCAGCGCCTCGGCCCGCACCCGGGTCTCGATCCGGTCGATCGCCGCGGTCAGGCCGTCGGCATAGGCGTTGCGGCGGAACGCCGGGGTGATCGCCTCGTCGATGATCTCCTTGGCCGCCAAGTCGGGGATCGCTCCCTCCAGCGCCTTCGCGACCTCGATGCGCACCCGGCGGTCGCGCTTGGCGACGATGATGATCAACCCGTCGCCGATCGCCCGCCGGCCGATCTTCCAGGCGTTGCCGACCCGGTTGGCATAGGCGGCGATGTCCTCCGGCGCGGTGGTCTGCACGATCAGCACCGCCGCCTGCGAACCGGTGGCCTGCTCGAAATTCACCAGCCGCGCTTCCAGCGTCTGCTTCTGGTCGGCCGTCAGGGTATTGGTGATGTCGGTGATGTGGGCGGTCGGCTGCGGCACCGGCTGCAGCTTCTGCGCACGGGCCGGCAGGGCGATCCCGCCGATCGCTATCAAAAGCAGAGCTGTCAGCGCACGCAGGACGTGCGCTAGAGCCGGTTTGGCGTCTGAAAAAAGGCGGATGTCCACGCTACTTGCGGCCGAAGTCGACGGTCGGCGGCACGGAGATCGCGGCTTCGTTCTGGACCGTGAAGCTGGGCTTGGGCTGGTAGCCGAACACCTTGGCCGTCAGATTGGTCGGGAAGCTGCGGGCCTTGATGTTGTAGTCCTGCACGGCTTGGATGTAGCGGTTGCGCGCCACGGTGATGCGGTTCTCGGTGCCTTCGAGCTGCACCCGCAGATCGCGGAAGCCCTGGTTGGCCTTCAGGTCGGGATAGCGCTCGGACACCACCAGCAGCCGCGACAGCGCGCTCGAGAGTTCGCCCTGCGCCTGCTGAAAGCGCTGCAGAGCCTGCGGATCGTTCAGCGTCTCGGGCGTCACCTGCACCGAGGTCGCCTTGGCCCGCGCCTCGACCACCCGGGTCAGGGTGTCCTGCTCGAAACCGGCTTCGCCCTTGACCGTCGCCACCAGGTTGGAGATCAGGTCGGCGCGGCGCTGATATTGGTTCAGCACCTCGCTCCAGGCGGTCTTGGTCTGCTCGTCTAGCGTCTGGAATTCGTTGTAGCCGCAGCCGCTGAGCGAGGCGGCGAGCAGCAGGCAGGCGAGGAGTCGTTTCATGGTCGGCCAACGCTTGGTAAGGGAGCCTACGAGTCTGACACACGGGGTGCGGGGCCCTGTGACAGACGACAGTCCTGCCGATTCCTTACGTTCTTTCTGCGTATGCAAGATGTAACCGCGGCGGCCGCCGCCCCAAATGTGGGCGCTGACCTTGTAACAACGACGAATCAAAAAACTGCCGCAAAAGAAAGGGCAGTGTTTTCGTCCCAATCTCGCGGATGGCAGGGTTCTCCAGCGAAACAAACGCATGCAAATGGCCTACACTTTTTAACGCTATGACCCGATGACTAGGGCATCCCCGCCGCCGCGGTTGGGGTGCGCAGGCCGCGGGACCATCGCCTGCGCCGGCCAGGGGCGACCACCAGGGTGCGCTGCGCGGTTGTTTTCTCTCCTCAATCTGCTCACTGGGAAGCCTATGTCTGATAGCTTGCAAAAATGGGTTGGACGCAACCGTCCGCCGCGCGTCCAGATCACGTACGACGTCGAGATCGGCGACGCGGTCGAGAAGAAGGAACTGCCGCTGGTCGTCGGCCTTCTGGCGGACCTGTCCGGCCAGCCGGCAACGCCGCTGCCCAAGATGAAGGACCGTCGTTTCGTCGAGATCGACCGCGACAACTTCAACGACGTGATGGCCAAGATCGCCCCGCGCCTGGACCTGTCGGTGCCGGACACTGCCAAGGGTGACGGCAACCTGAAGATCGAGCTGAACTTCCAGCAGTTCTCCGACTTCCATCCCGAGTCGATCGTTGCCCAGGTGCCCCGCCTGACCAAGCTCCTCGAAGCCCGCCAGCAACTGCGCGACCTGCTCGGCAAGCTCGACGGCAACGACGAACTCGACGGCCTGCTGGAAAACATCCTGCAGAACACCGAAGACCTCAAGACCCTCAAAGCCCAGGCCGGCGGCAACGCGGCGCCTGCCGAGGAAACGCCCGCTGCGTAAGCGATCCCGCAGCGCGCGCAAGCCGCACGCACTGCTCCCAATCTGAATGGTGGAATAGATGGCTACAAAATCCGAAGCCGGCGCGGATGCCGGCGCCGCAGGCGTCAACACGACCAGCGAACTCAGCCTGCTGGACAAGATCGTCCAGGAAGGCAACATGGTCGCCGAGCCCTCGCAGGGCGACTACGCGAAGAAGCTGCTGGGCCAGTTCGCGTCGCAGATCCTCGACGAAGGCATGCGCACCAGCCCCGACAAGTCCGTCGTGGCGACGATCAACGAGCGTGTGGCCGAGATCGACCGCCTGCTGACCGACCAGGTCAACGCGATCCTGCACCACCCCGACTACCAGAAGCTCGAAGCCTCCTGGCGCGGCCTGCGCGACATGGTCTACGGCTCCGAGACCGGCCCGCGCATGAAGCTGCGCCTGATGAACGTCAGCAAGAAGGACCTGCTGAAGGATCTGGAGACCGCCGTCGACTACGACACCAGCGTGCTCTTCAAGAAGATCTACGAAGAGGAATACGGTACCTTCGGCGGCAACCCCTTCTCCGTGCTGATCGGCGACTACTACTTCGGCCGCCATCCGCAGGACCTCTCGCTGCTCGAGCGTATCTCCAAGGTCGCCGCCGCCGCGCATACCCCCTTTATCTCCGCCGCCGCACCGACGCTGTTCGACATGAAGTCGTTCACCGAACTGGGCGTTCCGCGCGACATGTCGAAGATCTTCGAAAGCGCCGAACTCGCCGCCTGGCGCGGTTTCCGCGAATCGGAAGACTCGCGCTACGTCTCGCTGGTGCTGCCGAGCTACGCTGCGCGCCTGCCCTACGGCAACAAGACCGTGCCGGTCGAGAGCTTCAACTTCGAAGAAGACGTGGACGGCACCGACCACAGCAAGTACCTGTGGGCGAACTCCGCCTACCAGCTCGGCCTGCGCCTGACCGACGCCTTCGCCAAGTACAGCTGGACCACCGCGATCCGCGGTGTCGAAGGCGGCGGCCGGGTCGACGGCATGGTGGCCCACACCTTCAAGACCGACGAAGGCGACGTGGCGATGAAGACCCCGACGGAGGTGACCATCACCGACCGCCGCGAGAAGGAACTCAACGACCTCGGCTTCATCGCGATCGTGCATTCCAAGGGCTCGAACTTCGCCAGCTTCTTCGGCGGCCAGACCGTCAACAAACCGAAGCTGTACGACAAGGACGCGGCCAACGCCAACGCCCAGCTCTCTGCCCGCCTGCCCTACGTGCTGGCCGCCTCGCGTTTCGCCCACTACCTGAAGGTCATGGTGCGCGACAAGATCGGCAGCTTCCAGACCAAGGAAGACCTGCAGCGCTACCTGAACCGCTGGATCGCTGGCTACGTGCTGATCAACCCGGCGGCCACCCAGGACCAGAAGGCGGCTTTCCCGCTGAGCGCCGGCCGCGTGGACGTGAGTGAGATCCCCGGCCGTCCGGGCTCCTACCGTGCCGTCTGCTTCCTGAAGCCGCACTTCCAGATGGAAGACCTGACCACCTCGATCCGCCTGGTCGCCGACCTGCCGGCACCGGCAGCCGCCTGAGCGGAACCAGCGTCTTCGTCCATCCTCATCGACATTGAAAGAATACTATGCCCATCTATCTCAAGATCGCACCGATCAACGGCCAGTCCACCGCCACCGGTCATGACAAGGAACTCGAGATCGACCATTTCTCGAGTAGCGTCTCTCTGCAGATGCACAGCAACGCCAAGAGCAACGGCGAGCGCACCTCCGGCCGTTCCGATGTGCAGCCCATCACCTGCTCGCGCATCATGGACTCGGCTTCGCCGCTGATCATGGAATACTGCGCCGCCGCCAAGGACGTCGAGTCCGCGATCCTGACCGTCGAGCGCGAGAATGCCGGCGCATCGCTCAACATCGTCACCTACACGCTGAGCAACGTGTACTTCAGCCAGTACAACGTCGGCGTCAGTTCGACCGGTGATGCGCAGGAGAGCTTCACCCTGGACTTCGCGAAGATCAACGTGAAGTACAACGCGCAGTCGAAGGACGGCAACGATCTGGGCGCTGCGCTCTTCGATTGGGACATGACGAAGAACTCGACCAAGTAAGGTCGGTTCTGCCGATGCTCCGTCCGCCGCGCCATGCCTGAACTCGCACGGGGCCTCAACGTCCCGCTGTTCGACAGGCTGCGTGCGGAGGACGGTACCGCGTCCGTGCACCAGCAGCATCTGCTGGTGTCGAGGTCCGCGGTACAGGAATCCATCGGACGCGAGCTTCAGCGCCTGTTCAATACCCGCCGCGCGTCGGGCGGCGCCCTGGTGGCAGGGCCCGACGCGACGGTGCTGGACTACGGCATTCCCGATTTTTCGCCGCTGTCGGTCCATAGCGGGCCGGACCGCGACGCATTGGCTGCCGGCATCGCCGATGCCATCCGCTGGTTCGAGCCGCGGCTTTCGCAACCGAAGGTGCAGGTGCTGCCGCCCCGCGACCCCGGTGGCCCGGTGATCGTCCTCGTGACGGGCGACGCCCTCATCGAAACCCGTGTGGAGCGTGTCGCATTCGACATGCCCCTCTGACTTTTTCGTTTTTCCACCCGCCAGCACATCCGCCCACCAGCCGACCCGCGGTCCGACGATGCCCGACCTGCAGCACAGCGATCTTCTGCACTACTACCAGCGTGAGCTCTCCTACCTGCGTGGCGAGGGCGCAGATTTCGCACGCCGGTATCCGAAGATCGCGTCGCGGTTGATGCTGCACGGCTCGGAGTCCCTCGATCCGCACACCGAACGGTT
This sequence comes from uncultured Xylophilus sp., assembly GCA_913776965.1. Classification (GTDB taxonomy): domain Bacteria; phylum Pseudomonadota; class Gammaproteobacteria; order Burkholderiales; family Burkholderiaceae_C; genus Xylophilus. The sequence goes on from CAJYQL010000053.1 coordinate 8,531, forward strand.
GATCGAGTCGGTCGCTTTCCTGGGCGCCCGCGTTCACCGCGACCTGGACCAGGAGTTCCCGCAGATCGCGATGTCGCTGCTGGACAACCTTTGTCCGACCCTGATGCAGCCGCTGCCCTCGATGACGGTGGCGCAGTTCCGCCTCGACCCGGCGCAGGGCAAGGTGACGTCCGGCTTCCGGGTCGCGCGCCATACGCCGCTCTATGCGGAAGCGGTCACCGGGGAGCAGTGCCGCTTCCGCACCAGCTGGAACACGGTCCTGTGGCCCCTCGCCGTCGAGCATGCGGCGATGGAGCATGACGGCGTGCTGCGCATCACCCTCGCCTGTGCCGAGGACACCGACTTCTCCGAGCTGGAGATCGACGACCTGCGGTTCCACCTGCAGGGCGACGACATGACGGTGATGCCGCTCTACGACGCCCTCGTGTCGGGCCTGCGCAGCATCGTCGTGGCCCCGCAGGACGGTGCGCCGCAGGTGCTGCCGCCCGACGCCTGGCGCGAAGTCGGCTACGGCGAGGACGAGACGGTCCTGCCGCTACCGGCCCATGCGCAGCCGGCCTACGCACTCTTGCAGGAATATTTCGCGTTCCCGCGCAAGTTTCATTTCTTCGATCTGCGGCGGCTGCGCGGCCGTCTCGGCAGCGGCCGCCGCTGCGACCTGCTGCTCAGACTCGACCGGCCGCTGCGCAGTCTGTCGCGCATCACCGCAGAGAACTTTGCGCTCGGCTGCACGCCGGCGATCAACCTGTTCGTGCGGCCGAGCGAGCCGCTGCAGGTGGACCACCGCCACCACGAATATCTGCTAGTCGCCGACCGGCTGCGGGAGGCCAATACCGAGGTGCATTCGGTGCTGTCGGTCACCGCATCCAATCCGGATGCCGCCCGGCCGATCGAGGTGCCGAGCTTCGCGGCCGCGTCGCACACCGACACCGATGCGGCGACGCTCTTCTGGTCGGTGCGCCGGGCGGTCAGTCGGCGTGCGGACCTGCCGGGCACCGATGTGTTCATGACCTTCGTGGACCAGACCAATACGCACCGGTCGCCGTCCGAACCGGTGGTCTATGCCCGGTTGCTCTGCACCAACCGGCAACTGGCCGAACAGGTGCCGGCGGGCGCACGGCTGGTGGCCGAAGGGCCGCCGCAGCCGACTATCGTGCGCTGCCTTTACGAGCCGACCCCGCAGCGCCATCCGCCGCTCGACGGCGAAACCCTGTGGCGGCTGGTGTCGCTGCTGACGCTCAACCACCAGTCACTGGTCGACGGCTCCACCGGCACCGCGCAGCTGCGCGAGATGCTGCGCCTGTTCGCCTCCGAGAGCCGGCGCGACCACCAGCAGATCCGGGGCATCGTCGGGCTCGACGCGCGCCCGGTGACGGCGCACGTCGGCACCGATGCCTGGCGCGGGTTCTGCCGCGGCACCCATGTGACGCTGGAATTCGAGGACGACGCCTTCGCGGGCGGATCGTCGCTGCTGATGGCCGCCGTGCTGGCGCGCTTCTTCGCGCTCTATACCTCCGTCAATGCATTCGTGCGCCTGTCCGTGCGGCAGGGCGACGAAACGAGGAAGCAATGGGAACCGATGACCGGCCGCCAAACGGTGCTCTGATCCAGCGCCTGCTGCAGGCGCCCCAGCGGTTCGACCTGTTCCAGGCGATCAGCCTGCTCGAACGCGCCGCGCCGGAAGCGGTCGCGGTCGGCGAAGGCGACGGCAGCCGACCGGAGGCGGTGCGGCTGCGGGCGCTGATCTCGCTCGGTTTTCCGCCCAGCGACGTGGTGTCCGTCAAGGAAGACCCGCCCACCGGCGAGCGCTTCGCGCTCACCTCGCCGGTGCTCGCGCTCGGCGGGGCGAGCGGTCCGCTGCCGCTGGCCTTCACCGAGGAACTCCTGGCCCGCCAGGCAGTCCGCGACCATGCGACCGCGGATTTCCTCGACATCTTCCACCACCGGTTCCTGTCCTTTCTCTATCGCAGCCGACGCAAGCACCGCATCGGACTCGACTGGCAGTCGCCCGACGCGTCCACGCTGGCGGACATGCTCGATTTCGTGAGTGCGCTCGGCGTCAAGCGCGACGGCGGCGGCGGTGCCTGGCTGCGCCATGCCGGTCTGCTCGGCGGCGCGCCCCGGTCGATGAGCGGCCTGCTGCAGCTGCTGCGTGACCGGCTCGGACTGCCGGTACAGGGCCGGCAGTTCGTCGGGGGCTGGCGTGCGCTGGAGCCGGCCGCGGTGCCCCGCGTGTCGGCCTCGGCCGGGCCGCAGGCGGCGCGGCTCGGGCGCAATACCGTGCTCGGCCGGCGCGTCTGGGACCAGGGCGCAGGCGTGGCCCTCACGTTCCGGGTGCCACGGGACCGCATGGAGCCGATGCTGCCCGGCGGTCCCGACCATGTGCTCGCCGCACGGCTGGTGCGTCGCTACGTCCAGCAGGACATCGATGTGACATTCACGCTCAAGCCGGTGCCGGGCCCGCGCGACCTCAGTATGCTCGGCCGCGCGTACCCGATGCGGCTCGGCTGGACGTCGTGGCTCCATACCGGAGCGGCGACCCCTCGGCCGGTGCGGACCGGGTTCCGCATGGCGACCGCCCCGACGGCCACCACCCCTTGATTCGACACGACAGGAACACCATGCAGATCGATATCCGGACCTTGCTCGGTCGGCTCAATCCCACCAGCAAGCTAGCGATGGAGCAGGCCGCCGAACTCTGCGTGCAGCAGACCCACTACAACGTGGAGATCGAGCACCTCCTGACACGCCTGCTGGAAGCCGACGCACCCGACGTGCTGGCGATCCTGGCGCGTTTCGAGGTGTCGCGCGACACCGTGCAGGCCCAGCTGCAGAAGGCGCTCGACGACTTCAAGCGCGGCAACGGCCGTACGCCGGCGCTGTCGCCCGAGCTGGTGCCGCTGCTCCAGGAAGCGTGGCTGCTCAGCTCGATGCTGCTCGGCCAGCAGCAGATCCGTTCCGGTACGCTGGTGCTGGCGCTGCTGGAGGTCGACAGCCTGCGCGGACGCCTGCTCGACGCCGCCCCGGCACTGCTGAAGATTCCGCGCGGCGTGCTGCACGAGGAACTGCCGGCGCTGATGGCCCGGTCGACCGAGGATGCCGGCGAGGCCGTGGCGGGCGCGCCCGGCGCCGGTGCGCCGTCGGCCGGCGCCGCGCCGGCGCCCCCGGCACCGCAGATGCCTACCGCGCGCCGCAACGGGTCGTCCACGCCGTCGCTCGACCAGTTCACCGTCGACATGACCGAGCTCGCCCGCCAGGGCGCGATCGACCCGATCCGTGGCCGCGATGCCGAGATCCGGCAGATCATCGACGTGCTGCTGCGCCGCCGCCAGAACAACCCGATCCTGACCGGCGAGGCGGGCGTCGGCAAGACCGCCGTGGTCGAAGGCTTCGCCCAGCGGGTGGTCCAGGGCGACGTGCCCCCTGCGTTGCGCAAGGTGTCGGTGCGCTCGCTCGACCTGGCGCTGCTGCAGGCCGGCGCCGGGGTGAAGGGCGAGTTCGAGAACCGGCTGAAGTCGGTGATCGCCGAAGTCAAGGCGTCGCCGGTGCCGGTGATCCTATTCATCGACGAAGCCCACCAGCTGATCGGCGCCGGCGGTGCCGAAGGGCAGGGCGATGCCGCCAACCTGCTCAAGCCCGCCCTTGCGCGCGGGGAATTGCGCACCATCGCGGCCACCACCTGGGCCGAATACAAGAAGTACGTGGAGCGCGACCCGGCGCTGGCGCGCCGCTTCCAGGTCGTCAAGGTGGACGAGCCGTCGGAAGAGGTGGCGATCGATATGCTGCGCGGCATGGTCGCGACGCTGGAGCGCCACCACGGCGTCGAGATCGTGGACGAGGCGGTGCGCGAAGCCGTGAAGCTGTCGCACCGCTACATCACCGGTCGCCAGCTTCCCGACAAGGCGATCAGCGTGCTCGACACCGCCTGCGCCCGTGTCGCGATCGCACAGAACGGCGTGCCGGAGGAGCTGGAGTCGATCGGCCGCGACATCACTGCGGCGGAGAGCCAGATGCGGGTGCTGCGGCGCGAAGCCGCGACCGGGCAGGACCACGCCGCGGCGATCGAGTCCCTCGCGGCGCAGCTCCAGGCATCGAAGGAAAGGCAGAAGCACCTGTCGGACAAGCTGGGCGACGAAAAGCGCGCGGTCGAGGAGATCGTGGCGCTGCGCAAGCGCATCACGGCGGCCTCCGATGCCGAACCCGCCACGTCCGCCCTCGTCCCGTCGGTGCCGCAAGCCGAGGCTCCGGCAGCGCCTGCCGCTGCCGCCACGTCGGAAGACGAGGCCGTCGAGGAAGACCTCACGGCGCAGCTGCGCCGGCTGGAGAAGGGCCTCGAAGCCGTCCAGAGCGACGAGCCGATGGTGCCTATCTGCGTGGATGCGGGCTCCGTCGCCTCGGTCATCTCCGGCTGGACCGGCATCCCGGTCGGCAAAATGCTGGCCGACGAACTGCACATCGTCCTCAACCTGAAGGAAAAGCTCGCCGAACGGGTGGTGGGCCAGGACCAGGCGCTCGACACCATCGCCCGCCGAGTGCGCACCTTCCGTGCCGACCTGGACGATCCGGGCAAGCCGGTCGGCGTGTTCATGCTGGTCGGCCCGAGCGGCGTCGGCAAGACGGAGACGGCCTTCGCGTTGGCCGACATGCTCTACGGCGGCGAGCGCAACATGGTCACCGTCAACATGTCGGAATTCCAGGAGGCGCACACCGTCTCCGGCCTCAAGGGCGCCCCGCCGGGCTACGTGGGCTATGGGCGTGGCGGCGTGCTGACCGAGGCGGTGCGTCGCAGGCCCTACAGCGTCGTCCTGCTCGACGAGATGGAAAAGGCGCACCCCGACGTGCTGGAGCTCTTCTTCCAGGTGTTCGACAAGGGCATCATGGAAGACGGCGAGGGCGTGCAGATCGATTTCAAGAACACGCTGATCCTGCTCACCTCGAACGCCGCGCAGGACGTGATCACGCAGGCCTGCCAGGGCGGCCGCCGGCCCGATCCGGAAGAGCTGGTCGAACGGCTGCGGCCCGAACTGCTCAAGCAGTTCAGTCCGGCGTTCCTGGGCCGCCTGACGCTGGTGCCGTACTACCACCTGGGCGACGCGCAGATCCGCTCGATCGTGGAGCTCAAGCTCGGCAAACTGGCGCGCCGCTTCGAGACCAACCACAAATCGAGCTTCACCTGGGCGCCCGACGTGGCCGACGCGATCACCGCGCGCTGTACCGAAGTCGACAGCGGCGCCCGCAATGTGGACCACATCCTCGCGCATGCGGTGCTGCCCGAGCTGTCGCGGCAGGTGCTCGAGCGCATCTCGATGGCCGAGCCCTTCGAGGCGGTCCACATGGGCCTGGATGCCGAGGGTGGCTTCACCTTCGCCTTCCGGTCGCCGCAACTCGCCTGAGACGGATCATGAGAGAGGGCTACACGCAGGACAACATGGCGCTGGCGGTGACCACACCGCTGGGGCCGGATGTGCTGCTGCTCGACGCCCTCTACGGCGAGGAGGGCATCTCGCGCCTCTACCGCTTCACGCTCGAGATGCGCGCGTCGTCGGACACGGTGGACCCGTCGGCCCTGCTCGGCAATTCCGCCACGGCGTCGATCACCATGCCGAGCGGCGCCAAGCGCTACATCCACGGCATCGTCTCCCGCTTCGTGCACATCGGCGGTGCTGCGGACTTCGTGCTTTATTCGGCCGAACTGGTGCCGCGCCTCTGGCTGCTGACACTGGGGCGCGACCGGGTCGTGTACCAGAACAAGACGACGGCCGAGATCCTGGCAGCGGTGCTCAACGAGGCCGGCGTCGTCTTCGAGGACAAGCTCACCGGCAGTTATACCGCCCGCGAATACTGCGTGCGCTACGACGAGACCGCCTTCGACTTCATCTCGCGGCTGATGGAGGAGGACGGCATCTTCTACTTCTTCACCTTCGCCGACGGCACCCACACCATGGTCCTGGCCGATGCCGCATCGGCCCACGAGGACTGCGCCGACGCGGCGGCATTGAAGGTGCGCATGCACTGGCAGGACGGGCGTTTCGACGAAACGGACGTGGCGCACTACGAACTGGAATCGCGCGTGGTCGGCAAGGACCAGGTGGTCGGCGACTATTTCTTCGAGACGCCCAAGACCTCCCTGAAGGCCGAGTCGGTGGGTTCCGACGGCAAGGGCAGCGACTACCTCTATCCCGGCCGGCACACGGTGGTGGCCGACGGCACCAAGCGCGCCAAGACGATGGTCGAGGCGCAGCAGGCCGAGGCCGCTGTCGGCCACGGCGAAGGCTTCACCGCGGCGCTGGTGCCGGGCGGCAAGTTCGCTCTGTCGAACCATCCGCGTGCGAGCCTCAACACCGACCAGGTCGTGCTGCGGGTCGAGCACCGTGCCCGTGGCCGCCAGTATTCCAATACCTTCGAAACTTTCGCCCATGCCGTGCCCTACCGCGCGCCGCTGCGCACGCCGCGGCCGGTGGTGATCGGCAGCCATACCGCAGTGGTGGTGGGGCCGAGCGGCGAGGAGATCTGGACCGACAAGTTCGGCCGCATCAAGCTGCAGTTCCACTGGGACCGCCTCGGCGTGAACGACGAGAACAGCTCGTGCTGGGTGCGGGTGTCGCAGGCCTGGGCAGGGCAGGGCTGGGGCCAGCTGTTCCTGCCGCGCATCGGCCAGGAAGTGATCGTCAGCTACATCGATGGCGACCCGGAGCGGCCGCTGGTGACCGGCAGCGTCTACAACGCCGACCAGACGGTGCCGGTGACGCTGCCGGGCTCGCAGACGCAGAGCACGATGCGCTCGCGCTCCACCAAGAGCGGCACCGCCGGCAACGAACTGCGCTTCGAGGACAAGAAGGATGCCGAGCAGCTCTACCTGCATGCCCAGAAGGACATGCTGGTGGAGATCGAGAACGACCTGACCACGACGGTGCTGGCCGGCGCCGAGGTGCACACGGTCAAGAAGGGCGACCGGACAGTGGCGGTGGAAACCGGCAAAGAGACGCACACCGTCAAGGGCACGCGCTCGGTCGAAGTCACGGGCAACGAGACCCATACCGACAAGGCGGATTTCACGCACGATGTCGACGGCAACTACAAGCTCACGATCAAGGGCAACCTGACCATCGACGTCACCGGCAGCATCAAGATCAAGTCGGGCACCTCGTTCGCCATGGAGGCGGGCACCTCCCTGGCCGGCAAGGCGGGCACCGAGCTGACCCAGGAAGCCGGCACCAACCTGACCAACAAGGCAGGGATCAATCTCACGAACAAGGCGTCGGCCAAGCTCGCCAACGAGGCGGCGATGATGGACAACAAGGCGTCCGCCATGCAGACCGTCGACGGCGGCGGCATGCTGGTCGTCAAGGGCGGCATGGTGAAGATCAACTGACGCCATGGCCACGCTTCCCGCTTCCCTTCCGTCGTCGCTGCCCCTGCCTGCACCCGCTGCACCGCAGGGACCGGGCGTGGACGAGGTCCACGAGATGCATGCCGACGACGGCTGGCTGCAGAGTTCCACCAGCCTGCGCGACGGTGTGTTGCACGGGCCGCTGCGGACCTTCCAGGCCGACGGTGTGCCGGAGTCCGAGGTCTCTTATGTCGCCGGACAGCGCGACGGGCTGCAGCGCCTCTACGATGACCAGGGCCGGCTGGCCATGGAATCGACCTTCCGCCAGGATGTGCAGGAAGGCCCGACCCGCGTCTACACCGAAGGCCGGCTGGTCTACGACCAGAAGTTCGCCAAGGGCGTGCTGCACGGCGAGACGGTGGGATACACCGAGTCCGGCGACGTCGGCGTACGGCTCGCCTATGTGGCGGGGGCGCTGGAGGGCGAGTCCCAGTTCTTCCACGAGGGCCGGCTGGTGCGCCGCTCCCGCTACCGCAAGGACAAGCTAGAAGGCGAAACGCTCGACTACGATCGCGACGGCGCGGTGGTGCAGTCGGCGCAGTACAAGGCGAATGTGCTGCACGGTGTGCTGCGGCGCTACTGGCCCAACGGTGCCGTGATGGAGGAAATCCTCTACAAGCAGGGCAAGCCGGTCGGCCTTCCGCAGCGCTTCGATGCCGAGGGCGTGGCGCAGGGTGCGGTCAAGGGCGCGAAGTTCTTCAAGAACATCGAGAAACTGGTGAGGGGCAGCTGACCATGGGCATGCAGGAAGTCGCCACGTGCATGCTGCAATGCAGTTTCGGCGCTGCGCCGACACCGCTCACCGTGCTGCCGATCAACCGCGTCCTGTGCGGCGGACCGCCGGCGGCCAACATCATGGACCACGCGCCGGTAGTCAACATCGTGCCGTTCGGCGTGTGCACGTCCCCGTCGAATCCGACCGTCGCGGCCGCCACCGCCGCAGCCCTGGGCGTGCTGACGCCGATGCCCTGCGTACCTGCGACACCCGCCCCCTGGGTGCCCGGATCGCCGACCGTGCTGCTCGGCAACATGCCGAGCCTGCAGGACGCCTCCAAGCTGATGTGCATCTGGGGCGGCGTGATCCAGACCGTGGCCCCCGGGCAGTTCACCACCATGGTCCCCTGAGAATCCCATGCAGTACGTATTCACGATGACTTCCCGGATGGTGGCGATCGCCGGCGCCTGCGCGGTGCTGCTGTGCATCCTGCTGTTCCTGCTCGGCGTGGAGATCGGCAAGACCGTCGCGGCACCGTCGTTGCCGGCCGGCCTCGGCGTCCCGTCCGTGCCCTCCATTCCGTCTCTTCCCGGCGCCGCGGCGCCGGCCGCCGCACCTGCCGGCAGCGTGTCGCCCGCCGCAGCGCCGGCGACCGCACCGGCACCATCCACCGCCCGTCCCTGAACCGGGAACACCGTCATGCTGACCTTCCTCCAGAATCTCTTCTCCCGACCGCCGTCCTTCCGCGGACGGCTGCGCACCACCGCGGTCGTCCTGCTGCTGGGCGGTGCCGCGCTCTCCCACGCACAGGCGCCGGCATCTGCACCCGCACCGGCCGCCACGGCGGCGGCGCGCGCAGCGAGCGCCGCGTTCGCGCCGACCAGCAAGCTGGTCCAGGTCGCCGACGGCCGGCTGCTCGCCCCCGACATCGCCCGCATCGTCAACCAGGGCGAACTCGTCGTCGCGATGCTCGACATCAACACGCCACCGTTCTTCTACGAAAAGAACGGCGAATGGGTCGGACTGGAAGTCGATTTGGCCAAGGCCCTGGCCGACGAACTCGGTGTCAAGGTGCGCTTCAACCGCAGCGCCAAGACCTTCAACGGCGTGGTCGACCTGATCGCCCGGGGCGAAGCCGACGTCGCGGTGAGCAAGCTCTCGCGCACGCTGGCCCGCACCCAGGTCATCAGCTTCAGCAACACGTATCTGACGCTGAACCATTCGCTGATGCTCAACCGCGTGAAGTTCGCGCAGGTCACGCGCGACCGGCCGCTGTCGGACGTGGTGCGCAGCTTCGACGGCTCGATCGGCGTCATCGCCAAATCGTCCTTCGCCTATTACGCCAAGCGCAACTTCCCGCGCGCGAAGATTACCGAGTACCCCAGCTGGGACGAGGTGCTGCGCGCGCTCTACAAGGGCGACGTGATCGGCGCCTACCGCGACGAGTTCGAGGTCAAGCGCATCCTGAAGGTCGATCCGACCGCCTCGCTGCTGCTGCGCACCGTCACCTTCAAGGATCTGGAAGACACGCTGGGCATCGGCGTGTCGATCACCGACCCGACGCTGCTGGCGTTCGTCAACGAGTTCCTCGCGCAGCGCAGCGAGAAGCTCAACATCACCAAGGTTTTGCAGGCGCTCGAGCGCTGAACCTCGAGGACCCTTCCATGGACGCCAAGAAACTCTATTCCCTCGTCATCAACCCCTGGGTCGTGATCGGCAGCCTCGCCGCCGGCGTGGCCCTGGGCATGACCGCACCGGCCGTCGCGATCAGCCTGGGCTTCATCGGCGACATCTATGTCGATCTGCTGAAGATGGTCACGCTGCCCTTCATGATCTCTGCCGTGATCTTCAGTCTGCAGCGGCTGTTCCGGGACGGCGGCACCGGCCGGCTGCTGGGCCGGGTCGCGGTCGTGTTCCTCGCCTTTTCCGCCTTCGTGGCGATCGTCGGTGCGGTCACGCTGCTGGTGATGCGGCCGGGCGAGAACCTGTCGCAGGCCACGATGGAAACCTTCGGCCAGATCGTCGGCGGCGACCTCAGCTCGACCGACACCGCGATGAACCTGCGTGGCGTCGACGAAGAGCAGAAGACCGCCGGCTTCACCGACATGCTGGTCAGTCTGGTGCCCGCCAACATCTTCTCGGCGCTGGCCAACGGCGACACCCTGAAGGCCCTGGTGTTCGCGCTGCTGTTCGGCCTCGCGGTCGGCCATGTGCCGACGCGCATCTCCGAGGGGCTCACGCACGCGCTGGAAACCATCTACCAGGCCTGCCAGACGCTCACCCACTGGCTGAGCTTCCCGCTGCCGATCGTGCTGTTCTGCATGAGTGCGGCCCAACTCGGCAAGACCGGCCTGGAGCCGCTGCGGGCTATGGCGCAGTTCGTTCTCGCCTTCTTCATCGTGTCGCTGGTGCTGGTCGCGGTGGCCGCGGTCGTGATCTGGAAGCGGTCGAACAACACGCTGCCGCAGACGCTCAATGCCCTGCGCGGTCCATTCGCCCTCGCGCTCGCCACCCGCAGCAGCGCGACCTGCATGCCGATCATGATCGAGAGCCTGGTCGAGCGGCTGGGCTTTGCCCGCTCGCGGGTCGAACTGCTGGTGCCGCTGTCGGTGTCGCTGCTGCGGATCGGGCCGGTGGTGTACTACGTGTGCGCCACGCTTTTCATCGCGCAGCTCTACGGCCGGTCGCTGACCTTCATGGAGGTGTCGGTGGTGATCGTCGCGTCGATCCTGGCGGGCTTCGCCTCGGCCGGCATGACGGGCCTGGTCACGGTGTCGCTGGTCGGCATGACCTGCTCCTACCTCGGTCTGCCGTTCGAGGCCGCCTTCATCCTGTTCCTCGCGGTCGATCCGATCTGCGACATGCTGCGCACGCTGGTGCTGGTGATCGGCAACACCGCTGCGGTGTCGCTGGTGTGTCCGCGGCCGCTGAAGATCTGAGCCGTCCGTGCCGCCGATCCCGTCCCGCATGACGCTGCTCGACCGCTTCTCGCACAGCACGCTGGTGCTGCTGCTCTGCCTGCTGCTGGGCGGGGCGGTGGGCGCCTACGTGCCCGAGATCGGCACGCCGGCCCATGTGATCGGCCAGCTGTACCTGGCCGCGGTGAGCATGGCGGCGATACCGCTGCTCGTCGTCGCCACCTTCTTCGGCTTGCGGCAGACGATGCGGCTGCCGCATCCGGTCCGGCGGGTATCGATGATCGCGGGCCTGGCCATCGTGCTGGTGGTGGGCGCTTCGGTGGCGGGCACGCTGCTCGGGTCGCTGGCGTCGCCGGGCGGTCAGCTCGATCCCGATGCGCGGAACTACCTGGGTTCGCTGGTGCAGCGGGCGGGTGGGGACGGCGACAACGCCGAGATGCTGCTGTACGGCCAGGATCCGCCGAAGCCGGCGGTGCATCCGCTGACGAGCATCTTCCCCAACAACTTCTTCTACGAACTGGTCGAAGGGCGGTCGCTCGGCATCCTGTCCTGCGCGATCCTGTTCGGTCTGGCGTTCGCACTGGCCCGGCCGCAGAACGGCGCGCTCGACCATCTGCTCGAAGGCATCTACCGGGCGCTCGAGCTGATCATCTCCCGCGCCACGCTGCTGGTGCCGGTGCTTGCGTTCAGCGTCGCCGCGCACCTCATGTCCGACAGCGATCCGCGCATCTTCCACGCGATGGGCGGTTTCCTCGCGTGCTTCCTGCTGCTGGTGCTGCTGTTCTCGGTCGCGGCGACCGTCATCATCCAGAAGCGCAGCGGCCAGCCGTATGTCGAGGTGCTGCGCAGCCTGAAGACCCCGATGCTGGTCAGCCTCGCCTCGGCCAGCTCGACCGCCAGCATTCGCCACACCATCGCGGCGAT
>CAJYQL010000054.1 GCA_913776965.1 uncultured Xylophilus sp.
AGCGCCGTCTGCCGGCCCATGAACAGAAATTCGCTGCGGAACAGGCCGACGCCCGCCGCGCCGCCGCGCACCGCGGCCGCGGCGTCCTCGGGCTGCTCGATGTTGGCCAAGAGCGTGATCTGCTCGCCGTCGAGCGTGACCGCCGGTGTGTGCCGCAGCCGCGCGAGCCGCTGACGCTCCAGGTCGCCCTGGCGCTGCTTGAAGCCGTACTCGGCGAGGATGATCGGCGACGGGTCGACGATCATCACGCCGGCATCGCCGTCGATGATCACCCAGTCGTCCTGGCGCACCAGCTGGCTCGCGCTGCGGGCGCCCACCACCGCCGGGATGTCCATGCTGCGCGCGACGATCGCGGTGTGCGAGGTCTTACCGCCCACGTCGGTCACGAAGCCGGCGAACACGCTCTGCTTGAACTGCAGCATGTCGGCCGGCGACAGGTCATGTGCCACCAGCACCAGCGGCACGTCCTCGGTGTCGCCGAGCTGCAGGTCCTGCTGGCGCGGTGCCGCAGCCGGCCGCGGCGGCGCCACCGGCGAGGCCACGCCCTTCATGTGGCGCAGGATGCGCTCGACCACCTGCTCCAGGTCGGCCTTGCGCTCGCGAAGGTAGGGGTCCTCCATCTCGTCGAACTGGCGCGCGATCACCTCGAGCTGGGTAGTGAGCGCCCATTCCGCGTTGTAGAGCCGGTCGGTGATCCAGTGCTTGACGCCGTCCTCCAGCGCCTCGTCCTGCAGCAGCATCAGGTGTACGTCGAGGATCGCGGACAGCTCCTGCGGCGCCTCCTTCGGCCCCATCTGCGCCATGTTGCCCTGCAGACGGTGGATCTCCTCGACCACCGCGTCGCGCGCATCGCGAACCCGGCCGATCTCCGAGGCGATGCGGTCGGCGTCGACGAAATAGTGGGCGACATCCACCCGGCTCGACGCGACCAGCACCGCCCGCCCGATGGCAATGCCGCGGGCGACGGGAAGGCCGTGGATGGAGAAGGTCATGTCAGGCGCACGTCAAACGTTCATCGACGGCGAGCGCAGCGAAGCCCCCCTCAGGGCGCCGCGGTGCCGGCTCCGCCGGACCGCCAGCGCCGCCCCCGGAAGGGGGCTGGCGGAGCGCGCAGCGCGCAGCCTGGGGGCGAGCCATTTATTCGCCTTCGCCGAACTTGTCGGCGATCAGCGCGAGCAGCGCATCCATCGCGTCCTGCTCGCCGGCGCCGGACGTCTCCAGTGTCACCTGGGTGCCCATGCCGGCGGCCAGCATCATCACGCCCATGATGCTCTTGGCATTGACCCGCCGGTCGCCGCGGGCGATCCACACCTCGCACGGGAAACTGCCCGCCAGCTTGGTGAGCTTGGCCGACGCGCGGGCATGCAGGCCCAGCTTATTGCTGATGGTGGTGGTCGTCTGGATCATGCTTCTTTCGGGCCTGGTTCTGCGGTGCGGTGACGGCGACCTGCATCACGCCCTGCGTGCCGCCGACCACCGCGCGCGACACCAGCGCATCGAGCGCCTCGTGGCGGTAGGTGACGGTACGCAGCAGCATCGGCAGGTTGACGCCGGTCACGATGCGGGAGCGCACGCCGTCGACCAGGCGCTGCGCCACGTTGCAGGGCGTCGCGCCGAACACGTCGGTCAGGACCAGCGTGCCGCCGGTGCGGTGTTCGTTCAGGATGATGCGGGCCGACGCCAGCGTCTCGTCGGGCGACACGTTGGGCTGCACGTCGAGCGCCGCCACGCCGTTGCCGCAGTCGGGAAACACATGCAGGGCACATTGGCGCAGCGCATGGGCGAGCGGGGCGTGGGCGATGATGAAGATGCGGTTGGTCATGGGCGCGCGTTGCAGCGCCGCATTATGGCGGTCGCGACAGCACTGTGGCGCCGGCGCATCAGGGCAGGCGCAGGCCGGCGAAGAAGGTCTCGGCCGCCTCGGCCGTCTTCGGCGTGCCGTAGACCGCGGCGTGCAGCGCATGCGGCGTGCTGCCGCCGGTCGCGGCGAACCAGGCCGCCTGCAACGGGAGTGCCGCACCGTCGGGCCGGCGGCCGGTCGCCGCGATCCGCACCGACTGCGCCACCGCCGTGCCGCCCGGCGGCACGAACGGCCGGCCGGCCGGCGCATCGGGCCCGGCCGTGAGACCGGCCTGCTGCAGCGCTGCGTCCTGCCAGGCACCGAGCGTCGAGCCGAGCTGGCCCGGCGGATCGACCGCCGTCCAGCCGAGCACGAAGGTCGCGCCGTCGGCGTCGCAGCCGGCGAGGTGCAGCGTAACGGTCCGGCCGTCGAGCGGCACTTCGCGCGCGGCCTCTTCGGGCTTGCACGGCATCAGCGCCTGCAGCCGGGTGGGCGCCAGGCGCACCTCGCGCCAGTTGAGCGTCGGGCTGCAGCCGGCCAGCAGCCCCGCGAAGAGGCAGGCCGCTGCCAGAGACGGCACGGAGGAGCGGCAGTGCCAGAGGCGGGAGAGTCGCATCGGACGATTATCGGCCGGGGCACGCCATGCGGCTGTGTGCCTGCAATGTGTCCTGGTGCGGGTACGCCTGTAGGTGCGGGTGCGGGTGCCGGGTGCCGGGTGCTGATTTGCCGGTTTACCGAGACCGATGCCTGCGTCGCGCAGCAGGCTGAGCGGGCATATCGCTTACCGCGCGGAACCTCTCGCCGCCCCGGCGGTCCATCCGTGGCCGGCACGCCGATCTTCCGGACGCCCTACACTGCGCGGCGATCCTGCCCCGACCCGACCGCCATGAAACGCATCCTCTTGTCCCTGGCCGCTGCCGCCCTCGTGGCCGGCGCTGCGGGCGCCGTCTTCTGGAGCGCCGGCGCGAGCGCCGCGCCGCCGTCCACCTTCGTGCTGCTCGACGGCTCCCGCCAGTCCACCGAGGACCTCAAGGGCAAGGTGACGCTGGTCAATTTCTGGGCCACCAGCTGCGTCACCTGCGTTGCCGAGATGCCGCGCATCGTCTCGACCTACGACAAGTACAAGGCACAGGGCTACGACACGCTCGCCGTGGCGATGAGCTACGACCCGCCGAGTTACGTCGTCCACTTCACCGAGACGCGCAAGCTGCCGTTCAAGGTGGCGATCGACAACACCGGCGCTGTCGCCAAGGCCTGGGGCGACGTGCAGCTGACCCCGACCACCTACGTGGTGGACAAGCAGGGCACCATCGTCAAACGCTACGTCGGCGAGCCCGACTTCGCCGAACTGCACAAGCTGATCGAGAAGCTGCTGGCGGCCTGAGCCGACTGCTTTTTCACAAGGAAATCGGCCTCCTGCGCAGACGGGGCGTGCGCAGGCAGCTCTTCTTTCGATAGCAATCAGTCGCGGTAGCTGTCGTGGCAGGCCTTGCAGGACGCGCCGGCCGGACCGATCGCCGCCTTGATGGCGTCCAGGCTGCCGGTCTTGGCGGCCACGGCCAGCTTGCCGACTTCGGCTTCCGACTTCTCGGACAGTTCCTTGAAGCGCGCCTGCTCCTTCCAGATCGCCGGGCGGGCCTTGCCGCCTTCGGTGCCGGGGCCGAACGCCGCCCACGGCAGCTTGATCAGCTCGGCCGCCTTCTGCGCGCTCTCCTCGGCCACCTTCGCGTTGTACGGCTCGCGGCCGCCGGCCATGTCGGCAACGCGCTTGAAGTTCTGCTGCATCTCCTTCAGCGTGGCCTGGCGGTACTTGATCGCATCGGCGGGCGTGGCGAACGTGGGCTGCGCCACGGCGGGGACCGCGGCCGCCGCAGCGACGGCCAGCACGAGGCAGTGAACGGATTTCATCGTGATTCCTTTGTGTTGTACATCCGAGACAGGCGGGCCGCGCGCGGCATCCGCCGGCGGAGTGTAGTGCCGGCGCGTCGCCGGTCGAGAGAGGACAATCGCGGCTTTTCCCCGCTTGCCTGTCGCGCCATGCCCGCTTCCACCGTCCGCATCTGGGATCTGCCCACCCGGCTCTTCCACTGGAGCCTCGCGGCCGCGATCGTCGGGCTGGTTGCCACCGCCAAGACCGGCGCGATGGTGTGGCATTTCCGGCTCGGCTACTGCGTGCTGGCGCTGCTCGCCTTCCGGCTGGTCTGGGGGGTGGTCGGCGGCCACTGGTCGCGCTTCGCGCAGTTCCCGCCCTCCCCCGCCCGCGCTTGGCGCTACCTGACCGGCCGCACCGGGGACACCGCCGCGCTGCCGGGCCACAATGCGCTCGGCGCGCTGTCGGTCTACGCGATGCTGCTGGTGTTCGTCGCCCAGGTCGCGACCGGACTGGTCAGCGACGACGCGATCTCGCTCAGCGGCCCGCTGGCCCGCTTCGTGCCAGGCATGGTGGTGGACGAGGGCACCTCCTACCACCGCAGCTGGGGCCAGTGGCTGGTGATCGGCCTGTCGGCGCTGCACGTCGCCGCAGTGCTGTTCTACGTGGGGGTCCGCAAGCGCCGGATCGTCGGGCCGATGGTGCACGGCGATGCGGTGGTGCCGACCGCGGCGGGCGTCGCGGCGCCGACCGGCTCTCGCGACGACAGCCGCAGCCGGATGGTCGCGCTGCTGGTGCTGCTGCTGTGCGCCGCGGCGACCGCTGCGTTGGTGCAGCTCGGCAGCTGACGCTCGGCTCCGACTGTTTTCACCGCGTCGCTACACTCGACTGCGTTTTCTCTCTGCTTTTTCCCCGCGTCCGCCGTGCCTCCGTTACCGTCCGTCGCCCTGACCACGCCCCAGACCGCCGAAGACTGGGACGCGCTCCGCAGCATCTTCCGCGAATATGCCGACAGCCTCGGCATCGACCTCGGCTTCCAGGGCTTCGAGGCCGAACTGGCCGGGCTGCCGGGCGACTATGCGGAGCCGCGCGGCGGCGTGCTGCTGGCGCGTGTCGATGGCGCCGTCGCCGGCTGCTGCGCGGTGCGGCCGCTTGATGGGGTGGACTATCCCAATGCCTGCGAGATGAAACGCCTCTATGTCCGCCGCGCGTTCCGCGGCTTCGGACTGGGCCGGCAGCTGGCCGAGGCGACGCTCGACATCGCTCGACGGGCCGGCTACGCCTGCATCCTGCTCGACACGCTGGATGCGATGGAATCGGCCCGGGCGCTGTACGCCGAGCTCGGCTTCGAGGAAGTGCCGCCGTACTACCACAACCCGATCGCGGGCGCGCACTACCTCAAGGCCGACATCTAGGCAGACGAACCGGCGGGACCGCTTCCGCCCCGTCCACCCCAGAACTCAGGCTTTGGCCGCCTGCACCTGCCCCAGCATCGTGGCAGCGTCGCTCACCTCGAATTGCCCGGGCGCCTCGACGTTCAGCGCCCTGACCACCCCGTCGACCACCAGCGCCGAATAACGGCAGCTGCGCACGCCCATGCCGCGGGCCGTCAGGTCGAGCGTCAGGCCGGTCGCCTGCGCGAACGTGCCGCTGCCGTCGGCCAGGAAGCGCACGGTGCCGCCGGTGTCCTGGTCCCGCGCCCAGGCTCCCATCACGAAGGCGTCGTTGACCGACAGACACCAGACCTCGTCCACGCCGGCCGCCCGCAGCGCGGCAGCGTGTTCCACGTAGCCCGGCACATGCTTGGCCGAGCAGGTCGGCGTGAAGGCGCCCGGCACGGCGAACAGCACGATCGTCTTGCCGGCAGCCGCCTTCTGCACATCGACCGGGTTGGGGCCGACGCTGCAGCCGTTGCCCTCGACTTCGGAATATTCCTGCAGCGTCGCTGCAGGCAGGGTGTCACCGACCTTGATCATGGTTGCTCCGTCTTCTGGTTCAGGTAATACAGGGCAGGCCGCCATCGTCGCGCCGACCGCCCAAGAAAAAACGGCCCCGCAGGGCCGTCGTGCATTGTCTCCGATGCAGGCATCGGAGACAGGGGCTGGCGCCGTCTCAGACGATCGCCGCCTTCTGGACCAGGCGGGTCGCGACCCAGTTCTTGGTCTTGGAGATCGGGCGGCTTTCCGTGATCTCGATCACGTCGCCGGTGTGGTACTCGCCGTTCTCGTCGTGTGCGTGGTACTTGCTCGACTTGGCAACGATCTTGCCGTAGAGCTCGTGCTTCACACGGCGCTCGACCAGCACCGTCACCGTCTTGGCGCGCTTGTCGCTCACCACCTTGCCGACCAAGGTGCGCTTGAGGGATGTTTTAGCTTCCGTCATGGTCACTCCTTACTTGGCAGCGTCCGAACCGGCCTGCTTTTGGGCAAGGATGGTCTTGGCGCGGGCGATGTCGCGGCGCGTGGTGCGCAGCGTCGACGTGTTGTTGAGTTGTTGCGTGGCCTTCTGCATGCGCAGACCGAAATGGGCCTTCTGCAGGTCCTTGATTTCGGCTTCGATGCCGGCGACGTCCTTCTGGCGCAGATCAGCAGCTTTGGTCATGGTGTCCATCCTCCTGATCAGGTGCCGAGCTGGCGGCTCACGAACGTGGTGCGCAGCGGCAGCTTGGCGGCTGCCAGGCGGAACGCTTCACGGGCGAGTTCTTCGGGCACGCCGACGATCTCGAACACGATCTTGCCGGGCTGGATCTCAGCCACGTAGTACTCGGGATTGCCCTTGCCGTTACCCATCCGCACTTCTGCGGGCTTGGTGGAGATCGGCTTGTCGGGGAACACGCGGATCCAGATCCGGCCGCCACGCTTGACGTGGCGGGAGATCGCACGGCGTGCGGCTTCGAGTTGGCGGGCCGTCAGGCGGCCACGGTCCGTGCACTTCAGGCCGAAGTCACCGAACGCCACCGAGTTGCCCCGGGTGGCGACGCCGGTGTTGCGGCCCTTCTGCTCTTTGCGGTACTTGCGACGAGCGGGTTGCAGCATGGTTATCTTTCCTTAAACAGACCGATCACTCGGCCTTTGCACCGTCCGCTGCTGCAGCGGGCGCGGCTACCTTGCGGACGCGCTTAACGGCGGAGGGATCCGCGGCGCCACCGGCACCTGCGGGCTTGTCGCTGCCATCGGCCGGCGCGACGTTGCCACCCAGCGGGCGGCCACCGTCACGGCGGGGAGGACGGCGGTCGGCACCCGGACGGTCGCCCGGGCGGCCGTCGCGGCGCGGACCGCGCGGACGACGCTCGTCGTCACGCGGCTCGACCACGGCGGGCAGGTCGTTGCGACCCAGCGTGTCGCCCTTGTAGACCCAGACCTTGACGCCGATGACGCCGTAGGTGGTCTTGGCTTCGGACGTGCCGTAGTCGATGTCCGCACGCAGGGTGTGGAGCGGCACGCGGCCTTCGCGGTACCACTCGCAGCGTGCGATCTCGATACCGTTCAGACGGCCCGACGACATGATCTTGATGCCCTGGGCGCCCAGGCGCATCGCGTTCTGCATCGCGCGCTTCATGGCGCGGCGGAACATGATCCGCTTTTCGAGTTGCTGGGTGATCGAGTCGGCGATCAGCTTGGCATCGATTTCGGGCTTGCGCACTTCTTCGATGTTGACCGCGACCGGCACCTTCAGGCGGACGGCGAGTTCCTTCTTCAGGTTCTCGATGTCCTCGCCCTTCTTGCCGATCACCACGCCCGGACGTGCCGAGAAAATGGTGATGCGGGCGTTCTTGGCGGGGCGCTCGATCAGGATGCGCGAGACCGCGGCATTCTTGAGCTTGGCCTTCAGGAACTCGCGCACCTTGATGTCTTCGGCCAGCATGCCGGCGAAGTCACGGTTGCTCGCGTACCAGCGGCTGGACCAGTTGCGGCTGACCGACAGGCGGAAGCCGGTGGGGTGGATTTTCTGTCCCATATCTTCCCGACCTTTAGTTGCCGACCGTCACGTACACATGGCACGTGGGCTTGCTGATACGGTTGCCGCGGCCCTTGGCGCGCGCGGTGAAGCGCTTGAGGGTGGCACCCTGTTCGACGTAGATGGTCTTGACCTTCAGCTCGTCGATGTCGGCACCGTCGTTGTGCTCGGCGTTGGCGATGGCCGACTCCAGCACTTTCTTGACGATCCCGGCGGCCTTCTTCTGGGTGAAGGACAGGATGTTGAGGGCCTGGTCCACTTTCTTGCCGCGGATCAGGTCGGCGACCAGACGGCCCTTGTCGACCGAGAGGCGGACGCCGCGGAGGACTGCACGTGTTTCGGACATGTCTGCTCCTTACTTCTTCTGGACTTTCTTGTCCGCGGGGTGACCCTTGAAGGTGCGCGTCAGGGCGAATTCGCCCAGCTTGTGGCCCACCATCTGGTCGGTGATGTAGACCGGCACGTGCTGCTTGCCGTTGTGCACGGCGATTGTCAGGCCGATGAACTCGGGCAGAACCATCGAGCGACGCGACCAGGTCTTGATCGGCTTCTTGTCCTTCGTCGTCACGGCCTTGTCGGCCTTCGCCACGAGGTGGTGGTCGACGAACGGACCTTTCTTGAGAGAGCGAGTCATGTGCTTGCCTCTTACTTCTTACGACGCGACACGATGAAGACCTGCGTGCGCTTGTTGTTGCGGGTGCGGTAGCCCTTCGTGAGGTTGCCCCACGGGTCGACTGCATGGCGGCCTTCGCCGGTGCGGCCTTCGCCACCACCGTGCGGGTGGTCGATCGGGTTCATGGCGACACCGCGCACGGTCGGGCGGATGCCCATCCAGCGCTTCACGCCGGCCTTGCCGAGCTGGCGCAGGCTGTGCTCTTCGTTGGCGACTTCGCCGATCGTGGCGCGGCACTCGATGTGCACGCGGCGCACTTCGCCGGACCGCAGGCGGACTTGGGCGTAGACGCCTTCACGGGCCAGCAGCGTGGCGGAGGAACCGGCCGAACGTGCGACCTGCGCACCCTTGCCGGGCTGCAGTTCGATCGCGTGGATGGTCGAACCCACCGGGATGTTGCGGATCGGCAGGGTGTTGCCGGCGCGGATCGGCGCTTCGGAGCCCGACAGCAGGGTCGCACCCGCCTCGACACCGCGCGGAGCGATGATGTAGCGGCGCTCGCCGTCTGCGTACACCACCAGGGCGATGTGGGCCGTACGGTTCGGGTCGTACTCGATGCGCTCGACCTTCGCCGGGATGCCGTCCTTGTTGCGGACGAAATCGACGACGCGGTAGTGGTGCTTGGCACCGCCGCCGCGGTGGCGGATCGTGATGTGACCGTTGTTGTTGCGGCCGGCCTTCTGGAACTGGGGCTCCAGCAGCGCAGCGTGCGGAGCACCCTTGTACAGGTGATCGCGCGAGACCTTGACCACGGCACGCTGGCCGGGCGAGGTCGGTTTCATCTTGATGACAGCCATGATTACGCAGCCTCCCCGGACAGGTTCAGCTCTTGACCGGGCTGCAGCGTGACGTACGCCTTGCGCACGTTGTCGCGGCGGCCGATGGACTTGCCGAAACGCTTGGTCTTGCCCTTGGTGTTGAGCACGGACACGCCCTTGACCTGGACCTTGAACAGCAGCTCGACGGCGGCCTTGATCTCGGGCTTGGTGGCGTCCTGCAGGACCTTGAAGGTCACCGCATTGGACTTCTCGCCGACCATGGTGGCCTTCTCGGACACGATCGGTGCGACGAGGACTTGGTACAGACGACCTTCGTCGAATTTGGGTGCGGTGCTCATGCGAACAACTCCTTGAGCTTGTCGACAGCGCCCTTGGTCACGAGGACCTTCTTGTAGTGCACCAGCGACACCGGATCGGCGTAACGCGGCTCGACGACCAGCACGTTGGCCAGGTTGCGCGAGGCCAGGTACAGGTTCTCGTCGACTTCGTCGGCGATCACCAGCACGGACTGCACATTCAGGGCCTTGAACTTGTCGGCCAGCTGCTTGGTCTTGGGCGAATCCACCTTGAAGGAATCGACCACGGCCAGGCGTCCTTCGCGGACGAGCTGGGAGAAGATGGACGCCATGCCGGCGCGGTACATCTTCTTGTTGATCTTCTGGGTGAAGTTCTCGTCCGGGCTGTTCGGGAAGGCGCGACCGCCTCCGCGCCACAGCGGCGAGGACGTCATACCGGCACGTGCGCGACCGGTGCCCTTCTGCTTGAACGGCTTCTTGGTCGAGTGCTTGACCTGCTCGCGATCCTTCTGGGCACGGGTGCCCTGGCGCGCGTTGGCCTGGTAGGCGACGACGATCTGATGGATCAGGTCTTCGTTGTAGTCACGACCGAACACGGTTTCCGGCGCATCGAACTTGGATGCGGCCTGGCCCTGGTCGTTCAGGAGTTCGAGTTCCATTACTTCGCTCCCTTGTCAGCGGCTTGCGGCTTGGCCTTGACGGCCGGGCGCACGGTGACGAAACCACCCTTGGCACCGGGGATCGCACCCTTGATCAGCAGCAGCTGACGGGCTTCGTCCACGCGGATCACGTCGAGGTTCTGGGTGGTGACGGTCACGTCGCCCAGGTGGCCAGACATCTTCTTGCCCGGGAACACGCGACCGGGGTCCTGGGCCATCGAAATGGAACCGGGAACGTTGTGCGAACGGCTGTTACCGTGCGATGCGCGCTGCGAGGCGAAGTTGTGGCGCTTGATCGTGCCGGCGAAGCCCTTGCCGATCGAGGTGCCCTGCACGTCGACCTTCTGGCCTGCGGCGAACAGTGCCTCGGCCTTGACCACGCCGCCTGCCTGGTACTGGCCAGCGGTGTCGGCCTGCACGCGGAACTCGCGGATGATCTCGCCGGATTCGACGCCGGCCTTGGCCAGGTGACCCGCTTCGGCCTTGGTCACGCGCGATGCCTTGCGCGAACCGAACGTGACCTGCAGGGCCACGTAGCCGTCGTTCTCTTGGGATTTGACCTGGGTCACGCGGTTGTTGGACACGTCCACCACCGTGACAGGCACTGCGTCGCCGTCGTCGGTGAAGAGGCGCATCATGCCCACCTTGCGACCCAGCAACCCGAGGGAGTTGCTCAGACTCATTGTGTTTTCTCCAAAACTCCCGCCGCCCCGACTGCAATTGGCCGGGGCGTTGCGCCGCACCATGAGAGTGCCGGCGCACGAAAGAAGGTTGATAAAAGCTCCGCCCACGATGCAGACGCATTTTGGGCAGAGCCCGCGATTCTATAGCGCGGCCGCAGAACGCGCAAGCCACGAAAAAGCCCGCAGGCCTTGCGGCCTGCGGGCTCGGTGCGGCGAGCGCAGCGGCGCTTACTGCAGCTTGATTTCCACGTCGACGCCGGCCGGCAGGTCGAGCTTCATCAGGGCGTCGACCGTCTTGTCGGTGGGATCGACGATGTCCATCAGGCGCTGGTGGGTGCGGATCTCGAACTGGTCGCGCGAGGTCTTGTTGACGTGCGGCGAACGCAGGATGTCGAAACGCTTCATGCGGGTCGGCAGGGGCACGGGGCCCTTGACGATCGCGCCGGTGCGCTTGGCGGTGTCGACGATCTCGGCGGCGGACTGGTCGATCAGCTTGTAATCGAAAGCCTTCAGGCGGATGCGGATCTTTTGCTTGGACATGGCTGTTGCTCCTCGTATGTCGGTTCGTGCGATCAGGCGAGGATCTTGGCGACCACGCCGGCGCCGACGGTACGGCCGCCTTCACGGATGGCGAAGCGCAGGCCTTCTTCCATGGCGATCGGGTTGATCAGCTTGACGGTGATCGACACGTTGTCG
>CAJYQL010000055.1 GCA_913776965.1 uncultured Xylophilus sp.
CAACGGCGGGCCGTGGCTGCCGCCGCACGACGTCGCCCGCCACGCCCCCGGCGTGGCCGGCGTGCGCTGGACGCTGGTGGCCGACGGCGCCTTCTGGGTGTCGCTGCTGTGCGGCTATGCCTACCTGGGGGTGGTGGCGCCGGGCTGGCCGCCGGCCGCTTGTGTCGAGGGCGGCCTGCCCGCGGCGGCGGCCTCCGCCCTGGCGCTGCTGCTGACGGCCGTCGCCGCACGGCAGGCCTGCGCACGAGCGGGCGACGGCGCGGCGCGGCAGCGCTGGCTGGCCGTCGCGGCGGGGGCAGGCGTGGCGGCGGTCGGTCTGCTGGCCGCGGGCGGCCTGGCGGCGCTGCCGTCGCCGCGCAGCCATGCCTACGGCGCCACGGTCGCGGCCTGCATCGTCTACGCCGGCTTCCACGCAGCCGTGGGCGTGCTGTTCGCCGCCTACGGCTGGACGCGCGGCCGCGCAGGATTCGTGTCGGCACGGCGCACGGTCGAACTGCGGGTGCTCCGCATGTGGACCGGCTATAGCGCCGCGACCGGGATCGTGCTGCTGGTCGCCGTCTACCTGCCGGGCGTCTTCCGATGACGTGCGCTCCTGAAACGATAGCTGCCAGCGCAGGCCGCACCTGCGCAGAAAGGCGATTTGCATCATGAACACCGGAACCGCCGACCGCCTCTGGTCGCTCTGCACCTCGGCGGCGCCGCCCGCCCTGCCCGGCGACTGGATCGGCGCATGGAGCCTGGCGCCCGCCAGCCTCGTCGCCGTGGCGCTGCTGGCCGCCATCGGACTGTGCCACCGCGCGACCGACTCGGCCGCGCGGCGCCGCCAAGCGTGGTGGTGGACGGGTGTGGCGTTGATGGTGCTGGCGCTGCTGTCGCCGCTGTGTCGGTTGGGCGCGACGCTGGTGGCGGGCCACATGGCCCAGCTGATGCTGATCGCCACCGCCGCGGGTGCGGCCCTCGCGGCCGGCAGCGTACCGCGGCACATCCCGTGGCGCCCGACGCCGGCCGCCGCGGCCTACAGCGCGGTGCTGTGGGGCTGGCACCTGCCGCCGGTCTACGCGGCGACCCTCACCGATCCGGCGATCCACGCCGCCGCCTACGTCGCCCTGGCAGCGGTGTCGTGGTGGTTCTGGTGCGCCGTGCTGCAGGCTCCCGCCGCCCGCCGGGGCGCGGCGTTTTCGGCGCTCGGTTTCACGGTCGTGCACACCGGCCTGCTGGGCGCCCTGCTTACCTTCGCGCCGGTCGCCTACTACCCGCTGCAGACCGGGGGCGCCACCGCCTGGGGCCTGTCGCCGCTGGAGGACCAGCAGCTCGCCGGTCTGCTGATGTGGATACCCGGCGGCATCGTCTACGGCGGCGCGGCCTTCGCCCTTGCGCTGCGCTGGCTGGAACCGCCGGCCGACACCGCTCCGGCCTGACGCCCTACGCGCAGATGCGGCCGGGCTCGGTGCAATCGAGGGATCGAATACGACATCCCTCCAGGAGCTCCTGCATGAACGAAGTGCCCCATCCGCCCGCCGACCAGACCGTCCGCATCGAACCCTACGACGGGCCGGCCGGCGGCTGGGGGTCGGTCAAGTCGCTCGCGGTGGAGATCGCACGCTTCAAGGCGCCCGGTGCCGTGATGCCGCTGTTGCAGAAGCAGAACAAGCCCGACGGCTTCGCCTGCGTCAGCTGCGCCTGGGGACGGCCGCAGAAGTCGCACCTGGCAGAGTTCTGCGAGAACGGCGCCAAGGCCACCTTCTCGGAACTGACCAGCGCCCGGGTCGGCCCCGACTTCTTCGCCGACCACACGCTGACCGAACTGCGCGGCTGGACCGACTACGCGCTGGAGCAGCTCGGTCGCCTGACCGAGCCGATGCGCTACGACCCGGCCACCGACACCTACCGCCGCGTCGCCTGGGACGAGGCCTTCGCCGAGATCGGCGCCGAGCTGCGCGCACTGGCGTCGCCCGACGAGGCGGTGTTCTACGCCTCGGGCCGGGCGTCGCTCGAGACTTCCTACATGTACCAGCTGCTGGCCCGGCTCTACGGCACCAACAACCTGCCCGACAGCTCCAACATGTGCCACGAGACCACCTCGGTAATGCTGAAGAAGACGATCGGCGTGCCGGTCGGCACGGTACACGTGGCGGACTTCGAGCACACCGACTGCATCTTCTTCTTCGGCCAGAACGTCGGCAGCAACAGCCCGCGCATGCTGCACCAGTTGCAGGAAGCCCGGCAGCGCGGCATCCCGATCGTCGTCTTCAACCCGCTGCGGGAGCGCGGGCTGGAAGCCTTCGCCAACCCGCAGTCGCCCAAGGACATGCTCGGCGGCACGCCGACGCAGATCGCCACCCAGTACCACCAGGTGCGCCCGGGCGGCGACATCGCGGCGATCGCCGGCATCGCCAAAGCGCTGTTCGCGCTCGACGATGCGGCGCAGTCGGCCGGCGGCCGGCGGCTGCTCGACACCGCCTTCCTGGACACGCACACCCACGGGCTCGCCGATTTCGAAGCCTATGTGCGCGGCCTCGGCTGGGACGCGATCGAGCGCGAATCCGGCCTGACACGGCAGGCGCTGGAAGGCGCGGCGCGGGTCTACGCGCAGGCCGAGGCGGTGATCGGCGTCTACGGCATGGGCCTGACCCAGCACAAGCGCGGCGTCGACAACATCGGCATGCTGGTCAATCTGATGCTGCTGCGTGGCAACGTTGGCAAGTCGGGCGCGGGCCTCTGTCCGGTGCGCGGCCATTCCAACGTGCAGGGCCAGCGCACCGTCGGCATCGCCGAAAAGCCCGAGCTGGTGCCGCTCGACACCCTTGCCCAGCAGTACGGCTTCGAGCCGCCGCGCCACAAGGGCCTGAGCACCGTCGATGCCTGCCAGGGTGTGCTCGACGGCAGCGTTAAGGCCTTCATCGGTCTGGGGGGCAACTTCGTGCGGGCGATGCCGGACCATTTCCGGATCGAGCCGGCCTGGCAGCGCCTGCAGCTGACGGTGCAGATCGCCACCAAGCTCAACCGCAGCCACCTGCTGGCCGGCCAGGTGGCGTACCTGCTGCCCTGCCTGGGCCGTATCGAGATCGACACCCAGGCGACCGGCGTGCAGACCCTCAGCACCGAGGACAGCACCGGCTGGTTCCACGCCTCGCGCGGCCACCATGCGCCGGCCTCGGACCAGCTGCTGTCGGAGGCCCGGATCGTCGCCGGCATCGCCCGCGCCGCGCTGCCGCCGAACCCGCATGTGGACTGGGACGGCTGGTGCGCCGACTACAGCCGTATCCGCGACGCGATCGCCGCCACCTTCCCGAAGGACTTTCACGACTTCAACCGTCGGCTGGCGGCGCCGAGCGGCTTCCACCGCACGCTGCCGGCGCGCGAACGGATCTGGCAGACGGAATCCGGCAAGGCCGAATTCACCGTGCCGCAGCAACTCGACGCGGCCTTCGCCGGCCAGGGCGGCGCAGAGGACTTCCGGCTGATCACGCTGCGCAGCAACGACCAGTTCAACACCACCGTCTACGGCTACAGCGACCGTTTCCGCGGCGTCGAGGGCACCCGCGACGTGCTGTTCATGCACCCCGAGGACATCGCCCGGCTCGGCCTGCAGGACGGCGGCCGCATCGGCCTGCAGAGCGCCCCGGCCGATGCGCAGGACGGCGACGACACCCTGCGACGCATCGACGGCTTCCGGATCGTGGCCTACGACATCCCGCGCGGCAGCGTCGGTGCCTACTATCCGGAATGCAACCCGCTGATCCCGCTGTGGCAGCACGCCGACGAAAGCCTGGTGCCGGCCGCCAAATCGGTGCCGGTAAGGCTGGTACGCGACGGCACGCCGCCGTCTGCGCCGGTGGTACGTGAAGCGGAGGTCACGTCGGTTTGAACGGCAGGTAAAGGGCGCAGGTTTCCTACGCGGGACGTTTGCAGCCGGAGCAAGATGACACCATCGTCACCTCTCAGGAGACCCGCCATGAACCGTTCGAACCGTTTTTCCTCCTCGCTGTTCTGCCTGTCCCGTTCCGCAGCGGTCGTGCTCGGTACTGCCGCCGTGCTGGCCAGCCAAGCCGCGCAGGCACAGGCGCCGGTGCTGGACCCGCGCGATACCCAGGGCTACCACGAAGGCAGCATGCAGAACCAGGGCGGGCGCCCGCCGGCCCAGGTGCGCAACCCGAGCGCCGGCTGGGCCGGCGACACGATCGCCGTGCCGCGCAGTTCCGAACGCGAACTGCGCCAGTACTACGCGGAGCGCGACGCCCAGCGCTACGGCGGCTGGTGGGACCGCGGCGACGACCGCCGGGACCGCCGCGACCGCCGTGAACGTCGCTGGCGGGATTGAGGCGCCCTGCGGCTGCGCAACATCCACCGCGCGGGCATGATGCGCAGTTTCAGTCGTTCGCACGGCCGCTATCGTCTCTGTCATGCCCTTTTCCCTTGCAGCGTCCGTTGCGCATGAACTCGTCGTGCGCAAGAGCCGGTTCATCGCCTGCGTTCAGCCGGTGGCGGACCGGCCGACGGCCCTGGCTGTCGTCGCGCAACTGCGGACGGCGCACCCCGACGCCGCCCATGTGTGCTGGGCGTTGATGGCGGGCGGGCAGTCGGCGGCAGTCGACGACGGTGAACCCTCGGGAACCGCAGGGCGTCCCATGTTAGAGGTGCTGCGGCACCACGATCTCGAGGGCGTACTCGCCACCGTCGTCCGCTATTTCGGCGGTGTGAAGTTAGGCGCGGGAGGCTTGGTGCGCGCCTATACGGACGCCATAGCCCAGGCGCTGCACGTAGCCGAACTGACGCCACTGCAGCGCCGGACCGTGCAGTCGTGCGTCGTGCCCTATGCGCTGGAAGGCATGGTGCGGCGCCAGTTGCAGCAAGCCGATGCGACTCTCCTGTCGGTGGAGCACGGCCACCTCGTGACGCTGCGGTACGACGTGGTGGAGCACGAGGCAGTGCCCCTGATGCAGCGCATCAACGATGCGGCGCAGGGCCGTGCCGTCTGGCCCTGACGCAGTCGGCACGCCTTAGCCGCGGGGCAGACGGATCGTGAAGCGGGTGCCGCCGCGCACCGAGGTATCGGCGGCGACGGTACCGCCCTGCAGCGTGACCAGCATGTGCACAATCGACAGCCCGAGTCCCGAACCGCCGCCACCCGCGGCGCCCCCCCGGTCCAGCGATTTCTGAAAGCGGCGGAACGGGTTCTGGCGCATGTCCTCGGGCAGTCCCGGGCCGTCGTCGCTGACCGACAGCACGGCCTCCTGCGGTGTCGCGTCCAGCGCGACTTCCAGCCAGGCGCCGTTGACCGCGTGCCGGAGCACGTTCTCCACCAGATTCGACAGGGCCTGGCGCATCCGGTCGCGGTCCATGCGGACCGGCAGGGCATCGACAGCGATGCGCGCCTGCAGGTCGATGCCGTGGTCGGCGATGCGTTGTGCGAATCCCTGCAGCGTATCCTGCACCAGCTGCACCAGGTCGCCTTCGGTGCAGTGCAGCGACAGCCGTCCGGCCTCGGCGACCGACAGCGTGTGCAGGTCGTCGACCAGCCGTCCGAGGTGCTCCACCTCGGCGAGCAGCCCGCGGAATTCACGCTCGTCGGCCGCGATCACGCCGTCGCACACTGCGTGCAGCCGCGCCCGCAGCACCGCCAGCGGCGTGCGCAGTTCGTGCGAGACCGCGGCGGCCGTCGCCCGGCGCTCGCGCTCCAGGGATTCGAGCGCATCGGTCATGTGGTTGAAGTCGCGCACCATCTCGACCATCTCGCCGCCAGTGCGGCCGGGTTCGGCCCGCACCGAGAAATCCCCGAGCGCCACCCGCTGCGCCGCCTCGGCCATCGAGGCGAGCGGCAGCGTGACGATGCGCGACACCCAGAAGCCGACGAACAGGCCGATCGGCAGGCACACCACCAGCCCGATCACCAGCGACCACTTCTCACCGAACAGCAGGTCGCCTTTCCAGTACTGCCCGTAGATCTCGACCGCCCGCGGACCGTCTTCCATGCCGAGGTCGTTGAGCGTGTCGAGTTCCTGCTGGACCATCGAAGGCAGCGTGCGGTAGAAGCTGCGGTATTGCCATTCGGCGAAGGCGAACACGCAGGCGCCCAGGATGCCGATGGTGACCAGCACGGTCGCCGCGATCGACAGGCCGAACCGGACCCAGATCCGGTCGAGCGCTCGTCCGCGGACGGCTCCGTCGGCGCTCATTCGCCCGGCCACAGGCGGTAGCCGATACCGCGGACCGTCTCGATCAGTTCGCCGTTGCCGGCGGCCTGCAGCTTGCGCCGCAGCTTCGACAGGTGCGAGTCGATCACCCGGTCGAGCGCATCGCTCTCGGGCAGGCAGGTCTCGATCAGGTGGCTGCGCGAAAAGCACCGCCGCGGCTGGGCCGCCAGGCAGGCGAGCAGCCGGAATTCGGTGAGCGTGAGCGCCAGCGGCTCGAAACGTCCGTCGTCCGTCTGGACCCGCACCATGTGGGCGTCCTGGTCGATCTCCAGCCGGCCGACCCGCAGCACCGCCGCAGCCGGCGCCCGTGCGGCCGCCGCACCGGTGCGGCGCAGGACCGCCCGCACCCGCGCCACCACCTCGGGCGGGCTGTACGGCTTGACGACGTAGTCGTCGGCCCCCAGCCGCAGCGCGAGCAGCTTGTCCACGTCGTCGGCCAGCGCGGTGACCATGATTACCGGGGTGTCGTTGTCGGCGCGGATGTTCTTCAGCACGTCCACGCCGTCCATGCCCGGCAGGTGGATGTCGAGCAGCACCAGGTCGGGCCGCTGTTCGCGGAAGACCCGCAGCGCCGCGGTGCCGTCGGCGGCGCGGCAGCTGCGCAGGCCGTCGCGGTGCAGGTAGGCCACGAGGATGTCGGCGATCGCCGGTTCGTCCTCGACGACGAGCACCAGCGGTCCGGAAGGATGGGCGGCGAGGTTCATGGCAGCCGCGGATTATCGCGGCCCTCCCCGCGCCGCCACGCCCGCGCGCAGCCGATGCCCCCACACGCCGCCCTCCACGCGTTCTCCACATTTCCTGCATCGCCGGGCAAGCCCCGGCGTATCCAATCGCAGCCGCCATGCGCCTGCCCCTGCCCGCCTCCGCCCCTGCTGCGTGCCGTGCCGCGCTGCTGGCCGGTTGTGCGCTGCTGGCCGGTTGTGCGGCGCCTCCGGTACCGGTGCTGCCGGACGCCGTGCCCGCTGCCTGGACGCATGCGCCCGCGGCGCCGGCCGCCGCGGCGCCCGACCTGCGCCGCTGGTGGCAGGCCTTCGGCGATGCACGGCTCGATGCACTGGTGGACGAGGCCCTGCGCCAGAACCTGACGCTGGCCCAGGCCGAGAGCCGGCTGCGCCAGGCCCGGCTGCTGTCCGAACGGGCCGACACAGCCTACCGACCGTCGCTGTCGGCGAGCGTGCGGACGGTCCAGGACGTGCAGGCGGTCGATTCCTATCTCCACGCCAGCCTCGACGCCACCTGGGAACTCGGCCTGTTCGGCGCCCGCGAAAGCGCCGGCAGGATCGCCCGCGCCACGCTCGCCAACGCCGACGCGGCCGTGCAGGCGGCGCGGGTCAGCCTGGTCGCCGAGGTGGTCCGCCAGGCGGTCGAATGGCGGGCGGCGGAACGCCAGACCGCCACCCTCGACCGGCTGGCGGCGCTGGATACCCAGGCGCTCGCGCTCGCGGACGTGCGGCTGCGCACCCGCATCGCCGCGCCCGACGAACGGTTGCAGCTGCAGGCCCGCGCCGCGCAGACGGAGGCACAGCGCGCCGAGGCGGTGCAGGCCGCGGACCGCGCCGCCCAGGCGCTCGCGCTGCTGACCGGCCGCTTCGCGCCCGACCCGGGCTGGAATGGGGGCGCGCCGCTGCAGGCGCCTGCGGCCGGCATCGCGGCACTGCCGGCCGACCTGCTGCGCACCCGCCCCGATGTCCGCCAGGCCGAGGCCGCCGTGCTGAAAGCCGCCGGCGAGGCGGGGCTGGCGCGCGCCGAGCTGTATCCGCGCATCGCCCTGGGCGGCTCGTACCTCTATGCGCGCAACCTGACGCAGAACCGCCGCTACCTGACCGACCAGATTCCGGTGATCGGCCCGCTGATCGACATTCCCCTGTTCGACTGGGGCCGCCGGCAGGCCCAGGCCGCGATGCGCGGCGAAGCCCTGAACGAGGCCCTGCTCGCCTACCGGCAGGCGGTGCTCGAAGGGGTGGCGGATACCGAGACCGCCCTGTCCGCCCTGGCCCAGCAGCAGGCGCGGGCCGCGCGGCTGGACGAGGCCGCCGGTGCGCTGCGCCAGCGGCGCGCGTCGCAGCAGGCGTTGCAGCGCCAGGGCCTGGCGAGCGACTACGACCTGCTCGGCGCCGACCGGGCACTGGTTCTGGCAGAAGCCGACCGTGCCAGCGCCGACACCCAGCGCGCCCTCGCGTTCGTGGCGCTCTACAAGGCACTCGGCGGCGCGCCGTTGCCGGCTGTGCCCTCGTCGCTGGCGGAGGCGCCGCAATGATCGCCCTGGCCCGCAAGACCCTGGTGCACGAGTGGCGCCGCTTCGTTCCGGCGGTGTTCGCCGTCGGCTTCTCGGGCGTGCTGCTGGCGGTGCAAGCGGCGCTGGTGCTGGGCATCTTCGGCAGCGCGGCGGTCGCGGTCAGCGCTTCCTCGGCGGACCTGTGGGCGGGCTGGCCGGGCACCCAGAGCGTCAACTTCGGCCGCCCCGTCGGCCCCGACGTGGAAATGCGACTGCACATGGACCCCGACGTTGCCGCGGTAGAACCCTACCTGTGGGTGGAAGGCGACTGGCAGAACGCCCGCTCCATCGGCGGCAGCGTGTCGGTCTTCGTCTCGGGTGTGCGGACCGCGCCGGACGCGCTGATGTTCTCTGCCGTCCTGCCGCGGCCGCTGCGCCAGCGCCTGGACGAACCGGGCGCCGTGATCGTGGACCGTGCCGATGCGGCGCAGCTGGGCATCGCGGGGGGCGACGGCCGCGGCTGGATCAACGGCCACCGCGTGCAGGTGGTGGCCACCGTGTCGGGCCTTCGGGCACTCGGCGGCGTCACCGTGCTGGCCTCGCTCGACACGGCGCGCCGACTCGCGGGCACCGACGCGTCGGCGGGCAGCACCTATGTCGTGGCCCGGCTGCGCGATCCGGGGCAGGCCGCCGCAGTGCGCGCACGGCTCGCCCCGGACGCGGCCTTCGGGCCGTTCGAGGTGTGGACGGCCGACGCGTTCGCGCGCCGCTCCCAGCACTACTGGCTGTTCGGCACCGGCGCCGGCGTGGCGGTGCTGTTCATGTCGCTGATCGTCTGCCTGGTCGGTGCCATCGTCACCAGCCAGTCGCTGATGGCGGTGGTCGCATCCTCGTCGCGCGAATACGCCACGCTGCATGCGCTGGGCGTGAGCCGGGGTGCGCTCGGCCGGGTGGTGGTGCAGCAGGCCTGCTGGATCGGCGGGCTTGGATTGGCGCTGGCGGCGCTCGCGAGCACCGCACTACTGTCGGCCGCCGCCGCGCAGGATGTGCCGGTGGCGATGACGCTGCAGGCCGCCCTCGTCTGCACCGCCACGGTCGCGGCGATCGCGCTGCTGTCGGGCTTGGTCGCGATGCGCGGACTGCTCCGGGCCGACCCGGCGGAGCTGCTGCGGTGATCGTCCAGCGCACCGCATCGCGCATGCCTGCGGCACCCCGGCCGTCCGGCGCGCCGTCGCTGGAAGCGCGGCGCGTGGCCAAGTCCTTCATGGCAGGCGTGGTGCGGGTGCAGGTGCTGCAGGGCTTGTCGGTCGCGGTCTATCCCGGCGAGCTGACGCTCATCTCCGGTCCGTCGGGCTGCGGCAAGAGCACGCTGCTGTCGCTGCTGTCGGGCCTGCAGCCCGCCGACGACGGCGAGGTGCGGGCACTCGGCGCACCGCTGCCCACCGGCGACAAGCGGGCGCTGGAGCGCTTCCGGCTGCTGCATACCGGCTTCGTGTTCCAGGGCTTCAACCTGTTCCCGGCCCTCACCGCGCGCGAACAGGTGCAGCTGCCGCTGGGCTACCTGGGCCAGGACGACCGCCAGGCTGCCCGCCGCGCTTCGGAAGCGCTCGACGAGGTCGGCCTGTCGCACCGCGCCGACCTGCGGCCGTCCCAGCTCTCCGGTGGCGAAAAGCAGCGGGTGGCGATCGCCCGTGCGCTGGCCAAGGAGCCGCGGCTGCTGTTCGCCGACGAACCGACCAGCGCGCTGGATGCCGAGAACGGCCAGCGGGTGGTGGAGCTGCTGCACCGCATCGCCCGCTTGCACGGCACCACCGTGCTGTGCGTCAGCCACGATCCGCGCGCTGTGCGCCATGCCGACCGGGTGTTGAGCATGGAAGACGGTGTGATCTGCAACGACTGGCGGCCCGCCGAGGCCGGCGCCGCCGAACCCGTGCCGGCCCGGCCGGGCGGTATTCCCGTATGAACCTTCCGCTTTTCCGCCCGGGTGCGGGCCATGGCTTCCGCCGTGCCGCGTCCGCCTCGCTGGTCCTGGCCGGTGTGCTCCTGTCCGCCGCCGGCTGCTCCGACCGTGCCGATGCGCCGATGCGCGCCGCTGCCGCGTCGACGACGGCAGCCGCCGGCCCCCGTGCCGTCGCGATGGCCCGCGGCAAGGTCGAGGTCACGGGCGGCCTGCTCGACCTGATGGCGCCGCAGGACGGCACCGTGGAATCGCTCGCGGTGGCCGAAGGCGACGAGGTCCGCCGCGGCCAGGTGCTGCTGCGGCTGGCCTCCGATGCCGCGCGGCAGGACGTGGCCATCGCCGAGGCCGAACTGCAGCTGGCGCAGGCGCGGCAGCAGGCACAGGCCGCACGCCTGCCGGCCGCACGCCAGCTGGTGCAGCGGCTCGACGAGGCCGCCCGCGCGGGTGCCGCCGACCTGCAGCGCCACGACGACGCGGTGCAGGCCCGGCAGGACATCGCGGCCGCGGTCGCGGTCGCCGCCGCCGACGTGCAGGTGGCCCGCCAGCGGCTCGCGCAGGCCCGCGGTGCGCTGGCGCGGCGGGTGCTTACGGCGCCCCAGGATGGCACGGTGGTGCGGGTTTTGGCCCAGCCCGGCGCCCATGCCGACGCGCAGAGCGGCCGGCCGGCGCTGGTGCTGCTGCCCCACCGCCCGCTGCAGGTGCGCGCCGAACTCAACGAGAGCTTCGCCGCGGCGGTCCGGCCCGGCATGCGGGTGAGCGTGGTGGCCGACACCGGCGCCGCGGGCCGCCCCGCCGCCGGCCGGGTGCTGCGGCTGTCGCCGGTCTACGGCGCCAGCCGGCTCGACGACGAGACCACCCCGCCCCGCGTCGGCGTGCGGGTGCTCGACTGTTTCATCGCTTTCGACCAGACGCCGGATCTGCGCGTCGGTCAGGACGTCAGGGTGACCTTCCATGAATGACTGTGTGATCGATTCCCCGCGGCCGGTCGGCCGCTGCAGCATCCCGCTGCACCCGGTGCCGGCGGTGCGCACGCCCCACCGGCCGACGCCCGATGGCGGCACGGGCTGGATGATCCAGTGCGACTTCGACGGCACGATCAGCCTGGAGGACGTGACGGACACGCTGCTGCGGCGCTTCGGCCGGCCCGGCTGGGAAGCGCTGGAGGACGCCTGGGAGCGCGGCGAGATCGGCTCGCGCGAATGCATGAAGGGCCAGGTCGCGCTGCTCGACATGAGCCCCGGCGAGCTGCAGGCGCACCTGGCCACGATCGCCATCGACCCGCATTTCGCCGGCTTCGTGCGGGCCGCACGGGCGCTGGGCCTTGCGGTGCAGGTGGTGAGCGACGGCATCGACCATGCGATCCGCACCGTGCTCGACCTGCACGGCCTGGGTGATCTTCCGGTGATTGCCAACCGGCTGGTGCAGGCCGGCCCACGCAGCTGGCAGCTGCAGTCGCCGCACGCCAGCGCCGCCTGCGCCCGCGCGAGCGGCAATTGCAAATGCGAGCGGCTGGCCGAGCAGCAGGCAGTGCACGGCCGGGTGCTGTTCGTCGGCGACAGCACCTCGGACTTCTGCGTGTCGGGCCGTGCCGATTTCGTGCTCGCCAAGTACAAGCTGATCGACCACTGCCGCGCCCACGGCATCGCCCATGCGCCGTTCACCCACTTCGGCGAGGCCACCGTGCTGATGCGCGAGACGGTCGGCGTGCAGGAGCGCGTCGCCGCATGACGCACGCGCTGGAGGACGTCTGTGTCACGCCGCACGAGTTCGTGCTGCCGGGCACCGGGGCGGCCGGCCGGACCGGCGTGCTGCTGGTGCACGGCCTGACCGGCACGCCCAACGAGATGCGGCTGCTGGCCAAGGGCCTGCACCGGCAGGGCTTCACCGTCTACGCGGTACAGCTGGCCGGGCACTGCGGCGCCGTGGAGGACCTGCTCGCCACCCGCTGGCAGGACTGGTACGCCAGCGTCGCAGCCGGTGCCGACCGGCTGGCTCCGCATGTGGACCGGCTGGTGGTGGGCGGCCTGTCGATGGGGGCGGTGCTGTCGCTCGCCCTCGCGCAGGAACGGCCCCGGCAGGTGGCCGGCGTCTGCGCGCTGTCGACGATCTTCCGCTATGACGGCTGGAGCATGCCGGTCTACACCCGCCTGTCGTTCCTGCTGCCGCTGTTCCGGCGGCTGGGCATCGGCCGGCGCAGCGTCTTCATGGAGCAGCCGCCCTACGGCATCAAGGACGAGGCCCTGCGCAAACGCATCGTGGCGCAGATGCACGCGGGCGACAGTGCCGCCGCCGGTCTGCCCGGCAACCCGTGGTGGTCGGTGATCGAGATGCGCCGCCTCTCGGCCCGGGTGCTGTCGCGGCTCGGCAGCATCCAGGCGCCCTGCCTGGTCATCCATGCCCGGGAGGACGACGTCTCCACCCTCGGCAACGCCCGCGCGATCGTGCAGGGCGTGCGGCAGGCGCCGGTCGAACTGGTGGTGTTGGAGGACAGCTACCACATGATCACCGTCGACCGCGAGCGCCGCACCGTGATCGCCACGACCGCCGCGTTCGTCGCGCGCCTGGCGGCGGGACCGGGTACGCCGGCCGCGCCTGCGCTGGCGGGAGCCGTCGCCCGTGGCTAGCGACCTGTCGCCGCTGGTCCTGGTCCTCTGGGTGCTGAACGTGCTGGTCGACAGCGGCGGCCAGCTCGCCTTCAAGGCCGCCGCCGGCGATCCGCGCGCCGGCAGCGGACTGGCCCGCTGGCGCTGGATGGCCGGTCGGCCGTGGCTGTGGGTCGGCATCGGCTGCTACGTCGCCGAATTCGTGCTGTGGCTGGCGTTCCTGTCGCTGGTGCCCCTGTCCGAAGGCGTGCTGCTCGGCTCAATCAACATCGTGGCGATCATGGTCGCCGGCCGCTTCTTCTTCGCCGAGAAACTCTCGAGGATGCGGGTCGCCGGCATCCTGCTGGTGTCCCTCGGCGTCGCCATCGTGGGACTGAAGGCATGAAGCGCTTCTACCTGATCGGCTTCGCGGTGCTGATGGCGTTCGACACGCTGGCCCAGATCAGCTTCAAGCTGGCTGGCGAGCATGCGCTGCCGCTGGAGTTCGGGGCCGCCTGGCTGGCGCGGGTGTTCGGCCAGCTGTGGATCTACGGCGCCTTCGTCGGGTACGTCGGCGCCTTCTTCACCTGGATGACGCTGTTGCAGCGCGCGCCGATCGGACCGGCATTCGCGGCCTCGCACCTGGAGATCGTGTCGGTGCTGGCGGTCTCCGTCTGGCTGTTCGGCGAGACCATCGGCTGGCCGCAGATGCTGGGCGGGCTCTTGATCGTCGCGGGCATCGCCTGCCTGGCGGTGAGCGAAACGGTGGACGAAGCGTCGCCACCGGTGGCTCCGGACGGCCTGCCCGGAGCGTCGGCCGCCGCACTCGCCGTGGCCGTCGCCGATGCCGGACTGGACGATGGCGCCACACGCTGAACGGCCGAGGAGCGCGCACGAGCCGCCGCCGACGGCCGGCCTGCCGCTGCGGGCGGCTGACCTGCTGCCGGGTGGCGATGCGGCGCTCGATACCGCGCTGGTGCGCTTCCTGGGCGTGGAGTCGGTCCAGCTCGAATGCTCCGGCACCGCGGCCCTCGTCGTCGCGTTGACCGCACTGCGCGACCTGACGCCTGCGCGCCGCGAGGTGGTGGTGCCGGCCTATACCTGCCCCCTGGTGGCGCTGGCGGTCGCGCGCTGCGGCCTGGCGCTGCGGGTGTGCGAACTGCTGCCGGAGGGGTTCGACATGGACCCGGTGGCCCTGGCCGCCCTCTGCGGCCCGATGACGCTGGCGGTCGTGCCGACGCACCTGGGCGGACGGGTGGGCGACGCCGCGCCGGCCCGCGCCTGCGCCCGGGCCGTCGGTGCCTGGACGATCGAGGACGCGGCCCAGGCGCTGGGCGCGCGCATCGGCACCGAGGGGCGCAGCGTCGGCTCCGACAGCGACATCGCCTTCTTCAGCCTCGCCGTGGGCAAGGGTCTGACGATTTTCGAGGGCGGTGCGCTGGTCGCCCGCGATCCGGCGCTGCGCGCGGCGCTGCAGGCGGCATCCGCGCGGCTCGTGCCGTCGTGCCCGGGATGGGAACTGCGCCGCAGTATCGAACTACTGGGCTACGCGGCCCTCTACCGGCCCGCCGGCTTGCGCTGGGCCTACGGCCGGCCGCTGCGGCAGGCGCTGGCGCGCGAGGACTGGGTCGCCGCGGCAGGCGACGATTTCGAGGCGGACATTCCGCTGCACCGTGTGGGCCGCTGGCGCCGCGCCGTGGGCGTGCGGGCGCTGGAACGGCTGCCGGCATTCCTGGAGCAGACACGCCGCCAGGCCGCGGCGCGCATCGCCCGGCTGCGCCAGTTGCCCGGTATCACCGTGCTCGACGACAGCGCCGCGGTCCCCGGCGCACGGGGCACCTGGCCAGTGCTGCTGGTGCTGCTGCCCGACCAGGCCCGGCGCGACGCGCTGGTGCGCAGGCTCTGGGGTGCGGGCTGCGGCGTGTCGCTGCCTTTCGTGCAGGTGCTGCCGGACTACGTGCGCTACGCCGACGTGGTACCCGCCGTGCGCCCGGGCGCCCTGCCCCATGCGCGCGCGACGGCCGGCCGTCTGCTGGCGATCAGCAACAGCCCGTGGCTCGACGACGCCCGGTTCGACCACCTTTGCGACGCGCTCGCACGCGGCGCCTGAGGCGTCGGGGCGGACGGCTCAGGCCGGTTGCAGCATTCCCCGCCGCTCGATGAATTCCACCACCGCGTCCACGCCCGCCTGCGTCTTCAGGTTGGTCATCACATAGGGCTTGGCGGCGCGCATGCGCTGCGTGTCGGACTCCATGACGGCCAGGTCGGCGCCCACGTGCGGCGCCAGGTCGGTCTTGTTGATGACGAACAGGTCGCTCTTGGTGATGCCGGGGCCGCCCTTGCGCGGAATCTTCTCGCCGGCGGCGACGTCGATCACGTAGATCGTCAGATCGCTCAGCTCGGGGCTGAAGGTGGCAGCCAGGTTGTCGCCGCCGGACTCGACGAACACCACGTCGGCGTCCGGGAACTGCTCCAGCATGCGGTCGATCGCCTCCAGGTTGATCGACGCGTCCTCGCGGATCGCGGTGTGCGGGCAGCCGCCGGTCTCCACGCCCAGGATGCGCTCGGCCGGCAGCGCGCCGCTGACCGTCAGGAGGCGCTGGTCCTCCTTGGTGTAGATGTCGTTGGTGATCGCGACCAGGTCCCACTTCTGGCGCATCGTCTTGCAGAGCATCTCGAGCAGGGTGGTCTTGCCGGAGCCGACCGGGCCGCCGATGCCGACGCGCAGGGGCGGCAGCTTCTTGGTGCGGCCGGGAATGTGGTGGAGTGCGGAGGTGGTCATGCGGATCGTCAGCTTCTGAAAAGGCGGGAGTACTGGGTTTCGTGGCGGGCCGACAGGATGGCGAGCATCGGGCTCAGCGCCTGGCGGTCGTCGTCGGCCCGCGCTGCGGCGTCGGCCACCGCGGCGGGGATGGCGTCGGCGAGCCGCGCGAGGATGCGCTGGCCGGCGCTCTGGCCGAGCGGCACCGCCTTGATCGCGGCCTGCACCATGTTCTCGGCCCAGCCGAAGGCAAAGGCGCAGCCGATGTCGGCCGGCTGGGCCGCGGTGCGTGCCGCAGCGGCCGCAAAGGCGACCGGGTAGGTCGGCTGCCAGCCGTCGAACAGCGCGGCATCGGCCGGATGCAGGCCGCGCAGCCAGTCGGCGAGCGAGCGGCCCATCTGCTCGGCCTGCAGCCGCAGTTCGCTGGTCT
This sequence comes from uncultured Xylophilus sp., assembly GCA_913776965.1. Lineage (GTDB taxonomy): Bacteria > Pseudomonadota > Gammaproteobacteria > Burkholderiales > Burkholderiaceae_C > Xylophilus. Next base: position 16,143 of record CAJYQL010000055.1, read on the forward strand.
CGCGGGTGGTACGCACCCAATCGTCGAGCGCGCGCAGCCGGGCGGTGTCGCCGGCACGGACGGCCGCGACCGCCTGTGCGACGACAGCCAGGTCGGCCCGCGCGAGGGACACCCAGAGCTGGTCGTGCAGCCAGCCGGCGACATCGGTCTCGGTGGCGACGAGGCCGGCGTCGATCGCGGCCTCCAGGCCCTCGGAATACGAGAAGCCGCCGACCGGCAGCGCCGGCGAGGCGAGCCAGATCAGCTGCAGCAGGCCGGGCGTGCCGGCGGACGCCACGGCGGACGGGGGGGCGGCCTCAGGCACCGGCGGGACGGCGCGGGTGGAACTGCATCGCGACCGGGGCCGGTGCGGCGTCGTGGCCGTCTCCGTGGTGGTGGCCGTGGCGGCAGTCCGGGCCATGGACGTGGCCAGGCGCACCGTGCGGGACCGGCGCCGTAGCGCTTGGTCCGTGCGCGTGGCCGGCATGCGCAGCGGTATGGCGTCCGTGGTCGTGTTTGTGCTCGTGCCCGTGGTCGTGGCCGCAGCCGGGACCGTGCACATGCCCGGCACCAGCGCCGTGGCCTGCAGCATGGTGGTCGTGTCCATGACCGTGAGCGTGAGCGTGAGCGTGACCATGGTCGTGGTGGTGTCCATGCCCATGACCATGCCCTCCCCCCTGGGCCCCGTACGCGCCGCCTTCGGGCTCGAAGGCCGCCTGCACCTCGCGCACGGTCAGGTGCTGGGACCGCAGCATGTCGGCCAGTACATGGTCGGGCTCGATCTGCAGGTACTCCGGATGCAGTTCGATCGGCACGTGCCGGTTGCCGAGGTGGTAGGCGGCGCGGGTCAGGTCGAACGGCGTGCCGTGCTCCGCGCAGGGCGTGATGCGCAGCACGGCCTGGGGCGCGGCGAGCACGCGGACCAGCGAGCCGTCCTCGACGACCAGCACGTCGCCGCCACGGACCACGGTACCGCGCGGCAGGAAGATGCCGAGATGCCGGCCGGTGCTGTCGGTGGCATCGAAGCGGCTTTTCTGGCGCACGTCCCAGTCGAGTTCGACGGTGGCGGCACGCTTCAGCAGGACCGGGGCAAGGCCGCGCCCCTGGGGCATGAGTTTGTTGGCGGTGAGCATGGCATCCATCGTACCGGCGGTGTCAAGCGCCGGCGCAGTCTCGGCTCACAGCAGCCACTCGATCGGCAGCAACGACAGCAGGAACACGCCGGTCCGCTTCCACCAGCCGGTGCCGGGCTCGGTATCGTGCCGCACCTGTCCGCCGGGCGTGGGTTCCAGCCAGTACAGCCGGCCGGTGGCGGAGTCGAGCCGCACCGCGTACGACTGCGCCGGGATGTGCTGGGTGAACGCGTCTTCGATGGAGGCCGCCAGAGCGGGGCTGTCGATGACGAAGCCCAGCTCGGTATTCAGGTAGGCCGAGCGCGGGTCGAAGTTGAACGAGCCGATGAAGATGCGCTGCCGGTCCACCGAGAAGGTCTTGGCATGCAGGCTGGTGTCGGAACTGCCGGACAGGCCCAGGCCGCCGCTGCCGCTGCCGCTGCCGCCTTCGGCCGGCGCATCGGTGCGCCGGCGCATCTCGTACAGCTCGACGCCCGCCGCCAGTAGCTCCGCGCGGCGCCGGGCGTAGCCCGAATGCACTGCCGGCACGTCGGTCGCCTCCAGCGCATTGGTGAGGATGCGCACACGGACGCCCTGGCGCGCCAGGGCCGCCAGCGCAGCGGTGCCGTCGGCGCCCGGCACGAAGTAGGCGGACACCAGTTCCACGTCCTTCTGCGGCTGGCGCAACAGGCGCCCCAGCTCCGAAGCCATCAGATCGCTGCGGGCGACCGGGCCCTGCCCTTTCGCGGGATCGTCGCTCAGGGTCTGCACGGCGGCCCACTCCAGCGGCAGCCGGCCGGCCAGCAGGTCGGCCGCGAAGTCCGAGCCCTTGACCTCGCGCAGGTAGCGCCGGCGTGCCGGGTCTGCGGCGACTTCGGCACGGATGCGGTCCAGTCCCGCGAGGTCTTCCGCGCGGCCCGGACCCAGGATCGCGGCCGCCGGCCAGGCCGAGGCGCTGGCCCAGTAGCGGTCGAAGTCGGCCGAGATGTCGCGCGCGGCCGGGCCGAAGGCGAGCACGTCGAGGTCGGCGAAGGCCAGCCCCTCCACCAGCGCGTCGAAGTACTCGTCGCCGATGTTGCGGCCGCCGATGATCGTGGCCTGCGCATCGGCAGTGAACGACTTGTTGTGCATGCGCCGGTTGGCACGCTGGAAATCGGTGACGAAGCCGAGCGGCTTGAACCAGCGGACCGCGAACGGGTTGAACAGCCGCACCTCGACCTGCGGATGGGCGTCGAGCGCCGCCAGTACCGGATCGAGGCCGGGAATGCCGTTGTCGTCCAGCAGCAGCCGCACCCGCACGCCGCGGTCGGCCGCCTCGCGCAGCGCCTGCAGCAGCAGCCGGCCGGTGGTGTCGTCCCGCCAGATGTACGACTGCACGTCGAGTGTGCGCTCGGCCTTGGCGGCCAGCAGCATGCGCGCGGCGAAGGCCTCGCCGCCGTCCTGCAGCGGATGGATGCCCGACGCGCCCGCCGGATGGGCCGCCGCCTGCCGTGCCACGGCGACGCCGAGCCGCGTCGCGGCGGCATCGGCAGGCGGCAGGGCCTGGGACGGCGGCGTGTCGGGCCGCGGCGGCAGCGCACAGCCCGCGAGTACGCAAGCCGTCAGCAGGGCAGCTGCGGCGGTGCGCGACCGACCCGATCGACGCACCGCGGCGATGAAGAAGCAGAAAAGCGCATGCATGGTCGCGGCGAGTGTGGAGAGGCGGTGCGGCAGACACGTGACCGGATGCAGATCGGGCGCTTTGCCAGCCGTGGCGCGCCTTCTTAATATAACGATCGTTATAACTTCACGGCCGAGGTGTCCCATGTCAGCACTTAAGCTCACCCAGATCGGCAATTCCGTCGGTGTGATCCTGCCGAAGGAGGTGCTGGCGCGGCTGAAGCTGCAGAAGGGCGATACCTTGTTCATGACTGACTCGGCCGGCGGTATCCACCTCAGCCCTTACGACGACGCTTTCGAACAGCAGATGGCGATCGCCCGGCGCATCATGAAAGACCGCAGGCAGGTCCTCAGGGAACTGGCGAAATGAGTGCCGCGAATCGGTCCTGGGTAGGGCTCGAGCCGGCGGTATTGCGCGCAGTCCACGAAGAGCAGTTGGCAGAACACGGGGGCGGCACCGGTGTGCGCAATGCGGGTCTGTTCGAGTCGGCCATGAACCGTCCGCGGCAGGCCGCCCACTACGGTGCGCCCGACGTGGCCGACCTCGCCTCCAGCTACGGCTTCGGGCTGGCGCGCAACCATCCGTTCGTGGACGGCAACAAACGCACCGCTTTCGTCGCCGTCGAACTCTTTCTGGCCCTCAACGGCTACACGCTCGACGCCGATGATGCCGATTGCGTCATGACGATGTTGGCGGTCGCGTCCGGCACGCTGGACGAAACGGCTTTCGCCGCCTGGGTCCGGTCGCACATCCGGACGTGAGCCCCCGCCCGCTCAGAACAGGAAATACCGCTGCGCCATCGGCAGCACCTTCGCCGGCTCGCAGGTCAGCAGTTCCCCGTCGGCCCGCACCGCGTAGGTCTGGTGGTCGATCTCCATCGCCGGCGTGAGGCCGTTGTGCACCATGTGGCGCTTGCGGATGCCGCGGATGTTCCTCACCGCCGACAGCGTCTTCTGCAGTCCGAACTTTTGCTGGATGCCCGCGTCCAGCCCGGCCTGCGACACGAAGGTCAGCGAGCCGCGGTGTACCGCGCCGCCGAAGGCGCCGAACATCGGCCGGTAGTGCACCGGCTGCGGCGTCGGGATCGAGGCGTTGGGGTCGCCCATCGCGGCCAGCGCGATGAAGCCGCCCTTCAGCACCACCGACGGCTTCACCCCGAAGAAGGCCGGCTTCCAAACCACGATGTCGGCCCACTTGCCGACCTCCAGGCTGCCGACTTCGTGAGCGATGCCGTGGGCAAGCGCCGGGTTGATCGCCAGCTTGGCGGCGTAGCGCTTGACCCGGGTGTTGTCGTTGCGCTCGCTGTCGCCCGGCAGGACGCCGCGCTGCGCCTTCATCTTGTGGGCCGTCTGCCAGCAGCGGATGGTGATCTCGCCGACCCGGCCCATCGCCTGGCTGTCGGAGCTGAACATGCTGATCGCGCCCAGGTCGTGCAGGATGTCCTCGGCCGCGATCGTCTCCTTGCGGATGCGGCTCTCGGCGAAGGCCAGGTCCTCGGCGATCGCCGGGTCCAGGTGGTGGCAGACCATCAGCATGTCGACATGCTCGTCGAGCGTGTTGACGGTGTAGGGCATCGTCGGGTTGGTGCTGCTCGGCAGGAAGTTGTCCTCGCCGACGACGCGCAGGATGTCCGGCGCATGGCCGCCGCCGGCGCCTTCGGTGTGGAAGGCGCAGATGCCGCGGCCTTTCGTCGCGGCGATGGTGTTCTCGACGAAGCCCGATTCGTTCAGCGTGTCGCTGTGGATCGCGACCTGGATGTCGGTCTCCTCCGCCACCGACAGGCAGGTGTCGATCGCGCTCGGCGTGGTGCCCCAGTCCTCGTGCAGCTTCAGGCCGCAGACGCCGGCGTCGATCTGTTCGCGCAGCGCGTCGGGCTGGCTGGCGTTGCCCTTGCCGAAAAAGCCGAGGTTCATCGGGAACGCGTCGGCCGCCTGCAGCATGCGGGCGATGTTCCAAGGGCCCGGCGTGCAGGTGGTGGCGAAGGTGCCGGTCGCCGGGCCGGTACCGCCGCCGAGCATGGTGGTGGTGCCGGCCGCCAGGGCGTCCTGAATCTGCTGCGGGCAGATGAAGTGGATGTGGCTGTCGATCGCGCCGGGGGTGACGATGCTGCCCTCGCAGCTCAGCACCTCGGTGCCGGGGCCGATGACGATGTCCACGCCCGGCTGGGTGTCGGGGTTGCCGGCCTTGCCGATCGCGGCGATGCGGCCGCCGACGATGCCGATGTCGGCCTTGACGATGCCCCAGTGGTCGAGGATCAGCGCGTTGGTCAGCACCAGGTCGACGGCGCCCTCGGCGTTGGTGCGCTGGCTTTGCGCCATGCCGTCGCGGATCGTCTTGCCGCCGCCGAACTTCACTTCCTCGCCGTAGCTGCCGGCACGCAGGGTGTAGTCGGCCTCGACCTCGATCACCAGGCCGGTGTCGGCCAGCCGCAGCCGGTCGCCGACGGTGGGGCCGAAGATTTCCGCGTAGGCGCGGCGTCCGATGGTGGCCATGGTTGTCCGTCCGAATGCTATTGAATCGATAGCTGCCTGCGCAGGTGGGACATGCGCAAACGGCCTTTTTTATTCTGAACTGGGCCTACAGGGGCCCGCCGACCAGCCCGCGGAAGCCGTAGACCACCCGGTCGCCGGCGTAGTCCACCAGCTCGACGGTGCGCTGCTGGCCGGGCTCGAAGCGCACCGCGGTGCCCGAGGCGATGTTCAGCCGCATGCCGCGGACCGCGTCGCGGTCGAAGTCGAGCGCGGCGTTGGTCTCGGCGAAGTGGTAGTGCGAGCCGACTTGGATCGGCCGGTCGCTGGTGTTCTTCACCACCAGCGACACGGCGCGGCGGCCGGTGTTGAGCGGGTGCTCGCCCGCATCGACGATCAGTTCTCCAGGGATCATGGCGGCGTCCTCCTGCGGTGCGGCCTTAGGCCAGCCGGGTCAGCAGCGCCACGCCCAGGCCCGCCACCACGACGCCCGCGGTGCGCGGCAGCCAGACGGTGCGGTGGCGCAGCGCTAGGCCGAGCGCGAGGCCCGCGCCGTGCAGCAGCACGGTCGCGGCCAGCATGCCGGCCAGCACCAGCGCGGCGCCGCCGTCGGCCGCCGCCAGTTCGGCGCCGTGGGCGATGCCGTGGAACACCGCGAACACGCCGACGACCGCTGCGCCGACGGCGCCCGGCAGCCGCAGCCGCGCGGCGACCAGCAGGCCCAGCACCAGCAACGAGGCCGCGATCATCGGCTCCACCCCCGGCAGCGCCACGCCGCGCAGGCCGAGCAGCGCGCCGGCCAGCAGCATCGCCGCGAAGGCGAGCGGCGCCCGCAGCAGTTCGGCGCCGCCGGTGCGCCGCGCCACCAGCGCCGACCACAGCCCGACCGCGACCATCGCACCCAGGTGGTCGGCCCCGGTGAACGGATGGACGAAGCCGGCGAGGAAACCGCCCGCGTGGGCATGGGCGGCGCCGTCGGCATGGGCGAAGGCTGCCAGCGGCGCGGCGGCGACGGCCGCGAGGGCAGCGGTGCGCCAGGAGGAAGAGGAGGCAGTGCGGAAGGGGCGGGTCATGGGCGGCTCCGGTGTGGGCGGCGGGGAGGAAGCGGGTCAGGCGATCGGCTGGTGCACGGTCACCAGCTTGGTGCCGTCGGGGAAGGTGGCCTCGACCTGGATGTCGGGGATCATCTCGGGCACGCCGTCCATCACCTCGTCGCGGGTGAGCACCTCGCGGCCCTCGCTCATCAGCTGGGCGACCGACTTGCCGTCGCGAGCGCCTTCCAGCACGGCGGCGCTGATCAGCGCGACCGCCTCGGGATGGTTGAGCTTCAGGCCGCGGGCCTTGCGGCGTTCGGCCAGCAGCGCGGCGGTGAAGAGCAGCAGCTTGTCTTTTTCGCGCGGTGTCAGGTCCATGCGCAGCCTCGGGAGATAGGTTCGTCGTGCCGGAAACGGGCATCCTAAGGCAGGAAGCGGGCCACCGGGCTGCATGCACCGGCCGCGTGCATACGGCCAACGGCGTACGCGCCGCAGCTCACATCGCCCAGATGCGCGGCGCGGTGGCGGGCAGCTGCCAGCAGGCCTCGCGCCAGGCGGCCCGGACCTGCTTCATCAGCTGCATCGCCGGCTCCACCACCGGCGCCAGCGCCCGCACCACGACGATGCGACCGTCCGGGCTGGTCGCGCCGGCGGTGGCGCGCAGGCCGTGGGCGTCGATCACCGCGCGGGCGGCGTCCAGCGCCTGCTCGCGCGCCTCGCGACCGAGCGGCGTGCCGCTGGCGAGGAACACCGACGCCAGGCAGCGGTGGCCGGCCAGGCCGAGCGGGCCGTCGAGCAGCCGCGCGTCGTCCGCGGCGATGCGGCCGCGCTCCAGCCAGACGCCCGGCCACTCGATGTGCTGCAGCAGGCTGCCGCGGCGAAACGGTTGTCCCGCATGCGGCAGGCCGAGCGCGGTCATGTCCCAGCCGATCAGCTGCGCGCCGGGCGCGAGCGTGAACTCCAGCCGGTTCTCGGCGAGGCAGCCGTCGAAGCAGAGCGCCTCCAGCGGCAGCCATTCGAAGCGTCCGCCCTCGCCCACCGCGATCCGGGAGTGCTGTAGCGCCCGCTCGCCGTCGGAGCGGTAGAAGCGGCTGGCGCCCGGCGTGGTCGCGAGACCGTGCGCGCCGGCGCCGACATCGATGCGGATGTCGAGCACGTCGCCGCCGACCAGCCCGCCCGGCGGATGCACCAGCACGTTGTGGCAGATGCCGTCGCCCTCCGGATACAGGCTCTGCAGGATGCGCAGCGGCCCGTCGTGGCGGAAGTGCGCGACGGTGCGCCGGGACCCGGCCGGACCGGCGGACGAGCGGTAGTCGAGGGCGAGCGTGGCGTGCCAGGGCATGGGGCGGCAGTGTACGGGCAGCCGCTTATGCTCCTGATTCGATAGCATTAGGCGCAGTCACTGCGTGCGCAAGGCATCGATTTCCCTCTAATCCTGCTATCCGGAAAAAGCGGGCAGTGCGCCGGCTCATTCGGCTCTGCGCCCTTGCGCGCGCAGGATGGCGCGTGACAATCGCCGGTTGTCCGTCCTTCGCCCGCCGCATTCCCTTATGTCCGATGTCACTGCCGAACTCGCCGCACTGGCGGCGCACCTGGGCCCGCGGCGCGACACCGTGCTGGCCCGCTGGCGCGAGGCGATCGGCCTCGACCCGGCGCTGGGCACCGGCGACGCACTGCCGACCGAGCAGCTGAACGACCATGTCCCCGCGCTGCTGGCTGCCTTCGAGCGCGACCTGCAGCACGCGGCAGACGCCAGCGGCACCGGCGCAGCCCCCGCCGAACCGGCAGCGGGCGACGGCGATGCGGCCGCGCACGGCCTGCACCGCTGGCAGCAGGGCTACGACCTGCGCCAGGTGACCCGCGAGCTGGGCGTGCTCAACGCCTGCATGGTCGAGGCGCTCGACCGCTGTGCCGAGACGATCCCCGTCTCGCCCGCGGCCATGGCCGTGGCGCGCCGGCTCTGGGCGACCGCCCACGGCCGCGCGATCGAGGACAGCACCGCCCAGTTCTACCGGCTGCACGAGGCCGAGGCGGCCGGCTACGTCGGCGACCTGGAACGCGCGCTGGAGGACATCCGCGAGATCGAACGCCACCGCGGCGCGCTCTGGGAACAGGTGGCGCACGACCTGCGCGGCAACGTCGGCGTGATGGCAAGCGCGACACGCGGCCTCACCGGCGCCGACGTGTCCGACGACCGGCGCGCACGGTTCCTGCAGGCGCTCGACCGCAACGTCGGCTCGCTGCGCCACCTGCTCGACGACGTGACCGCGCTCGCCCGCCTGACCGCCGGCCGCGAGACCCGCCAGGTGGCCGACACCGACGTCGGCGCCCTGCTGCACGACCTCTGCGAAGGCCTGCAGCCGATGGCGCAGGAGCGCGGCCTGGCGCTGCGCTACGACGGACCGGTGCCGCTGCAGGTGGCCGCCGACCCCGTCAAGACCCGCCGGCTGGCACAGAACCTGGTGCTCAACGCGATCCGCTACACGCCGCAGGGCAGCGTCACCGTCGCGTGGGGCGACAGCGACCCGGGCGACGACCGCCGCTGGGCGCTGACTGTGCAGGACACCGGCCCCGGCCTGCATGCCGCCGCGCCGCTCGGTGGGGCCATCGCCGGCGCGACCCAGCTCGCCCATACCGCCGGCCGGGATGTCGCCACGCCGGCCGCATCGCTGGTGCCGGCCGACGTGCCCCCCATCACGGCGGTCGCGCCGCCGGTGCCGCCGGCCCTGCCGCCCGGCGAAGGCATCGGCCTGTCGATCGTCAAGCGGCTGTGCGAACTGCTCGACGCGACCATCGAGCTGCAGACCGCCCCGGGCCGCGGCACCCGCTTCCGCATCCTGCTGCCGCGCATCTACGCGGTGGAGCCGTCGCGGCCATGACCCCGCCGCGCGTGCCAGTGGCGCCGGACGAGGTCGAACTGAGCTACGTCCGCGCACAGGGTCCGGGCGGGCAGAACGTCCACAAGGTGTCGAGCGCGGTGCATCTGCGGTTTTCGGTGCCCGCATCGTCGCTGCCCGACGCGGTGAAGGAACGCCTGCTGGCGCTGCGCGACCAGCGCATCACCGCCGACGGCACGGTCGTCATCAAGGCGCAGACCTCCCGCAGCCAGGAATTCAACCGGGTCGAGGCGCTGGCGCGGCTGCAGGCGCTGGTCGACAGCGTCGCGGTGCCGCCGAAACGGCGCCGGCCGACCGAGCCGACCTACGGTTCGCAGCAGCGCCGGCTGCAGGGCAAGGCGGTGCGCGGCGTGGTCAAGCAGCTGCGCGGCAAGGTGCGCGGCGGCGACTGACGCCGCAGGCGCCTGCGGTCACAGCACGCCCGGATTGAGCCGCCAGACCGCGAAGTTCAGCGCCGAGGCGAAGCCCACCCACAGCAGGTAGGGCACCAGCAGCAGCCCGGCGCCGGGCCGCACCCGCCAGAACGCGACCAGCGTCGCCGCGACCAGCGCCAGCAGCACCAGCACATCGACCAACGCGAGCGCGCCTTGGTGCCAGGCGAAGAACAGCCAGCTCCAGAGCGCATTGACCGCGAGTTGCACCACGTAGAGCGTCAGCGCCCGCCGGGCGCCCTGCCAGCCGGCCGTGCGCCACACCCACCAGGCGGCCAGCGCCATCAGCAGGTAGAGGGTGCTCCAGACCGGGCCGAACCACGACGAAGGCGGTGCCCACGACGGCTGCACCAGCTGGCCGTAGAACGAGGATGCCTGGATCGACGCCGCACTGCCGAGACCGGCCGCCACCGCGGTGACGGCCAGCCAGCCGAACAGGCCGAGAAGCTGGCGGGATACGGGCAGCGGGCGGGTGTGCAGGGCGGAGGAAGGCATCGTGCGGAGGCCGGTTACGGGGGCCGAATGAATATAAGGGGGCGATGGTCCCGCGACCGACGTCCACGGGCGTGAACACTTGTCACCGCGGCGCCGCCCGAAGCGCCGGGACCTGCATTCCTCAGGTCGCCTGCGCTGCTTACCGGCTACGCCCGGCGGCAGACGACGCCCGCCCTCAGCCCGCGAGCTGCGCCAGCAGCCGCCGATTGAAAGCGCCCTGCTCCGCCTGCCACCGCGCGAGATCGTCCGGCGCGACCGTCGTCTGCTGTCCGTCGCCGGCGCTCAGCCATCGCTTCCAGGCGGTTCGGTAGCGGTAGGAGGACACCTCGCCGGTCACGTCGCTGCCGGCGAGCGTGCCGCGCAGCGCGGCGATCACCGCATCGGCATGGTCCGCACGCAGCAGGCCCTGGTCCCAGTTGGTCCGCACCACGTCGGGCGCGAAGGCGTCCTTGTCGATCGACAGATAGGTCGGCTGGCGGTCGGCCGCCAACTGTTCGCACAGCGCCGCGACCAGCGCGTCGCCGCTGGCGAAGGTGCGGAACGCACGGCCGAGGCCGAGCCAGCGCGCCCAGCCGGTATCGACACCGCAGCTCCAGTAGCTCAGCTTGCCGGCGCGCAGCGGCGCGAGATAGTTCTCCCACGCATGGCCGCGGCCGATGTCCGCCGAGGTGATGCCCGCCACATGCACATGCGCCACCTGCGGCAGCAGCGCGACGTGCCGCACCCACGATCCGCAGTGGATGCCGAACGGGAAGCGCATGTTGTCCGGATGGTTGTCGAGCACCACCAGCCGCAGCGGCCACGCCGCGGTGAAGCCGCCGGCCGCGATGCAGCGTGCCACCAGTGGCGCGCTCAGGTGATGGAAATCGCCACTGCCGAGAAACACGGTGCCGTGCGTGGCGAACGCGGGCATGCGGGCCCCCAGCGCTGCGGCGAAGGCCCGCATCCGCCGCAGGCCGCAGCCGAAGCGGATCGCTTCCTGCCAGGGCGCGAGCGGCAGCCGGCATTCGCCCGCCAGCGGCGGCACCGACGCGTCGAGGTCGAGCACCACCGGCGGCCGTGCGGCCGGTGCGGTCCGCTGCGCGTCCGTCATGGCGCGGCCCAGCGGCTGTCGCTCTCGAACACGCCGGCGAAGCGCCGCGCCAGCGCCCGCAGCAGCGGGTTGCGCACCCAGACCGCATGCCGGGTCAGGGTGAAGCGCGCACCGAGCTGCGCCTTCACTTCCGGGTCGGTCCAGCCGGCCACGTAGTGCGTCAGGCCGCGCTCGACCGCGTACTCCAGGTTCAGCAGCCAGCTCACGAAATACAGGTCCACCTCACGCGCCGCGGGATAGGCGAAGCCGATGTACTTGTCGATCAGCCGACCGCCGTATTCGAAACACAGGTTCCAGCCGACCAGCGGCCCCTCGGTGCCGTCGGGCTGGCGCCGGCGGTACTCGAACACGATGCCGCCGCTCGCCGCATCGCGCAGCACCGCCGCGAAGAAGGCGCGGCCGAGCCTGTCGAAATGCACCTCGCTCTGCGCGAAGACGCCTTCGTACAGGGCGTAGTACGCATCGACGACCGCCTCGTCGGCGAACGCTTCGCCGGTCGGGATGCGCCGCACATCCAGCAGCGCGCGGCTCCTCCACTTGCGCTGCAGGTTCTTGCGCCGGCCGGTGGACAGACGCGCGAGGTAGGCGGCGATGTCGGGAAAGTCGATCGCCACATAGGCCAGCGCCTGGCCCTCGACCAGTACGAAGCCCTGCGCCGCGCAGGCCGCGGCGAGCGCGTCGGCCTGTGCGTTCTCGTCATCCGACAGCAGCGGCGACCGCTGCGGGATGTCCTTCACGATCGCCAGGCGACAGCGGCGCCCCAGGCGCTCCCGCACCGCTGCGGCCAGCGCCTCCGGCGCGGTTCCTGCGGCGAACACCGCGTATTCGGTGACGGTGGTGCCGACGAAGGCGGTGCGGATCCGCAGCCAGCGCGACCAGTGCCGGTAGAACGGCAGGGCCGCGATGCGCTGCTTGTCCGCGGCATCGACGGTGGTCAGCAGGTCGAACGGCGCGACGAAGGCGGGCTGCCCCGCGCCCAGCTCCGCCGTCGGCACGAAGCCGTCGGGCGGATGGGCGAGGAACTGGCGGATCAATACGCCGGGCTCGATCTGGTTCAGGCAGCGCACGGGCGGCGTTCCGGCGGGGGACGCAGCGCAGCCGGCCCGCTCAGGCAGCACGCTTGGCGCGGTTCAGCAGCTGGTCGAGCAGCACCATCGCCTCGTCGATCTCGGCGCGGGTGATCATCAGCGACGGCGCGAAGGTGATCACGTTCTTGTAGTAGCCGCCCACGTCGAGAACTAGGCCGCGCTTCTGGCCCTGGTATTCCAGCGTGCCTTCCAGGCCCATGTCCACCATCCGGTCGAGCAGCGCCCGGTTGGGCGTGAAGCCGTCGGCCTCGCAGATCTCGGCCCGCAGCGCCAGGCCCAGGCCGTCCACATCGCCGATCTCCGGATGGCGCGTCTGCAGGTCGCGCAGGCCCTCGAGGAAGTAGGCACCGCTGTCGCGCACCTGCTGGCCGAAGTCCACCTCGTGGGTCATCTTCAGCACCTCCAGGCCGAGCGCGGTGCCGAGCGGGTTGGAGGCGAAGGTGCTGTGGGTGGAGCCCGGCGGGAAGATCGTCGGGTTGATCAGTTCCTCGCGCGCCCACAGGCCGCTCAGGGCGTTCAGGCCGTTGGTCAGCGCCTTGGCGAACACCAGCACGTCGGGCTGCACGCCGAAGTTCTCGATCGACCACAGCTTGCCGGTGCGCCAGAAGCCCATCTGGATCTCGTCGACCACCAGCAGTACGCCGTGCTCGTCGAGCACCTTCTTCATGCCCTTGAAGTAGTTGGCCGGCGGGATCACGTAGCCGCCGGTGCCCTGGATCGGCTCGATGTAGAAGGCGGCGTATTCGCACTGCCGGGTCTTCGGGTCCCACAGCGCGTGGTACTCGTTCTCGAACTTGCGGGCGAACTCCTTGACCAGCGAATCGCCGTATTCCTCCGCCGCCATGCCCTTCGGGCGGCGAAACGGGTATGGGAAGGGCAGGAACTGCGCACGGTCGCCGAAGTGGCCGTAGCGGCGGCGGTAGCGGTAGCTCGAAGTGATGCTCGACGCGCCCAGCGTGCGGCCGTGGTAGCCGCCCTCGAAGGCGAACATCAGGCTCTTGCCGTTGCTCGCGTTGCGCACCACCTTGAGCGAATCCTCGATCGCCTGCGCGCCGCCGACGTTGAAGTGCACCCGGCCGCCGCGGCCCCACTTGGCCTCGGCATCCTGCGCGATCCATTTCGCCAGCTCGCTCTTGGTCGGGTGCAGGTACTGGCTGGCGATCTGCGGCAGGATGTCGAGCTGCCGCTTCATCACGTCCTCGAGCCGCTTGTTCTTGTAGCCGAAGTTGACCGCCGAGTACCACATCTGCAGGTCGAGGTAGCGCGTGTCGGCGTCGTCGATCATGTAGCTGCCGTCGCACCCGGCGAAGATCTTCGGCGGGTTGACGTAGTGGACGGTATCGCCGAAGGAACAGTATTGCGCTTCGTCGGCCAGCAGCTGCGTGTGGTCTTGGCTCATGGAACAGGAGACTCCGGAAAAGGGGGACGTGGTGGGACGGCCCGGAGTCTCCAGCGGCAACCTTGCCCGACTGTCGAACGTTTGTGTGCGAATCGTGGAGGCGGCGGATCAGCCGCGCGGCGTGGCGTCGAGCGCCGCATCGCAGCCGATGCCCGCGGCGATCCAGCGGCGCGCGCGGCGCCCGATCCAGGGTGCGATCCAGCGCCAGCGGCGGCCGAGCACGCCGCGCGGGTCGCTCACCATGCCGCAGAAGTAGCGGCCCTGTGCATCGTCCCAGCGCAGGGCATCGCAGGCGCCATGGCGGCGTCGCGAGACCAGCATGCCGACCGGGCACGGCTCGGCCAGGCAGCAGAGCCCGCAGCCGTTGCAGGGCGCGCCGACCGGCGGCTTGGGCGGTGCGGCGGGCTGGATCCAGACGACGGTGGGCGGGGCGGAGGCCATGGGCCCGATTGTGGCGATACAGCTTGGAAAAGCCGAACAAATCAATCAATGTGACTCAATAAAATGCACGAAAATGCATGCACATTACAGTAGTTTTGCAGTATTGTTTCGATAAATTTTCGTGCAAATAAATCAAAGCTGCACCATTCAGCTCTTCTTGGACCAGCAATGGCACGACGTCGCCGAGGTGCGGCTCCATGCCGATGCCGGCCACGGCTGGAAGACGCGCACCTATTCCGGCTACGCCCTCGACTGGGCGTTCGCCCATACGCATGCCCGGGATGCGCATGCGCTGTGCGCCCACTGGCCGGTGGGGCTCGAGCCTTTGCAACTGCCACACTGGCCGGTGTTCCTGATCGACATGCTGCCGCAGGGCTTCGGACGTCAGGAGCTGCTGCGCCGTATCGGTCTGCCCGCCACCGCCGGCACGACGGCCGACTGGCCACTGCTGCTGGCCGGCGCAGGCAACCCGGTCGGGCATCTGCGGGTCAAGGAAGCCGCCGGATGGCTTGCGGACCACGCAGGCGCGATGCGCGGCTTCACCGACGACGAGATCGCGCAGCGCGGCGAGGAATTCTCGGAATACCTGGCGTCGCACGGCCTCTTCGTCGCGGGGTCGTCCGGGGTGCAGGGGGAATGGCCCAAGGTGCTGCTGACCCGCGCGCACGACGGACTGCTGTACCTGGACCACACGCTGCCCGATGCGCAGGCGGCAGCGCACTACATCGTGAAGTTCGGACGCGGAGCCGATCGGCAGCTGGCCAGCATCCTGCGGCACGAGGCGCCGTACATGGGCATCGCCGAACGACTGGGCCTGCGCGTCCATGCGCCCCTGGTGCTGCGGCACCGCGCGTTGTTCATCCCGCGGTTCGACCGCCGCGTGGAAAACGGCCGGGTGGTCCGGCTGGCGCAGGAGAGCATCGCGACGCTGACCGGGCTGCCGGGCTTCGAGGCCGTACCCAGCCACGACCAGGTATGCCGTGCGCTTCTGCGCCACTGCACCGATCCCCAGGCGGAAGTGCTCGAATACCTGCGCCGGGATGTCGCGAACCTCGCCCTGGGCAACAAGGACAACCATGCCCGCAACACCGCGGTGCAACGCG
Organism: uncultured Xylophilus sp.; assembly: GCA_913776965.1. Taxonomy (GTDB): domain Bacteria; phylum Pseudomonadota; class Gammaproteobacteria; order Burkholderiales; family Burkholderiaceae_C; genus Xylophilus. The sequence goes on from CAJYQL010000055.1 coordinate 31,343, forward strand.
ACGCGGCTGGACGGATTGCGCTCACGCCGCTCTACGACTTCGCGCCGATGTACCTGCACCCGGACGGCATCGCCCGGCGCATCCGCTGGCAGGACAACGACGGCGGCAGTCCGGACTGGCGGCGGGTGCTGGACGGTGTCTGCGCGGCAGCGAAGACGCCCTCCGGCGCTCGGCGATCAGAGCGCCCGGTGTTGCAACGCGAACCGCTGGCGGCCGAATTGCGCGCGATGGCGCCGCGGCTGGATGAAATTGCCGGCGCGCACCCCGACGACCTCGGCCTGGACGCCGACCTGCTCGACCACCTGCGCCCCGGCATCCGCGCGCAGGCTGCGGCGCTTGCCGCGCTGAAGTGACCTTCCATGGACAAGCGTTTCCACGCCCTACCGCTCTCCGCCCAGATCGACCTCCGCCGGCAGGCGATCGAGGAAGTGCTGGCCCATCCCGAATGGTCGCTGCCGCAGGCCGTGCGGCACCTGAAGAAAACGATGCGCCTGACCACCGCGGAAATGGCGCACATCGCGGGCATCGGCTACCGCACGCTGCAGGACATCGAGCAGGAACGCAGCGAGGGCACGGTCCAGACGATGAACCGCATCCTCGGCATGTTGGGGCTCAAGCTCGGCGTGGTGCGCCGGGCGCCGCCGCAGGACGCACACACCGACGACCAGCTGCCGAGCGACGCCCGCACGTGAAGATCAGCCCGGCTTCGCCAGCCCCAGCTTCTCGATCAGCGCCTTCTCGCGGCTGAAGGTGTCCTGCGCGAAGCGGGTGTACTGCGCCGACGACATGTAATTCGGCAGCATGTCGTAGCGGCCGAGCGCCTGCAGGTAGGCCGGATCTTCCATCGCGGTCTTGAAGGCGTCGTGCAACCGCTTGACCACCTCGGGCGGCGTGCCGCGCGGCGCGCCGATGCCGAAGGGCGAGTTCTGCACCACGTCCAGGCCCAGTTCCTTGAGCGTCGGCGCGTCGGGGAACTTGGCGAGCCGCTGGTCGCCCCAGGTGTTGAGCACCCGCAGCTTGCCGGCCTCGACCTGCTGCGCGAAACCGGTGGAGTCGGCCGCCGCCATGATGTGGCCGCCCATGATCGCCTGCATCAGGTCGGCGCTGCCCTTGTAGGGCACGTGGTTGAGCTGGATGCCCAGCCGCTGCGCTACCAGTTCGGTGGTCAGGTGCGGGCTGGTCATGGTGCCGGTCGAGCCGTAGCTCAGCTTGCCCGGATTCGCCTTGGCGTACGCGACGAAGTCGCTCCAGTTCTTGATCGGGCTGTCGGCCGGCACCACGATGCCGAAGGCGTAGCCGGTCACGTTGATCACGTAGCTGATGTCCTTCACCGGATCCCAGTTGATCTTGGTGGTGTAGGGCAGCCGGAACACGCCCAGCGGAATCTGCGCGAGCGTGTAGCCGTCGGCCGGGGACGACTGCAATTGCTGCGCCGGCAACGTACCGCCGGCGCCGGGCTTGTTCTCGACGATCACCGGCTGGCCGAGCGCCTTGCCGGCGTTCTCGGCGAGCTGGCGCATCGTGATGTCGGTCGGACCGCCCGCGGGGAAGGCGATGACGAGCTTGACCGGGCGGGTCGGGAACGCCGGGGCGTTCTGGGCGTGGGCGAACGGCAGGGCGGCGGCGCCCAGGATGCCGGCGGCGCCCTGCAGCAGATGGCGACGGTGCATGGAATCTCCTTGGATGGCGAATACGATGCCCTCCATTGGACGGACCCGGCCGCCTTCCGTCATCGGGACAAACGCCCGAGATGTCGCCCGCGCGACCGGCGCCTCAGCGCGCCAGCACCCCCGCCAGCGCCCGCCCGGTGTGCGTCCCCAGCCGCACCACGTCCTCGGGCGTGGCGGTCGCCACCACCCGGCCGCCGCCGCTGCCGCCTTCCGGACCCAGGTCGATCACCCAGTCGGCTTCGGCGATCACGTCGAGGTCGTGCTCGATCACCAGCACGCTGTGGCCGCCACCGACCAGGCGGTGCAGCACCCGGATCAGCCGTTCCACGTCGGCCATGTGCAGGCCGACGGTCGGTTCGTCGAGCACGTAGAGCGTGTGCGGCGGCTTCTGGCCGCGGCGGGTGACGTCGTCGCGCACCTTGCTGAGTTCGGTCACCAGCTTGATCCGCTGCGCCTCGCCGCCCGACAGCGTCGGCGACGGCTGGCCGAGCGTCAGGTAGCCGAGGCCCACGTCCTTCATCAGCTGCAGCGGATGGGCGATGTTCGGCATGCTGGCGAAGAACTCGACCGCTTCGTCGATCTCCATCTGCAGCACGTCGCCGATGCTCTTGCCCCGCCAGGTGACGGCCAGCGTCTCCGGGTTGAAGCGGGCGCCGTGGCAGGCCTCGCAGGGCACCTTCACGTCGGGCAAGAAGCTCATTTCGATCGTGCGCACGCCCTGCCCTTCGCAGACCGAGCAGCGGCCGTCGCCGGTGTTGAACGAGAAGCGCGCCGGCGTGTAGCCGCGGGCCTTCGCCTCGAGCGTGTCGGCGAACAGGCGGCGAATCGTGTCCCAGAAGCCGATGTAGGTCGCGGGGCAGCTGCGCGGCGTCTTGCCGATCGGGGTCTGGTCGACTTCCAGGACGCGGTCCACCGTCTGGTAGCCGTCCAGGCTCTCGCAGCCGGACCAGGCGGGGTGTTTGCCGGCATCGTCGGCCTCGCGGCCGGCCTTGGTGGTGCGCTGCTGCACGGCGGCCTGCACGTTGGCCAGCAGCACATCGCGCGCCAGCGTGGACTTGCCGGAGCCGCTGACGCCGGTGATCGCGACCAGCCGTTTCAGCGGCACGTCGATGTCCACGTCCTGCAGGTTGTGCAGGTGCGCGCCGCGCAGTTCGATCCAGTCGAGCAGTAGGCTGTCGTCCTCGGCCGCCACCGGTGCGAGCGCCGGCACCGCCTTCTTCCCACGGCCCTTGCCCTTGGCGGGTTCGGCCACGACCGGAGCAGGCGCGGGTGCCGCCGGCGCGCCGCCCACCACGTCGCGCCGCGGCTGCAGCGGATGCCGCATCGCGTGCAGCAGATAGCGGCCGGTCTGCGAATCCTCCGCCGCCTCGATGTCGGCGACGGCGCCCTGCGCCACCACCCGGCCGCCGCGCTTGCCGGCGCTCGGGCCGATGTCGATGATGTGGTCGGCGCGACGGATGGTGTCCTCGTCGTGCTCCACCACCACCAGCGTGTTGCCCTTGTCGCCGAGCTTGTGCAGCGCATTCAGCAGGATGCCGTTGTCGCGGGCGTGCAGGCCGATGGTCGGCTCGTCGAGCACATAGCAGACGCCCTGCAGGTTGCTGCCGAGCTGCGCCGCGAGCCGGATGCGCTGCGCCTCGCCGCCCGAAAGTGTTGGCGCGCCGCGGTCGAGCGTCAGGTAGCCCAGGCCGACCTCCTCCAGGAATTCGAGCCGGCTGCGGATCTCCGGGACCAGGTCGCGGGCGATGCCGGCTTCGCGGCCTTCCAGCTGCAGCGCCTCGAACCAGCCACGGACCTCCTGCACGCTCATTGCCGCGAGCGTGGCGATGCCGGTCTCGCGGAACCGCACCGCGCGGGCCACCGCATTCAGCCGGGTACCGGCGCAGGTCGGGCAGGCGGCGTCGCCCACGTCCTCGGCCTCGGGTTCGGCGAAGGTCTGCTCGCGTCCCTTCTGGTCGTCGGCGAGCACCGAGTCGTCGAACACCTTGCGCTGGTCCTTGGTCAGCTTCACGCCGGTGCCCACGCAGTCCGGGCACCAGCCGTGCTTGCTGTTGTAGCTGAAGAGCCGCGGGTCCAGTTCGGCATAACTGGTGTGGCAGATCGGGCAGGCGCGTTCGGTCGAGTACGCGTGCAGCGTGCCGATGCCGGCGGTCGGCTCGCCGGCCTGCATCGCCGCCTCCAGACCCTCGATGCCGGCAAGCACGTGCACCGTGCCCTTGCCGTGCTCCAGCGCGGTGGCGAGCGCGGCGCGCAGGTCGTCCTCCTTCTCGGGCGACACATGGACGCTCGCGATCGGCAGCTCGACCGTGTGTTCCTTGAAGCGGTCGATCCGCGGGAACTTCGCGGTCGGCAGGAAGTTGCCGTCCACCCGCAGGTGGGTGTAGCCGCGCGGCCGCGCCCAGTCGGCCAGTTCGGTGTAGACGCCCTTGCGGTTCATCACCAGCGGCGCCAGCAGGCCGATGCAGCGGCCGCGGAACTGCTGCAGCAGCTGCGCCGCGATGCTGTCGGGCGTCTGCGGCAGCACCGCCGCGCCGTCGTGGATGCAGTGCTGCACGCCCAGCTTCACATACAGCAGCCGCAGGAAGTGCCAGGTCTCGGTGGTGGTGCCGACGGTGGACTTGCGCCCGCCGCGCGACAGGCGCTGCTCGATCGCGACGGTCGGCGGAATGCCGTAGACCGCGTCCACCTCCGGCCGGCCGGCCGGCTGCACGATGCTGCGAGCATAGGCGTTCAGCGATTCAAGGTAGCGCCGCTGCCCCTCGTTGAACAAGATGTCGAAGGCGAGCGTCGATTTGCCGGAGCCGCTGACGCCGGTCACCACATTGAACTTGCCGCGCGGGATGTCGACCGAGACGCCCTTCAGGTTGTGCTCGCGGGCGTTGACGATCTGGATCGCGTCGGACCGCTCGGCCTGCGCCGCCTTGCGCCGGGCCTGTATCTGCGTCTGCAGCGGCACGCCTTCCTCGACGCCGTGCGAACCCGCGCCGATCGCCTGCTCGTACTCCCGCAGCGCGCGGCCGGTGTGCGAGGTGGCGTGCTGCCGCAGGTCCAGCGGCGTGCCGGTCGCGACCACCAGGCCGCCGCCGTCGCCGCCTTCCGGCCCGAGGTCGATCAGCCAGTCGCTCGCCCGGATCACGTCCAGGTTGTGCTCGATCACCACCAGCGAATGGTCGGCGTCCAGCAGTTTGCGCAACGCCCGCATCAGCTTGGCGATGTCGTCGAAGTGCAGGCCGGTGGTCGGCTCGTCGAACAGGAACAGCGTGCCCTTCTTCGCGACCGACTGGCGGCTCGCGGTGGCACCCTTGGCCGCCTCGGCCAGGAAGCCGGCGAGCTTCAAGCGCTGCGCCTCGCCGCCCGAGAGCGTGGGCACCGGCTGGCCGAGCTTCACGTATTCCAGGCCCACGTCGACGATCGGCTGCAGCGTGCGCTGCACCTCGCGGTCGGCCTTGAAGAGATCGATAGCCTCGCTGACCGTGAGCTCCAGCACGTCGGCCACGTTCAGCGTGCGCCCGCCGCGCTCGACCGTCACCTCCAGGATCTCCGCCCGGTAGCGCTTGCCGTCGCAGTCGGGGCAACGCAGGTAGACGTCCGACAGGAATTGCATCTCGACATGCTCGAAGCCCGAGCCGCCGCAGGTCGGGCAGCGGCCGTCGCCCGAGTTGAAGCTGAATTTCGCCGCGGTGTAGCTGCGCTGCTTCGCGAGCGGCGCGGTCGCGAAGATCTCGCGCACCGCGTCCCAGGCGCCGACGTAGCTCGCCGGGTTGGAGCGCGCCGTCTTGCCGATCGGCGACTGGTCGACGAACACCACGTCCGACAAATGGTCGGCGCCGAGCAGCCGCTCGTGCGCGCCCGGCGTCTCGGTCGCCTTGCCGAAGTGGCGCAGCAGCGCCGGCGCCAGCACGTCCTGGATCAGCGTGGACTTGCCCGATCCGCTGACGCCGGTGACGGTGACCAGCCGCTGCAGCGGGATGTCCACGTTCACCCGCTGCAGGTTGTGCTCGGTCGCGCCCTCCAGGATCAGCCGCGGCGTGCTGTCGCCCACCGGCCGCTGGAAGCCCATGCCGATCTGCTTCCGGCCGCCAAGGTAGGCGCCGGTCAGGGTGTCGGCCTGCCGCAGGTCGTCGGTGGTGCCGTCGAAGACGATGTCGCCGCCGCGCGCGCCGGGGCCGGGGCCCATGTCGATCACCCGGTCGGCGGCCAGCATCACGGCCGGGTCGTGCTCGACCACCACCAGCGTGTTGCCGGCATCGCGCAGCCGGTGCATCGCCTGGGTGATGCGGTCCATGTCGCGGGGGTGCAGGCCGATGCTCGGCTCGTCCAGCACGAACAGCGTGTTGACCAGCGAGGTGCCGAGCGCGGTGGTCAGGTTGATCCGCTGCACCTCGCCGCCCGACAGCGTGCGGCTCTGCCGGTCTAGCGTCAGGTAGCCGATGCCGACATCGTGCAGGTAGCGCAGCCGGGTGGTGATCTCCTCGTAGAGCAGCTTCAGCGCCTGGCGGTCCCCGGCATCCTGCGGTGAAAAAATGCCTTCTGCGCCCGCCCCACCTGCGCCACCAGCTATCGTTTCAGGAGCAAAGGCTTCCGCCGTCATCCGGTCGAAGAAGCGCCGCAGCCGCTCGATCGGCAGCAGCATCAGGTCGTGCAGGCACAGGCCCGGCAGCGCCTCCAGCTGGTCGCGCGACCATTTCGCGCCGTGCGGCAGGAAGCGCCTGTCCGGCGCCAGCACGTCGTCGGCGTCGGCCTTCGTGCCGATGCGCCAGAGCATGCTCTCCAGCTTCAGCCGGGCGCCGGCGCAGGTGGGGCAGGTCGTGTAGCTGCGGTACTTCGACAGCAGCACCCGGATGTGCATCTTGTAGGCCTTGCTCTCCAGGTATTCGAAGAAGCGCTTGACGCCGTACCACTGCTGGTTCCACTTGCCGTTCCAGTTCGGCGAACCGTCGATCACCCAGGCCTGCTGGCCCGGCGTCAGCTTGTTCCAGGCGGTGTCGCGCGGAATGCCGGCTGCCTCCGCATGGCGCATCAGGTCGTCCTGCGCTTCCTTCCAGGCGGGCGTCTGGATCGTCTTGATGGCGCCGCCGCGCAGGGTCTTCTTCTCGTCCGGGATCACCAGGCCGTAGTCCACGCCGATCACCCGGCCGAACCCCTTGCAGGTCTCGCAGGCACCGGCCGGCGAATTGAAGGAAAACATCGACGGCAGCGGCTCGGCATAACGCTGGTCGCTCTCGGGGCAGTGCAGGCCGGTGGAGAACTTCCAGGTTTCCGCTTCCTGCCCATCGCCGCCCTCGCCTTCCGGCAGGCAATGCACGCTGAGCCGGCCGGCGCCGCGCTTTAGGCCGTTCTCGATCGCCTCGATTGCGCGGGCACGCTCCACGGTGGAGATGCGGAAGCGGTCGGCGACCACGTCCAGCACCTTGCGCGGGCCGGTCGGCGTGGCGACCTCGCGCTCGGCATGGATGCGGGTGAAGCCGCTCGCCGACAGCCACTGCTCGATTTCCTCCGCAGTGGTGTTGCCGGGCAGTTCGACCGGGAAAGTGACGACCAGCCGCGGCTCGGCGCCGCCGCGCTGCGCGGTGCGCTCGGCCGCGCGGCGCAGCAGCTCGGCATGGATCGAGTCGGGCGAATCGTGGCGCACAGGCAGCGCGGTGTCGCGGTCGAACAGCTGGGCGGCGCGGGCGAACAGCAGCTTCAGGTGGTCGTTGATCTCGGTCATCGTGCCGACCGTGGAGCGCGAGCTGCGCACCGGGTTGGTCTGGTCGATCGCGATCGCGGGCGGCACGCCCTCCACCCGGTCCACCGCGGGCTTGTCCATCCGGTCGAGGAACTGCCGTGCATAGGCCGAGAAGGTCTCGACGTAGCGGCGCTGGCCTTCCGCATAAAGCGTGTCGAACACCAGGCTCGACTTGCCCGAGCCGCTCGGGCCGGTGACGACGGTCAGTTCGCCGGTGCGGATGTCGAGGTCGAGGTTCTTGAGGTTGTGCTGGCGTGCGCCACGGATGCGGATGGTGCCTTCGGTCATAGCGCCTGCAGTTGGGGGTGGATCGATGGAAAACCACCCAGTCTAGGAAGCAGTGCGGGCGGCTCGGTGACACCTTGTGCGGTGCAGCGCTTCGGCCTGCCGCTCCGCCTACCGGCCGTGGTGCGGGCTTCCTGACGCCTGCACGGCCCGCCATCGCCAGACCGTCATAAATGCCCGCCAGGGTCATGAATGGAGGTCGACGGACGAACCTAAAGGAAATATCGGCTGCCGGCCTGCTGTGCTGCGGGCGGCCGTGGCCTGGATGCTGGTGGGCAGAACGCCCGCTTCGCCGGTCTCGCAAGTATCGGCCTGAACATCCTCACCGGTGCACCTCTGTGCATCGCAGCGATGCCGAACGCCCGCAGCCTGCGCGACGCGCTCGAAGGTCTGCGGCGCTTCGACCTGAGCGGGCTGGGACTCGGCTACGGCGCGGACGACCGGAGCGGCCTCGACTTCGCAGATCTGGCGGTCATCGGCAGCGACGGCAGGTTCCGGCGCTGACCGAGGCTGTCGATTCGATCCGATTCCGGCCTTTTGCGCCGATGGGGCCTGCGTAGCTAGCTATTGAAAATATAGCGCTGGGCGCGACCCTGTCGCGGCCGGTGCGTCCCGCGTGTCGGCCGCACGGCCGAGGCTCAGCGCGCCGCGCCGCCCGCCGGTGCGGTTGCAGGCGTAGGCGTGGCCGCCGCCGGCGCATGCTGCACGTCGCCGCTGTGCTGCTCGCCGCCCATGTCGATCTTGTCGCCGCCCTTGATGATGACGAACAGGGACACGGCGGCGAAAAGGGCGAAGCCGATGGCGATCTTCCACATGGCGATTTCCTTGGATGAGAGAGAGCTGCAGGGAGCAAAGCAAAAGGGCGCGGCGCCCGCAGGACGCCGCGCCCGGACGGGCGACGCTCAGTCGTTGGCGTAGATGTCCACGTCCTTAGTTTCGCGGATGAACAGCGTGCCGATCACCAGCGTGACCGCCGCGATCACGATCGGGTACCACAGGCCGTTGTACATGTTGCCGGTCGAGGCCACGATCGCGAACGAGGTGGTGGGCAGCAGGCCGCCGAACCAGCCGTTGCCGATGTGGTACGGCAGGCTCATCGAGGTGTAGCGGATGCGGGTCGGGAACATCTCCACCAGCATGGCCGCGATCGGGCCGTAGACCATCGTCACCAGCAGCACCAGGTAGAACAGGATGGCGATCATCAGCCCCTTGTTCATCTTGGCCGGATCGGCCTTGGCCGGGTAGCCGGCGCCCTTCAGGTCGTCGCCGACCTCCTTCTTGAAGGCGGCGATGCTCTTGACCGAGGCTTCGTCGAACTTCAGGTTGACCACGTTGCCGGTGGGCGCGGTGATGGTCTTGGTGCCGATCTTGACCACGGCGGGCGAGCCGGCCGGGCCGGCGATGTTCTCGTAGCTCACCGAGTTCTGCACTAGGTAGCGCTTGGCGATGTCGCAGGAGCTCTTGAAGTCGATCTCGCGGGCGACCGGGTTGCCCTGGAACGAGCAGGTGGCCGGGTCCGCGGTGACGGTGACGGCGGCGTTGGTCTGGGCGGCGGCCAGGTCCGGGTTGGCGGCGCCGGTCAGGGCCTTGAACACCGGGAAGTAGGTCAGCACCGCCAGCAGGCAGCCGGCCATGATGATCGGCTTGCGGCCGATCTTGTCCGACAGCACGCCGAACACCACGAAGAACGGGGTACCGAGCAGCAGCGCGGCGGCGATCAGCAGGTTGGCGGTGGTGGCATCGACCTTCAGCTGCTGCGTCAGGAAGAAGAGCGCGTAGAACTGGCCGGTGTACCAGACCACGGCCTGGCCGGCGGTCAGGCCGACGAGCGCCAGGATCACGATCTTCAGGTTCTTCCATTCGCCGAAGGATTCCTTCAGCGGTGCCTTGGAGGTCTTGCCCTCGGCCTTCATCTTCTGGAAGGCGGGCGATTCCGACAGCGTCAGGCGGATCCACACCGAGATGCCGAGCAGCAGGATCGACACCAGGAACGGGACACGCCAGCCCCAGTCGCCGAAGGCCTGCTCGCCCAGGATGGTCCGGGTGCCGAGGATCACCAGCAGCGACAGGAACAGGCCGAGCGTCGCGGTGGTCTGGATCCACGAGGTGTAGGCACCGCGCTTGCCGTGCGGCGCATGTTCGGCGACGTAGGTGGCGGCACCGCCGTACTCGCCGCCGAGCGCCAGGCCCTGCAGCATGCGCAGCGCGATCAGGATGACCGGCGCGGCCACGCCGATGGTGGCGTAGTTGGGCAGGATGCCGACGATGAAGGTCGCCAGGCCCATGATCAGGATCGTGACCAGGAAGGTGTACTTGCGGCCGATCATGTCGCCGAGCCGGCCGAACACGATCGCGCCGAAGGGCCGCACCAGGAAGCCGGCGGCGAAGGCCAGCAGCGCGAAGATGAAGGCCGCGCCCGCATCCAGGCCGCTGAAGAACTGCTTGGCGATGATCGCCGCGAGCGAGCCGTAGAGGTAGAAGTCGTACCACTCGAACACGGTGCCGAGGGACGAGGCGAAGATGACCTTCTTCTCCTCGGTGGACATGGGGCGGGGCGTGGCGGCCGGAAGGGGCCTCCCGCCATGCAGGGTGCTGGACATGCGCTTGTCTCCTGTAGGGTGTGCGGCCGCCCTCGTGGCGGTCCGTGCCCCGATTCTTGGAGGCCGTACTGACCCTGCTCTGACGCGAATCCAACAGCAGCTTGCGCCGCGCTGACGGGTGTCTGACAAACCCGGGGCTAACCCGCAAACCCGCTTCCGCGATGCGGAAAACCAGCGCTGCGGCGGACCGCGCGGGCGCGGGAACCTGTCAGCGGGACGACAGTCCGCTCGGCACGTCGGCCGCCCGCGCCCAGGCGCCACCGTCGAACCAGAAGTCGCCCGCCAGGCAGGCACGCAGCATCGGCAGGCTGTCGAGGCCCCAGAACACGCGGTCGCCGACGACGAAGGCCGGCACGCCGAACACGCCCTGCGCCGCCGCAGCATCGGTGTTGGCGCGCAGCAGCGCCTTCACCTCGGCGCCCGCCGGGTCGTGGCGCAGGGTCGGCACCTGCGCACGCAGGGCGTCGAGCCGTGCCGGATCGTTGGCATCGGCACCGCCGCGCCAGACGTGGTCGAGCAGCAGGCCGGCGACGTGCCGGTTGATGCTGCCGTCTTCCGAGGTGGCGAGCGCCAGCCGCAGCAAAGGCAGCGGACTGAACGGATGCGCGGCCGGCATGTCGAGCGGAATGCCGAGCGTGTGGCCGAGCCAGGCGGCATGGCGGTAGGTCCAGGCGCGCTTCGGCGCGATGCCGGCGTTGCCGGGGTTGCCGTGCTGCTGCAGCAGGGCGCCGAGCAGCACCGGCCGGTAGTCGATCGCGTAGCTGGTGCCTTCGAGTTCCACGGGCAGGCGGTGGAAGGCGAGCTGGGCATAGGGGGAGACGAAGTCGAGGTAGCAGGTGACAGTGTGCATGGGCATGTCTCGTGGTTGTTGGAAATCCGTGGAGCTTCTCACCGCCGTCAGAAGGCTGCCGCGCGCTGCAGCAGCCGTTGCCAGACGATCCGCTTCTCCGCATCGGTGGCACGCGACCAGTCGCGGATCTCGTCCAGGGTGCGGAAGCAGCCGACGCACAGGCTGCGGTCGTCGCTCAGGCGGCAGATCGACAGGCAGGGCGACGGCACGCCGGTGGCGGCGGCAGCCGCCTCGGCGGCGCGGTGCTGAAGCGCGGCAAGATGCTCGGAAGAATGCATGAAGGCGGGCGGAATCCGCATGTTCGTGAACGGGGCGAGGGCCGCCGTGGGTGGCCGGCAGAGCCTGCGGTCGAGCATAGCGCTCGCTGCCCTGCCCTGCCCCGCCCTGCCCTGCCCTGCCCTATCGTGCCGGGCGCTGCTGGCTGTTCGACCGCACGCAAAAAGGCCCGCCGAAGCGGGCCCGTGTGCAGCCGAGAAATGGGCCTTACTTGGCGGTGCCGGCCGGGCCGTTGGTGCCCGGTGCGCCGCTGGTGTTGACGCCGGAGCCGCTGCTGACGCCGCCGGTTTCGGGATTGTTGGCAGTGCCGCTGCGCTTGTTCATCGTGCCGGTGCTGCGGGGAGCCGTGCCCATACCGCCCGGCTTGGCCGATTCGGCGCCCATCGAGCCGGTGCCACGGGCGGCACCTGCGGGGGCCATCTTGTCGTCGGCGGTGCGGCCGGTCTGGTTGCCCTGGGAGCCGGTCATGCCGGTGCCCATGGTGGACTGGGCGGCCACCGGCATGGCGAATGCGAGGGCGGTGGCAGCGGTGGCGAGGCCGGCGGCGATACGGTGGGTGGTACGCATGGAAATCTCCTTGTGGTCGGGTGGTGTGCGGCGTTGGTGCCTGCTATCCAAGGTAGGCGGGGTATCGGGGCCGGCCCGTCGTCTTGCCGGCCCGATGGATGTAGGACTGCGCGCGGCAGTCCTGCACCGCGCCGGTCGTCAGGGCGTGCCGAACGCCTGCTTCAAACGCTGGCCGGCGAAGGCCTGCGCATCGCGCGCCTTCTGCACCACGGCAGCCATGCCGAAGAACTCGTGCGTCGCGCCGTCGTAGACCTTGCGTTCGACCGGTACGTTGGCCTTGCGCAGCGCGGCCTCGAGCTGCGCGCCGTCGTCCAGCAGCGGGTCGATCTGCGCATTCACGATCGTGACCGGCGGCAGGCCCATCAGGTTCGCGTTGACCAGCTGCAGGCGCACGTCCTGCAGGTCCGCCGGCGAACGGGTCAGCTGGTCCACGAACCACTTGACCATCGGCCGGTTGAGCGGCTTGGCATCGGCATACGTGTTGTACGACGGGGTTTCCAGGCTGGTCTGGGCGACCGGATAGACCGACAGCACATGCAGCGGCTTCGGCAGGCCGGCATCGCGGGCTGCGATGGCGGTGGCGACCGCCAGGTTGCCGCCCGCGCTTTCGCCTGCCAACGCCAGCTTCGCCGGGTCGCCCTTGATCTTGCCGGCGTTCGCGGCGGTCCAGCGGTAGGCTGCCAGGGCATCGTCCCAGGCGGCCGGGAACTTGGCTTCCGGCGCACGGCGGTAGTCCACCGAGACGACCACGGCGTTCGCCTGCTTCGCCAGCATGCGGGCGCCGCCGTCGTACACCTTGCGGTCGGCGATCACCCAACCGCCGCCGTGGTAGTACACGATGACCGGGAACGGGCCGCGGCCCTTGGGCGTGTAGATGCGTGCCGGGATCTGGCCGGCGGCGCCGGCGACGGTCGTGTCCTTGGCGGTGATGCCGGGCACCAGCAGTTCGGGTTTGGTCGGCTGCGACTGCTGCTTCAGCACCTTGTTCACCGCATCGGCGGGCGTGGGCTGCTTGCGGGCCTCGGCGGGGGTGAGCGTTTCGATCGGCTTCGGTTTCAGGCTGGCGTGGGCGTCCAGCACCATCTGCATGTCGGCATCGGCCGGCGCTGCGGCATGGACCGGCACGAGGGTGGAGAGGGCAGCGAGGGCGGCAGCGGCGCCGATGGTGCGCAGGGACAGGTTCAGTCGCATGAAGGGTCTTTCCGAGTCGGGAGTTGGATGAGGCGGGCCGTATTTGCAGCCACCCGTCCATCACACCTTTACCCAGTCGTCAGATCCGGCGACCACAACCGCATCGCCGCGTCGGCCTGCGCCCCCGGCCGCTGTAGTCGCAGATGCAGCCGCCTCAGCCGGCCCGCTTGTTGCGGATCGCCTTCGACACCCGCGACTGCGGCTCGCGACCCAGCGCCCGGCTGATGAAGACGCCCGCGTCCACCAGCCGGTCGAGGTCGATGCCGGTCTCGATGCCCATGCCGTGGAGCATGAAGACCACGTCTTCCGTCGCGACGTTGCCGGTCGCGCCCTTGGCATACGGGCAGCCGCCGAGGCCCGCGACCGAGGACTGGAAATTCCACACCCCCATCTGCAGCGCCGCGAGCGTGTTGGCCACCGCCTGGCCGTAGGTGTCGTGGAAGTGGCCGGAGATGTGGTCCACGTCGAAATACGGCAGCGTCGCCTCGATCGCGGCCTGTACCGTGCGCGGCGTGCCGACGCCGATCGTATCGGCCACGTCCACCCGCTCGACGCCGATGCCCTGCATCAGCCGGGCCAGGTAGCCGACTTTTTCCGGCGCGACCTCGCCCTCGTACGGGCAGCCGACGGTGCAGCTCATCGCGCCGCGCACCGCGATGCCGGCGGCCTTCGCCGCCGCGACCACCGGCGCGAAGCGCTCGATGCTCTCGGCGATCGAGCAGTTGATGTTCTTCTGGCTGAAAGCCTCGCTCGCGGCGCCGAACACCACGATCTCGTCCGGGCGCCCCGGCAGCGCGGCCTCGTAGCCCTTCAGGTTGGGCGTGAGCACCGAATAGCGCACGCCGGGCTTGCGCGCGATGCCGGCCATCACCTCGGCGGCGTCGGCCATCTGCGGCACCCATTTCGGGCTGACATAGCTGGTGACCTCGATCTCGGTCAGGCCGGCCTCATGCAGCTGCGCGACCAGCGCGATCTTGTCGGCGGCCGACACCGGCTGCTTCTCGTTCTGCAGGCCGTCGCGCGGGGCGACGTCGATGATCTGGACGCGGGTGGGCAGGGGCATGGTGTGTGTCTCCGTGGCGGCCCGGACGGGCGATCGCCGCATTGTCGGCCGGGCGGCGCCGCAATCGCGGCCACGGCGGTTGCAGATGCCGCCAGCGGCCGCAGGGTCAGTAGCCGCGCACCGGGTCCACCACGCCGGCGATCGGCTCGCTGCGCTCCAGCGCCGCGATCTTGCCGGCGATCTGCGCGATGCTCTCGTCGCGCAGCGTGCGCGCCGCGGTGTGCGGCGTGACCACGACCTTCGGATGGGTCCAGAACGGATGGCCGGCCGGCAGCGGTTCGGTGCGGAACACGTCGAGCGCGGCGCCCGCCACGTGGCCCTCGTCCAGCAGCGCGAGCAGGTCCTCCTCGACCAGATGGCCGCCCCGCGCAACGTTCACGACGAAGGCGTCCGGCAGCAGCCGCGACAGCGTGCGGCGGCACAGGATGCCCTCGGTCTCCGGCGTGAGCGGCAGCAGGCAGACCAGTACCCGGCAGCCGGCGAGGAAGGTGTCGAGCTGGTCGTCGCCGGCGAAGCAGTCGATGCCGTCGACCGTCTTGGGCGACCGGCTCCAGCCGCGCACCGGGAATTCGAAGGTCCGCAGCGCGGCGGCGACGCGTTGGCCCAGCACGCCCAGCCCCAGGATGCCGACGGGGTAGTCCGCCCGCGCCCGCGGCCTGCGGTACGACCAGCGGCCGGCGGCGGTCTCGGCCGCATAGCCGTCGAACTCGCGGAAATGCCGGACCACCGCATGGGTGACGAACTCGGCCATCTGCACCGCCATGCCGGAATCGTCGAGCCGGACGACCGGCACGCCCGCGGGCAGCCGCAGCGCCAGCAGCGCATCCACGCCGGCGCCGATGTTGAAGATCGCCCGCAGCGCGGGCTGGGTGTCGAAGAAGGCCTGCGGCGGTGCCCAGACCACCGCATGGTCGGCCGGCGGCGCGCCCGGCGACCAGGCGGTCACGGTGGCCTGCGGCAGGGCGGCCTGCAGGCCGGAAATCCAGGGGTCGGCGCGCTGGCCGGTGAGGCAGACGGTGATGTGCATGGGTCGAGCTTAGCGAACGCCGGAGGCGCGGCCTCGCGGGCCGTGGGCATCGGTCCGCTCCAGCAGGCTGGTGCGGAACGCCATCTTGCGCACGATCGCCGCGAAAGCGCGCGTGGCTGCAGACTCGCGGGCAGCCGGCGCCCACAGCATGCCAGGGGTGCGCACCGGCGTCGGGCTTTCGAGCCTCACCACCGCCAGCCCGGCGTCCGGCTGCACCGCATTGGCTGCCACGATCGCCGCCGCATGTGTCTGCGCCACCAGCCGCATGATCGGTGCCAGTGCATTGATCTCGGCCACCACGCGCGGCGCAGCACCACAGGAGCGGAAGCACTCGTCCAGCATCTGCCGTGTCGCAAAGCTGGAAGGCAGCAACACCATCGGCAGGCGATGCAGCTCGACCATGCGCATCCGGCGCCGGCGCGCCAGAGGATGGTCCTGCGCCACCACCAGCACCATTTCCTCTTGGTAGAGCGGCTCGAACTGCAGTACGCCTGGCACGTCAGGCCGATAGGCGATGCCGAGCTCGAGCATTCCGCGCTGCAACCGATCGGCGATCACGTCGGCCGCCAACTCGTCCACCAGCACCCGTACACCGCCGTAGCGCTGCTGAAACAGCGCAATGCAATCCGGAATGAAGCCGAGGTTGAAGGTCGGCGTCGAGCCGATCCGCAATTCGCCCTCGGCATCCTGCGGGTCGCCGCGCAGCGCGCCCAGGCCGCGGTCGATCTCCTGCAATGCGCGGGTAGCGTGGTGCAGGAACCCCTCCCCCGCCTCCGTCAGCACGACCCGTTTGCCGCTGCGGTCGAATAGCGGTGTGCCGACTTCATCCTCCAGCTGGCGTATCTGGTGCGACAGGGTCGACTGGGTGACGTGCAGCCGCTCGGCCGCCCGCGTGAAGTTCAATGACTCCGCAAGGGCGTTGAAGTAGCGCAGGTGTCGCAATTCCACGCGAACTCCTCATTGACGATTGATCGATGTCATCGATCGTATCGATGAAAAACGATCATTTCCCGAAACACCTCCACCTGCCTAGAGTTCGCAGCCATCCGCCGTCGGATCGGCCTATTTCCCAGGAGACAGAGCAGTGCACAAGGTCCTCAGCGGCATCACGGTGCTGGAGCAGGGTACGTTCATCACCGGACCGGCGGCAGGCATGTTCCTGGCTGACCTGGGCGCCGAGGTGATCAAGATCGAGCAGCCCGGCAGCGGCGACCCATTCCGCTCGTTCCGCGGCGGGCTCTACAGCCCGCATTTCCAAACCTACAACCGCAACAAGCGCAGCATCACGCTCAACCCCAAGCTGCCCGAGGACGCGGCGGTGTTCGACGAGCTGGTACGGGATGCCGACGTCTACATCCAGAATTTCCGGCCCGGCGCCGCCGAGCGGCTCGGCGCGGGCGCGGAGCGGTTGCGCGGTCTCAACCCGCGATTGGTGTATTGCGCGATCAGCGGCTTCGGACCGACCGGCCCGGCGGCCGGCCGTCCCGCCTACGACACGGTCGCACAGGCGGCCAGCGGCTTCCTGCGGCTGCTCGTCAATCCAACCGACCCGCGGGTGGTCGGGCCGGCGCTGGCCGACGCCCTCACCGGCTTCTACGCCGCCTACGGCGTGATGGGTGCGCTGGTGGAGCGCGGCCGCACCGGCCAGGGCAGGACGGTCGAGGTATCGATGCTCGAGGCGATGTGCCACTTCAACCTCGACGCCTTCACGCACTATTTTTCCGAAAACGAGGTCATGGGACCGTTCAGCCGGCCGAGCGTGTCGCAGTCCTACGTGCTCGCCTGCGCAGACAACCGCTGGATCGCATTGCACATGTCCTCGCCCGAGAAATTCTGGCAAGGCCTGGCCAACGCGATCGAGCAGCCGATGCTGTTCCAGGACCCGCGTTTTGCCACCCGGGAGGGCAGGATCGCCCACCAGGAAGACCTGATCGCGCTGCTCGGCGGGCTGTTCCGGCAGCGCAGCCGCGCCGACTGGTGTGCACGGCTGGAGGCGGAGGACGTGCCGCATGCACCGATGTACGACACCCGCGAGGCGGTCGAGGACCCGCAGGCTCGCCATCTGCAGCTCGCGGTGAGCGCAGCGCATCCGCACGGCGGCGAGTGGCGCACGATCCGCTCGCCGGTGAGCTTCGACGGCGAACGCGCACTGGAGGTCACCGCCCCGCCCGTGCTGGGTGCTGACAACGATCACATCGTCGAGCCGCTGCGCCGTCGGTTTCGCGCTGCCTAGAAGCAGCGACGGTCCTCACCGCTTCCCACCAGAACAGGAGACATGCCATGACCCCGTCCAACGAGAATGAATTGACGCAGGCCGCGCTGCAGCGGCTCGAGGGCGCCACCAATCCGCGCTTCGCGCAGATCATGCAGTCGCTCATTACCCACCTGCACGCCTTCGCGCGCGAGGTCGACCTGACGCCCGATGAATGGATGCGCGGCATCGACTTCCTGACCGCCACCGGCCGGGCGTGCACCGGCCAGCGCCAGGAATTCATCCTGCTGTCAGATACGCTGGGCCTGTCGATGATGGTGGTGATGCTGGAGCAGGCACGTGCCGCCCGTGCCGCGGCGTCCGCGGGCCGCGACGCCGGTGCCCTGGGCGCCACGCCCGCCACCGATGCCACCGTACAGGGCCCGTACTACTGGAGCGGTGCGCCGGATGTCGCCTGCGGCACCGACATCGCCGACGGCGTGCCGGGCGAGCCCGCGTTCTACAGCGGCAGGGTTACCGACACGCGGGGCCAACCGATCGCAGGCGCGTTGCTCGACGTCTGGTCGGGGGATGGCGAGGGTGTGTACGACATGCAGGTCGAGGGCGCAGGCATGGCCGCACGTGCACGTCTTCGCACCGATGCCGAAGGCCGCTACTGGTTCTGGTCGATCCGGCCGGCCCACTACCCGGTGCCGGTCGACGGACCGGTCGGCGCGATGCTCGGCGGCATGGGTCGCCATCCGAACCGGCCAGGCCATATCCACATGACGGTTTCGGCGCCCGGCCATGTGCCGGTCACCACCCACCTGTTCGTCGCCGGCAGCCCCTACATCGATTCCGACGCGGTGTTCGGCGTACGACCGAGCCTGGTGGTCGATTTCGAACCGCATCCGCCCGGCCCTGCGCCGGACGGCCGCGTGCAGGACCGGCCCTTCTGGTCCGCGCACTACGACTTCCGCCTTCAACCCACCGCCGTCTGAGCGCACGCACCATGAAAATCGGCAAATCCACCGTTCCCCGTACCGCGATCTGCACCTCCGACGAGCACACCATCGTCGTGCGTGGCCAGGACCTCTGCCAGGACCTGATCGGCCATCTGTCGTTCGCGGACTACTTTTTTCTGCTGCTCACCGGCCGGCGGCCCGACGCAGCCTGCAGCGCGGTGCTGAACGCCACGCTGGTGGCGATCGCCGAGCACGGCTTCGTGCCGAGCGTGCAGGCGGCCCGCATGACCTTCGCCGCGGCGCCCGACGCGCTGCAGGGTGCAGTGGCCGCGGGCATCCTCGGATGCGGTTCGGTGATCCTGGGCGCCTCCGAGACCGCCGGTCGCATGTTCGTGGACGTGGCCGCCCGGGCCGATGCCGGCACGTCCCTGGACGAGGCCGCAACCGCGGTGCTGCATGAGTGGAAGGCAGCGGGCCGCGCCATCCCCGGCTACGGGCATCCGCTGCACAAGGTACGCGACCCGCGGGTGGACCGGTTGATCGCCGTCGCCACCGACGCCGGCGCCGACCTGCGCTACGTGGACATCGCGCAGGCGATCGAGCGCGCGATCCCCTCTATCACCGGAAAGGACCTGCGACTCAACGTGTCCGCGGCGATTCCCGCAGTGCTGCTCGGCGTGGGCTTTCCGGTCGCATCGCTGCGCGGCGTGCCGATCCTGGCGCGCACCGCCGGGCTGATCGCCCACCTCGCCGAGGAGTTGACGCAGCCCAGCGGCTTCGCCCTGTCGTACCAGGCCACCCGCGAACTCGCATACGACGGCGACGCGCCCGATGGCTTCGGAGGTGTCCGGTGAAGCGCCGCACCCTGCTCGCCGGGGCCCTTTCGGCGGCCGGCACCGCGGTTGCGCAGGCACCGTCGCGGCCGGTCCGGCTGGTCGTGCCTTTCGGCGCGGGCACCTCGACCGACATCGTCGGGCGGCTGCTGGCCGATGCGCTTGCGCGGCCGCTGGGCCAGCCGGTCGTGGTGGAGAACAAGCCCGGTGCCGGCGGCGCGATCGGAAGCGAACAGGTGGCGCGGGCCGCCGCCGACGGCCAGACATTGCTGCTCGGCACCGTGGGCACCCATGCGATCAATCCGGGCCTCTACCGGCGACTGCCGTACCGCCCGCTGCAGGATTTCGTGCCGCTCGGTTTCGTGGGCGCCACGCCGACGTTGCTGGCGGTGCCGGCGGCCTCGGCATGGAAAAGCCTGGACGACCTGCGCCGCGCGGACGACACCGCTGCGAGCTTCGCCTCGGCCGGCAACGGCACTTCGGGCCATCTGGCGGGCGAACTGCTCAACGTGCGACTCGGCAAGCGCTTCGTGCACGTCCCCTACCGGGATGGCGCCCAGGCCCTCAACGAACTGGTGGCAGGCAACGTGCAGTTCATGTTCTACCACCCGGCCGCAGTGCTGCCGCAGGTGCGTGCCGGCAGGCTGCGGGTGCTGGGCGTCTCCAGCGCCCGGCGCAGCGCTGCGGCACCCGATGTGCGCACGCTGGTCGAGCAGGGCGTGCCCGACTTCGACCTGGTCGCCTGGTTCATGCTGTACGCACCCGCCGCCGTGCCGGCAATGGTCCTCGACCGCTTGCGGGACGCCACCCGCCAGGTGCTGGCACAGCCCGAGGTGCGCGACAAACTCACCCAGCAGGGCCTGGAACTCGCGGCGATGGACGATGCCGCGATGCGCGCGTTCGCCACTGCCGAGATCGCCCGCTGGGGCGAGGCGGTACAGCGCGCCGGCGCGCAGGTCGACTGAGCCCGCCCTTTTCCCCAGAAGACCTCCCACGATTCCATAACGAGCAGGAGACAGACATGCGTTCGCGATTCTTTCCGTGGTTGACAGCCCTCTGCCTGGGACTCGCCGGTGGCGCAGCGGTGGCGCAGGAAGCGCATTGGCCGAACAAACCGATCCGGGTCGTCGTCGGCTTCGCGCCGGGCACGCCGCCGGACATCTTCGCCCGACTCTATGGCGACTACGTCGGCAAGCAGCTCGGCGTGCCGCTGGTGATCGACAACCGGCCGGGCACTGCCGGCAATCTAGCGGCCGACACCGTCGCGAAATCGCGCGGCGATGGCTACACCCTGCTCTACAACCTGTCCACCGGCTTCACGATCAACCCCTACATCTATGGCAAGCTGCCGTACGACCCGCAAAAGGACTTCGTGCCGGTGGCGACCACGATGCGCCAGGGCCTGGTGCTGATCGCACCGACGAAGTCGCCGTTCAAGTCGGCGCGCGATCTGGTGGCCGCCGCCAAGGCCCGACCCAACACCCTGTCGCACGCCTCCTACGGCGCCGGCAGCCCGTCGCACCTGATCGTCGAGTGGCTGAAGGACGAGACCGGCACCGAGATGCTGCATGTGCCCTATCGGGCCAGCCCCGTCGCAGATCTGGTCGGCGGCCAGGTCGACACCCTGATGGAGCCGATCTCCACCGGCTATCCGCTGATCGCCGGCGGGCGCGCCCAGGCGCTTGCCTATTCCGGCGACACCCGCCATCCGGCGATGCCCGACGTGCCTACCTTCGCCGAATTGGTGCCGGGGCTGAGCATGACGTCCTGGCACGGCATCTGGGCGCCGGCATCGACGCCGCCGGCAGTGGTGGCCCGTCTCAACGCACTGATGGTCCAGGCCAGCAAGGACCCCGAACTGCAGAAGCGTATCCGTGAACTCAACAGCGAGCCGCTCGGCCTGTCGCAGGCCGAGATGACGGCGATGATCCGGCGCGACGCCGAGATCTACAGCCGCATCGTCAAGGCCAAGAACATCCGCGTCGATTGACCCGCGGTCAGGCGGCGTCCAGCCGCAGCAGCTCCGCGCCCTCCCCCACCTGGTCGCCCGGCGCATACAGCAGCTCGGCCACCGTGCCGTCGGCCGGGGCGGCGATGGTGTGTTCCATCTTCATCGCCTCCATCACTGCCAGCGCCTGGCCCTTGGTCACCGTATCGCCCGCCTGGACCGCGAACGACACCACCTTGCCGGGCATCGGCGCGGTCAGGCGACCGCCTTCGGCCTGGGTGTCGCCGGCATGGGCCAGCCGGTCGATTGCTACGATTTGTGTAGCGCCTTGCGCAGTGTGGACGTGCGCTACCGGCCCTTTTGCATACAAACGGACAGTGCTGCGGCGGTTGCAGAAGCGCAGGTCCAGCGCGCCGTCGGGCTGCGCGGTCCAGGCGAGCGGTGCCTCCTCGCCGGCGATGGCGAGTACCCGCGTGCCGTCGCGTTCGCGGCGCAGCAGTGCCTCGGCCGGCTGGCCGCGGAATTCGAAGTCGAAGCGCCGCTCCATCGGCCCGTGCGAGCGCCAGCCGTCGCGCTGTCCGAACGGGTCGCCCGGCCGCTCGGCGGCGGTCTCGGCCTGCAGCGCGTGGGCGACCGCCGCCGCCGCGGCGAACGGCAGGCCGAGCGGCTCCTGGTCGAACAACACCGCACGCTCGCGCTCGATCAGCGCGGTGTCGAGCCGGGCCTCGGCGAAGGACGGGCTCGCCACCACCCGGCGCAGGAACTGCACGTTGGTCTGCAGGCCGACGATGTGCGTCTCGGCCAGCGCGGCGTCGAGCCGGGCCAGCGCCTCCTCGCGCGTCGCGCCGTGCACGATCAGCTTGGCGACCATCGAGTCGTAGAACGGCGAGATCGTGTCGCCCTCGCGCACCCCGTCGTCGATCCGCACAGCGCCGCGCGCGAAGGCTTCGGCCGCGGGCTTGCGGTACACGTCGAGCGTGCCGGTGGTCGGCAGGAACTGGTTGTCCGGGTTCTCGGCGCAGATGCGGGCCTCGATCGCGTGGCCGTGGATGCGCAGTTCGTCCTGGCGCAGCGGCAGCGGCTCGCCGGCGGCGACGCGCAGCTGCCACTCGACCAGGTCGAGGCCGGTGATCGCCTCGGTCACCGGATGCTCGACCTGCAGCCGGGTGTTCATCTCCATGAAAAAGAAATCCATGCGGCCGTCGTCGCGCTGCTCGACGATGAACTCGACCGTGCCGGCGCCCACGTAGCCGACCGCCTGCGCGGCCGACACCGCCGCAGCGCCCATGGCGCTGCGCATCGCCTCGGTCATGCCGGGCGCGGGCGCCTCCTCCAGCACCTTCTGGTGGCGGCGCTGCACCGAGCAGTCGCGCTCGAACAAATAGACCACCGTGCCCAGCGTGTCGCCGAACACCTGGATCTCGATGTGCCGCGGGCGCTGCACGTACTTCTCGACCAGCACCGCGTCGTCGCCGAAGCTGTTGGTCGCCTCGCGCCGGCAGGAGGCGAGCGCGTCGGCGAAGTCCTCGCGGCGGGCCACCGCGCGCATGCCCTTGCCGCCGCCGCCGGCGCTGGCCTTGATCAGCACCGGGTAGCCGATGCGGTCGGCTTCGCGCTGCAGCAGCGCCGGATCCTGGTCGGCGCCGTGGTAGCCGGGCACCAGCGGCACGCCGGCCTTTTCCATCAGCTGCTTGGACTCGGCCTTCAGGCCCATCGCGCGGATCGCCGAGGCCGGCGGGCCGATGAAGACGAGGCCGGCGTCGGCACACGCCTGCGCGAAGTCCTCGTTCTCGCTCAGGAAACCGTAGCCGGGATGCACCGCCTGGGCGCCGGTGGCGCGGGCGGCGTCGAGGATGCGCTGCCACTGCAGGTAGCTGTCCTTCGGCGCGCTGCCGCCGACGTGCACCGCCTCGTCGCAGGCGGCGACGTGCTTGGCGTCGGCATCGGCGTCCGAATACACCGCGACGGTGCGGATGCCCATGCGGCGGGCGGTCGCGGCGACGCGGCAGGCGATTTCGCCGCGGTTGGCGATCAGGATCTTGCGGAACATGGGGGTGTCTCCAGGAGCAGTCGGGTGGTCGGCGGGGCGGTGCAAGGCGTGTGCAGGTGCCGGGGCGGCCGTCGGGTCAGCCGAGCCAGGACGGCTTGCGCTTCTGCAGGAACGCCTGCACGCCTTCGCGGCCCTCGTCGCTGGCACGAATGTCGGCGATGCCCTCGACGGTGTGCGCGACCAGCGCGTCGTCCACCGGTCGGCCGGCCACGTCGGCGATCAGCCGCTTGCAGGCGCCGACCGCGGCCGGGCTCGCGCCGGTCAGCGCCCGCAGCCAGCCGTCGACCGTCGCGTCCAGGGCATCGGCGGCGACCACCGCATGGACGAAGCCGATGCGGTGCGCCTCGGCCGCGTCGAAGCGCTCGGCGGTCAGGAAGTAGCGCTGCGCCGCGCGGGTGCCCATCGCGCGCAGCACGTAGGGGCTGATCGTGGCGGGCACCAGGCCGATCTTCACCTCGCTCAGGCAGAAGCCGGCGGTGTCGGCGGCCACCGCGATGTCGCAGGCCGCGACCAGACCCATGCCGCCGGCATACACGTCGCCCTGCACCCGGGCGATGGTCGGCTTCGGGCATTCGGCAATCGTGCGCAGCATGGCGGCGAGCTTGCCGGCATCGGCCAGGTTCTCGTCGCGGCTGTAGCCGGCCATGCGGCGCATCCAGTGGAGGTCGGCGCCGGCGCAGAAGGCGGGGCCTTCGGCAGCGAGCACGATGGCGCGCACGCCGGGCTCGGCGCCCAGGTCGCGGAAGGCGTCGTCGAGGTCGGCGATCAGCGTGTCGTCGAAGGCGTTGCGGACCTCGGGGCGGCACAGGGTGACGGTGGCGACGGAGCCGGCGCGGGCGATGCGGATGTTCATGGACCGTGCCCTCACATCCGGAACACGCCGAACTTCGGTTCGGGGATCGGCGCATGCCGCGCCGCGGCCAGGCCCAGGGCCAGCACGCGCCGGGTGTCGGCGGGGTCGATCACGCCGTCGTCCCACAGCCGGGCGGTGGCGTAGTAGGGATGGCCCTGCTCCTCATACTGGCGGCGCAGCGGCGCCTTGAAGGCCTCTTCCTCCTCGGCGCTCCACTGGCCGCCCTGGGCCTCGATGCCGTCGCGCTTGACAGTCGCCAGCACGCTGGCGGCCTGCTCGCCGCCCATCACGCTGATCCGCGCGTTGGGCCACATCCAGAGGAAGCGCGGGCTGTACGCCCGGCCGCACATGCCGTAGTTGCCGGCACCGAAGCTGCCGCCGATGATGACGGTGAACTTCGGCACGTTGGCCGTCGCCACCGCCGTCACCATCTTGGCGCCGTGGCGGGCGATGCCCTCGTTCTCGTACTTGCGGCCGACCATGAAGCCGGTGATGTTCTGCAGGAAGACGAGCGGAATCCTGCGCTGGCAGCACAGCTCGATGAAGTGCGCGCCCTTCTGCGCCGATTCGGAGAACAGGATGCCGTTGTTGGCGACGATCCCGACCGGCATGCCTTCGATGGACGCGAAGCCGCAGACCAGCGTGGCGCCGAAGCGGGCCTTGAACTCGCGGAACACGCTGCCGTCGACGATCCGGGCGATCACCTCGCGCACGTCGAACGGCTTGCGGGTATCGACCGGGATCACGCCGTACAGCTCGTCCGCTCCGAAAAGAGGAGCATCCGGCGCAGGTCCGGCGGGCGCTGGAGGCGGATTTGCGTTCAAATTCGCGACCGCCTGCCGCGCCAGGGCCAGCGCATGCAGGTCGTTCTGCGCCAGGTGGTCGGCGACGCCCGAGAGGCGGGTGTGCACGTCGCCGCCGCCCAGGTCCTCGGCGGTGACGACCTCGCCGGTGGCGGCCTTCACCAGCGGCGGGCCGCCCAGGAAGATGGTGCCCTGGTCCTTCACGATGATCGATTCGTCGCTCATCGCCGGCACATAGGCGCCGCCCGCGGTGCAACTGCCCATCACCACCGCGATCTGCGCGATGCCCTGCGCGCTCATCTGCGCCTGGTTGTAGAAGATGCGGCCGAAGTGGTCGCGGTCGGGGAACACCTCGTCCTGGTTCGGCAGGTTGGCGCCGCCGGAGTCCACCAGGTAGATGCAGGGCAGGCGGTTCTGCTCGGCGATCTCCTGCGCGCGCAGGTGCTTCTTGACCGTCATCGGGTAATAGGTGCCGCCCTTGACCGTTGCGTCGTTGCAGACGATCACGCAGTCCACCCCGCTGACCCGGCCGATGCCGGCGATCAGGCCGGCGCCGGGTGCCGCGTCGCCGTACATGCCGTGGGCCGCGAGCGGCGCGAGTTCCAGGAACGGCGTGCCCAGGTCGAGCAGCCGGTGCACCCGCTCGCGCGGCAGCAGCTTGCCGCGGCCGGTGTGCTTGGCGCGCGCGGCTTCGCCGCCGCCCTTGGCGACGCGCGCCACCCGGGCGTGCAGGTCGTCGACCAGCGCGCGCATCGCGGCGGCGTTGGCCTGGAAGTCGGCCGAACGGGGGTTGAGTCGGCTGGTCAATGGGGACATCGGTCGTTTCCTTGTCTTGTTACCGCGGCTTGCCGCGCCGCCGGCACCGGGCGCCCAGAATGGGCCGCCGATGCATACCGTCGAAATCGTCCTGCTGCTGCTGATGCTCGGTGCCGTCTCGGGCCTGGCGGCGCGCTGGCTGCGCGCGGTGCCGCTGCCGCTGCTGCAGGTCGCGCTGGGCGCGGCACTGTCCTGGCCCGACGCCGGGCTGCACGTGCGCTTCGACCCGGAACTGTTCCTGCTGCTGTTCATCCCGCCGCTGCTGTTCGCCGACGGCTGGCGCATCCCGAAGCGCGAGTTCTTCGCGCTGCGCCGGCCGATCCTGACGCTGGCGCTCGGGCTGGTGGCGTTCACCGTGCTCGGCCTGGGCTGGTTCATGCACTGGATGATTCCGGGCCTGCCGCTGACCGTCGCCTTCGCGCTGGCCGCGGTGCTGTCGCCGACCGACGCGGTCGCAGTCGGGGCGATCACCCGCCGGCTCGGCATGCCCGAGCAGACGATGCACATCCTGGAAGGCGAGTCGCTGCTGAACGACGCCTCGGGCCTGGTGGCACTGAAGTTCGCCGTCGCCGCGACGCTGACCGGCGCGTTCTCCTGGGCCGAGGCCGGCCGCAGCTTCGTGTGGATCGCCGCCGGCGGCGTGGCGGTCGGCGCGGCGGCCGGCTGGGGCTTCGCCGCGGCACGGGCGGCGATCACCCGCCGCATCGGCGACGACGCCGCCACGCAGACGGTGCTGCTGCTGTTGCTGCTGCCGTTCGCCGCCTACCTGCTCGGCGAGCACCTGGGCGTCTCGGGCATCCTGGCCGCGGTGGCGGCCGGCATCGCGACCAACTTCGCCGACCTGGAGCGCAGCGAATTCGTGGACGAGCGGCTGCAGGCGCACGGCGCCTGGGCGATGGTCGAGTCGGCCTTCAACGGCGCGATCTTCCTGCTGCTGGGCTTGCAGTTGCCGGGCATCCTGGTCGGCGGCCTGACGCAGGGGCCCTACGTCTGGTGGGAACTGGTCGGCTACGTGCTCGCGATCACCGCGGCGCTGGTGCTGCTGCGCGGCCTCTGGCTGGTGCTGGGCGTGCGCCGCGCACTGGCTGCGGCCCGGCTGCACGGCCGGCCGGCCGCACCGCCCACGCCCCGGCTGCTGGCCGCCACGGCGCTGGCCGGCATCCGCGGCGCGATCACGCTGGCCGGCGCCTTGTCGGTGCCGCTGCTGCTGCCCGACGGCAGCCCGTTCCCGGCCCGCGAACTGCTGATCTTCCTGTCGATGGGCGTGATCCTGGCCACGCTGGTGGCCGGCAGCATCGGCCTGCCGCTGTTGCTGCGCGGCCTGCCGCAGGCCGCCGAGCCGCCGCATGCGCGGGAAGAGCGGCTCGCCCGCATCGTCGCCTGCGAGGCTGCGATCGCGGCCCTCGCCGCCGCCGACGGCAGCGCCGGCGGCGATGCGGCCGGGCAGGCGCTGCGGGAGGAATCCAGCGGCCGGGTGGCGCGCGGCTACCGCCGCCGGATCGAGACGCTGGAGGACGACACCGACGACGGCGCCGAAGGCGCGGCCGAGGAACGCGCCGCCCGCCGCCGCGGCCACGTGATCGAGCTGGAACTGCGGCTCGCGGGCCTGCACGCCGAACGCGGTGCGCTCTACCGGCTGCGCCGTGCCCACCGCATCAACGACGACACGCTGCGCGCGCTGGTGCAGGAAGTGGACCTGTCGGAGGTCTCCCTGCGCCAGCGGCTGGAGGCCGCGCGCCGCGCGGTGGCCCGCGGATGAGGCCGGGCCGCGGGTCACGCCGTCTCGGCGAACAGTTCGCGGCCGACCAGCATGCGGCGGATCTCGCTGGTGCCGGCACCGATCTCGTAGAGCTTGGCGTCGCGCCACAGGCGCTCCACCGGGAAGTCCTTGGTGTAGCCGACGCCGCCCAGCGCCTGGATCGCCTCGCCGGCCATCCAGGTCGCCTTCTCGGCCGAGTACAGGATCGCGCCGGCCGCGTCCTTGCGCAGCGTGCGCGCATGGTCGCCGCGGTCGCAGGCCTTGCCGACCGCATACACGTAGGCGCGGGTCGCCTGCCAGGTGGTGTAGAGGTCGGCGAGCTTGCCCTGCATCAGCTGGAATTCGCCGATCGGCTGGCCGAACTGCCGGCGCTCGTGGACATAGGGCAGCACCGCGTCCATGCAGGCCGCCATGATGCCCAGCGGCCCGCCCGACAGCACCGCGCGTTCGTAGTCGAGCCCGCTCATCAACACCCGCACGCCGTTGCCCTCGCCGCCCAGCACGTTCTCCTCGGGCACCTCGCAGTTGTCGAAGTACAGCGGATAGGTGTTGCTGCCGCGCATGCCGAGCTTGTCGAGCTTGGTGCCGGCGGAGAAACCCTGGAAGCCCTTCTCGACGATGAAGGCGGTCATGCCCCTGGCGCCGGCCGCGGGGTCGGTCTTGCCGTAGATCACCAGCGTGTCGGCGTCGCCGCCGTTGGTGATCCACATCTTGCCCCCGTTGAGCACGTAGCGGTCGCCCCGCTTCTCGGCGCGCAGCTGCATGCTGACCACGTCGGAGCCGGCGCCGGGCTCGCTCATCGCCAGTGCGCCCACATGCTCGCCGCTGACCAGCTTCGGCAGGTACTTCGCCTTCTGCGCGGCCGTGCCGTTGCGGTGGATCTGGTTGACGCACAGGTTGGAATGCGCGCCGTACGACAGCCCCACCGAGGCCGATGCGCGCGATACCTCTTCCAGCGCCACCATGTGCGCCAGGTAGCCGAGCTGGGTGCCGCCGTATTCCTCCGACACGGTCATGCCGTGCAGGCCGAGGTCGCCGAGCTTCTTCCACAGGTCGGCGGGAAACAGGTTGTCGCGATCGATCGCGGCGGCGCGCGGTGCAATCTCGCTCTCGGCGAACTGGCGCACCGCGTCGCGCAGGGAGTCGATGGTGTCGCCCAGGTCGAAATCGAGGCCAGGAAGCTGCATGGTGGTTGTCTCCTTGGAGCGGCGCCGGGGCCGCGGGTCGTGGGGCCGAGCGTACGCCCGCACCCTGCCCATTTGCCGCCACAATGGTTGCAGATCGCGCCAGCCATGTCCATCCGGCTTCCTTCCCCTCCCGCCGCACCGCCCGTCGCCGCCGACCGCCGGGCAGCCACGCCGATCGCCTTCGTGCAGGCGATCGTCGCCGCCTTTGCACGCTATGGACAGGACCCGGGCGAGGCGCTGCGCCAGGCACGGATCGCGCCGCAGCAGCTGGCCGATCCGGCCGCGCGTGTCACCGCCGCGCAGTTCGAGGCCTTCTCCGGCGCCGCGATGCAGCAGCTCGACGACGAGGCCCCCGGCTGGTTCGCGCGGCGCCTGCCCTGGGGCAGCTACGGCCTGCTCTGCCGGGCGTCGGTCACCGCGCCCACGCTCGGCGTGGCGCTGCAGCGCTGGTGCCGCCACCACGGCCTCCTGACCGACGACGTGCGGCTGGTGCTCGACCGCGGCCCCGCCGGCGCGGTGCTGCGGATCGAGGAACACCGCGCGCTCGGCACCTTCCGCGAGTTCTGCCTGGTCACGCTGCTGCGCTACCTGCACGGCTTCGCCTGCTGGGCCACCGATTCGCGCATCGCTTTGCGCGAAGTGGCGTTTCCGTTCGCCGCCCCCGCCCATGCGGACGTGTACCCGCTGCTGTTTCCCGGCCCGGTGCGGTTCGGCGCGGCCTGCGCGACACTGGCGTTCGATGCGCCCTACCTCGCGCTGCCGCTGGTGCGCGACGAGGCCGCGACCCGCGCGATGCTGCAGCGCGCCCTGCCGCTGACGGTGCGCCAGTACCGGCGCGACCGGCTGCTGGTGGACCGGGTGCGCGAGCTGCTGCGCCAGCATCCGCAGGACGCCGCCCGGGCCGACGCGGTGGCCGCGCGGCTGCACATGTCCGCCCGCACTCTGCACCGCCAATTGCACGAGGAAGGCGCCTCGCTGCAGGACCTGAAGGACGCGGTGCGCCGTGAGATGGCGATCGACCTGCTGCGCCGCACCCGCCGGCCGATCAAGCAGGTCGCGCTGGCGGTGGGTTTTCGCAACGACAAGAGTTTCGCCCGCGCATTCCGCGGCTGGACCGGCACCGGCCCGGGCGCCTTCCGCGACGGCGCAACCGCATCTTCCGGAGATTCCGATGACTGACCGTATCCGCCATCTCGTGCTGGTGCTGGGCGACCAGCTCGACCTGCAGGCCGCCGCCTTCGACGGTTTCGATTCGACGCAGGACGCGGTCTGGATGGCCGAGGTGGCGGAGGAATCGACCCAGGTCTGGTCGGCCAAGCCGCGGATCGCGATCTTCTTGGCGGCGATGCGGCATTTCGCGGCGGCGCTGCAGGCCGCCGGCCGGCCGCTGCACTACCGCCGGCTCGACGACGAGGACAACCGCGGCCGCCTGGCCGATGAGCTCGGCGCCACCATCGGACGGCTGCGTCCCGCCGGCTTGGTGATGACCGCGCCGGGCGACTGGCGGGTGCTGCAGGCGCTGCGGGCGGTGGCAGAAGCGCACGGCCTGCCGCTGGAGGTGCGCCCCGACCGCCACTTCTTCGCCACCGTGCAGCAGTTCGCCGAGCATGCGCGCGGCCGCACCACGGTGCGCATGGAATTCTTCTACCGCGCACTGCGCCGGCAGCACGGCATCCTGATGGAGGCCGACGGCGAGCCTGCCGGCGGCAGCTGGAACTTCGACGCCGAGAACCGCGGCAGCTTCGGCGCCCGCGGTCCCCAGGGCACGCCGGCGCCGCGACGCTTCGCGCCCGACGCCCGCACGCAGGAGGTGATCGACCTGGTGAACACCCGGTTCGCGGACCACCCCGGCACGCTCGACGACTTCGACTGGCCGGTCACGCCCGAGGACGCCCGCGCCGCGCTGGCCGACTTCGTGCGGCACCGGCTGCCGCTGTTCGGCCGCTACCAGGACGCCATGTGGCCCGGCGAGCCCTGGCTGTTCCATGCGCGCATCTCGGCGGCGCTCAACCTCAAGCTGCTGGACCCGCGCGAGGCCGTCTCCGCCGCCGAGGACGCGTGGCGCGCCGGCCGGGTGCCGCTCGCCGCGGCCGAAGGCTTCATCCGCCAGATCCTGGGCTGGCGCGAGTACGTGCGCGGCGTCTACTGGACGCAGATGCCGCGCTATGCCGAGCGCAATGCGCTGCGCGCCCGCGGCGCCCTGCCCGACTGGTACTGGACCGGCGAGGTCGAGATGGCCTGCCTGCGCGACGCGATCGGCCAGACGCTGCGCTACGGCTATGCCCACCACATCCAGCGGCTGATGGTCACCGGCCTCTATGCGCTGCTGCTCGGCGTCGAGCCGCGGCAGGTCCACCAGTGGTACCTGGCGGTGTACGTCGATGCGGTGGAGTGGGTGGAACTGCCCAACACCGTCGGCATGTCGCAGTACGCCGACGGCGGCCTGATGGCAAGCAAGCCCTATGTCGCCAGCGGGCGGTACATCCAGCGAATGGGCGCAGGCCTGTGCCGCGGCTGCCGTTTCGACCCGGGCCGGCGCACCGGCGACGACGCCTGCCCGTTCACCGTGCTGTACTGGGACTTCCTGGACCGCCACGCGGAGCGCCTCGGGCATAACGGCCGCATGGTCCATGCGCTGTCCGCGCTCTCGAAGATCGACCCCGACGAGCGCCGCACGATCGCCCGGCAGGCACGCCGCCTGCGCCAGCAGGGCGCGCCTGAGAAGAAGGAGCCGTGATGCCCGACACCCCCCGTCCGCCCGGCTTCAAGGGCAACAAATCCTTCCTGCCGCAGAAGCCCTGCGCCACCTGCGGCCGCCCGATGACCTGGCGCAAGCGCTGGGCCAAGAACTGGGACGAGGTGCGCTACTGCAGCGACGCCTGCCGCAAGGCGAAGCCCGGAGGCACCGCCGCTAGGGCGCGTTCGCAGCGACCAGCGTGACGCCCGGCGGCAGCGGCCGGGACCGCAGGTCGGCCAGCAGGATGTCGAGCAGGCGTTGCGCGCTCGGCGCGAGTGCACGCAGCCGGCGGGTGATCACGCAGATCTCGCGCGACAGCGCCGGCTCATGCAGTTCGCGGAACACCAGGTCCGGATCGTGCCGGCCGCGCAACGCCATCGCCGGCACCACCGAATACTGCAGGCCCATGCCCAGCACCGCGAACAGCGAGGTGGTGCTCGCCACCTCGTCGTGCGTGCCGCCGAGCACCGGCCAGGTGGCTGCATGGCGCTGCAGGAACTGGCCGATGCCGGTGTCGGCGCTGAAAGCCACGTAGTCCTCCGGCGTCAGGTCGGACCAGCGCAGCGGACGGTCGCACTGCGCCAGCGGCAGATCGCGGTGGCAGACCACGCCGTACCGGTCCGCGACCAGCGGCGTGTAGTGCAGCCCCTCGAACCCCCGGTGGCGGCTCTCGATCGCGAAGTCGACCTCGCCCTCCAGCACCATCCGCTCGACCTGCGCCGCCGCCGGGTCGCGCAGCGCTATCGTGATCTGCGGAAAACTCGCGCGGAACACCGGGATCGCCGGGATCAGGAACTCGTGGATCACCGAGGCGGCCGCGCCGATCGAAATGTGGCCGCGCTGGCCCTGCCCCAGCGCCATCAGGTCGCCGATGGCACTGTCGAAGCCGTTCACCACCCGCTGCGCTTCCGCCCGGAAGGCTTCGGCGTGGCGGGTCAGCACCACCCGGCGGGTGGTGCGGTCGAACATCTTCACGCCGACCGCGTCCTCGAACTGCTGGATGGTGGCGGTCAGGCTGGACTGCGTCATGAACAGGCGCGACGCCGCGACGGTGAACGAGCCGGTGTCGGCCAGGGTGACGAAGCAGCGCAGCTGCTTCAGGGTGACGTTGTGCCGCATGAACGAACCGGTCGGAAAAGGAAGCGTCGCATTTTTCGGATTCCACGATCAATGAGCCGATTTATCTGGATTGTGCTCAACAAAGCCGCTTCCTAGAATTTTTTCCAGCGCTGCTCGCGCTCCGTGGATTCCCTCCTCCCTTCCTCCGACCGACACCCTGCCATGAAGCTTCTGAAGCGCGCAAGCGCCACCCTCCTCGCCTGCCTGGCCGGCGCGCTGGCCCCTGCGGCCCAGGCGCAGGATGCCGCTGCCTATCCCACGCGCGCAGTGCGCATCGTGGTGCCGTTCGCCGCCGGCGGTTCGACCGACGTGGTCGCGCGCATCCTGGCGGACAAGCTGTCGGTCGAATACAAGCAGCCGTTCGTGGTGGAGAACCGTGCCGGCGCCGGCGGCAACATCGGCGCCGAAGCGGTGGCCAAAGCCGCGCCCGACGGCTACACGCTGCTGATGGGGGCGACCGGCATCCTGGCGGTCAACGAGCAGCTCTACAAGAACCTGAGCTACAGCCCGTCGCGCGACCTGGCGCCGGTGAGCTACACCTCGCTGATCTCCAACATCCTGGTGGTGGCGCCGTCTCTGCCGGTGCGCACGCCCGCCGAGCTGGTGGCGATGGCCAAGGCGCAGCCGGGTACGCTGAGCTTCGCATCCTCCGGCGCCGGCAGCTCGACCCACCTGTCGGGCGAAATGTTCAAGTCGCTGGCCGGGGTGGACATCATGCACGTGCCCTATCGCGGCAGCACCCAGGCGCTGACCGACGTGATCGCCGGCCAGGTGACCATGCTGTTCGACAACGCGCCGTCGTCGATCGGCTTCGTGCAGTCGGGCAAGCTGCGCGCGCTGGCGGTCACCGGCCGCAAGCGCCTGCCCAACCTGCCCGACGTGCCGACCCTGGACGAAGCCGGCATCACCGGCTACGAATCGCTGTCGTGGAGCGGCATCGTCGCGCCGGCGGCCACGCCGCGCGCGGTGGTGGACAAGCTGAGCGCCTCGATCGACCGGATCCTGAAGACCGACGAGGTGCGCCAGAAATTCGCCGCGCTCGGCGTGGAGCCGGTCGGCGGCGCACCGGACGTCTTCGCCCGGCACATCCGCGGCGAATCCGAGAAATGGGGCCGGCTGGTGCGGACTGCGAAGATCTCGCTCGACTGACGATGGCGCATCCTTCCCCCGGCCGGACGCTCGCCGAGCACCTGTTGTCGCGCGCCGCCGGCCGGCCGGTGCGCGCCGGCGAACTGGCCGTCTGCACGGTCGATGCCGCCATGGGTACCGACGGCTCGATCCCGATGGCGCTCGACTATTTCCGCCAGATGCAGCCGCACGCCGATGCGCCGCTTCCGCCGCCGGCGGAGCCCGCACGGCTGGTATTCGCGATGGACCATTACGGCGCCGCGTCCGGTCCGCGGGCGCTCGCGCTGCAGCAGATCGCACGCGACTATGCGCAGCGCCACAGCATCGCGGTGTTCGAGGTCGGCGAAGGCATCGGCCACCAGCTGATGCTGGAGCGCGGCCGGGTGCGGCCCGGCACGCTCGTCGTCGGTGCGGACTCGCATGCGGTCAGCTACGGTGCGCTGAATGCGTTCGGCACCGGCATCGGCTCGTCCGATCTGGCGGGCGTGCTGCAGTGCAACCAGGTATGGCTGCAGGTGCCGGCGTCGGTCCGTGTCGTGCTGCGCGGCGCATTCGCCGCGGGCGTGTCGGCCAAGGACTTGGCGCTGCACCTGGCCCGCCGTCTGGGCGCGGGCGGCGCCAACGGCCAGGCGCTGGAATTTGCCGGCCCGGCGCTCGCCGCCCTCGATATCGACGACCGGATCGTGCTGGCCAACATGTCGGTGGAGATGGGCGCCAAGGCCGGCCTGTTCCCGTTCGACGACGTCACCGCGGCCTACCTGGCCGGACGGATCGACGGTGCCGCCGTGCCGGCGGATGCCGATCCCGACGCCGCCTACGCGCGCACGATCGAAGTCGACCTGGCCGCCGTCGTGCCGCAAGTCGCGCTGCCGCACCGGGTGGACCAGGTGGTCGACCTGGCCGCAGCACCCGCTACGCCGGTCGACATGGTCTATCTCGGCACCTGCACCGGCGGCCGCACCAAGGACTACCGCGAGGCCCTTGCCGTACTGCAGGCCGGCGGCGGCGTCGCGCCCGGCGTGCGGCTGCTCGTCACGCCCGCCTCGGAAGCGGTACGCGTCGACATGGTGGCCGAGGGGCTGATGGATGCCTTCGCACGGCTCGGCGCGGAGATCCAGCCGCCCGGCTGCGGCTCCTGCTGCGGTACCTGCGGCCCGGTGCCGACCGACGGCGAACGGGTCGTCTCGACCGCCAACCGCAACTTCCGGGGCCGCATGGGCAACCGGGAGGCGCAGATCTACCTGGCGTCGCCCCGTGCCTGTGCCGCCGCGGCGGTGGCCGGCCGGCTGGTCGATCCGCGGGCGGTCGCCGCATGAGCACCGCCCCGATCCACGGCCGCGCCCGGGTGCTGGGCGACGACGTCAACACCGACTACCTGATCTCCTCGAGCCGCAAGAAGGAGAGCCTGGACCCGCAGGTGCTGCGCCGCTACCTGCTGGAAGACCTGGACCCGGCCTTCGCGGCCAGCGTGCGGCCCGGCGACCTCCTGGTGGCCGGTGACAACTTCGGCTGCGGCTCGGCGATGGAGGTGGCCGTGTCGGTGGTGATCGGCGCCGGCATCCGTGCGGTGGTGGCGCGCGGCTTCTCGCGCACCTACGCCCGCAACGCGGTCAACAACGGCCTGCTGCTGGTCACGGCCGACACCCGCGGCATCGCCGAGGGCGACCCGCTGGCGATCCGGCTCGACGGCGGTCGGCCCACGGTGACCGTCGGTCCGCCGCCCGGGCGGGTCCTGCAGGGCGCGCCGATCTCCGACTTCGTGCTGGCGCTCCGCGCCGAAGGCGGACTGGTGCCCTACCTGCGCCGCCACCGCCGGCTTGCCTGACAGCCCATCCGCTTCCTGTCTTTTTCCGAAAGTACCCATGCGCCTCATCGCTTCCCGCCTCGAGCGGATCCAGCCCTCCCCCAGCTCCATGGCCGGCCAGCGCGCCCGCGAACTGCGGGCCCAGGGGCGCGACATCGTCGGGCTCACCTCGGGCGAGCCCGACTTCGACACGCCCGCCCATATCTGCGAGGCCGCGACGCGTGCGATGTCCGCCTCGAAGACCAAGTACACCGACGTGGGCGGCACCACGGAACTGCGGGCCGCCATCGCCGACAAGTTCCGCCGGGAGAACGGCCTCGACTACCAGCCGGGCGAGATCATCGTCGGCACCGGCGGCAAGCAGGTGATCTTCAACGCCTTCATGTGCACCGTGGAGGCCGGCGACGAGGTGATCGTGCCGGCGCCCTACTGGGTGTCCTATCCGGACATCGTGCGGCTGGCCGGCGGCACGCCGGTGTTCGTCGACTGCCCGGCGGCGCACGGCTTCAAGCTGCAGCCCGAGGACCTGGAGCGCGCGATCACGCCGCACACCCGCTGGCTGGTGCTGAATGCGCCCAACAACCCGAGCGGCGCGGTCTACACGCGGGCGGAACTGCAGGCCCTGGCCGAGGTGCTGCTGCGCCATCCGCAGGTCTGGGTGCTGACGGACGACATGTACGAGCACCTGCTGTTCGACGGCCGCAGTTTCTGCACCATTGCCCAGGCGGCCCCGGCGCTGCAGGACCGCACGCTGACGGTCAACGGCGTGTCGAAGGCTTACGCGATGACCGGCTGGCGCATCGGCTACGGCGCGGGTCCGTCGGTGCTGATCAAGGCGATGACCAAGCTGCAGTCGCAGAGCACCTCCAACCCGTCGTCGATCAGCCAGGCTGCGGCGCTGGAGGCGCTGACCGGCCCGCAGGACTTCATCGCCCGGAACTGCGCGGTCTACCAGGCGCGGCGGGACATGGTGGTCGACCGGCTCAACCGCATCCCCGGCATCACCTGCCACCGGCCGGAAGGCGCCTTCTACGTCTTTCCGTCCTGCGCCGCGCTGATGGGACGCTCGACGCCCGACGGCCGGGTGCTGACCACCGACGACACCTTCGTGATGTATTTGCTCGAATCGCAGGACCTGGCGCTGCTGCAGGGTGCGGCCTACGGCGTGTCGCCGTATTTCCGGATTTCGTTCGCCACCTCGACGGAAAAACTGCAGGAGGGCCTGCGGCGCCTGCAGGTGGCCTGCGAGGCCCTGCGCTAGGGCGCGCCGCAGGCAGCCTGCCACTGCGCCAGATCGGACGGCGCCAGTGCGGCCGGCCGCGCTGCGCACAGGCGGCCGTCGCGCACCACCAGATTGAACGGCAACGCGCCGCTGCGGTGGCCGGCCCGCCGCATCAGTGCCGCGATGGACGTACCGCCCCGCACCGCCGGCAGCGCGATACCCCGCTCCGCCAGGAACCGCCGCGCGTCCTGCGGCGCGTCGGTCGCGACGAGCAGCACGGTCCACTGCGGATGGTCGAGGGCGAAGCGTTGCAGCAGCGGCAGTTCGGCCACGCACGGCGGGCAATCGCGGCCCCAGACGTTGACCAGCACCGGCCCGCGGAAATCGGCCGGGCCGAGGAAGCGGTCGCCCTCCAGCGTGGGCAGGCGGAAGTCGAACGCGGCCGGCTCCGCGGCGCTGCCGGCGGCGCCGGCGAACGCCGCCGACAGCGCCACGGCCAGTGCGAGCAGCGATGCGGCGCCGACGCGCCGCCCGCGTTCAGAAGGACATCTTGGCGCCCGCATACACGTAACGGCCACGGCCCGGCCCCCAGAGATGGGTCACGTCGTAGCCGCCCTGCGGATCGACCCAGAGCGGGCTCTCCTTGCGGCTCTGGCGGACGTCGAAGAGGTTGTCGGCCCCGACGAACAGCGACAGGTTCCGGTGCACCGCGTACTGCAGGCGCGCGTCGACGGTCGCGAAGGTCGGGCTCTTGCCGCGCTTGGGCGTGCCGTCGAAGTTGAAGCGGTTCTGGCTCCCGGAGCCGTCGTCGTGGAAGCGGTTCAGGTCCATCGGCCCGGTGACCACCAGCTTGGCGGTGAATTCCCACGGGCCGCGGTCGTAGTCCACGCTCGCGAAGAGCCGCGCCCGGGGCCGCGCGAAGATCAGTGTGCCCGGCGGGAAGGCGTAGCGGTAGAGCTCGCCACCAGCCGACAGCGCCAGCGCCGGCGTGAACAGGTAGGACGCGTTGATGTCCACGCCCTGCACCGTGACCGGCCGGGCGGCGCTCGTGAACAGCGTGACCGGCGCACCGGCCCCATCGAGGTGGTTCGGATCGAGCAGCGCGAAGTTCCGGATGCGGTTGAAGGTGTACGACCCGGTCACCGCCAGCCGCTCGTCGGCGTGGCTGAGCGCATAGCCCAGGTTGTGCGACACCTCCGGCTTCGTGATGCGCCGGTCGATCCGCACCGTGTCGAGGATGCCGTGGTCCTGCTCGAAGAAGCTCGTCGGCGCGCGGAAGCCCTTGCCGACCGAGATGCGGCTGGAGAGCGCCTCGGTGTGGTGGTAGAGCAGGTTGAGCCGCGGCGACGCGATGCCGCCGTAGACGTTGTGCCGGTCGTAGCGCACCGAGCCGTTGAGCTCGACCGTGTCGTCCCGGAAGGTGCGGTAGCCCTGCAGGAAGACCGCCGGCACCCGGTAGGTGTAGTTGTCGATGCCCTGGGTCGGCATGCCGGCGGCGGTCACGCCGCGGCTGCGCAGATCCTCGTAGCGGTAGTTGGTGCCGGCCGTGACCAGCCACTGCGCCACCGGCAGCTGGTAGCTGGCCTCGCCGTAGACCTGCGACTGCCGCGCGTCGTAGTCGGAGAACTCGTAGAAGCTGTCCTGCGCGTGCCGGGCCGCGCCGAAGGCGAGCCGCAGCTTGCCGGGGCCGGTGGCGCGTTCGCCGGAGGTCACGACCTGCTGGCGCCGGGTGTGGATGTATTCTGAGAAGCCGCGCCGGCCGAGCCGGTACGGCAGGAAGGCACCGTCGGCCGGCCGCAGCCAGCCGTCCGCGCGCGGCGAGCCGTGCGGGCCCGCCCGGAAATCGAACGGCGACCCGCTGCCGTCGGCCTTGACCGCGCCCGGATCGCGGTAGGTGCCGAGCGCGCCGCCGCCGCGCTTCTCGTCGACCAGATCGAGCCGGCCGCGCAGTCGGAAGCCGCCCGCGTCGTCCACGAACCAGCCGAGCCCGGCGATACGGCGGTCGAAGCCGGTGTACTCCGAGATGCCGTCGCCGTTGCCGTCCACCGCGTCGTGGCGGTTGACATTCGCCGACGCGGTGACTGCGCCGCCGTCGAGCGGCTTCGCGAGGTACAGGTCGGCCTGCCGCGAGCCGTACTGCCCGACCTGCGTGCGCAGCTGCGCCTCCGGCAGCGTCGGCCGCTTGGAGACGATGTTGACCGTGCCGGCCAGCGCCTCGGGCGCGATCAGGCTGGCGCCGGCGCCGCGGGCGATGTCGATCCGCTCCAGTCCGTAGGTGCTGACGCTGTCGAGCCCGTAGGCCGACGACACCGACGAGTAGATCGGGATGCCGTCGATCAGCAGCGTGGTGTAGCGGCCCGGCAGGTTGTTGAGCAGCACGTTGCGCACGTTGCAGATGGAGCACTCCACCTGCACCGCGATGCCGGGGTTCTTGTCCACTGCCTCATTGACGTTGGTGGCGCCGGAGCGCTCGATCGCGCGGGCGCCGATCGACTCGGTCCTGACCAGCTCGTCGCGCAGCGCACCGGCGCGCATCGTGCCCTGGTTGCTGCGGCTCTCGATCGTCACTGCACGCAGCGCGCGTTCGGGCGGCTCCGCCTCGACCAGGGGCTGTGCCTGCGACGGCGCAAGAGCGAACGGCAGCAGGGCGAACGGGAGCAGGGAGCGCGCGGGTAGGCGAAGGCGATGCGGCATGGCGTCTTTCGGTGGGCGGATCAGCCGCCGAGGAAGGTGTCGTGGAGCAACTTCAGGTTGAGCGCCACGATCAGCCCGCTGATCGCCCAGGCCACCGCCGCGAGCGTGCGGCCGGCGACGAGGCCGCCCATCAGCCGTTGGTCGGTCACGAAGCCCACCAGCGGTATCACCGCGAAGGGCAGCTGCATCGACAGCACCACCTGGCTGAACACCAGCAGCTTGGCGGTGCCCTGCGCGCCGTAGAGGCCGGTGACGACGACCACCGGCACGATCGCGATGCCGCGGGTCAGCAGCCGGCGCGCCCAGTCGGGCAGGCGGATGCGCAGGAAACCCTCCGTCACGATCTGCCCTGCGAGCGTGGCGGTGACGGTCGAGTTGATGCCCGAAGCCAGCAGTGCCACCGCGAACAGCGTGGAGGCGATGCCGACGCCCAGCATCGGCGACAGCAGTTCGTGGGCCTGCTCGATCTCCTGCACGTCGGTGCGGCCGGCGGCATGGAAAACAGTGGCGGCGGTGATCAGGATCGCCGCGTTGACGAACAGCGCCAGCATCAGTGCGATGGTGCTGTCGGTCACTGCCCAGCGCAGCGCGACGCGGCGGCCGGCGTCGGTGCGCGGATAGGCGCGGGTCTGCACGATGGACGAATGCAGGTACAGGTTGTGCGGCATGACCGTTGCACCGATGATGCCGATCGCGAGATAGAGCGCAGCCGGGTTCGTGACCACCTCGGCCCGCGGCAGGAAGCCGCCGAGCACCGCCTGCAGCGGCGGCGCGGCCAATACCATCTGGACCGCGAAGCAGACGAAGATCAGCGACAGCAGCGCGATCACGAACGCTTCCAGCGCCCGGAACCCGCGCCGCATCAGCAGCAGCACCAGGAACACGTCGAGCGCGGTGAGCACCGCGCCCCAGACCAGCGGGATGCCGAACAGCAGGTTGAGCGCGATCGCGGTGCCGATCACCTCGGCCAAGTCGCACGCGATGATCGCCACCTCGCAGGCGGCCCACAGCAGCAGGTTGACCGGCCGCGAGAAGCGCGCCCGGCAGGCCTGCGCCAGATCCAGCCCGGTCGCGATGCCGAGCCGCGCGGCGAGCGCCTGCAGCACGATCGCCATCAGGTTCGACAGCAGGATCACCAACAGCAGCAGGTAGCCGAACTGCGAGCCGCCGGCGATGTCGGTGGCCCAGTTGCCGGGGTCCATGTAGCCGACCGACACCATGTAGCCCGGCCCGAGGAAGGCGAGGAAGCGGCGCAGCCAGTGTCCGCCGGACGGCACGGCAACGCTGGCGTTCATCTCGCCCAGGCTGGCGGGGACGTCGTCCGGAGACAGGCCGACAGTTGCGCGGTCGCGCGGAGCGGGAACCAGGGGTGCGGCCAGAGTGGCCGAGGCGCTGCCGAGGGGTGCCAATCGAATCTCCGCGGCGCGATGCCGTAGGTGTAGCCGGGGCTGTCAAATATAGCCCAGGCTATGAATTGAAGCACAGGCCATGTGTCCGGATGTCACGGGCCGCTTCGCCGAGAATGCGTCCATCGCCCGACCGGACGGCCTGCCCGCCCTGTACGCACGACCGGACCGTTCGGATGCGACCGAGCGTCGCACGCCACCACCATGCCGCAGAAAAAGAAGACCCCCGCCGCCGCCCCTGCCCCCTCCGGACTCGTCGCGGCGACGCTGCACATGGAAAGCTTCCGCCAGGTGCGCGAGGCGCGGCGCCAGGAACGGGTGGACGACTATGTCGAGCTGATCGCCGACCTGATTCGGGAAGACGGCGAGGCCCGACAGGTCGAGATCGCCGCCCGCTTCGGCGTGGCCCAGCCGACGGTCGCCAAGATGCTGACGCGGCTGGCCGAGGCCGGCTTGGTGGTGCGGCGCCCGTACCGCGGCGTATTTTTGACCGAGGCCGGCCAGGCACTGGCCGATGCCAGCCGCGCGCGCCACCGCATCGTCGAGGACCTGCTGCTCGCGCTCGGCGTCGATGCCGATGCCGCGCGGCGCGACGCCGAAGGCATCGAGCACCACGTCAGCAGCGCGACGCTCGACGCCTTCGCCCGCTTTCTGGCCGACCGCCGAGCGGGCTGACGCGACCCGCGGTGCGCTGCACCGATGCTCACACGCCCGGCCGCGGACGCTCCGCAGAATCGGGCATGACGCCGCCCGCTCCGCTGCCGCTGCTTCCCCCCGACGCACCTTCGATCGCCGACCGGCTCGACCGCCTGCCGTGGTCGCGCTGGCACTGGCGGGTGGTGATCGCGCTCGGCATCGCCTGGGTGCTCGACGGGCTGGAGGTGACGCTGGTCGGCTCGCTCGGCTCGGTGCTGGAGCGCGGCGACACGCTGGCGCTCACTGCCACGCAGGTGGGCGCGGCGGGCTCGATCTACATCGCCGGGGCGGTCGTGGGCGCGCTGCTGTTCGGCCGGCTGGCCGACCGGCTCGGCCGCAAGAAGCTGTTCCTGCTGACGCTCGTGCTCTACACCGCCGCGACCTTCGCCACCGCGTTCTCGCCGGGGTTTGCCTTCTTTGCAGTCTGCCGCTTCTTCACCGGCCTGGGCATCGGCGGCGAGTACGCAGCGATCAATTCGG
Organism: uncultured Xylophilus sp.; assembly: GCA_913776965.1. Lineage (GTDB taxonomy): Bacteria > Pseudomonadota > Gammaproteobacteria > Burkholderiales > Burkholderiaceae_C > Xylophilus. The sequence goes on from CAJYQL010000055.1 coordinate 73,291, forward strand.
CGATCGATGAACTGGTGCCGGCGCGGGTGCGCGGCCGGGTCAGCCTCGCGATCAACGGCAGCTTCTGGCTGGGGGCGGCCCTCGGCGCAGGCCTGGCGCTGCTGCTGCTCGACCCGCGGGTGCTCGGCCCGGTCTGGGGCTGGCGTGCCGGCTTCGGACTGGGCGGCGTGCTGGCGGTGGCGATCCTGCTGGTGCGGCGCGACGTGCCGGAAAGCCCGCGCTGGCTGGCCGCCCACGGCCGGGCCGACGAGGCCGAACGGGTGCTGGCGCGGATCGAGGCGACCGTGGCGGCCGAGCACGGCCCGCTGCCGGCGCCCGCCGCGACGGCCGCGGTGCCGCCGCCGCACGGCGTGCCCACGCTGCGGGCGGTGGCGGGCGTGCTGCTGCACCGCATGCGCCGGCGCAGCGCCGTGGCACTCGCGCTGATGGTGTCGCAGGCCTTCTTCTACAACGCAATCTTCTTCACCTACGCGCTGGTGCTGACCCGCTTCTACGGCGTGCCGGAAAGCCGCGTCGCGCTCTACATCTTCCCGTTCGCGCTCGGCAACGTGCTGGGGCCGCTGCTGCTCGGGCCGCTGTTCGACAGCTGGGGCCGGCGCCGCATGATCGGCCTGACCTACGGGCTGTCGGGCGTGGCGCTCGCAGCCACGGGCGCGGCCTTTCTCGGCGGCGGGCTGGATGCGCGCGGCCAGGCGCTGGCCTGGTCGGCGGTGTTCTTTCTGGCCTCGGCGGCGGCGAGTTCGGCCTACCTCACGGTGAGCGAGGTGTTTCCGCTGGAGATGCGGGCGCTGGCGATCTCGCTCTTCTACGCAGTGGGCACCGGGGCCGGCGGCTTCGCGGCGCCCTGGATCTTCGGTGCGCTGATCGAGAGCGGCAGCCGCGGCGCGGTCGCAGCCGGCTACGGCGTCGGGGCTGCGATGGTGATCGCCGCCGGCATCGTCGCCTGGCGCTACGGCGTGGATGCCGAGCGCCGCTCGCTGGAGGAGATCGCCGCGATGCACGACGGCCCGCCTGTCCGCTGAGCCGCGGTCGCGCAGGCCGGTCCGCCGGCCGCTACGATCCAGACCCTTTTTCGTCCATTGCTGCAGGAACCTTTTTCATGAGCCTCAAGTTCTCCCGCGACCACCAGTGGATCGCCGTGCCCGAGGGCGGCGTCGCCCGCGTCGGCATCACCACCCATGCCCAGGACACGCTCGGCGACATCGTGTTCGTCGAGCTGCCGGCGGTCGGCACCGTGTTCGCGCAGGGCGCGGTGGCCGGCGTGGTCGAGTCGGTGAAGACCGCCGCCGACGTGTTCATGCCGGTGGCCGGCGAGATCGTGGAGGTGAACGAAGCGCTGCGGGCCGACCCGTCGCTGGCCAACCGCGACCCGCAGGGCGACGGCTGGTTCTTTGCCGTGCGGCCGAGCGACCCGGCCGAGCGCGACGCGCTGCTCGACGAGGCCGACTACCTCGCCACCGCGGCCGACTGAGCGCCGCAACTCCACGCCACTCCATGCGCATTGCCACCTTCAACGTCAACAGCATCAAGGCGCGCCTGCCGGCGCTGCTGCAGTGGCTCGAGGAAACCCGCCCCGACGTCGCCTGCCTGCAGGAGTTGAAATGCCTGGACGCGGACTTTCCCGCGGCGGCGCTGGAAGCGGCCGGCTACGGCGCGATCTGGCAGGGCCAGAAGTCCTGGAACGGCGTGGCGATCCTGGCGCGCGACACCGCGCCGGTCGAGGTGCGCCGCGGCCTGCCGGGCGATGCCGAAGACACCCAGAGCCGCTACCTGGAGGCCGCGGTGGACGGCGTGCTCGTCGCGTGCCTGTACCTGCCCAACGGCAATCCGGCGCCCGGACCGAAGTTCGACTACAAGCTCGGCTGGATGACGCGGCTGGCGCGTCACGTCGCGCCGCTGCTCGCGCAGCCGGCGCCGGTGGTGCTGGCCGGCGACTGGAACGTGATCCCGACCGAGGCCGACGTGTACAAGCCGGCATCCTGGGTCGGCGACGCACTGTTCCGCCCGGAGCCGCGCGCCGCCTTCGCCGCCCTGGTGGAGGCCGGCTGGACCGATGCGCTGCGCCACCTGCACCCCGACGCGACGATCTATACCTTCTGGGACTACATGCGCCAGCGGTGGCAGCGCGACGCCGGCCTGCGCATCGACCACCTGCTGCTCAACCCCGCAGCGGCGCGGCGGCTGCAGGCGGCCGGCGTGGACCGGGAGGTGCGCGGCCGCGAGCGGCCGAGCGACCACGCGCCGACCTGGGTGGAACTGTCGGCCGCTGCCGCAGAATCGCGGTCGCGCTGACCCCTATCGCGCACGGCGCCACGCCGTGTCGGCCGCGCCAGGCCCTGCTTCCGTCCCCGTCGTCTTCTTCCCGGTACCACGCCCGATGCACCCGATCCGCCGTCTCCGCACCTGTTGTCTTGCCCTGGCGGCTGCCGCCGGCGTCTCGGCCCATGCCCTGGACCTGACCGTCGTCTTCGAGGGCGCCGGTCTGCAGGAAGGCCGGGTGCAGACCGCGCTGTACGACGGCACGACGCCGTGGCTGAAGGACAAGCCGCTGCGCTCTGCGACGGTCTCGGCGGACGCCGACGGCCGCGCCACTGCCGTGTTCCGCGGCCTGCCGCCCGGCCGCTACGGCCTGTCGGCCTTCCACGATGCCGACGCCGACGGCCGCTTCGGCACCTACCCCCTCGGCATCCCGCGTGAGGCCTACGGCTTCAGCCGCGACGCCCGTGGCCTGATGGGCCCGCCATCCTTCGACGACGCGGCGCTCGACCTGCGGGCGGACCAGACGATCACGGTGCGGCTGAAATGACGGTGGCGGCGTGGCGCTGCGTCCTCCCGCAACCGCGTTGCGTGGACGATTGCTCCTGAATCGATAGCTGCCTGCGCACGCCCCGCCTGCGTAGAAGGCACTTTTTCTCCTCAAAGCGGCCGCAGCGACGGCAGCGGCCAGTCCACGGCAGCCGATGGCGGTGCTGCTGTCGCGCCGGCCTCCACCGCCGCGCGGAACCCGGGCACCGTCGCCGCCGAATCGTCCCCCAGCCCGCGCACCACGCAGACCGCGTCGGCGCCGCAGCCGGCCACGGCGGCGGCCTGCTCCGGTGCCAGGATGCCGCCGATCGCCGCGACCGGCGCACCGGCCATGCGGCACCACCAGGCCAGGTTGTGCAGGCCCTGCGGCCGCCAAGGCATCGCCTTGGTCGTCGTCGGCCAGACCGGGCCGCAGGCGATGTAGCGCGGCGCCAGGCTGCGCGCCCGCGCCAGCTCCCAGAGGCTGTGCGAGCTGATGCCGAGCGCCGGCGCGCCGGGCGCGCGCAGCGCCTCGCGGTCCGCCTCGCCGAGCGCGAGCACGTCCTCCTGCCCCAGGTGCAGGCCCGTCGCGCCGCAGGCGCGCGCCAGCGCATGGTGGTCATTGACGAAGAGTTGCGCACCGGCCGCGCGGCAGTCGGCGACCGCCTGTCCGACCTCCGCCCGCAGTGCAGCGTGCCAGGCGGCATCGGGCGCCTCGGGCGTCTTGATGCGCAGTTGCAGGGTGCGTACGCCGGTGGCCAGCAGCGCGGCGATGCGGGCGGCGCTGTCGGCGATGGCGTAGAGCCCGAGCGGCGCCGATGCCGCCTGCGCAACGCCGAAGGGCGCGAACCGGGGCGCCTCGCCCCAGGACAGCTGCGGCATCAGCGACGGGTCGGCGGCGAAGCCGGCGCGGGCCTTGACCGGGCCGGCGCCCTGCCCGGCCGCATGGCCGTGGCGCAGCGCCGCGGTCGCGGCCATCTTGCCGAGCACCGCGGCGTCGGCCGCGACGAAGCCGCGCGCCATCGCGGCGGCGGCCGCAGCGGCGAAGGTGCAGCCGGTCGCATGGGTGTGGGGCGTGTCGATGCGCGGCAGCGCCAGCCAGCCGGCGGCGTGCGGCGTGTCGATCCAGTCGCGCGCCAGGCCGTCGCCGGTGCGATCGTCGCCGCCGGTGACCACCACCGCCGCGGCGCCGGCATCGCGCAGCGCGCGGGCGAGCGTGGGGCTGTCGGTGTTCTCGTCCAGGCCGGTCAGGCGCAGCGCCTCGCGGCGGTTGGGCGTGAGTAGGGTGGCGCGCGGCAGCAGCCAGCGGCGGTAGGCGCCGACGACCCTGTCGTCGGCGAAGCTCGCGCCCGAGGTGGCGCCCAGCACCGGGTCCACCACCAGCGGCAACGGCCCGGCGTTGCGCAGCCGGTCGATGGCGCGGGCCACCGCCTCGATCTGCGCCACGCCGCCGAGCAGCCCGGTCTTCACCGCGGCGGGCGGCATGTCGTGTTCCAGCGCGGCGATCTGCGCCTCGATCACCGCCGGCGCCAGCGGCTCGACGTGCGGCACCGCGACCGAGTTCTGCGCCGTGACCGCCGCGACCACGGTGCACAGGTGCACGCCGCAGGCGTCGGCCGCGCGCTGGTCGGCGGCGATGCCGGCGCCGCCGCCGCTGTCGGTGCCGGCGATGGTCCAGACGACGAGCGGCGGCGTGGAGGATGCGGACGGGCCGGTCATGGCGCACCGCCGATCAGGAACGGCTCGCCGCCGGTCGGCGTGGTGGCAGTCGCGAAGTCCTGCGGTGCCATCGTGCCCGCCTGCCAGGCGGCCCGGCCGGCCGCGACCGCATGGTGGAAGGCCCAAGCCATGCCGACCGGGTCGCGCGCCTGGGCGACCGCGCTGTTGAGCAGCACCGCGTCGTAGCCCATCTCCAGCGCGCGCGCCGCATGCGACGGCGCGCCGAGGCCGGCGTCGACGATCAGCAGCGCGTCGGGCAGCCGCTCGCGCAGCGTGCGCAGGGCCCAGGGGTTGAGCAGCCCCTGGCCGGAGCCGATCGGCGCGCCCCAGGGCATCAGCACCGCGCAGCCGGCATCGAGCAGCCGGCGGCAGGTGACCAGGTCGTCGGTGCAGTACGGCCAGACGGTGAAGCCGTCGCGCACCAGCGTCGTGGCGGCGGCGACCAGCTCGACCGGGTCGGGCTGCAGGGTGTGTTCGTCGCCGACGACTTCCAGCTTGATCCAGTTGGTGCCGTACAGCTCGCGGGCCATCCGGGCGAGCTGCACCGCGTCGCGGGCGCTGCGGCAGCCCGCGGTGTTGGGCAGCAGCCGTGCGCCGACCGCCTGCGCGGCGGCCTGCACGCCGC
>CAJYQL010000056.1 GCA_913776965.1 uncultured Xylophilus sp.
CCGGCGGCGACCATCGCCACGATCGCGTCGATGCCCGGCACGTCGACCAGCGCTGCGCACTGCGGCACCCGCGCATCCACCCAGCGCGCGGCCAGCCGGCCGGCCACCAGCGCCCGGTCGAGCCGGATCCACGGCTGGGTGCGCAGCAGCGCCTCTGCGCGCTGGCCGGGCAGATCGGCCGGCACCACCAGCACGAAGGGTTCCTCCAGCAGCGGCGTCCAGCGCATCCGGCTCGATCCGCCCGACGGCGGCCGGATCAGCACCGCGGCGTCGAGCCGGCCGGCGCGCACGTCGTGCAGCAGGCCGGGCGTCATGCCGCGCTGGATCTGCAGCTGCAGTTGCGGTGCCTCCTGCCGCAGCGTGGCGAAAGCCGGCGGCAGCAGCGTCGGCAGCGCCGATTCGGTAATGCCCAGCCGCACCGCGCCGGCCGGCACCACGTCGGCCGCGTCGCGCATCGCCTCGATGTCGGCGAGCGTGCGGCCGACGGTGCGGGCCAGCTCGTGCGCAAAGGCGGTCGGCCGCACCTGCCGGCCCGAGCGGTCGAACAGCGGCCGGCGGAAATAGGCCTCCAGCTGCTTCATCTGCAGGCTCACCGCGCTCGGCGTGACGTTCACCGCGTCGGCCGCCGCGGCGAAGCTGCCGCGCTCGACGACGGCGGCCAGGGTGGCGAGGGACTGCAGCTTCATCGCAAGGACCCGTGAGGAAAACTCGTGTGTGGAACGACGCATCATCGCCCATGCGCACGGATGGCCGCCGTAGCATCGGCGCCATGTCCACCCCGTCCTTCCTCGATTCCTTCGCCGCCCCGAGTTCCACCGCGCCGCCGACGCAGGGCGCCGTGGCGCTGCCGCGCCGTCTGCGCGGCATGCTGTCGCTCGACGACTTCGAGGACGCGGCCCGGCGCTTCCTGCCGCGGCCGGTCTTCGCCTACGTCTCCGGCGGCTGCGAGACCGACCGTGCGCTGCGCGCCAACCGCGAAGGCTTCACCGCCTGGGAATGGGTGACGCGCACCCTGGTCGACACCTCGCGCCGCAGCATCGCCACGCCGCTGCTCGGCCACACGTACGCGGCGCCGTTCGGCATCGCGCCGATGGGCATCAGCGCGCTGTCGGCCTACCGCGGCGACCTGGTGCAGGCCCAGGCGGCGGCGGCCGCCAACATCCCGATGATCATGAGCGGCTCCTCGCTGATCCGGATGGAGGAGGTCGCCCGCGCCTATCCGCGCGCCTGGTTCCAGGCCTACGTGCCGGGCGACCCGCTGCACATCGGCGCGCTGCTCGACCGGGTGGAGGCCGCCGGCTTCGGCACGCTGGTGGTGACGGTGGACGTGCCGGTGTCGGGCAATCGCGAGAACAACATCCGCGCCGGTTTTTCCACGCCGCTGCGGCCGGGCGCCCGGCTCGCCTGGGAGGGCCTGACCCATCCGGGCTGGCTGTTCAGCACCGCGCTGCGCACGCTGGTCCGCCACGGCATGCCGCATTTCGAGAACTCGGCCGCGAAGCGGGGCGCGCCGATCCTGTCGTCGAACGTGCTGCGCGACTTCGGTGCGCGCGACCACCTGGACTGGTCGCATGTCGACCAGATGCGCCGGCGCTGGAAGGGGCCGCTGGTGGTCAAGGGCATCCTGGGCGCGGCGGATGCGCAGCGCGCCCGCGACCACGGCGCCGACGGCGTGATCCTGTCGAACCACGGCGGCCGGCAGCTCGACGGCGCGGTGCCGGCGCTGCGCATGCTGCCGTCGGTGGTGCAGGCGCTCGGGCCCGACTATCCGGTGATGATCGACGGCGGCTTCCGCCGCGGCGGCGAGGTGCTGATGGCGCTGGCGCTGGGTGCGAAGTTCGTCTTCGTCGGCCGGCCGTTCAACTACGCCGGCGCGGTGGCGGGCGAGGCCGGCGTGCGCCACGCGATCGGCATCCTGGCCTCGGAAATCCACCGCAACATGGCGATGCTCGGCGCGCTGTCACCGGCCGACCTCGGGCCGGACCATCTGCTCCCGTCGCTGCGCGGATGCTATTGATTTCATAGCTGGCTGCGCAGGCCCCACCTGCGCAGGAGGCCGATTTGTCTCGATAATCGGCCGCCATGGACAAGTTCAAGGCGCTCGAAACCTTCGTCTCCGTCGCCGGCCGCGGCACGCTCACCGCGGCGGCGCAGGCCGAGGGCGTGGCGCCGGCGATCATCGGCCGCCGCATCGACGCGCTGGAGGCGCAGCTCGGCGTCAAGCTGCTGGTGCGCACCACCCGCCGCATCGCGCTCACCACCGAAGGCAGCGCCTTCCTCGAGGACTGCCAGCGGCTGCTGGCGGGCCTCGCCGACGCCGAGGCGGCGGTCAGCGCCGGCGGCGTGAAGGCGGCGGGCCACCTGCGCATCACCGCACCGGCGGGCTTCGGCCGGCGCCATGTCGCGCCGCTGGTGCCGCGTTTTCATACCGCGCACGCGGGGCTGCGCATCTCGCTCAATTTGAGCGACCGGGTGGTCGACCTGATGGCCGAGGGCTACGACTGCGCGGTGCGGGTCGGCGACCTGCCGGATTCGTCGCTGGTCAGCGTGCGGCTGGCCGACAACCGGCGGCTCTGCGTCGCCACGCCCGCCTACCTGGCGCGCGCCGGCACGCCGCGCCATCCGTCGGAGCTGGCGCGCCATGCCTGCCTCACGCTGTCGAGCGACGCCTCGCAGACCCGCGGCTGGGCGTTCCGCGTGGCAGACGGGGAGGGCGGCGGCGCCCCCGAGGTGGTGCATCTGCGCCCGGGCGGCCCGCTCGACTGCACCGACGGGCAGGTGCTGCACGACTGGTGCCTGCAGGGCCACGGCATCGCCTGGCGCAGCACCTGGGAGGTCGAGGGCGAGATCGCGGCCGGCCGGCTGGTGGCGGTGCTGGAGGACTTCGCCGCGCCGCCCAACGGCATCTACGCGGTGTTCCCGCACGCCCGTCACCTGCCGCTGCGGGTGCGGCTGTGGATCGACTTCCTGAAGAGCCACTACGGGCGGCCGGACTTCTGGCGCGCCGGCTGAGGCTGCCCGGCGCCGTACCGCCGTGCCGACGTGCCGACGTGCCGCCGTGCCGACGTGCCGACGTGCCGACGTGCCGCACGGCACGGGCAGAATCGGCCGGGCCGTCCGCCGTCGCCGGGCGCCTCCTTTGCCGAAAGCACCCGATGATCCTGGAATCCCTGCTCGCCTACGCCCACCTGCTGGCGATCCTCACGATGGTCGTCTTCGTCGCCAGCGAGGCGGCGCTGTGCCGGCCCGAATGGCTCAACGCCGCGGCGCTGCACCGGCTCGGCCGGGTGGATCTGGTCTACGGCATCGCCGCGGTCGCGGTGCTCGCGACCGGCGCGGCGCGGGTGTTCTGGGGCGTGAAGGGCAGCGGCTTCTATGCGACCAACTGGCTGCTGCACCTGAAGTTCACCGCCTTCGTGGTCGTCGGCCTGCTGTCGATCCGGCCGACCCTCACGATCCGCCGCTGGATCAAGGCCGAAAAAGCCGGCGCCGGCCTGCCCGCGGGCGACGCGGTGCGGCGCACCCGCCGACAGATCATGGTGCAGGCGCACCTGATCGCGCTGATCCCGCTGGCGGCGGTTTTCCTCGCGCGCGGCTACGGCGGCCGGTGACGGTTCGCGGGCCGGCGGGCCGGCAGGCCCACTCGTAGAATCCGCCGATGCTTTCCGTCAAGAACGATCTGCTCGCCGCACTCGCCGGCGTGCTCGACTCCCTTTCGCCCGGCGCAGGCGCCCGGGCCGCCTTCGAATCCCCCAAGGTCGCCGCCCACGGCGACCTGGCCTGCACCGCCGCGATGCAGCTGGCCAAGCCGCTCAAGCTCAATCCGCGGGCGCTCGGCGAGCAGCTCAAGACCGCGCTGGAGGCCACGCCCGCCTTCGCGCGCTGGGTGGATGCGATCGAGATCGCCGGCCCTGGCTTCCTCAACATCCGCCTGAAGCCCGCCGCCAAGCAGGAAACCGTGCGCGAAGTGCTGGCCGCCGGCACCCGCTACGGCACCCAGCCGGAGAACGGCCGGCGCGTGCTGGTCGAGTTCGTCTCCGCCAACCCGACCGGCCCCCTGCACGTGGGCCACGGCCGCCAGGCCGCGCTCGGCGATGCGATCTGCAACCTGTTCGGCACGCAGGGCTGGAACGTGCACCGCGAGTTCTATTACAACGATGCGGGCGTGCAGATCGACACCCTGACCAAGAGTACGCAGCTGCGCGCCAAGGGCTTCCGGCCCGGCGACGACTGCTGGCCGACCGACCCCGAGAACCCCGCCAGCAAGGCCTTCTACAACGGCGACTACATCCAGGACATCGCAGACGACTTCCTCGCGAAGAAGACGGTCCGCGCCGACGACCGCGAGTTCACCGCCAACGGCGACGTGGACGACTACGACAACATCCGCCAGTTCGCGGTCGCCTACCTGCGCAACGAGCAGGACAAGGATCTGCAGGCGTTCGCGCTGCACTTCGACCAGTACTACCTGGAGTCGAGCCTCTACACCTCCGGCCGGGTCGAGGCGACGGTGAACCGGCTTGTCGCCAACGGCAAGACCTACGAGCAGGACGGTGCCTTGTGGCTGAAGTCGACCGACTACGGCGACGACAAGGACCGCGTCATGCGCAAGCAGGACGGCACGTACACCTACTTCGTGCCCGACGTGGCCTACCACATCGCCAAGTGGGAGCGCGGCTTCACCAAGGTGGTGAACATCCAGGGCACCGACCACCACGGCACCATCGCCCGTGTGCGCGCCGGCCTGCAGGCGGCCGACGTGGGCATCCCGCAGGGCTATCCCGACTACGTGCTGCACACCATGGTGCGGGTGGTCAAGGGCGGGCAGGAAGTGAAGATCAGCAAGCGCGCCGGCAGCTACGTCACGCTGCGTGATCTGATCGAGTGGACCAGCAAGGACGCGGTGCGTTTCTTCCTGCTGTCCCGCAAGCCCGACACCGAGTACACCTTCGATGTCGACCTGGCGGTGGCGCAGAACAACGACAACCCGGTCTACTACGTGCAGTACGCCCATGCCCGCATCTGTTCGGTGCTGGCGGCCTGGGGCGGCGACCGTGCCGCGCTGGCGGGCGCCGACCTGGCATCGCTCGACACCCCGGCGGCGCAGGCGCTGATGCTGCAGCTCGCCAAGTACCCCGGCATGCTGACCGCGGCCACCGAGGGCGAGGCGCCGCACGACGTGGCCTTCTACTTGCGCGACCTGGCCGCGGCCTACCACAGCTACTACGACGCCGAGCGCATCCTGGTGGACGATGTGGCGATCAAGACCGCCCGCCTGGCCCTGGTCGCTGCTGTGGCGCAGGTGCTGCACAATGGCCTGGCCGTGCTGGGCGTGTCCGCGCCGGCCAAGATGTAGACCGAATGAGGGCGGAGAGCAGCGTGATGCAGCACAAGCAGCGGGGAGGCACCTTCCTCGGAATCATCCTGGGCGTGGTGCTCGGCCTGGGTGCCGCCCTGGGCGTGGCGGTCTACGTCACCAAGGTGCCGGTTCCCTTCCTGAACCGCAACGCCAGCCGCAGCGCCGACCAGGACGCGATCGAGGCGCAGAAGAACCGCGACTGGGACCCGAACTCCGGCATCGCCGGCAAGCGCGCCAAGCCGCCGGCCACCGCCGCCGCGCCCGCTCCGGCGGCCGCCGGCGTGACCGCGCCGCAGACCGCCGCCGTGCCGGCCGCACCGGTCCCGGTACCGGACCCCGCGACTCCAGCCGCGCCCGCCACCCGGACCGCCACGGCCCCCGCGGCGGCACCGGCCCGTGCCGGCGCGGCACCGTCGTCGTCCGATCCGCTCGGCGACCTGGCCCGTGCCCGGTCGGCGGCGGCCGCCGCGTCGCCCGCGGTCCCGCCGCCCGGCAACGCCGAACCGTACGAATACTTCATCCAGGCCGGCGCCTTCCGCACGGATGCCGATGCCGAGGCCCAGCGCGCGCGGCTCGCGATCATGGGCTGGGAGGCCCGGGTGACCGAGCGCGAGCAGGCCGGCCGCACCGTGTTCCGCGTCCGTGTCGGCCCGTTCGTGCGCCGCGACGACGCCGAGCGGCTGAAGGACAAGCTCGACGTGGCCGGCATGGACTCGACCCTGGTGCGGGTGCAGCGCTGAGGCTGAACTTTCGCGGCACTGCACCGCTCTCACCCGCTCAAGGAGAAAACCCCCTCATGCCGACCCTGAACCGCCGCGATTTCCATCTCTCTACCACCACCGCTGCGCTGGCCGCCGCCCTGCCGCTCGGCTTCAGCGGCGCCGCCCATGCCCAGGGCAAGCCGCCGCAGGCCGGCAAGGACTACCAGGTCCTCGATAAGCGGGCCCCGGTCGATACGGCGCAGGGCAAGATCGAGGTGATCGAGTTCTTCTGGTACAGCTGCCCGCACTGCCATGCGTTCGAGCCGACGTTCCAGCGCTGGGTCAAGGCCCAGCCGGCCGACGTAGTGGTACGCCGGGTGCCGGTCTCCTTCCGCGACGACTTCCTGCCGCAGCAGAAGCTGTTCTACACGCTGGAAGCGATGGGCAAGGTCGACGAGCTGCACGGCAAGGTGTTCCAGGCGATCCACACCGAGCGCAAGAACATCAGCAAGGACGGCGCCATCCTCGACTGGGTCGGCCAGCAGGGGATCGACAAGACGAAGTTCGCCGAGATCTACAACTCCTTCTCGGTCAATGCCAAGGCCAAGCGGGCGACGCAGATCCAGGACCAGTACAAGGTCGAGGGCGTGCCGGCGCTGGGCATCGCCGGCCGCTACTACACCGACGGCCAGATGGCCGGCAGCATGGAGCGGGCGCTGCAGGTGACCGATTTCCTGGTGGCCCAGACCCGCAAGGGCGCCTGACGGTTTCGCGGGGCCGGCGTGGGCCCCATGGCCGGTGGGTGACGGTCTCCGCTCCCGGGGTGCGCATGCCCCGGGCCGGCCGTACAATCGCCGGCGCAGCAGCAAGATTCGTGCCCCATTTATGACACTGCACCCCGCTTCCTTCGTGTTCGCCCTCGCCGCCCTGTGCGCCGTGGGCGCAGCACATGCCGAGAAGGCCGACCGTACCAAGCCGATGAACATCGAGGCCGATGCGCTGCGGCACGACGACCTCGCCCAGACCAGCGTCTTCACCGGCAACGTCGTGCTGACCAAAGGCACGATCGTGATCCGCGGCACCCGGCTCGAAGTCCGCCAGGACGCCGAGGGCTACCAGTACGGCGTCGTCACCGCCGAGCCCGGCAAGCGGGCGTACTTCAAGCAGAAGCGCGATACCGCGCCCGGCACCCCCGACGAGTTCATCGAGGGCGAGGGCGAAACCATCGACTACGACGGCCGCGCCGACCGGGTGAAGTTCATCCGCCGCGCCGAGATGCACCGCCTGACTGGCAGCACCGTGACCGACGACGTGCGCGGCGACGTGATCGTCTACAACAACGCCACCGACGTCTATACCGTCGACGGCAACCCGGCGGCCGCCGGCAGCGGCACGCTCACCAGCCCGGGCGGCCGGGTGCGCGCGGTGCTGGCGCCGCGGGGCGGCCCGGCCGCCGGTGCCGCGGCGGCCCCGGCCACGCCGGCGGCATCCGGTGCGGCCCCGGCGCTGCGCGGCAGCCCGGCCCTCGGCGGGACCACCCGATGAGCGGGCCGACGCCGGCCGCCGGCCTAGCCGGCTCCCAGGCGCGTGCCGACGGCACCGGCAGCCGCCTGCAGGCGCTGAACCTGCGCAAGGCCTACGGCAGCCGGACGGTGGTCAAGGATGTGTCGCTGTCGGTCGAGAAGGGCGAGGTCGTTGGCCTGCTCGGCCCGAACGGCGCCGGCAAGACCACCTCGTTCTACATGATCGTCGGCCTGGTGCGCTCGGACGCCGGCCGCATCACGATCGACGGCCAGTCGATCGGCGACCTGCCGATCCACCGCCGCTCGCGACTCGGCCTGTCCTACCTGCCGCAGGAGGCGTCGATCTTCCGCAAGCTGACGGTGCAGGAGAACGTGCGCGCGGTGCTGGAGCTGCAGGTGGACGAGCATGGCCGCGCACTGAAGAAGCCCGCGCTGGAGGCACGGCTCGACGCGCTGCTGGCCGACCTGCGGGTCGACCACCTGCGCGACTCGCCGGCACTGGCGCTGTCGGGCGGCGAGCGGCGCCGGGTCGAGATCGCCCGCGCGCTGGCGACCCAGCCGCGCTTCATCCTGCTCGACGAGCCCTTCGCCGGCATCGACCCGATCGCGGTGATCGAGATCCAGCGGATCATTGGCTTCCTGAAGGAGCGCGGCATCGGCGTGCTGATCACCGACCACAACGTGCGCGAGACGCTCGGCATCTGCGACCACGCCTTCATCATCAGCGACGGCCATGTGCTCGCCCAGGGCACGCCGGCCGAGATCGTCGAGAACGCCGACGTGCGGCGCGTCTACCTCGGCGAACATTTCCGGATGTGACCGGGCGCCGGCCGACCGTATGAAGCAGGGACTGTCCCTTCGCGTCTCGCAGCACCTGGCGCTCACGCCGCAGCTGCAGCAGTCGATCCGGCTGCTGCAGCTCTCCACGCTCGAACTGAGCCAGGAAGTCGAGCAGATGCTCGACGAGAACCCGTTCCTCGAGGTCACGCAGGACGAGGCGCCGCGGGAGGAGTTCGGTGTCGCGCAGGCCGACACGCCCGCCTTCGAGGATGCGTCCGAGGGCAGTGATGCTCCTTATTCGATAGCTGCATCCGCAGACGGGGCGGGCGCTGCAGCCTCGAACGATGCCGAAAACGACGGCGCCGGCAGCGCCGGCGACGAGCCCGACTGGGGCGGCGACGGCGGCACCGAGATCGTCGCCGACGACAGCGAGTGGGGCGGCGACGCGCCGGCCCGCAAGAACAACCTGGGCGACGACGGCGAGGCCGACGCCACCGAACTCGCCCGCAGCCAGGAGTCGCTGACCGCGTTCCTGCACCGCCAGGCGCTGGCGCTGCGCCTGTCGCCGGTCGACAGCGCCGCGCTGCGTTTCCTGATCGAGTCGCTCAACGACGACGGCTACCTCGAGGATTCCCTGCCCGCGCTGGCGCTCGGCCTGGCCGGCACCGACGACGCCCAGGCGGAGGAGGTCGAGGAACTGGTCCACCGCTTCACCGTGGCGCTGCGGCTGCTGCAGAGCCTGGAGCCGGCCGGCGTCGGCGCCCGCGACCTGCGCGAATGCCTGACGCTGCAGCTGCGCGCGCTGCAGCAGGCCGACGACGGCACGGTGGCCGACCTGCAGGTGATCGAGGCGGCGCTGCTGGTCTGTGCGCAGCCGATGGAGCTGCTCGCGCGCCGCGACGTCAAGCGGCTGTCGGCCGCCTGCCGCGCCGACGAGGACACCACCCGCGCCGCGATGGCGCTGGTGGCGCGGCTGGAGCCCAGGCCGGGCCGGCGCTTCATCGACGTGGAGCGCAACATCGTGGTGCCGGACGTGATCGTGCAGGCGGTCGGCCGCGGCGCGCAGCTGCGCTTCCGGGTGCAGCTCAACCCGGACGTGATGCCGAAGCTGAAGGTGCACGACATCTACGCCAGCGCCCTGCGCCAGCACAAGGGCGAGGGCAGCCAAGCGCTGCAGCAGCGGCTGCAGGAGGCGCGCTGGTTCATCAAGAACATCCAGCAGCGCTTCGATACCATCCTGCGGGTGTCGAACGCGATCGTCGAGCGGCAGAAGGCGTTCTTCGTGCACGGCGAGCTGGCGATGCGGCCGCTGGTGCTGCGCGAGATCGCCGACGAGCTGGGACTGCACGAATCGACCATCAGCCGGGTCACCACCGCCAAGTACATGGCGACGCCCTACGGCACCTTCGAGCTGAAGTATTTCTTCGGTTCGGCCCTCGGCACCGAGGCCGGCGGCAACGCGTCGAGCACCGCGGTGCGGGCGCTGATCAAGCAGTTCGTCGGCTCGGAAGACACGAAGAAGCCGCTGTCGGACAGCCAGATCTCCGAGATGCTCAAGGAGCAGGGCATCGAATGCGCCCGGCGCACGGTCGCGAAATACCGCGAATCGCTGCGCATCGCGCCGGCCAACCTGCGCAAGGCGCTCTAGTCGCTGCCGCCGCTGCGGCGGGCGCCGCGACGATCGGCGGCGTCAGCCGGCCCGCTGCATCGCGAAGCGGCGGAAAGCCTGCCCGCCACGGACCACCGTCTGCTCCTCCACCACCACGAAGCCGTGCCGGGCGAAGAACGGCCGGGCGACCAGACTGGCCTCGGTCGAGAGCCGGTGTACGCCCTGTGCAGCCAGTTCGGCCGCGGCGGTCGCCAGCAGCGCCGACGCCACGCCCCGGCGGGCCCGGTCGGGCGCACAGAACAGCAGGTCGATCAGGCCATTGGGCTGCCAGGCGATGAACCCGGCAGGCGCGGGACGGGCGGAGTCGGTGCCATCGACGGCGATCCGGGTCGACAGCGCGGCGAAGCGCTGCTGCCATGCCGACAGATCGGGGAGCAGTGGCGCCCAGGCGGCGCGCTGGGCCTCGTCATAGGCCCCGGCGGCAAGTCGGTGCACGGCGGCGGTGAAGAGCGCAACGAGTGCCGGCACGTCGCCGGGCCGGGCCGGGCGGATCGACAAAGGTGACTCCAGGGAGGGCGTCATGGCAGCGGCTCGCGCCGGACGCGCCGCAGCCGCTGCGCCAGCCGGCCGAGCACCGGTTCCAGCGACAGCACGACCAGTGCCAGCACGGTGCTCAGCACCGCCGTCGTCTCGCGGCCGAGGCCGGCGGCCATGCCGATCGCGGCGGTGAGCCAGATGCCGGCGGCGGTGGTCAGGCCGCGCACGTGCGGGCTGCTGCTGTCCTTGAGGATGGTGCCCGCGCCCAGGAAGCCGACGCCGGCGACGATGCCCTGCACCACGCGGCTGATGTCGGTCTGTTCTACGCCGGACTGCAGCGGCACCAGCACGAACAGCGCCGCGCCCATCGACACCAGCATGTGGGTGCGGATGCCCGCCGCATGGCCGCTGCGCTCGCGCTCCAGGCCGAGCAGGCCGCCGAGCAGTGCGGCGATGCCGAGGCGCAGCAGGATGCGCGTGGCTTCGCCGGCATCGGGAATGTCGGAGAACTCCTGGGCGAGCACCTCGCCCACCGTGTCGAGGAAGCCGGCCATCGCCTAATGCAGTGCCGGGCGGGTGGTGGCAATGCCGGTGGAGGCAGGGTGCGCCGCGGCCGCCCGGCGCGCGGGGCGGGCCGGCATCAGTGGGTGGTCCGGCCGGCCCGGGCCGAGGACCGCGGGAACTTGCCGTGCGGCACGGAGGCCAGCCGGTTAAACATCCGGCGGGCATAGCCGGCGATGTGCAGGCACTTGTTGAGTTCTTCGACCGGCAGCGGGCCCGATACCACCACGATGTCGTTGGCCGCGTCCTGCGCCCCTGCCGCGCGCAGCCGGCGGCGGGCGCCCATCGCCCAGCTGTGGATGCGCAGCGGGCTGCCGTGCTGGTGCAGCACGCCGGTGCTCGCGTCGAAGGCGATCGCCACGTCGTCGGTCTTCAGGCGGCAGCGGCGTTCGCCGGTCGCGCGGCTAGGCTCGTCGCGCATGTCGTACAGGTAGTAGCTGCCGGACTTCAGCTGGTATTGCAGGTCCATCTCGAATCTCTCCTCTCGCGGATTGTCGAACGCGCGACCTCGGAGCAAGGGGAGGAAAGCGCTGGAAATCCCGCCCTTATCGACGGCGGGCGACCCGGCGGCGGAGGGCGCAGGCCGGGTGGGCGAAGCCGCCGATTCTAGGCACTTGTAACAGCCGCCGGGGCGCCGGGAAGGCCTTCGGTGGTGTCGGAATGCATCCAGCCGGACGGCAGGCGACGGAAGGGCGCATCAGGGCGACGGGCGGCAGGCAGCAGCGAGGAAGCCACGTCTTGAACACACAACGACAGCACCGGCGCTGATTCACCCACGCTGGGCTGGTCGACGCCGGGCAGGAAGACGGCCCGTCCGAGCCCCGGCCGTCATGGGCAACCACCGCCGGCCGCTGACGCCTCCGCCCAGGGCAACCGTTCCGAACCGCCACGACCGGCAGCTCCCAGCGGGCACCGCGGATCCGGCTCCGCCGGTCCGCCGGTGCCGCCCCCGGACGGGGGCAGGCGTTACACGCAGTGAAAAGCCTGGGGGCGATCTAAAAATCCACGATGCTGAAACCGACGCTCAGCACGGTGCGCTTGCGGTTGTAGTCGATCAGGCTGTCGCCGTACCCGCTGAACAGCTGGGTGTGCAGCTTCAGGCCGCTGAAGCTGTTGCCCTTGCCGTCGCCGAGCGAGCGCAGCCATTCGACGCGGCCCGACCCGCGGTTCTCGCCGCCGAGCGACCCGCGCAGCGTGCCGACCAGCGTGTTCTTCGGGTTGACGTTCCAGGTCGCCTGGACCTCGCCGCGGCCGATGTAGTTGCTGATGTCCGGGTTGTTGTCCTTGGCCGCCGACTCGCTCAGCCGCTTCCAGACGCGGCCGGTCACGGTGAAGTCGTTGTCCTTCTCGAAGCCGGTCATCAGGTACACGCGATTCCAGCTGCGCGACAGCGGGTCGCTCTGGCCGTTGGACTGGTGCACGATGCCGGCGCCGCTGTAGCGCCAGTTCCAGCCGAAGGGCAGCCGGGCAGTGGTCGGGTAGACGTAGATCGCCTCGGGCTCGTAGTCGGTGCTGCGGAACGGCCGCGAGATGCCGCTGTTGAAGAACTGCCAGTACGACTGCTGGCTGTAGGCGAACCACAGCGAGTCGCGCACCGGCGAACTCTCGGGCGTGAGCAGGCCGCTGGCGATCTTGGTCCGCACCGACAGTTGCAGCCGCAACTCTTCCTTGCGGTAGTCGATCGCGGTGGTCGCGGTGTTGTTCGGGTTGCCCGAGGTCGGCATGCGGTTGACCGAATTCGACGCCACCGCCGACAGGCTGTTGGCGCGGTAGCCGCGCAGGCTGAAGGTCGGGCAGGTGCTGCCGGATTCCAGTTCCCAGAAGCGCGACAGATCGGAGAACTGGCGGTCGCGGCAGCCCTGCTCCAGGCCGACGCCGATGATGCCGGTGGACGCGGTCGGCGTCGTCGCGGTCTCGGGCGTGGCGGGCTGGGTGGTGGCCAGCGCGGCGGCCACATCGGCGCGGATCGCGGAGGCCGCGGCGCCCGGTGGCACGGTGGCCGCACCGACCGACGGCGACTGCGCCGCGTCGGCCGAGCGCTGCTGCACCGCCTGCACCAGCTTCTGCTGCTCGCGCGCCCAGCTGTCGAAACAGGCGAGGCGTTCGGCATCCGTTGCCAGGCCGGTGCACTGCTGCCAGGCGGTCACGGCCTCGGCGCGGGCGGCCGTCACCGGCGCCAGCGGTGTCGCGGCGGGGACGGCGCGCCGGGCCTGCGCGGCGGATTTGCCGCTCGGCTTGGCCGCCGCACGCGGGGCCGTGGGGGCCTGCTGCGCGGCGGCATCGTCGGGCAGCGCGCCCAGGGTGACCAGCAGCGCGGCGAGGGCCGCGGCGACCGGCGTGCGGTCGGCCGGCAGGCGGAGGGGGGAGCGTCGTTCCATGGAGCCTCTGAAGGAGTGGCGCGATCGCGGCGGACATCCGCGACCCGGGCGGCGGTGATGGTAGCGGACCGCGTCGAAAAAAAGCGACAGCCCGTGGCGGAGCCTGCTGTGCGACGCAAGGGCCATGCCCGGCGGGCGCGACTGCCACGGTTCGCGGCAGTCGCCGACACGTCAGCGGCCTGCTGCCGCCTCCGCCGCCACGGCGTCGGCCGCCCCGACCTGCGCCTTGCGGGCGAACTCGGCCCGCAGCGCGCGCAGCTTCTCGCGCGGGTCCTCGCGCACCGTGGCCTTGTCGAGGCCCATCTCGGCGATGAAGCGGCTCGGCTGCGCGGCGACCATCTCGCGGCCCTTCTTCTTCTTGCGGGTCCAGCTCACCGCCAGGCTGCGCTGGGCGCGGGTGATGCCCACGTACATGAGGCGGCGTTCCTCCTGCAGCCGGTGCAGCGTTTCGTCGCTCACCACTTGCTGGCGGCCGCCATCGTCGTCGAGCTTGAAGGGCAGCATCCCCTCGGTCACGCCGACCAGCACCACGTGGGGCCACTCCAGGCCCTTGCTCGCATGCAGCGTGGAGAGCGTCACCACGTCCTGGTCCTGCTCGCGGTCGCTGATGGTCGAGAGCAGAGACACGGTTTGCGCCACTTCCAGCAGGCTCTTCAGTTCGCCGGTGCCGGCGGACGGATTGGCGCCGGAGGCATCCTCCACCTGGCCGCCGCAGCGCTGGGCCATCCAGTCGCAGAAGTCGAGCACGTTGGTCCAGCGGGCGGCAGCGACCTTCTCGCTGTCCTCGCCGTCGTGCAGGTACTGCTCGTAGCCGATTTCCTTGAGCCAGTCCATCAGGAAGCCCTTGGCCGCCTCGGCGCCGAGCGTCTGGCGGGCACGGTATTCCAGGTCGTTGATGTAGCGGCCGAACTCCGCGAGGCTGCCCATCGCACGGTCCGGCAGGCTGGCCGCCAGCGACGACGAGAACAGCGAGGCGAACAGGCTCTGGCGGTATTTGGTGCCGAACTCGCCCAGCTTCGCCAGCGTGGTGTGGCCGATGCCGCGCTTCGGCGTCGTGATCGCGCGCAAGAAGGCCGGGTCGTCGTCGTTGTTGATCCACAGCCGGAACCAGGCGCACAGGTCGCGGATCTCCGCGCGGTCGAAGAAGCTCGTGCCACCCGACACCTTGTAGGGGATGTTGGCGCGCCGCAGCGCCTTCTCGAAGGGCTTGGCCTGGTGGTTGGCGCGGTAGAGGATCGCGAAGCTGCGCCACTCCTTGTGCGGCGACGTCTCGCGCAGGCCCTGAATGCGTGCGACGGCGCGTTCGGCCTCGTGCTCCTCGGTGTCGGCATCGACCACCCGCACCGGCTCGCCCTCGCCGAGTTCGCTGAACAGCGTCTTCGGGAACAGCTTCGGGTTCGGGCCGATCACGTTGTTGGCGGCCCGCAGGATCGCGCTGGTCGAGCGGTAGTTCTGCTCCAGCTTGATCACCTGCAGTTCCGGGAAATCGACCGGCAGCTTCTTCAGGTTGTCCAGCGTGGCGCCGCGCCAGCCGTAGATCGACTGGTCGTCGTCGCCCACCGCGGTGAAGCGGCCACGCTCGCCGACCAGGTGCTTCAGCACCTCGTACTGGGTGGCGTTGGTGTCCTGGTATTCGTCGACCAGCACATGGCCGAGGGCGGCCTGCCACTTCTCGCGCACCTCGGGGAAGTCGCGCAGCAGCTTGAGCGGCATCCCGATCAGGTCGTCGAAATCCACGCTCTGGTAGGCCGCGAGCCGCTCCTGGTAGAGCTGCATCACCCGGGCGATGATCTTCTCGTTGTCGTCCGCCGCAGCGGCCTCGGCCTGCTCGGCGTTCAGGCCCATGTTCTTCCACTTGCTGATCGTCCACTGCCACTGGCGGGCGGTGGCCATGTCGGCGGTGCCGCCGGCGGCGTCCTTCAGGATGCCGGCCACGTCGTCGGCGTCGAGGATGCTGAACTGCGGCTTCAGGCCGAGCACCTTGCCGTCCTCGCGCATCATGCGTACGCCTAAAGCGTGGAAGGTGCAGATCAGCACGTCCTTGGCCGCCCGCCCGATCAGGCCCTTGGCGCGCTCGCGCATCTCGGCCGCAGCCTTGTTGGTGAAGGTGATCGCGGCAATGCGCTTGGCGGGCATGCCCTTCTCGATCAGGTGCGCGATCTTGTGGGTGATGACTCGGGTCTTGCCCGAACCCGCGCCGGCCAGCACCAGGCAGGGCCCGCCGACGTAGTGAACGGCCTGGAGCTGGGCGTGGTTGAGACCGGCGGACATGAGGGGGAGCGGGGGAGGGACGCGGAGAGCGGAAGGCGGACAGGCGCGGTGACGGATCGGCGGCAGCCGGTGGCGCGCCCGGATCATACCGGCGGTGCCCGGCGGCTGCCGGCGTCGGCACCCAGGCCCGAAGGGGCCGGGGTAACCGCTGCTTGCGGCCCGCCGCCGCCTGCGTGCTAGGGTGCCGCAGCATTCCTGGAGCGCCATGTCCTTCCTGCGCCGATTTCCCCTCAAGGCCGTCCTGCTCAGCTGCCTCGGCACGCTGGTCGTGACGCTGCTGGTCCTCAATTTCTCCGCTGGCGAAAAGAAGCTCGACGAGCAGATCCCCCGGCTCTACGGCCTGCACGATCCGCAGTTCCAGAGGACCATGGGCGTGCTGCTCGGCCCGCCGATCCTGTCGGGCAACCGCTACGAGGCATTGATCAATGGCGACCGGATCTTCCCGCCGATGCTGCAGGCGATCCGCGAGGCGCAGAAGACCATCACCTTCGAGACCTACATCTACTGGTCCGGCGACATCGGCCGCGCCTTCGCCGACGCGCTGGCCGAGCGGGCCCGCGCCGGCGTGAAGGTGCATGTGCTGCTCGACTGGGTGGGCAGCGCGAAGATCGAGGAGAGCTTCCTGCAGCAGATGGAGCAGGCAGGCGTCGAGATCCGCAAGTTCCACGAACCGCACTGGACCCACTGGGGCCGGCTCAACAACCGCACCCACCGGAAGCTGCTGATCACGGACGGCAGGGTCGGCTTCACCGGCGGCGTCGGCATCGCGCCGGCCTGGACCGGCGACGGCCAGGACGCCGACCACTGGCGCGACACCCACTTCCGCGTCGAGGGGCCGGTGGTCGCGCAGATGCAGGGCGTCTTCATGGACAACTGGACCAAGGCCTCGGGCGAGGTGCTGCACGGCGCGGACTATTTCCCGGCCCTGGCGCCGCGCACGGCCGATGGCGAAGGGCGCGCACAGATGTTCAGCAGCTCGCCCTCGGGCGGCAGCGAGAGCATGCACCTGATGTATTTGCTCGCGATCACCGCGGCCGAGCGGTCGATCGAACTCTCGAGCGCGTATTTCGTGCCCGACCGGCTCACGCTGCAGGCGATCGTCGAGGCCCGCCGGCGCGGCGTGCGGGTGCGCATCGTCACGCCCGGACCGATCATCGATTCGCAGACGGTGCGCCGCGCCTCGCGCGCCTCCTGGGGGCCACTGCTCGCGACCGGGGTGGAGATGTACGAATACCAGCCGACCATGTACCACTGCAAGGTGCTGGTGGTCGACGGGCTGATGGTGTCGGTCGGCTCCACCAATTTCGACAACCGGTCCTTCCGGCTCAACGACGAGGCCAACCTCAACATCTACGATCCGGTGTTCGCGGCGCAGCAGGTCGCGGTGTTCGAGCAGGACATCGCCCGCGCCCGGCGCATCACCTTCGAGGCCTGGGAGCAGCGGCCGCTGCACGAAAAGGCGCTGGAACACCTGTCGTCCCTGCTGTCGGCGCAGCTTTAGTCTTGCGCACCGGCCGCGCGGTCGCCCGTTCCTACCCTTTGCGAGGGCGTAGGCCGCTTATGCGGCCGGCGGATAAGCAGCCGCGATTCGGTCGCTTCGCACCGCAGCCTCCGCGCCCTACAGTGCATGCACCGCCGCGGCATCGCGTCATGCCCGGCCCCGGTTGGTTGTGTGTGCGTCTCTCTCTTGTGCCCGCCCTGCGCGGGCACTTTTTTGGGCGGTGCGCGCTGCGCGAGAATCCGGCGGTGTCCGCCGTCCTCGCCATCACCTTCCCGTTCTTCGCCCTGGTGCTGTGCGGCTATGCGGCGACCCGGCGCGGCATGCTGCTGCCCGCCGCGATCCAGGGGCTCAACGGCTTCGTGCTGTATTTCGCGCTGCCCTGCCTGCTCTACCGCTTCGGCGCCCGCACGCCGATCGGCCAACTGCTCGACGTGGGCAGCTTCGCGGTCTACCTCGGCTGCGCGCTCGTCATGGTCGCGCTGGCCGTGGCGCTTACCCGGCGCGGGCGGATCGGCTGGAACGACGCGGCTTTCGGCGCGCTGGTCGCCGCCTTTCCCAACACCGGCTTCATGGGCGTGCCGCTGCTCGCGACGCTGCTCGGCGCGGCGTCGGCCGGCCCGGTCATCCAGGCGGTCGCGATCGACATGGTGATCACCAGTTCGCTCTGCATCGCGCTGTCGCGGCTCGACGGTGCGGGCCGCCACGGCATGGCGGCGGCGCTGCGCCATGCGCTGCGCGGCATGGCCGGCAATCCGATGCCCTGGGCGATCGTGCTCGGCGGGCTGGCATCGGCCACCGGCGTGGCGCTGCCCGGTCCGGTGGACCGCACCGTCGCGCTGCTGGCCGAGGCCGCGACGCCGGTCGCGCTGTTCACCATCGGCGCGGTCCTGGCGCGTTCGCGCATGGATGCCGCGGCGCCGCTGCCGGCCGCCGAATGGCTGAGCGTGGTGGTGCTGAAGCTGTTCGTACATCCGCTGCTGGTGCTGGGCGCAGGCCGTGCGGCCATTGCGCTCGGGCTGCCGCTCGCGCCGCTGACGCTCACGGCCCTGGTGCTGGTGGCCGCGTTGCCGAGCGCCAGCAACGTGTCGCTGCTGGCCGGGCGCTTCGGCGCCGACAACGGCCGGATCGCGCAGATTATCCTGGCCACTACCGCGCTCGCATTTCTGACCTTCTCCGCCGCGGTCGCGCTCATGGTCTGAGCGCGGCCGGCGCAACGTCCGTACGGCGCCGTGGGTTGATCGCGGCGCGTCGCGCGCGAGGGGCCAGAATGCCGGTCCGGTCACAGGGCCCGACGGGCCAGGGAGTCGCGGTCATGGCTTTTTTCCTCCGGCGGCGTCTGGCCGTCCGCACCGTTCTGGGGGCCGGTCTCGCGGTCGCCGTCCCGCTCGCGTGGGCGCAGGCGCCCGCGGCGTCCTACGAGCCGTCGCGCGGCCAGGCCGGCAAGGATGTGATCTGGATCCCGACGCCCGATGCGGTGGTCGACCGGATGCTGCAGATGGCCGAGGTCCGCGCCGACGACCGGGTCTACGACCTCGGCTCCGGCGACGGCAAGATCGCGATCGCCGCCGGCCGCATCCACGGCGCCCGCGCCACCGGCCTCGAATTCAACCCGCAGATGGTCGAGCTGTCGCGCCGCCGCGCGCAGGAGGCGGGCGTGGCCGGCCGGGTCGATTTCGAGCGGGCCGACATCTTCGCGGCCGACTTCTCCAGCGCCAGCGTCGTCACGCTCTACCTGCTGCCGGCGCTCAATCTGCGGCTGCGGCCGGCGCTCTTCGCGCTGCGGCCCGGCACCCGCGTGGTTTCGCATTCGTTCGACATGGGCGACTGGCAGGCCGACGAGGTGGCGCGCTCGGGCGCGTCGGAGGTCTACCTGTGGCGCATCCCGGCCAACGTGACCGGCCGCTGGCGCGTCGCCGCAGGGCCGTGGGCCGGCGCGCCGGAGCGGCTGCGCTTCACCCAGCGGTTCCAGGTGGTCGACGGCGAGGCGACCTTCGGCTCGCTCGACGCCGGCGCGATCCGGCCGGTGCTGAGCGGCGACCAGCTGCAGTTCGGCATCCGCGATGCAGACGGGCAGCTTACGGCCTGGTCGGGCCGGGTGGACGGCGACCGCATCACCGGCACCGTCACCCGTGCCGGCGCCGCACCGGTGGCGTTCGAGGCCGTGCGCACCGAGGGAAGGACACCGATCGTCAGCAACGCCCCGGGCAGTCGCGAATGAGCGGCGCGCTGCAGACGCCGGCCCGCGCGGCCGGCCCGGGCGCGGACGCCCGCGAGGGTGCTGCGGCGGTCCGGCCGCAGCTGCGGATGCGCCATGCGGTCGCGATCATCGTCGGCGTGGCGATCGGCGCGGGCATCTTCAAGGCGCCTGCGCTGGTGGCGGCCAACGTGCCGTCGGCGGGCTGGCTGTTCGCGGTCTGGCTCGCGGGCGGCCTCGTCTCGATCGTCGGGGCGCTCTGCTACGCGGAGCTGTCGGCGGCCTATCCGAGCCGCGGCGGCGAATACCACTTCCTGTCCCGCGCCTTCGGCCGCAGCACCGCGCTGGTCTATGCGTGGGCGCGCTTCTCGGTCATCACCACCGGCTCGGTCGCGCTGCTCGGCTTCGTCTTCGGCGACTACATGGCGCAGCTGCTGCCGCTCGGCGCCGGCGGCCCGGCGATCTATGCGGCGCTGGCGGTCGTCGCGCTGACGGCGGTCAACCTGCGCGGGCTGCGCGACAGCGCCTCCACCCAGGCCTGGCTCACCGCGGTGGAGGTTGGCGGGCTGGTGCTGATCGTGGTCGGCGCGCTATGGCTGTGGACCGGCGGCGGGCCGACGGCGCCGGTCGTGCCGGTCGTGCAGGCGCCCACCGGCGCAGGCGGGCTGGGCGGCATCGGCCTGGCGATGGTGTTCGTGCTGCTGACCTTCGGCGGCTGGAACGACGCCGCCTGCATCAGCGCCGACCTGCCGCACCGCCGCAGCATCGTCTGGGCGCTGCTGCTGTCGGTGGGGCTGATCACTGCGCTCTATCTGCTGGTGAACTGGGCCTACTGGTACACGCTCGGGCTCGGCGGCATGGCCCGGTCCGACGCGGTCGCGACCGACGTGCTGACCGTCGCCTTCGGCCCGGCGGCGGGCAAGCTGGTGGCGGCGATGGTGGCGGTCTCGGCCCTCACCTCGATCAACGCCACGCTGATCGTCGGCGCCCGCACCGCCAGCGCGCTGGGCCAGGACTGGCCGCGCCTGCAGGCGCTCGCGGCCTGGGATGCGGACCGCGGCGTGCCGCGCAACAGCTTTCTCGTGCAGGGCGTGCTGGCGCTGGCGCTGATCGCGCTCGGCGCGGCGTTCCAGGGCGGCTTCCGGGCGATGGTCGAGTACACCGCGCCGGTGTTCTGGCTGTTCTTCTTCCTCACCGGCGTGTCGCTGTTCCGGCTGCGGCAGATCGACGCCGGCCACGTGCGGCCGTTCCGGGTGCCCCTCTACCCGGTGCTGCCGGCGGTGTTCTGCGCCAGCAGCCTCTACATGCTCTGGTCGAGCCTGTCGTACGTGCGGTCGCAGCAGTTCGGCAGCTTCAATGCGGCTTGGGTCGGCGTGGCGGTGCTCGCCACCGGCGTGCTGCTGCTGGCGTGGATGCGGCGCTCGGTGGCGGCAGACGCACCGGCCGGGCCATAATCGGCGCCCATGTCGTCCGCACAGCCGTCGCTTCTTCTTCCTGCGGTGCTCCCCCTTCGTCGGCGCTGGCGCAAGCCAGCCGCCTGACCGACCCCTCGCGCCCCTGCGGCGCACCTCCCGCCCGCCCCGGACGGCCCGCCATTGCGGCAGGCGCTCCCCGGTCCCGGCGCCTTTTCCCGACTCGCAAGCCTGCAGCCCCCGCCGCCCCTGGCGCGGACCTGCGCACCGGAGAACCCCATGCTGCTGATGATCGACAACTACGACAGCTTCACCTACAACATCGTCCAGTACTTCGGCGAACTCGGCGCATCGGTGACGGTGGTCCGCAACGACGAGATCACCGTCGACGGCATCGCCGAGCGGATCGCCGCCGGCGTGGACCGGCTGGTCGTCTCGCCCGGGCCCTGCTCGCCGGCCGAGGCGGGCGTCTCGGTCGCCGCGATCCAGGCCTTCGCCGGCCGGTTGCCGATCCTCGGCGTCTGCCTGGGCCACCAGGCGATCGGCGCGGCCTTCGGCGGCCGGATCGTCCGGGCCGAGCAGCTGATGCACGGCAAGACCAGCGTCATCACCACCACGCAGAAGGGCGTGTTCGCCGGCCTGCCCGAGAAGTTCACCGTCAACCGCTACCACTCGCTGGCGATCGAGAAGACCGCGCCGCCCCCGGTGCTGGAGATCACCGCCTGGACCGACGACGGCGAGATCATGGGTGTGCGCCACAAGGAGCTGCCGATCGAAGGCGTGCAGTTCCACCCCGAGTCGATCCTGACCGAGCACGGTCACGCGATGCTCAAAAACTTCCTGGAGCAGACCGCCTGACCGCCGCGGCCTATCTGCTCTGTTTTCGATAGCTGCTGGCGCTTGTCCCCCCTGCGCTCGCGGCCTGAAACCTTCTCAAAAACCTGCCGGAGAGCGCCCATGCCCATCACCCCCCAGGAAGCGCTGCAGCGCACCATCGAGCACCGCGAAATCTTCCACGACGAGATGCTGCACCTGATGCGGCTGATCATGCGCGGCGAGCTGTCGCCGGTCATGGCCGCGGCCATCCTGACCGGCCTGCGGGTGAAGAAGGAAACCATCGGCGAGATCACCGCCGCGGCGCAGGTGATGCGCGAGTTCTCGACCAAGGTCGAGGTGGCCGACACCCGCCACCTGGTCGACATCGTCGGCACCGGCGGCGACGGCTCGCACACCTTCAACATCAGCACCTGCGCGATGTTCGTCGCCGCCGCGGCCGGCGCCAAGGTCAGCAAGCACGGCGGCCGCAGCGTCAGCAGCAAGAGCGGCAGCGCCGACGTGCTGGAGGCGCTCGGCATCGACATCCAGCAGAGCCCGGCGGCGATCGCCCGCAGCATCGCCGAGGTCGGCATCGGCTTCATGTTCGCGCCCAACCACCATCCGGCGATGAAGAACGTCGCGCCGGTGCGCAAGGAGCTGGGCGTGCGCACGCTGTTCAACATCCTCGGGCCGCTCACCAACCCGGCCGGCGCGCCGAACATCCTGATGGGCGTGTTCCACGCCGACCTGGTCGGTATCCAGGTGCGGGCGCTGCAGCGGCTCGGCGCCGCGCATGCGCTGGTGGTGTTCGGCAAGGACGGCCTGGACGAGGTGAGCCTGGGCGCCGCCACGCTGGTCGGCGAGCTGAAGGACGGCGTGGTCACCGAATACGAGATCCATCCGGAGGACTTCGGCCTCGCGATGGCGAGCAGCCGCTCCTTCAAGGTCGAGACGCCCGAGCAGTCGCAGCGCCTGCTGCGCGGCGTGCTCGACGGCAGCGAGACCGGCCCGGCGCGCGACATCGTGGCGCTGAACGCGGGCGCCGCGCTCTATGCCGCCGACGTGGCGCCGACGATCGCCGACGGCCTGGCACTGGCACGCCGCGCGATCGACAGCGGCGCGGCGACCGCCAAGCTGGCCGAACTGGTCGCGCGCCAGCCGCTGGCGGCGACCGCCTAACATCCCTGCCTATGTCCGACATCCTGAACCAGATCATCGACGTCAAACGCACCGAGATCGCCGCCGCCCGCAAGCGCCGGCCGCTCGAGGCGGTGCGCGCCGACGCCGAATCCCGCGTGCTGACCCGCGACTTCCTCGGCGCGCTGCGCGGCAAGATCGCCGCGGGCGACGCCGCCGTGATCGCCGAGGTGAAGAAGGCGAGCCCGTCCAAGGGCGTGCTGCGTGCCGACTTCGTTCCCGCCGACATCGCGCAGAGCTACGCCGAGCACGGCGCGGCCTGCCTGTCGGTGCTGACCGACCGCCAGTTCTTCCAGGGCGAGCCCGACTTCCTGAAGCAGGCGCGCGCCTCCTGCGACCTGCCGGTGCTGCGCAAGGACTTCATGGTCGAGGCCTACCAGGTCTACGAGGCCCGCGCGATGGGCGCCGACGCGATCCTGCTGATCGCGGCTGTCCTCGACGATGCGCAGATGGCCGACCTGGAGGCGATCGCCCACGGCCTCGACATGGCGGTGCTGGTCGAGGTGCACGACCGCGACGAACTGCAGCGGGCGCTGAAGCTGCGCACGCCGCTGGTCGGCATCAACAACCGCAACCTGCGGACCTTCGAGGTCACGCTCGACACCACGCTGGGCATGCTGGCCGACGTGCCGGCCGACCGGCTGCTGGTGACCGAGTCCGGCATCCTGGGGCGGGCCGACGTGCAGCGCATGCGCGACGCCGGCGTCCATGCCTTCCTGGTCGGCGAGGCATTCATGCGCGCGCCGGAGCCGGGCGAGGCGCTGGCGGCCCTGTTCGGCCGCTGAACGAACTTACTACCGAAACGATAGCGCCCTGCGCAGGCAGGGCGGGCGCAGGAGCCCGATTTCCATGCAAAACGACGCCCCCGCCGACCAGTTGCGTTCCGCCGACCCCGCCGACTGGCCGGTCGCCCCCGGCTGGCAGCCGCTGGTCGACGACTTCTTCGGCAGCCTGCCGGGCCAGACGCTGCTGTCCTTCCTGCAGGCCCGGCTCGACGCCGGCGCCACCATCTTCCCGCCGCAGCCGCTGCGGGCGCTGGAGCTCACGCCGCCGGAGCAGGTGCGGGTCGTGATCCTCGGCCAGGACCCGTACCACGGCCGCGGCCAGGCCGAGGGGCTGGCCTTCTCGGTCGCGCCGGGCGTGGCGCTGCCGCCGTCGCTGCGCAACATCTTCAAGGAGCTGCAGCGCGACCTGGGCACGCCGCCGCCCGCCTTCCCGGTGCCGGGCGGCAGCCTTGCCAAATGGGCGACCGGCGGCGTGCTGCTGCTCAACACCTGCCTGACGGTGGAGGAGGGCAAGCCCGCCAGCCACGCCGGCAAGGGTTGGGAAATCCTGACCGACGCGGTGATCCGCGCCGTGGCCGAGGGCGACCATCCGGTCGTCTTCATGCTGTGGGGCTCGCACGCCCAGAGCAAGCGCGCGCTGATCGACGCCACCCGCCACCGGGTGCTGACGGCCAACCATCCGTCGCCGCTGTCGGCCCTGCGCCCGCCGGTGCCGTTCATCGGTTGCGGCCATTTCTCGCAGGCGCGGGAATGGCGGGAGTTGCACGGCAGGCCGGGCGCGGCCGACAAGACCGCTTGAATCGAACGATTCGACTAAACTGAACGGTCATTGCGGGAGACCCACCATGCAGACGATGACCGCCAACCAAGCCAAGACCCAGTTCGGCGCCTTCGTGGACATGGCGCAGAAGGAGCCGGTCCGGGTGCTGCGCCACGAACGGGTCGTGGGGGTGCTGGTATCGCCCTCCGACTACGAGGCGATGCGCGCCTTCTATGCCGACCGGCTGGCCCGCACGCTCGACCGCACGGCCGCCGCGGCCGAGGCCGCCGGCCTGACGGACGGGCAGATCGACGCACTGCTCGCCGATGAAAGCTGATGCGTTGCGGGTCGTCGTCGATACGAATGTCCTGATCAGCGCCGCACTCTCCCGGACCGCACCGGCTGCGCGCATCGTGCGGCACTGCCTGGCGCAAGGCCGGCTGCTGTTCTCCGATGCGACCTTCGCGGAACTGTCGACCCGCCTGTGGCGGCCGAAGTTCGACCGCTATCTGAGCATCGAGGACCGCAAGCAGATCCTGCACGACGTCGGTGCCGTGGGCATTTGGGTCGATGTGCCGCCGGCGACCGCGGCCCGGCGCTTCAGCCGCGACCCGGACGACGACAAGTTCCTGCAGGTGGCGCTGGCCGGCGACGCGCAGTGGCTGGTCTCGGGCGACGGCGACCTGCTCGACCTGCGCTGGCCGCCCCCGCCGGTGGTGGCGTCGCCGGCCGATGCCTGGGCCGCATGGTCTGCGCCGGCCACCGGGTCTTGAAGAGCGCCGCTGCCGTCCCCACATCGCCGTGTCGCCTGCGGCACCGCCTGCCGGGCGCCGCATTCCTCCGTTTTCGCCATCCGCTTCCAACCGAACAGCCATGAGCAAACAAACCCTGTCGTTCCAGGCCGAAGTCGCGCAGCTGCTGCACCTGGTCACCCATTCGCTGTACTCCAACAAGGAGATCTTCCTGCGCGAGCTGGTCTCCAACGCATCGGACGCCTGCGACAAGCTGCGTTTCGAGGCGATCAACCAGCCGGCGCTGTACGAGGACCAGTCCAGCCTGGAAGTGCGCGTCTCCTTCGACAAGGACGCCAAGACCATCACCATCGCCGACAACGGCATCGGCCTGTCGCAGCAGGAGGCGATCGACAACCTGGGCACGATCGCCAAGAGCGGCACCAAGGACTTCGTCAGCAAGCTGACCGGCGACCAGAAGTCGCAGGCGTCCGAGCAGGGCCAGCTGATCGGTCAGTTCGGCGTCGGCTTCTACTCGGGCTTCATCGTGGCCGACAGGATCACGGTGGAGTCCCGCCGCGCCGGCCTGCCGGCCTCCGAGGGCGTGCGCTGGACCAGCGGCGGCGCCGGCGACTTCGAGGTGGAGCAGATCGAGCGCGCCCAGCGCGGCACCGCGGTGATCCTGCACCTGCGCGACGACGCCGAGGAATACCTCAACGCCTGGAAGCTCAAGCAGATCATCGCCAAGTATTCCGACCACATCAGCCTGCCGATCCTGATGGAGAAGGAAGAGTGGAAGGACGGCGAACTGCTGGTCCCCGGCGACGAGAACGGCGGCCGCCAGCCCGGCGGCATGGTCAAGACCGGCGAATGGGAGACCGTCAACAAGGCCAGTGCCCTCTGGACCCGCCCGAAGAAGGACGTGACCGAGGAGCAGTACACCGAGTTCTACAAGCAGATCAGCCACGACACCGAGCCGCCGCTCGCCTGGGCGCACAACCGGGTCGAGGGCAGCACCGAGTACACGCAGCTGCTCTACATCCCCGCCAGCGCGCCCTACGACCTGTGGAACCGCGACAGCAAGGCGGGCGTGAAGCTCTACGTCAAGCGCGTCTTCATCATGGACGAGGCCGAGGCGCTGCTGCCGTCGTACCTGCGCTTCGTCAAGGGCGTGATCGACTCGGCGGACCTGCCGCTCAACGTCAGCCGCGAACTGCTGCAGGAAAGCCGCGACGTGCGGTCCATCCGCGAAGGCAGCACCAAGCGGGTGCTGTCGATGCTGGAGGACCTGGCGAAGAAGCAGAAGACCGCGCCCGAAAGCGGCGAGGGCAAGATCGACATCGGCTCCGGCGAAGCGGTGCCCGCACCCGAGCCGACCGAGGGCGTGACCGACGTCGAGGACAAGAACGCTCCCGTGCCGGCGGCCGAGGTCGCTGCCAGCGCGGCCGACGACAGCGGCAAGTACGCCAAGTTCTATGCCGAGTTCGGCTCGGTGCTGAAGGAAGGCCTGGGCGAGGACTTCGCCAACCGCGAGCGCATCGCCAAGCTGCTGCGCTTCCCGTCCACCACGACCGACAGCGTCAGCGTCTCCTTCGCCGACTACAAGAGCCGGATGAAGGACGGGCAGGAGGCGATCTACTACATCACCGCCGACAGCCTGGCCGCTGCCAAGAACAGCCCGCAGCTCGAAGTCTTCAAGAAGAAGGGCATCGAGGTGCTGCTGATGACCGACCGGGTCGACGAGTGGGCGCTGAACTACCTGCAGGACTTCGACGGCACGCCGTTGCAGTCGGTCGCAAAGGGCGCGGTGGACCTCGGCAAGCTGCAGGACGAGGACGAGAAGAAGGCTGCGGAAGAAGCCGCCGAGGCGTTCAAGCCGCTGGTCGCCAAGCTGAAGGAAGCCTTGAAGGACAAGGCCGAGGACGTGCGCGCCACCACCCGGCTGGTCGATTCGCCGGCCTGCCTGGTGGTGCAGGAGCACGGCATGAGCACCCAGCTCGCCCGCATGCTCAAGCAGGCCGGCCAGAAGGCGCCGGAGAGCAAGCCGGTGCTGGAGGTGAATCCGGAGCATCCGTTGGTGAAGAAACTCGACGGCAGCGTGCATTTCCACGACCTGGCCCACATCCTGTTCGACCAGGCGCTGCTGGCCGAAGGCGGCCTGCCGGAAGACCCGGCGGCCTATGTGAAGCGGGTCAACGCACTGCTCGCCTGAAATTCGAGACTGAAATCGGCAGTCTGCGCAGGTGCTGCCTGCGCAGGTAGCTACGGTTTCGATAGCGAATGAAAAAGCCGCCGGTCCTTGAGGGGCCGGCGGCTTTTGCGTTCCGGGCGCTGCGCAGCATGCGCCTCAGGCGGAAGCGTCCTTCGGCAGTTTCGCCCGCAGGAAGGCCTCGGCATCGGGAACCTCCAGCGGCCGCGACAGGTAGTAGCCCTGCGCGCCCTCGCAGCCGGCCTGCTGGACCCGGCTGAGCGTCGCGGCGTCCTCCACGCCCTCGGCCAGCACCCGGAAGCCGAGCGAACGGCCGAGCGTGACCACCGAGCGGAACAGCCGCAGGGCGATCGGGTCGGCGGCGATGGGTGCGACCAGCGTACGGTCCACCTTCAGCAGCCGCGCCGGCATGTCGCGCAGGCAGGCGAGGTTGCTGTAGCCGACGCCGAAGTCGTCGATCGCGATGTGCACGCCCCGGCGGTGTAGCGACCGCAGGGTGCGCATCGCCTGCCGGCCGGTGGTGACCGCCGTCTCGGTGCATTCCAGGTGCAGCTGGCGCAACTCGACGCCGTGGGCCGCGCAGGCGCCGACCACCGTCTCGACGAAATCGGGCTGCTCCAGGTCGCGGGCGGAGACGTTCATCGCGACCGCCACCACCAGGCCCTGGTCGCGCCACAGCGCCTGCTGGCGCAGGGCCGCATGCAGCACCCAGCGGGTCAGCGCGTGGATCTGCACCGTCGCCTCGACCAGCGGAATGAAGTCGTTCGGCGGCACGTTGCCGTGCCGCGGATGGTGCCAGCGCAGCAGTGCCTCCACGCTGCGGAAGCGGCCGGACTCCAGGTCGAACTTGGGCTGGTACACCAGGCGCAGATGGCCCTCGGCCAGATGTCCGGGCAGGTCGCGCAGCAGGCCGAAGGCCCGCCGATGCTGCCGGTCGATGTCGGGATGGTGCCAGCCCACGAGGGCCCGGGTGCGCAGGGCTTCGTGCAGCGCGGAGGTGGCACGTCGCAGGGCGTCCTCGATATGGTCGGCGTCCAGCAGGACGCCGCCGCCGACCGCCGGCAGCGTGACCTCGGTGCCGTGCGAGATGAACGGCTCGCGCATCGCGCGGACCAGCGCTTCGGCGCGGGCCGCATGGTCGGCGGTACCGTCCTCGGGCAGCAGCAGGGCGAAGCAGGCGTCGGCGCTCTGGTAGAGCCGCACATCCGGCGGCAGCCAACCCTGCAGCCGGGCGGCGGCGGCGCGCAAACCCTCTTCCATGGGTTGGGTGCCGACGGCCCGCGCCATGCTGCGGATGTCGGCATGCGACATGACCTCGATCACCAGCAGCGCGCGGCGGGTCTGCGGCGCCACGCCGCCCAGGTCGCGCAGGTCGTCCATCAGCTGCGCCCGGTTGGGCAGGCCGGTGAGGTCGTGGCGCCGCCCCTGTTCCTGGTCGAGCGCGATCTCGCGCATCACCAGGGCGGCGAGGTCGCTCAGGCTGGCACGGTCGGCGGCATCGAAAGGGCGCGTACGCGGCGCCGGGTCGGCCACGCACAGCGTCCCGACCGCCTGGCCCGACGGCAGCACCAACGGCACGCCGGCATAGAACCGCACATAGGGTTCTCCGATCACCCGGGGGTGGCGGGCGTAGACCGGATCGGCGT
Organism: uncultured Xylophilus sp.; assembly: GCA_913776965.1. Lineage (GTDB taxonomy): Bacteria > Pseudomonadota > Gammaproteobacteria > Burkholderiales > Burkholderiaceae_C > Xylophilus. The sequence goes on from CAJYQL010000056.1 coordinate 28,971, forward strand.
GGGCGTCGTCGAGCACCAGCGCCTCGCCGCGCAGCAGCACCACGTTGCAGAGGTTGTCGGCCAGCGGCAGCTCGGTCATCGACAGGCCGATGCAGGATTTGAACCACTGCCGCCGCTCGTCGATCAGCGAGATCAGCGCGACCGCGGTCCCGAAGCGGTCGCGCGCCAGGCGGGCGATCCGGTCGAAGCGTTCGTTCGGCGGTGTGTCGAGCAGCCGGAGCGCCCGGACCGCGGCGAGCCGTTCTTCTTCTGATCCGGCGGGAACGGAAACGGGGAGGTCGGGCAGGGGCGGTTGCGGTTCCATGCGACGCTGTCCTTCGGGGGTCCTTCAGCCGAACAGTTCGGCGTTGCCTTTGGGGGGTGCCACGCCCAGGTGCCGGAACGCCGCCAGCGTGGCGATACGACCGCGGGTCGTGCGTTGCAGGTAGCCCTGCTGGATCAGGTACGGCTCGATCACGTCCTCGATCGTGCCCGCTTCCTCGCCGATCGAGGCGGCGATGTTGTCGAGCCCGACCGGGCCGCCGTCGAAGCGGTGGATCACCGCTTCCAGCAGCTTGCGGTCCATCACGTCGAAGCCCTGCGGATCGACGTCGAGCATCGCCAGCGCCCGGTCGGCGATGTCCTTGGTGATGGTGCCGTCGCCCTTCACGTCGGCGTAGTCGCGCACCCGGCGCAGCAGCCGGTTGGCGATGCGGGGCGTGCCGCGGCTGCGGCGGGCGATCTCGAAGCCGCCGTCGTCGTCCATCGGCGCGTTCAGCAGCGAGGCGCTGCGCTTGACGATGCGGGCCAGTTCCTCGGGCGTGTAGAACTCCAGCCGCGCCACGATGCCGAAGCGGTCGCGCAGCGGGTTGGTCAGCATGCCGGCACGGGTGGTGGCGCCGACCAGGGTGAAGGGCTGCAGGTCGAGCTTGATGCTGCGGGCAGCCGGCCCCTCGCCGATCATGATGTCGATCTGGTAGTCCTCCAGCGCCGGGTAGAGGATTTCCTCCACCACGGGGGAGAGCCGGTGGATCTCGTCGATGAACAGCACGTCGTTCTTCTCGAGATTGGTCAGCAGCGCGGCCAGGTCCTTGGGCTTCTCGAGCACCGGGCCGCTGGTCTGCCGCAGGTTCACGCCCAGCTCGGCCGCGACGATGTGGCTGAGCGTGGTTTTGCCGAGACCCGGGGGGCCGAACAGCAGCACATGGTCGAGCGCCTCGCCGCGCTTGCGGGCCGCGCCGATGAAGATCTCCAGCTGTTCGCGTGCCTTGGCCTGGCCGATGTACTCGTCGAGCAGCTTGGGGCGCAGGGCGCGCTCGATCGCCTCTTCCTGCGGTGAGGCGGGGGCGGCGGAGACCACGCGTCGGGCGGGCGCGGGGGCGAAGTCGTCGGTCTGGATGGTCATGGTGGGAAGAAGCGGCGCGCTGCAGGACAGGCCGCGGTGCAGCCTCGGCGCCGGACGGCCCGACCGGCGGCAGGCCGTGCACGACGGGCGACAGCGCGCAAGGCACACCGAAGTTTATAGTTCCGCCCGGCCTTGCGCCCTGCCGCTTCCGATTGACCGTCATGCCGTCGTACGCATGTCCAACGACCGCTTTCCGCGGATACCGCCCTTGTCCATCTACCAGTTGAAGCCGCGTTTCCAGGCCTTTCTCCGCCCGGCGGTCGGCCGCCTGTACCGGGCCGGCGTCACCGCGAACCAAGTGACGCTCGCGGCCTGCGCGGTATCGGTGGCGCTCGGGCTGTGGCTCTTCTTCGCGGCGCCGCCCGCTGCAGCCTTCGCGCTGGTGCCGGCCTGGATGCTGCTGCGCATGGCGTTCAACGCGGTCGACGGCATGCTGGCGCGGGAGTTCGGCCAGCAGAGCGCGCTCGGTGCGCTGCTCAACGAGCTGACCGACGTGCTGTCCGATGCGGCGCTGTACCTGCCGTTCGCGCTGGTGGCGCCGTTCGACGGCTTCTGGGTCGGCGCGGTGATCGTGCTGGCCGGGCTGTCGGAATTCGCCGGCGCGCTCGGCCCCACCATCGGTGCGAGCCGGCGCTACGACGGCCCGCTCGGCAAGAGCGACCGCGCCTTCGTGTTCGGTGCGCTCGGACTGTGGGTGGCGCTGGGCGGACCGATGCCCGACCTGGTCGCCTGGCTGATGCCGCTGCTGGCAGCGGGCGTGGCCTGGACGGTGGTGCGCCGCATGCGCGCGGCGCTGGCCGACGCCAGCCGCGCACCCTGACAAACCCGAGGAGGAGCCCATGCTGCGCACCGCAGGCGAACACCATTTCCGCACCCACGACGGCGTGGACCTCTTCTACCGGCACTGGCCGGCGGTCGGCGGCGCGCGGCGCGGCGCGGTCGTGCTGCTGCACCGCGGCCACGAGCATTCCGGCCGCATGGCGCACCTGGTCGACGAGCTGGACCTGCCGGACGTCGACTTCTTCGCCTGGGACGCCCGCGGGCATGGCCGCTCGCCCGGCGTGCGCGGCTTCAGCCCGAGCTTCGCCACCTCGGTGCGCGACCTGCAGACCTTCGCCGAGCACCTCGATGCCGCCCACGGCGTGGCCACGCCCGACCTGCACGTGGTGGCGCAGAGCGTCGGCGCGGTGCTGGCCGCCACCTGGGCGCACGACTACGCCCCGCCGGTGCGCGGGCTGACGCTCGCCTCGCCGGCCTTCAGCATCAAGCTCTACGTGCCGTTCGCGCGGCAGGGCATCGCGCTGCTGCAGCGGCTGCGCGGGCCGTTCTTCGTCAACAGCTATGTCAAGCCGCGCTTCCTGACGCACGACCCGGAGCGCATCGCCAGCTACGGCACCGACCCGCTGATCACCCGGCCGATCGCGTCGAACGTGCTGCTCGGCCTCTACGAGGCGGCCGACCGGGTGGTGGCCGACGCACAGGCGATCACGCAGCCGGTCCAGCTGCTGATCTCGGGCGCCGACTGGGTGGTGCGGCAGCAGCCGCAGATCGACTTCTTCGACCGGCTCGGCAGCCGGGTGAAGACCCGGCTCGACCTGCCGGGCTTCTTCCACGACACGCTCGGCGAGCGCGACCGCGCCCCGGCGGTGCGGGCGGTGCGCGACTTCGTCCTCGAGCGCTTCGCCGGTCCGCCGATCCCGGTGGACCTGCGGCAGGCCGACCGGCACGGCGCCACCGCCGACGAGGCGCGAGCCTTGGCGGCGCCGCTGCCGGCCCTGTCGCCGCGCGGCCTGTACTGGGCGGCGACCCGTGCCGGGCTGCGGCTGGGCGGCCGGCTGTCGCGCGGCATCGCGCTCGGCCATGCCACCGGTTTCGATTCGGGCAGCACGCTGGACTACGTTTACCGCAACACGCCCGAGGGCGCGCCGCTGGTCGGCCGTGCGATCGACCGGACCTACCTCGAGTCGATCGGCTGGCGCGGCATCCGGCAGCGCAAACTGCATGTCGAGGAGCTGCTGCAGGCAGCGATGCGCCGCGTCGCCGCGCAGGGCCGCGCCGTGCGGCTGCTGGACATCGCCGCCGGCCACGGCCGCTACGTGCTGGACGCGGTGCAGGCGAGCCCGGTGCCGGTGGCGTCGGTGCTGCTGCGCGACTACAGCGAGATCAATGTGCGCGACGGCCGGGCGCTGATCGCCGCGCGCGGGCTGGACGGCACCGCCCAGTTCGTGAAAGCCGACGCCTTCGACCGTGCCAGCCTGGCCGCAACGGTACCGCGCCCGACGGTCGCGGTGGTGTCGGGGCTGTACGAGCTGTTTCCGGACAACACCGCGGTGCAGCGCTCGCTGCACGGCGTGGCCGATGCGGTGGAGGAGGGCGGCTACCTGGTCTACACCGGCCAGCCGTGGCATCCGCAACTGGAGATGATCGCCCGGGCGCTCACCAGCCACCGGCAGGGCAGCGCCTGGGTGATGCGCCGCCGCACCCAGGCCGAGATGGACCAGCTGGTCGCCGCCGCGGGCTTCCGCAAGGTCGCGCAGCGGATCGATGAGTGGGGCATCTTCACCGTGTCGCTGGCCGTGCGGCAGGGCGCCGCCGCCGCATGACGCCACCGCCGAGGCCCTGGAAGCGCGCCGCCGCCTGGCTGGCGCTGCTCGGGCCGCTGTTCTACCTGAGCTATGGGCTGGCCAACCACTGGGCGGCGGGCCGGGCCGCGGTGCCGTCGGTGGTGTTCGACTGGGAGCGACAGATCCCGTTCTGGGCCTGGACCATCTTTCCATACTGGTCGATCAATGCGTTCTATGCGCTGTCGCTGTTCCTCGGCCGCACCCGCCACCAGGTGGACCGGCACGGCGCGCGGCTGCTGACGGTGCAGCTCGTGGCCGTCGCCTGTTTTGTCGTCTGGCCGCTGCATTTCAGCTTCGGCCAGCCGGCGGTGGAGGGCGCGCCGGCCTTCCTGTTCGCCGCGCTGCGCGGCTTCGACCAGCCGTTCAACCAGGCGCCGTCGCTGCACATCGCGCTGGCGGTCGTGCTGTGGGACTGGTACCGGCAGTTCGTGCGGCCGCGCTGGGCGCGGGTGCTGCTGCACGGCTGGACGCTGGCGATCTGCGCCTCGGTGCTCACCACCTTCCAGCACCATTTCATCGACATCCCGACCGGCGCGCTGCTGGGCGTGGCCTGCGTCTGGCTGTGGCCGCTGGAGCGCACGGTGGCGCTGCCGCGTGCCTGGCGCACCGCGCGCGATCCCCGGCGCCGCCTGCTGGCGGCCGGCTACGGCGCCGCGGCGGCGCTGTGCCTGGGCGCGGCGCTGCTGGTCGGCGGATGGGGTCTCTGGCTGTGCTGGCCGGCCGTATCGTTCGCCGTGGTGGCGCTGGCCTATGCGGGCCTGGGCGCGCGGGCCTTCCGCATGGACCGGCAGGGCCGCATGCACTGGTCGGCCCGCTGGCTGACCGGCCCGTACCGGGCGCTGGCCGCGCTCAACGTGTGGTGCTGGACCCGCCGGCTGCCGCCGGCTTCGGAGGTGCGGCCCGGCCTGTGGCTCGGCCGCATCCCGACCTACGGCGAATGGGTGCGGGCCGGCCGTCCGCGCCTGCTCGGCCTGTGCGCCGAGCGGCAACTGCCGCCAGTGCCGGACGCGCGCTGCCTGCCGATGCTCGACCTGGTGGTGCCGCCGCCGGGCCGGTTGCACCGTGCGGCCCTGATGCTGCAGGCGCAGCGGCAGGCCGGCGATGCGGTCTGGGTCTGCTGCGCGCTCGGCTTCTCGCGCAGCGCGGCGACCGTGGTCGCGTGGCTGGCCGCCCAGCCGGGCCAGGATGCCGCCGCTGCCGAAGCCGTGGTGCGGCAGGCCCGCCCGCAAGTGGTGCTCGGGCGGCGCTGGCAGGCGGCCTTGCATGCGGAGGTCGGTCCTGCGCCCACGCCCCGCCCATCCCTTCACCCCTTCGCTTCCCGACAGGAGTTCCCGTGATGACCGATGAAGACCGCGCGTTGGGCGCGGCCACTGCTGCCTGGCTGGATGCTGCGGCCGTTCCCGCCGCCTGGGGTCTGGCCCTGGCCGCCCTCGCCGTGGCGGTGCTGCTGGCGTTCGAATTTCCCGGCACCGCCGTACCGGCCGCGCTCGCCGCCGTGGCGGCGCTGGGCCTGCCGGAGCGCTATCTGGCGCTGCGCCTGCGCTTTGACGCCGGGCTGTTCCGTGCGTTGGCCGACGGCCGTATCGCGTCGCTGTCCGGCCTCGACGGCGCGCTGGCGGGGCTCGGACTGCGATCGGACACCGCCGCCACCGACGTGCGGCCGCTGCCCGACCGGGTGCAGGGCGCCCTGCGCCTGCTGCGCGTCCACCGCAACATCGTGCTGCTGCAGGCGGTCCTCGTGGCCGTCGCGCTCGGTGCTGTCCTGCTGCCGGCCGACGACGCCCCTGATGCCGGCCCGGCGTCCTTCGACATGACTTCCCGCGAGAACGCCCCATGGACCCCCACGTGAAGGACCGCGCCCGTGCCTGGGCGGCCGAAGCCGTCGGCCGGCTGATCGTGCTGTTCGCCCAGCTGCTGACCGGCCTGCGCGCGATAGGCTTCGACGCGACGCGCCACACCGGCCCGACGCTGTACTTCGCCAACCACACCAGCCACGGCGACTTCGTGCTGCTGTGGGCGACGCTGCCGCCGTGGCTGCGGGCCGTCACCCGGCCGGTCGCCGGCGAGGACTACTGGATGGCCTCGAAACTGCGGGCCTTCATCGGCCGCGACGTGTTCCGCGCGCTGATGATCCGCCGCGACGGCAGCGGCGCCGGCGGCAATCCGGTGGAGCAGATGGCCGAGGCGCTCGGCAACGGCGACTCGCTGATCATGTTCCCCGAGGGCACCCGCAACACCACCGAAGAGACGCTGCTGCCGCTGAAAAGTGGCCTCTACCACCTGGCCCGCGCCTGTCCCGACGTACACCTGGTGCCGGTCTGGATCGAGAACCTGAAGCGCGTCCTGCCCAAGGGCAAGCTGCTGCCGGTGCCGCTGGCCTGCACGCTGCGCTACGGCCCGCCGCTGGTGCTGGGCGCAGGCGAGGACAAGGCCGATTTCCTGGCGCGCGCCCGGCAGGCGCTGCTCGACATGCGGCCGGAGTACGACCGCGATCCGCCCCCGGCCCCGCCCTCGCCGCCGGCCCCGCCGGCAGCCGCCCCGGTCGATGCACCGCTGCCCGCCCTGCCGGCCGCGGCGCCGACATCTTCTGCACCGGAGGTCCGCTGATGTCCCTGCGCGAACCTTCCAACACCACCGCGCTGCTGTTCGGCGGCGTGGCCGCGGTCCTGCTGCTTGCGTCCGCCGCCGGCTGGTGGCTCAAGCGGCGCTTCGCCCACGGCCAGCCGCACCCGGTGGTCGACAACTTCAACCAGCGGGTGCAGGCTTGGTGGGTGATGGTCGCGGTGATCGGCCTGGCCTTCGCCTTCGGTAAGGGCGGGGTGATCCTGCTGTTCTACCTGATCTCGTTCTACGCGCTGCGCGAGTTCCTGAGCCTCGCCTACACCCGGCTCGGCGACCACAACGCGATGGCGCTCGCCTTCTTCATCGGCCTGCCGGTGCAGTACCTGCTGATCTGGATGGACTGGTACGGCCTGTATTCGATCTTCATCCCGGTCTACGCCTTCCTGGTGCTGCCGATCGTCTCGGCGGTCGCGGGCGACACCACGCGTTTCCTGGAGCGCACCTCCAAGGTCCAGTGGGGCCTGATGGTCTGCGTGTTCTGCATCAGCCACGTGCCGGCGCTGCTGACGCTCGACATTCCGGGGTTCGAAGGCCGCAACCTGCTGCTGATCGCCTTCCTGGTGATCGTGGTGCAGGGCAGCGACGTGCTGCAGTACATCTGGGGCAAGCTGCTCGGCCAGCGCAAGGTCGCGCCGCTGCTGTCGCCGTCGAAGACCTGGGAGGGCCTCATCGGCGGCATCGCCAGCGCCACGGTGCTCGGCGCGCTGCTGGCCTGGGCCACGCCCTTCACCTTCTGGCAGGCGGCTTTGCTCGCCTTCGTGATCTGCGTGATGGGCTTCTTCGGCGGGCTGGTGATGTCCGCGATCAAGCGCGACCGCGGCGTGAAGGACTGGGGCAGCATGATCGAGGGCCACGGCGGCATGCTCGACCGGCTGGATTCGGTGATCTTCGCCGCGCCGATCTATTTCCACGCGCTGCGGTACTGGTTCATGCCGTGAAGGCGCAGGCGCTCTGCGTTCACCGCCCGGCCGCCCGGTGCTGATACGACAGCGGATGGATCTTCTGGATCGGCGCACGGACCACGTCGTGGCGTGCGACGGCCCGCACCTCCTCCATCAGCGCCCGCGCGTCCCAGTCCACCGGCCAGCCCTTCCACAGACGGAGCCGCCCTGCAACCAGCACCGCCTCGATCTGGTCACGGGCCGCCAGGCGCACCAGTTCCCAGCCGAGGTCCCACGACGGGCACAGCTCCGGCACATCGAGGTCCAGCAACAGCAGATCGGCTGCCTGGCCTGCCGCGATGCGGCCGGTCACGCCGGACAGGCCGGCCGCGTCTGCGCCGCCCCCGGTCGCGTGCTGCGGCCACAGCCAGCCGCCCCCGCAGGAGGAGTCGCCGGTCGCCAGACCTCGGGTCAGGCGCTGGGCGGTCTCGGCCGCGTCCATCAGCCGGAAGCCATCGCTGCGGGTCCCGTCGGTGCCCAGGCCGAAGCGGATGCCGAGGGCCGCCATCAGCGGTGCATCGGCCACGGCATTGCCCTTCCAGCTACTTGCCACCGGGTTGTAGGCGACCGCGGTATCGCTGTCGCGCAGCAGCAGCAGTTCGTGCGGGGTGGCCAGGGTCGCATGCGCCACCAGCGTCTGCGGTCCGAGCGCCCCGACCGCCGCCAGATGCTCCAGCGGTCGCTGGCCACGTGAGACCAGCGACCGCTCGACCGAGGCCAGATGCTCGTTGACATGGATCTGGAACACGACGCCGGCTTCCGCCGACAGGCGGGCGATCGCGTGCAACTGGGCGTCCGATGCCGCCTCGGGCGTGGAGATCGCCAGCGACGGATGCAGCAGCGGCTGGCCCGGGAAGGCGGCCAGGTGCGTCTCCGCCTTGGCCAGCAGCGCCTGGCGGCCCGTCTCGTCGCCGCCGGCGTCGTTGCAGGTGAGGGCCAGCACGCAGCGGATGCCCGCTTCGCGCGTGGCGTCGGCGATCGCATCCAGCCCTTCCTTGGCGCGGGTGCCGGCATCGCACACGGTCGTGAAGCCGCCGCGCAGGGCTTCGAGCGACGCCAGCTTGGCGGCTAGGTGCAGGCTGCGGGCGTCCAGGCTCGCTTCCAGCGGCACCCAGATGCGGCGGAAGATCTCCGACGGCTCGCCGAAGGCCAGCGCCTTGCCGAACGACTGGGTGAGGTGGTGGTGCACGTCCACGAAGCCGGGCATCAGCAGCCGGTGCGGCGGTTCCAGCGGAACCAGGTGCGGATGGCGTTCGCGCAGCACGTCCAGCGGTGCCACGGCGGTGATGGTGCCGGCGGCGATGTGCAGCGCCCGGCCCTGCACCGGGCCTTCCTCCAGCAGCATCCAGTCGGGCGCGATCAGCAGTTCGTCGGCCTGCAGCGCCCGGCGCAGCGTCTCGGGGTTCATCGTGTCGTCTCCGTCAGGTCAGGGTATGGAAGGCGTACCAGAGGCCCAGCAGCACCAGCAGCCCGCCCAGCAGGCGCCGCAGCAGCAGGATCGGCATGCGCGCGGCCAGTCGGTCGCCCACCAGCCAGCCGGCCACCAGCACCGCCCCGAGGGTGGTGCCGAGCCGCCAGTCGAGCTGGCCGGCCCAGGCGTTGACGGCGGTGGCCGCGAGCGCGATCGGCAGCTGCACCGCCTGCGCCATGGCGATGGCTGCACGGGTCGGCGTGGACAGCCAAACCAAGGCCGGCAGCAGCAGGATCGGGCCGCCGGTGCCCGACCAGGCCGACCCGATGCCGACCGCCAGCCCGATTCCCGCCAGCATCCCGGGCGTGGCCCGCGGCGCGGCGTCCTCCGGAACCGCGCGGCCGAGCAGGCTCTGCAGGCCGCTGCCGAGCGACAGCGCCGCGAGCGCCAGATGCATGCCGGTGCCCGACACCCACGGCAGGCTGAGCGCCCCCAGCGCCGCGCCGAGCAAGGCCGCAACCTGCAGCGCCAACAGGGGGTGTCGTGCCGGCGGTGCTGCGCCCGGCGCCGCCGTGGTCGCGCGGCGGACCGTGCGGAAACGCCAGGTGGCGATCAGGCCGGTGAACAGGAACGCCAGCGTGGACGCCGGTACCGCGCGGGTCAGGGGCATGTCCGCCAACACGCTCAAGCCGGGGACCACCGCCACGCCGCCGATGCCGGTCAGGCCCACGCAGACACCCGCGCAGAGCACCAGGACGACGATGGCGACACTCATGAGGCAGGGCGCCGAGGGAGGGTGACGGTCATCAGTCGAGCTTGATGCCGGCCGCGGCGATCACCGGCGCCAGCGACTGCTTTTCCCGCGCGAGGTAGGCGGCGAACTGCGCCGGTGCGAGCGCGAACGGCTTCAGCCCCGCGTCACCGAGCTTGCGCTGGATGTCCGGTTCCGCCAGTACCGCCGCGGTTTCGGCCGCCAGCCGGTCGACGATGGCGCGGTCGACTTGCGCCGGCGCCAGCAGGCCGTACCACGATTCGATCTCCACGGCCTTCAGTTCGGGCGTCTCGGCCAGGGCCGGCGTATCGGGCAGCGATGCCCAGCGCTGGCGCGAGGTCACGCCGTACGCCCGCACCTTGCCGTCCTTGATGAAGGGCTGCGCCAGCGTGACCGGCAGCACCGCCAGTTCGATCTGGTTGCCGGCGAGCTCGGTCAGAACCTGCGGCCCCGCCTTGTAGGGCACGTGCACCATGTCGAGGCGTGCGGTCTGCTTGATCAGCTCGGCGGTGACGTGCATCGAGGTGCCGACGCCGTCGGTGCCGTAGTTCAGCTTGCCGGGTTCTGCACGGACCAGCGCCAGCAGTTCCGCGGTGGTCTTCGGCGCGAGCGCCGGCTTGCCGACCAGCACGAAGGGCGCGACTGCGACCGGCGAGACCGGCACCAGATCCTTCAGCGCGTCGTACTTCACGGTGCCGGGCGACACCAGCGGCGCCACGCTGATCGGACTGGCGACGGCGAACAGCAGGGTGAGGCCGTCGGGCCGTGCGCGCACGACGCGCTGCGTGCCGATGGTGCCGGCTGCGCCGACGGTGTTCTCGATGACGAACGGCTGTTTGAGCCGCTCGGCCAGGCGCGGCAGCACGATGCGGGCAGCCACGTCCACGCTGCCGCCCGCCGGGAACGGCACCACCACCGTGACCGGCCCGGCGGGCCAGGGGGCCTGCGCGATACTCTTCGCCGCCGTGGCAGCCAGCACGACCGCGAGCGCCGCCGCCGTCCAGAACTTCGCCTGTTTCATGATCCACTCCAGAGCTGTAGAACAGAAAACGCACCACCGTGGCGCGAATCTAACTTGTTATGACAAGTTAGGACAAGTGGTGCAAACAGCATGCCAGGCATGAATGCCCGTGCGGCGACAGCGCCGCGCGCCGGTCTAGTGCAGTCCGCACAGGCGCTGTACGCGCAGCTGCGCGACCGGCTGAAGGCCGAGATCCTCGACGGCCGGCGCCCGCCGGGCGACCGGCTGCCCTCCGAGGCGGAGCTGACCGCGCAGTACGGCGTGAGCCGCATCACGGTGCGGCAGGCGCTGAACGACCTGCAGAAGGAGGGCTTGGTGGTCAAGGCCCACGGCAAGGGCAGCTTCGTCGCACAACCTGCCGTCGCGCAGGACCTGACGCAGCTGCGCGGCCTGTCGGAATCGCTCGCCGGCGACGGTCGCAGCGTGCACGGCCGGGTGCTCGCCTTCCGGCAGGGCCGGGCCCGGGGCGAGGTCGCCACGCACCTGGGCCTGGCCCCGGGCACGGCCGTGATGCAGCTGCAGACGCTGCGCTACCTGAACCGCGAGCCGCTGTCGCTCAACCACTCCTGGATGCCGCAAGCGATCGGCGAGCGCCTGGCCCGGGCGGATCTGGCCAACCGGGACATCCTGTCGATCTACGAGAACGAACTGGGCCTGGCGGTGCACCACGCCGACCTGTCGATCGCCGCAGCGCTGGCGACGGCGACCGAAGCGCGGTGGCTGGCCGTGGAGGCCGGCAGCGCGGTGCTGCAGGTCGAGCGCGTGGTGCATGCGGCCGACGGCGCCGCGCTGCACTTCGAGCACACCGTCTACCGGGCCGACCGCTTCCGCTACCAGCTGACGACGGCGCGCCGCGCGCCGTGACGGCCGGCGTCGCCTACTTCGCCAGTGCCTTCAGCGCCTGCTTGATCCCCTCGCTCACCCCCACGTCCGCCGGCAGTGCCTTCAGCGCGGCGGCGGCTTCCTTGTCGTTGTAGCCGAGCGCCAGCAGCGCCTGCAGGATGTCGGCCTGGGCGTCGCTCGCGACCGTCGCCGGGCCGCCCAGTGCGTCGCCGAGCTTGCCCTTCAGTTCCAGCAGCAGCCGCTCGGCGGTCTTCTTACCGATGCCCGGCACCTTCACCAGCCGGCCGGACTCCTGCAGCGTGACCGCCTGCGCCAAGTCCGAAACGCCCATGCCCGACAGCACCGCGAGCGCCATGCGCGGCCCGATGCCCGAGATGCGGATCAGCTGGCGGAAGGCGTCGCGCTCGTCGGCGGTGGCGAAGCCATAGAGCAGCTGCGCGTCCTCGCGCACCACGAAATGGGTGAGCAGCGTCACCCGTTCGCCGAGCGCGGGCAGCTGGTAGAAGGTGCTCATCGGCACATCGACCTCGTAGCCGACGCCGTGGCAGTCCACCAGCACCTGGGGTGGGTTCTTCTGGGCCAGCAGGCCCTGCAGTCGTCCGATCATGGGGGCCGCCGATACGCGAGTACACGAGACAAAAAGGGGAGCCGGCGACAATACCAGCCCTTCGCCGCCGCTGCCCGACCCGCCCCCTCCATGATCCTGCGCCACACCTTCACGCCCCACAACAACCTGCGGCTGGGCCACCTGTGCGGCCCGATGGACGCCCACCTGCGCACCATCGAGATCGCGCTCGACGTGAAGATCGCGCACCGCCACGAGCAGTTCAAGGTCGACGGGCCGAAGGCCAAGGCGCAGCAGGCGATGGAACTGCTGCAGGCGCTCTACGAGCGGGCCGAGCGGCCGATCGAGCCGGACACGCTGCAGCTGATGCTCGCGGGCGACAGCGAGCTCTCGTCGCCCGGCGGCCAGGGCCAGGTGCTCACCACCCGGCGCGCCGACCTGCAGGCCCGCACCGCCGGCCAGACGCTCTACCTCGACAACATCGCGACGCACGACATAACCTTCGGCATCGGTCCGGCCGGCACCGGCAAGACATATCTCGCGGTAGCCGCGGCGGTCGATGCGCTGGAGCGCGCCGCGGTGCAGCGCATCGTGCTGACCCGCCCGGCGGTGGAGGCCGGCGAGCGGCTCGGCTTCCTGCCGGGCGACCTGAGCCAGAAGGTCGATCCCTACCTGCGGCCGCTCTACGACGCGCTCTACGACCTGATGGGTGTCGACCGGGTGCAGAAGGCTTTCGAGCGCAATGCGCTGGAGATCGCGCCGCTCGCCTTCATGCGCGGCCGGACGCTCAACAACGCTTTCGTCATCCTCGACGAGGCGCAGAACACGACGCCCGAGCAGATGAAGATGTTCCTGACCCGGATCGGCTTCGGCTCCAAGGCGGTGGTGACCGGCGACGTGAGCCAGATCGACCTGCCGCAGGGTGCGCTGTCGGGCCTGATCGATGCCGAGCGGGTGATGAAGCGGGTCAAGGGCATCGCCATCACCCGTTTCACGACCGCCGACGTGGTGCGCCACCCGCTGGTGGCGCGCATCGTCGATGCCTACGAGGCGGCCGGCCGCGCGCCGGCGGCCCGCGCCGTACCGCCGCGGCGCTCCTGATTCGATAGCGCCTTGCGCCCGTCCCACCTGCGTTGGAAGCCGATTCGATGCTCGAAGACCTGACCCTGTCCCTGCAATTTGCCCGTTTTCCCGAGGCGGCGCTGCATCGCGCTGCTTTGCCGCGCGCCAAGGTTGCGCGCTGGATCCGCCATGCGCTGGAGGCGCCGGGCGAGATCACGGTGCGGATCGTCGATGCCGAAGAAGGCCAGGCGCTCAACCGCGACTACCGGCAGAAGGACTATGCGACCAACGTGCTGACCTTCGACTACACGCAGGCGCCGGTGGTGACGGCCGACCTAGTCCTGTGCGCGCCGGTCGTCGCACGCGAGGCGGCCGAGCAGGGCAAGCCGCTGCAGGCCCACTACGCCCACCTGCTGGTCCACGGCACGCTGCACGCCCAAGGCTGGGACCACGAGACCGGCGACGCGGACGCCGAGGCGATGGAAGCGCGCGAGGTGGAGATCCTCGCGCGGCTGGGCTACCCCAGCCCGTACTGACGGTCTGCTGACGGGCGCAGTCTGCCTGTCAGCCATGCGCCGCAGCCGCGTGTGGCTAGCGCTACCATCGTGCGGACTGCGCGTTTTCCGCACCGATGCATTCCTCCCCCGACCTTCCCGACATCCCCGACGACACCCATTACCGCCGGGCCTTCGGCGCGATGTGCGACCGCAGCGTGGTCAGCGCGCAGGCGGCGATCTATGCCGAGAACGGCAACAAGCTGCTGGAGGCCGGCGCGCGGATCGACAGCGCGCTCTACGCCCGCCTGGTGCGCCACCGTCTGAGCCACCCGATCGACCAGCAGATCGGCATCGAAGGCATGGTGACGCTGCAGGACCTCGAGGCCCGCGCACGGGCGCTGGCCGAGCGGTCCGCCCTGGTGCGCCGGATGGTGCAGGCGCTCGGCAGCACCGACCCGCTGGTGGTGCCGCTGCGGACCGTGCCGCTGCCCGGCGCCTTCGCGCTGCGGCTCACGCTGATGCGGGACCGCTATCCGCAGCTGCTCGACCTGAGCCTGAAAACCACGATGGTCGCGCTCTACCTCGGCCGGCGCGCCGGCAACGGCGAACGCCAGATCGCCGCGCTGGCCGCCGCAGGGCTGCTGCACGACCTCGGCATGCTGCACATGGACCCGGCCTGGCTGGCGCCCCACCGCACGATGAGTGCGGCCGAGCGGCGGCACCTGCGGGCCCACCCGATCACCGGCATGCTGCTGCTGCGCGAGCAGGGCGGCTATACGCCGGAGGCCGTCGCGGCGGTGTTCGAGCACCACGAACGGCTCGACGGCAGCGGCTACCCGCGCGGCCTGCGTGGCGGCGCCATCTCGCCGCTCGGCCAGACCTTGATGCTGGCGGAACTGGCCGCCGCGCTGTCGGCCAAGTTCGGCGAGGCGGCGATCTACCGCCTGGGGCTGGTGCTGCGGCTCAACCAGCGCGGCCTGCCCGCGGCCGCGACCGGCGAGATCCTGGCGCTGCTGCGCGACGCAACACCTGTGGGTGCCGCCCCCGAGGCGCACGCCGCCCCGCAACAGCATTTCGAGCAGCTGGCCGCGGCCTTCGACCGCTGGAGCGAACTGCAGCCACCGGCGGGCGGCGGCGCATCGGCGGCAGCTACGGCCACGCCGGCCCACGCTTGGCTGAGTGCCCGCCTGGCCGGCCTGCGTCGGGTGCTGACGGAAGCCGGCGGCGACCCGGACGAGCCCGCCTACCTGCTGGCCCAGGCCGACGACGAAGACCCGCACCACCGGGCCGACGCCGACGCGGTGGGACGCGAGGCGCTGTGGCAGCTGGGCGCGATCAGCCGCGAGGCCTTGCAGCGCTGGCCGGCGCTGGCAGCGGGGGAAACGGCGGAGGCCAGCGATATGCCGTCGCCTTCGCTTCCGCCCGGCGATGCGGCGGTGGCCGCCTGGTGCGGCTGGGTGCTGGGCGCGCTGCCGGTGGGGCCTGCCGTGCTGCCCTCGTCGCCGACCGGCGCAGACACCTGAATCGCTGCCTGGGACGCCCGGTCGGCGTCGTCCGGTGACTTTTTAGCGGTGCTTGGGCGGCACATCCGCCACCGCCAGGGCCGGCGCGATCCGCAACGGCACCGTCACCGGCCCGTCGTTGACCAGATGCACCTGCATGTCCGCCCCAAACCGCCCGGTGGCCACCACCGGATGCGCGGCCCGGGCGGTGGCGACGAAGGCGTCGTACAGGCGGCGCCCCTCGTCCGGCGCGGCGGCGGCGGTGAAGCTCGGCCGGTTGCCGCTGCGGGTGTCGGCGGCCAGGGTGAACTGGCTGACGATCAGCAGGCCGCCGGCGGTGTCCTGCAGGCTGCGGTTCATCTTGCCGGCGTCGTCCTGGAAGATGCGCAGCCGCAGCAGCTTGGCCAGGAGCCGGTCGCCTTCGGCTGCCGTATCGCCGCGCTCGGCGCAGACCAGCGCCAGCAAACCCGGGCCGATCGCGCCGACGGTGTCGCCGGCGATCTCCACGCGGGCCTCGCGGACACGTTGCAGCAGGGCGATCATGGGCGGGCATCCTTCGGTTGGGGTGTGGCGGCGGGAGCCGGATCGGGCAGGGCGTCGTCGTCCTCGTCGGGATGGGCCTCGACCTCGTGGGACAGCAGCTGGATGCTGACGCGCAGCCCGGGCACCGCCGCCCGCAGCGCGGCCTCGACGGCGGCCCGGCGTTCCACCGCGCGGCCGAGCGGCCATCCCGCCGGCAGGTGCAGGTGCAGGTCGGCAAAATGCCGGCTGCCGGCGCGGCGGGTGCGCAGGTGGTCGATGCGCAGCGCCGGCCCGGCCTCGATGCCCAGCCGGTCGAGCGTCGTGCGGATCGCCGCCTGCACCTCCGGCTCGGCGGCCTCGTCCATCAGCCCCTGCGCCGCGCGCCAGACCAGCCGGCCGCCCTCGTGCAGGATATTGAGCGCCACCGCGAGGGCGACCGCCGGGTCGAGCCAGAGCCAGCCGGTCGCGTGGACCAGCACGATGCCCAGCACCACGCCGGCCGAGGTCCAGACATCGGTGACCAGATGGCGACCGTCGGCTTCCAGCGCAGCCGAGCGGTGCCGGCGCGCGGCCTGCAGCAGCACCCAGGCAAGCAGGCCGTTGAGCACGGTGCTGCCGAGCGACAGCGCCAAGCCCCAGCCGATCTGCTCCAGCAGCTGCGGTGCCCGCAGCCGGCCGGCGGCGGTCCAGACGATGGCGCCGGCGGCCACCAGGATCAGCATGCCCTCGAAGCCCGAGGCGAAGTATTCGGCTTTGTGGTGGCCGTAGGGATGGTCGTCGTCGGCCGGTCGGGCGGCGATCGCCACCATCGCAAGGCCGAACAGCGCGCCCGCCAGGTTGACCACCGACTCCAGCGCATCGGAGAGCAGCCCGACCGAGCCGCTGACCCACCAGGCGCCGGCCTTCAGGGCGATGGTCGCCAGCGCCACCACCGCCGACAGCTGCAGCAGCCGGGCCGGCGGCAATGCGATGAGGCGGTCGGGCCCGACCATCAGGTGACCTTCACCGCCCGGCCGATGAACTGGATCGGGCCGGTCGGCCGTCCGGTCGGCGAGCCGGTGGACGGCTCCAGCGTCAACTCGAACAGCTGGTGGGGCTGCAGCGGCGGCAGCGTGTCGAGCGGCACCCGGACCGTCTGGCCCGGCCGCACCAGCCCGAGCGACACCGGCGCCTGCCAGCCGTCGGCCTTGGTCCAGAACTGCAGAGCCTTGTCGGCCGGCACGGAGGCGCTGCCGAGCGGGATCAGCTCGATCGACTGGGCGGACCGGGCCTGCACCACCCAGCCGGGCGCCTGGTCCTGCGGCGCGACCAGCACCACCAGGTACTGCGTCGTGGCGGGCGGCGCCGCTTCGCGGCCGACGAGGACGGCCGCGAGGACCGCTGCGGCGGCGAAAC
>CAJYQL010000057.1 GCA_913776965.1 uncultured Xylophilus sp.
ACAGGAACATCATCACCGTGCCGTGCATGGTGAAGACCTGGTGGTAGACCGCGTCCTCTAGGAACACCGCGCCCGCGGTGGCGAGCTGCGCCCGCATCAGCATCGCCAGGATGCCGCCGACGAAGAAGAACGCGAGGGCGGTCAGGACGAAGCGCCGGCCGACCACGTTGTGGTTGACCGCCGCGGCACCGCGCCAGCCGCGCGGGCTGCGCCAGATGCGTTGCAGGCGGTCGTGCAGGGCGAGGGCGCGGGTCATGGCGCGGCCTCCGGCGCTGCGGCGGGACGAACAGTCGGCAGGGCGGCCAGCCGCGCGTCGAAAACGTTGGGCGCATGCGCCTCGACCACGAAGGCCATGCGCGCATGGCCCAGCCCGCAGAACTCGGCGCACTGGCCGCGGTAGGTGCCGGGCGCGTCGGCCTGCAGCCGCACGGTGTTGCGGCGGCCCGGCACCGCGTCGATCTTGCCGCCCAGGCGCGGCACCCAGAAGCTGTGGATCACGTCGGCGCTGCGCACGCCGATGTCGACCGGCCGGCCGGCAGGGATGTGCAGCACGCCGGCGGTATGGCGCGGCCCGCCGGCCGCGTCGGGATAGGCGGCTTCCCACCACCACTGGTGGGCGGTGACCTCGATGCGCAGCACGCCGGGCTCGCCGCGCACCCGCAGCGCATCGCCGCTGCGGCCGCCGATCGCCAGCACCGCGGCGATCGCGGCCAGCGGCAGCAGCACCCCGCCGCCGACCAGCAGCGCCCGGGGCGAGCGTAGCGTGCCGCCGGTCGGCCGGTAGACCGCCCACAGCGCCAGAGCCGTCATGCCGGCGGTGACGACCGCCGCGCCGATGCACATCGCCCACCAGACCCAGGCGATCTCGGCCGCGCCCGGGCCGGCCGGCGCCAGCGTCGACAGCGGGCCGCGGGTGTCGCAGGCGGCGAGCAAAAGGCAACAGGTGCCGGCCGCCGCGCGCCTACAGTGGGTGCGATGAAACCCTTTTCCCGCCGTCCGCCGCCCGGTGCCGACACCCGCGTGTCGATCGCGAAGCATCCGCTGCACCCGATCCTGGTGCCGTTTCCGGTGGCCTTCCTGATGGCGGTGTTCGCGAGCGATCTGGCCTACTGGCATTGGGCGGATTCCTTCTGGGCGCGGATGTCGCTCTGGCTGGCGGGCGCGGGCGCGGTGACGGGCATCGTGGCGGGTCTGGTCGGCACCGCCGAGCTGATGCTGGTGCGGCGCATCCGCCACCGGGCGGCGGCCTGGAGCCATTTCGTGGCGGCGGTGATGCTGCTGGCGGTCGGGGTCGCCAACTGGGGATTGCGACTACCCGACGCCGAGGCGCACATCGTGCCCTTCGGCCTGTACCTGTCGGGCCTGGGCACGCTGCTGGTCGCGCTCGCGGGCTGGCTCGGCGGCACGCTGGTGTTCGAGCACCAGGTCGGCGTGGCGGACGAGAACGACGGTCCGGCGGGCCTGGACAAGATCTAGAACCCCGCGATCCGCGGCTGCCACAGCACTGTCGCCAGCACGCCGCCGATCAGCGCCAGCGGCACCGCCACCGTCGACTGCAGCAGGCCGGCACCGAAGCGCCGCGGCCGGTCGTGCAGCGTCGTCATCAGCGTGCCGCAGGCCACGTGGAAGCCGACCATGCCGGCCACCAGGGTGAGCTTGACCAACAGCCAGCCCTGGTAGGCCTCGACCGGATGCACCAGCAGCGTGCCGCTAGCGACCGCGAGGACCGCCGCCGGCGACGCGATCGCGATGTAGGTGAAGCGGGTGGCGGTGATCGCCCGTTCGCGGGCGACCCGGCCGTGGGCTGCCGGGTACAGCGCCAGCAGCGAGGGCAGCGCCAGCAGCCCGGCGCACCAGACCAGCAGCGCGCAGAAATGCGCGAACTTCAGGTAGGGGACGGCACCGGCGAGCATCCGGCCGATTCTGGGCGGGCCGCCAGGATCGCCCGTACCGTTTCGTTAAAACCGGCGCCGCGCGCGCCCTGCGTGCGCCAGCGCGGCCGCGCCGTCATGACCGGCAGGAACCGGTCGACATTGGCCACGCCCACGCTGTGCGGGAAGCGGGCGAACATCGCCTGGTCGTTGGTCGAGTCGCCCACGTACACCCAGCGGTCGATCTCGGCGTCGAGGTCGCGGCCCCAGAGGCTGCGCACGATCCAGCGCGCACCCGACAGCTTGTCGTGGTCGCCGAACCAGCCGTTGATGTGGATGCTGCTCACCGTGGCGTGCATGCCTTCGGACCGTAGCAGCGCCACCACCCGGTCGATGGTGGCCTGCGGCAGGTGGACGAATTCGCTGTGGTCGATCGCGATGTCGGTCTCGCGGCCGGGCGAATCGGTGGCGAGCGTGGTGCCCGGGATCTCGGTCAGCACCCGCTGCGCTATCGCCTGCATGCGGGCGAAATTGCGGGCGCGGGTGGCGGCGTCCTGCTGGTCTGTTTTCGATAGCACGCCGCGCAGGTGGGGCGGGTGCTGGAGGCCTGTTTTGTTCTGATCCAGCGTCAGCGCGACCGCGCCATTCTCCGCGACGATCGCGTCCACCGGCCAGGTGCGGGCGAACGGCTCGCTCCAGCCGACCGGCCGCCCGGTGATGCAGACCGCATGAAGCCCCGCCGCCCGCAGGTCGGCGAGCGCCTGCAGCGCGTCGGGCGTGATCGCGCCGTCGGTGGTGAGGGTGTCGTCGATGTCGGTGAGCACGCCGACGATGCCGCGGCGGTCGGCCAGCGGCCAGTCGGCGAGGGGGCGGGGGAGGGCGTCAGGAGGGGCGCCCGGCGGCGCGGCGGGAAGAGAGGCGGAGGTGACCATGCCGGCATTGTCGCCAGCCGCCCCGCCCCGCCCCGCCACCCGCCGGCGCGCGGATGTCAGGCCAGGTCGAACATCCAGACGCTGTAGCCGTTCACGCCGACCAGCTGGGCCAGATCGACGGTGAACGGTGCGACGTGGTTCGCATCCGTCGCGCCGGTGGTGTCGCCCCAGGGGTTGAACACCTTGACCGTCGTGTTGGTGGCGCTGGTGGTGTCGGCATCGAAGGCCATGTAGGCATGGCCGCCGGTGAACAGCGTCTTCCCGCTCGCGTCCTGCGTCTTGTTCTGCGAGCCGATGAACACCGTCTTGCCGGCATTGATGTAGCGGACCACCTCGTCCAGCGCAGTGCTACCGGCGGGCACCGGCTTCACCAGCTGCGAGGCGATGCCGTTCATCGTCGTGCTTTCGGTGACGGTGCTGTCGAAGCTGTAGGCGCCGCGGCCGGTGATGAAGATGCCGGCTTCGGCCAGGCCGCCCTCGATCGCGAACATCGCGTTCTTGCCGTCGTTGGCGCCGCGCTGCAGCACGCCGGTCTCGTTCATCTGCGCATAGGCCTTTTCCAGCAGCGGCATCCACAGCTCGGCACCCGCGGGCTTGGCGGCATTGGTGAGCTTCGCGTAGGCCGCGCCGGTGTCGCCCGCGCTCTTCACGACGAACTGGTTGCTCACGGTGACCCAGTTCGCCTGGCCGTTGGCGTCGTACAGGCGCACGCCGAAGGTCTGCACGCCCGAGGCACCGACGCCGTTGTCGGTGAACATGGACTGCACCACGCCGGGCCGGGACTGAGCGAGTGCGGCGGCGGCCGCCAGCAGGTAGCAGTCGCCGGCCGAACCCTGGAATACGTCGGAGAAGCTGATGCCGTCCACCACCAGGCTGCCGGCGAATGTCTTGTAGACGCCGGAGGCCGCTGCGGCGGCCGGGTTGGCCGTGTCGCCCTCGGTGGTCGGGTTCGGGTTGTCCAGGCCGAGCAGCCACTTGTTCGCCAGCTTCTGCAGCTGGCCCGCGGTGGACGCGTCGCTCAGGTTGCCGAGCGCCGAGGCCTTCGCCTCGCCGCCGGTGTAGAAGTTGTTGGCCTTCGAGCTGTTGACCATCTTGCTGAACACATGGCTCAGGTAGTCGGCGCTGGTGCTGCCGTCGGCGGCGGTGGAGGCGAACAGCGCCTTGCCGCGTGCAGCGACTGCGCGCAGGTCGTCCACCACGTTCTGGCCGACCGCATTGCCGGCGCCGCCGGCCTGCGCGATCGCGGTGTCCACCAGCTGCACCAGGCCGGCATGGCCGATCTTTTGGCCGCCTTGGGTGAGCTGCTCCACCTGGGCCTTGAGGGCGGCGACCTTCAGCACCGCGGTCCAGCCGGCGTCTGCTGCCAAGTCGCTGCGCTCGGCGACATCCAGGCCCGACTGCTGGGCGGTGCGGATATCCCCCGCGCCGAGCTGCGTGACCGCGGTGGTGGTGCCCGAGGAGTTGAGTCCTGCGGAATAGACGTTGCCCGCGGCGTCGGTGACGAAGGCCTGGAAGCCGCTGCCGCTGGCGACGATCTTGGTGATCTCCAGGTTGTCGCCGAGAGCCGCCAGCGTGAGTTGACCGCCGCCGAACTGTAGCGGCACGAAGGCGCCTTGCGCATTGCGGATCTGCAGGCCGCCGAGACCGTCCACATACAGGTCGGCCCCCAGGCCGTCGTCGAGCAGCACCATGCCGTCGCCGATGCCGCCGTTGTCGTTCAGGTCTTCGCCGAGTGCGACCTCGGCCGCGAACAGTTCGGCATTGGTCAGGCCCTTGACCGACGTGATGCGACCGCTGGCGTCGAGCTCGGCACCGTAGAAGACGCTCGCGTCGGTGGTCGAGCGGGCGATCAGGCTGTAGCCGTCGCCGTTTTTCAGGGCGGCCAGCGCCTCGACACCGACTGCATCGCTCAGGTGGGAGAGACCGCCGAAGCTGACGGCCTGGTACTGCGCCACGGTCTGGCCGGCGCCGCCGACCATCCATTGCTCCTGGCTGTTCACATACAGCACGGCGCTGTTGATCGAGCGGGCGTAGCCCTCGGCGGAATCCTGACGGTTGCTCATGGGTCGATATTGGAGTGGATTTGTATCCGGATGATACTTAAATGATCCACTTTGTCACATGTGACCTCCGAGAACGGGACGTTTTTGCACCTACCTGAGCGCGGCGCCCCGGTCCACGCAACGCTCTCGGCTCTCAGCCCGCCGACTGCAGCGCCAGCCCCGCATGCTCCCGCAGCGGATGGAAATGGATCTTCGGGAACCGTTCCTGCGCCAGCCGCACGTCGTACGGACTGGTGCACAGATATGCCAGCGTGTCGGCCGCGTCGTGTGCCATCCGCATCGGATAGGCGTCGGTGAAGGCGCGCAGTTCGGCCGGCGTGTCGGCGGTGATCCAGCGGGCGCCGGTGTACTGGCAGCCTTCGAGCCGCACGTCGGCGTCGTATTCGGTCTTCAGCCGGTGCTGCACCACCTCGAATTGCAGCTGGCCGACGGCGCCGAGTAGCATCGCGCCGCCGGCATCGGGCTTGAACACCTGGATCGCGCCTTCCTCGCCGAGCTGGGCCAGGCCCTGCTGCAGTTGCTTGGTGCGCAGCGGGTTCTTCAGGATGACGGTCATGAAGAGCTCCGGCGCGAAGAACGGCAGGCCGGTGAACTGCAGGTTGGCGCCGTCGGTGATCGTGTCGCCCAATTGCACGCCGCCGTGGGTGGTGAAGCCGATGATGTCGCCGGCATAGGCCTCGTCCACCGCCTCGCGGCGCTGGCTCATGAAGGTGACGACCGAGGTCGGCCGCAGTTCCTTGCCGGTGCGCTGTACCTTGAGCTTCATGCCCGGCGTGTACTTGCCGGACGCCATGCGCACGAAGGCGATGCGGTCGCGGTGGTTGGCGTCCATGTTGGCCTGCACCTTGAACACCACGCCGGCGAAATCCTTGTCGGCCGGGTCGATCTCCTTCTGCACCGGCTGGCGGTTGACCAGCGTGGAGCTGATCCGGGGCTGGGGCGGCGGCGCCAGGTCCACCAGCGCGTCGAGCACCTCCATCACCCCGAAGTTGTTGACGCCGGAGCCGAAGAACACGGGGGTCTGCTTGCCGGCGAGGAAGGCGTCCTTGTCCCAGGCGGGCGATGCGCCGGTCGCGAGTTCCATGTTCTCCATCGCAGCGTCCCACTCCGTGCCGAAGCGGCGCTGCAGTTCGTCGGCCTGGCTGAGCGGAATCGTCTCGAAGTCCTGCGGCCGGCGCTCGCTGCCGGACTCGAACACCGTCATCGCCTGCGTGCGCAGGTTGACGATGCCGCCGAAGGCCTTGCCCTGGCCGACCGGCCAGGTCATCGGCACGCAGGGCATGCCCAGCTCGCGCTCGATCTCGTCGAGGATGTCGAGCGGCTCGCGCACCTCGCGGTCCATCTTGTTGACGAAGGTGATGATCGGCGTGTCGCGCTGCCGGCAGACCTCGATCAGCCGCCGGGTCTGCGCCTCCACCCCGTTGGCCGCGTCGATCACCATGAGGGCCGAATCGACCGCGGTCAGCACCCGGTAGGTGTCCTCGGAGAAGTCCTTGTGGCCGGGCGTGTCGAGCAGGTTGATCACATGGTCGCGGTAGGCCATCTGCATGACCGACGACGCGACCGAGATGCCGCGTTGCTTCTCGATCTCCATCCAGTCGGAGGTGGCGTGGCGGCTGGCCTTGCGCGCCTTGACCGAACCGGCGATCTGGATCGCGCCCGAGAACAGCAGCAGCTTCTCGGTCAGCGTGGTCTTGCCCGCGTCGGGGTGGGAAATGATGGCGAAGGTGCGGCGGCGCCGCGTCTCGGGGGCGAAGGACAAGGTGATATTTCCGGGAACGGAAGAAGAAAAGCCGGGGCGTGCACCAGAACGGTACGGCGCCGAACGGCCGCCATTTTCGGCGAAAGCGGCCGTCCGTCGGCGCCTGACCGGCGGACAAGCCATCGGCTCACACGGCCGGACCCGGCGGCCGCGCAGCATGTCTTCCATGCAACTCCAGTCCCAGCTCCAACATTCGTCGACCCTGCCGGTGCCTGCACCGGCGCTCGCGACCCCGGACGACATCGGCCGCCAGCACGGCTTCGGTGAAGAAGCCGCAGCCGTGCTGTGGGAAGCCGTGGTACGGGGCGGCGGGCGCATGGCCCAGTTCTCGCACCCCGAACTCGGCGGCAGCGGGCAGTGGATGCGCAACGGCATGGTCATGGTGGGCGACATGCTCAACACCGGCCTGTCGGCACGCGTGGCCTCCACCTGCGAGGACCTGGCGCAGTGGCTCGACGCTCATCCCGATTTCGCCGAGGCGCACGGCGGCGACGTCGGCACGGCCGACCGCTGGTGGCCGCACGACTTCGGCACCCCGGCCACGAGCGGCGGGCAGAACGGCGTGCGCTACGCCTGGTTCCCGACCGACCGGCGGCTCGCGATCGAGCGCAACGGCAGCGTCGAGCTGCACGACACGCAGGACCATGTGATCGGCGGTGTCTCGCAGCAGCAGGGCGGAGCCGACGGGCTGGCCTTCACCAGCCAGCGCGGGCCCGTGTCGCTCGAGGCGCTTCCACGTGTGCAAGGGGCAGGGCCGAGCACGCCCGCACCCCATCCGCGTGCGGCGGACACGCCGCGCAAGACGGCCGCATCGACCAGCGCCCACGACGACGTGCTGGCGACCATTGACCGGCTGTCCGAGCTTCACCAGCGCGGCGTGCTCACCGACGAAGAATTCGGGGCGAAAAAGGCAGACCTGCTGGCACGGCTGTGACCGGAGATTGCAGGCCGCATAGGTAAGCTCCGGCGACGGCACGGCAGTCCGCTGCGCCAGGACAGGAGATAACCCATGCGCCGCATCGACCATCCAGGACCCGTTCACCCGGAGCGGCGGCAAGCACTACCGGTCACTCTCCATGCGGTGGTCGATACCCTGCGTGGCGGCGAAACCCTGCTGAATGGCTTGTCGCGCCTGGTGGCAGAGCAGGGCGGCGACAGTGCGGTCGGCACGCTGCATGGCGGCGCCTTCGCACCCTTTGCCTATGTGATGCCGGCCCTGTCGCGCACGCCGGAACACGCGGTGTACTTCAGCGATCGCCATGCTGCTTCGGGGCCCGTACATCTGGAGGTTGCGACGGTGACCTGCGGCCGGCGCGACGGAGCGCCCTGGCTGCACTGCCATGCGATCTGGACCGATGCGCAGGGCCTGCACCATGCCGGCCATGTGCTGCCGCAGGAAGTGGTCGTGGCAGAGCCGGTGCATGCCACGCTGTGGCGCATGGACGGCGCCGGCTTCGATGTGCTGCCGGACGACGAAACCCGTTTCCGCCTGTTCGAGCCGCGGTCCTGTACCGTCCCGCCCCCGGCAGGTGCCGGGGCTTTCGTCCTGCGACTCCGCCCGAACGAGGACGTATGCGGCGCCATCGCGGCGGCCTGTATCGAAAGAGGCGTGACGCGGGCGCGCATCCGCGGCGGCGTCGGCAGCCTGGTCGGCGCCTGCTTTGCCGACGGGCGGACCGTCGAGCCCTTCGTCACCGAAGTCCTCGTGCGGAACGGTGAGGTGCAGCCCGCCGCCGACGGTACGCTGGCGGTGACGCTGGATGTCGCGGTGGTCGACTACCTCGGTGGCCTGGCCGAGGGGCGGCTGGCGCCGGGCGCCAACGCGGTGCTGGTCACGTTCGAGATGGCGGTGGAGCCCATCGCCGCCTGACTGCCGGTTTGTGGGGCGTGCGCCTCAGCCCGGCAGCGCCGGCCGGACCGCCTGCGGCCCCGAAGCCGTGTGCTCGGAAGCGTCGCGGAAGTGGCCGATCATCTGCGACAGCCGCACCGTGAGTTCGCGCAGACCCGCCGCTGCGGCTGCGGATTCCTCGACCAGCGCCGCGTTCTGCTGGGTCATGCGGTCGACCTCGTTCACCGCATCGTGCACCTGGGCGATCTCGCCGTCCTGGCGCGCAGCGCTGGCGTGGATCTCGCCGATCGCCCCGGTCACCCGGCCCACGCTCTGCACGATGCGCTCCATGCCCTGGCCGGCCTCGCGGACCAGGCCGGCGCCGGTCTCGACCTGCTCGATCGATGCGGCGATCAGCGTGCGGATCTCCTTGGCCGCAGCCGCCGAGCGCTGCGCCAGCGTGCGCACCTCGCTGGCCACCACCGCGAAGCCGCGGCCCTGCTCGCCGGCACGGGCGGCCTCGACCGCGGCGTTGAGCGACAGGATGTTGGTCTGGAACGCCAGCCCGTCGATCACGCCGGTGATGTCGCCGATGCGTTTGGACGCGGCGGAAATCCCGTCCATCGTCGTCACCGCCCGCGCGACCAGCCGACCGCCGTCGGCCGCGGCCTGCGACGCATTGCCGGCGAGTTCGGTCGCGCGTGCGGCCGACTGGGTCGATTCGTGCACGGCCGCGGTGAGTGTGTCCAGCACGCTGGCCGCGTTCTGCAGGCTGTGGGCTGCGGTTTCGGTCCGGACCGACAGATCCTGGTTGCCGGCCGCGATCTCGGCGGCCGACATGCGGATCGAATCCGCCGCGCCCCGGATGCCGCCGACGATCTCGCGCAGCCGGTCCTGCATCAGGCCGATCGACTGCAGCATGCGGCCGACCTCGTCGTGCCGGTCCGATGCGGCAACGGAGGACAGGTCGCCCGCCGCGATGTTCTCCGCCGCGCGCACCGCCTCGCCGAGCGGCACGGTGATGGACCGGGTGGTGCGCACCGCGATCAGGATGCTCGCCAGGATCGCCGCCGCCGCGCAGACCGCCAGCGCCAGCAGGCCGGTGCGCCGCGCGTCGCGGGCCTGGGCGTAGGCCGCCTCCCCGCGCTGCTGCTGCAGTTCGATCAGCCGGCCGACCTGCGTGTTCCAGGCCTCGATCCGCGGGCGGACCTTTTCAGTGATCAGCGTGGTCGCCTCCGGCGCCGCGCCGTCCATGCCCAGCTTGGCGGCGTCCATCACCAGTGGCACCGTCGCCGCGCGGGAGGCCTGGGTCTGCTCCAGCTGCGCCCGCTCGGCCGCGCCGTCGCCGCCCTGCTGGCCGATCTGGCTGGCGAAGGTGCCGCTCAGCCGGTCGTAGGCCGCCACGGCATTGCGGATCCGGACCATCTCGGCATCGAGTTCCGGCAATGTCTGGAGCAATGCCATGTTGCGGATGCCGACCGAGATATCCCCCAGCTGCTGGAGCATCTGGGTAGCGGTCCGGGTGTTGCGGTTGTCGACCTCGACGATCGACTGCAGGGCCGCCTGCAACCGGACCTGCTGCCAGCTCATGAAACCGACGAGGGCCAGCAGCAGCAGGCAGACAAGCGCATAGCCGGCGCCGAGGCGGGTGCCGAGGGACGTGGATCGGTTCATGAAGGAGACGGAGGAGGTGGCAGAGGTGGGACTGCAAGCAGGTGCCGTGCCATCCGGCCGCAGCGCCCCGTGCAATCTAGTGGAAGCGCGCGGAAAGCGGCGTGCCTTTGCCGATGCCGATTGCGCATACATCGCAGCACATGACAACTTTCCACGGCCGTTGATGACTGAAATCTCTGCAGGACCCTCGTATTCGCACGGCAGACAAGCGGGTCAACCCGCAAGAGCCGGAATAATCTCCCGATGCAGGTGACATTCATACGCCATGGCGAAAGCACCGCCAATGCCGGGCTGCCGAGCACGTACCCTGCGGCCATCGCGCTCACACCGCGCGGCCATGCGCAGGCCGCACAGGTCGCTGCGGCCTGGGAGCAGGCTCCGGCCCTGATCGCGGTATCGCCGTTTCTGCGTACCCGTCTGACGGCTCAGCCGACCATCGCGCGGTTTCCGCAGGTGCCGGTGGAGGTGCTGCCGATGGAGGAGTTCACCTACCTGGAGCCTGCACGCTGGAACGGGACGACGCGTGATCAGCGCCTGCCCATGATCACGCGCTACTGGCAGAACGCCGACCCGCACTAGCGGGATGGTCCCGGTGCCGAAAGCTTCGACATGCTGCTGGGCCGGGTGGAGGCGATGCTCGGGCGCCTGCAGTCCTGCGCCGCAGACGGGCCGGTATACGCCTTCGGCCACGGCCAGTTCATGCAGGCGTTGCGGTTGATGCTGCTCCATCCCGGGCGGAGTGCGCGCGAACAGATGGCGCACTTCGGGGCGTTCGATGCGGCGCATCCGATCCGCAATGTCGACCGGATGACGATCCATTGGATGGAGGGCGTCTGGACGGTCGACGGTGCCGAGACGCCTGCATCAGCCGCCGGTCGGCGGGCGTTCTGAAGCCGCACCGCCGCTCATGCCCGCAGGCGTGCTGCAATCGAGCGAGGCGGCCTCATCCGTGGGGAGGGACGACGGTTCCTACGCCGGCTCACGGGACGTTCCGACGTCGGCGATGGCGATGACTTCCTACCGTCACGATACGGCGATGTCGCCGTGCCCCATGTCCAGGACAGACGATGCAACAACTAGCCCGCATCATTTCGGTCACCGCACTCGTGTTGGTGCCACCATTGACCGTCAGCGCGCAGACCGGCGCCGGTCGCACCTCCACCGAGGCGACACCGACCGCTGCCCGCGCATCGACGCCGAGCGGCACGCGTGCGGAAGGTGTGCAGGGCGCCCAGGCGCAGCGTGTGGAGGACAACAAGTCCGACAACCACAGTGCCCATTCCGGTACGACGGCAGCGCCTGTCAAAGCGCCGGCCGGTGCGCACATGTCCGGCAACAGCAGCGGATCTGCCACGCGCAAATAAGAGAGGGCGCGAAGGACGCGGCTCCGGCCAACCGAGCAGGCTTTGCTCTTCAGCCCTGATCGCGATGATGGAGCTCAGATGCGCGTCCGGGCTTGGAAAAGAGCGACGATGGACGTCGCTCGCCCTCACTCCACCGTCACGCTCTTCGCCAGGTTCCGCGGCTTGTCCACATCCGTGCCGCGCGCCACCGCCGTGTGATACGCCAGCAGCTGCAGCGGCACCACGTGCAGCAGGGGGCTCAGGGCGCCGTAGTGCTCGGGCATGCGGATCACATGCAGCCCTTCGGCGCGTTCGATGCGGGTGTCGGCGTCGGCCAGCACGTAGAGCACGCCGCCGCGGGCGCGCACTTCCTGCAGGTTGCTCTTCAGCTTTTCCAGTAGCGCGTCGTTCGGGGCAACGGTCACTACCGGCATCTCGCTCGTCACCAGCGCGAGCGGGCCGTGCTTCAGCTCGCCGGCGGCGTAGGCCTCGGCGTGGATGTAGGTGATTTCCTTGAGCTTCAGGGCGCCTTCCAGCGCGATCGGGTAGTGCAGGCCGCGGCCCAGGAACAGGGCATGGTCCTTGGGCGCGAAATCGTCGGCCCAGGCGATCAGCTGCGGCTCCAGCGCCAGCACCGCCTGCAGTGCGGCCGGCAGGTGGCGCATCGCTTTCAGGTGACGCGCCTCGGCATCGGCGTCGAGCAGGCCGCGGCTTTGCGCCAGTGCCAGAGTCAGCAGGAACAGGCCGGCGAGCTGGGTGGTGAAGGCCTTGGTCGAGGCGACGCCGATCTCCGCGCCCGCACGGGTGATGTAGGCCAGCTTGCACTCGCGCACCATCGCGCTGGTCGCCACGTTGCAGATCGTCAGCGTCTGCTCCATGCCCAGCTTGCGGGCGTGCTTCAGCGCGGCCAGCGTGTCGGCGGTCTCGCCGGACTGGCTGATCGTGACGACCAGCGTGCGCGGGTCCGGCACGCTGGTGCGGTAGCGGTATTCGCTGGCGATCTCGACCTGGGTCGGAATCCGCGCGATCTCCTCCAGCCAGTACTTGGCGGTGCAGCCGCTGTAGTAGCTGGTGCCGCAAGCCAGGATCAGCACCCGATCGATGTCCTTGAAGACACGCCAGGCGCTGGCGCCGGGCTGGCCGTCGCGCGGGGCGCCGTCGAACAGCTCGGGCACGATGCCCTCCACGCCTTCGAGCGTGTCGGCGATGGCGCGCGGCTGCTCGAAGATTTCCTTCTGCATGTAGTGGCGGTAAGGGCCCAGCTCGGCGGCGCCGCTGTGGGCGGTGACGGTGCGGACCGGCCGCGCGGCGGTGTCGATCGGCTGGTGGCCGCCGGTCGCGCCATCGGCACGGTGCACGATCCAGTAGCGGCCGAGCTGCAGGTCGACCACGTCGCCTTCTTCCAGATAGACGATCTGGTCGGTCACGCCGGCCAGCGCCATCGCGTCGCTCGCGAGGAAATGCTCGCCGCCTTCGGAGCCGATGCCCAGGATCAGCGGGGAGCCGGCGCGCGCGCCGATCACCCGGTGCGGTTCGTCGCGGCAGAACACCGCGATGGCGTAGGCGCCGTGCAGCTGGCCGACCGCCGCCTGCACCGCCTCGAACAAATCGCCGTCGTAGAGGCTGTCGATCAGGTGGGCGATCACCTCGGTGTCGGTCTGGCTGGCGAACTCGTAGCCCTTGGCTTCCAGGCCGCTGCGCAGCGCGTCGTGGTTCTCGATGATGCCGTCGTGCACCAGCGCGATCCGGCCCGGACCTTCGTCGTAGGCGCCGGGGCCGTGGCTGAAGTGGGGATGGGCGTTGTGCACCGCCGGCGCACCGTGGGTCGCCCAGCGGGTGTGGGCGATGCCGGTGGTGCCTTCCAGTTTTTCGTCGGCGATCTGCGCCAGCAGCTCGGATACGCGCGAAGTGCTGCGGGTGCGGTGCAGCGGACCCTGCGGCGTCAGGGCCGCCGGCGTGTCGTAGACCGCCACGCCGCAGGAGTCGTAGCCGCGGAATTCGAGCCGCTGCAGGCCCTGGACGAGGATGGGAACGATGTTGCGCGTGGAAACCGCGCCGACGATGCCGCACATGGGAATGCCTCCAAAACAGGCAGCGATGCTATGCCTGCGTTCGTGCAACTTCATTGCGTAATGAATTACTGAATGAAAGAATCGACCGAGATTCACGCAAGACGGAATATTCGTTCATGAAATCTCCACAAACGACCGAAATCGCACTCGATGCGGTGGACTGGCGGCTCCTTGATCTGCTGCAGACCGACGCATCCCGGAGCAACCAAGCACTGGCCGAGGCCGCCCACCTATCCGCGCCGACCTGCCTGCGCCGCGTCAAGCGGCTGGTCGATGCGGGGTTGGTGGAGCGTCAGGTGGCGCTGCTGGCGGCCGACCGGCTGGCGCCGCTGATCGGTCATGGCCTGAGCGCGATCGTCGAGGTGACGCTCGACCGGCAGGATGCCGACCGGCTGGACGCCTTCGAGGCGCGGGCAGTCGCCGAACCCGCCGTGCAGCAGTGCTACCGGGTGTCGCCTGGGCCGGATTTCGTGCTGGTGCTGCGGGTGCCCGACATGCCGCGCTATCTCGCGCTGGCGCAGCGGCTGTTCCATGCCGACGTGAACGTGCGCAACGTCAAAGCCTTCTTCAGCCTGAAGCGGGCGAAATTCGATACGAAAGTGCCTCTGGCGCAGGTGTAGCCTGCGCAAGCAGCTATCGAAAACATAGCGTGTGGTCGATCAGGCCGGCAGCGTGACATGGACGGTGCAGCCGGCCTGCGGCGCGCCGTCCGCCGCCACGCAGCCGCCATGGCGCTCGGCGATGCGCCGCACCACCGCCAGGCCGATACCGGTGCCCTCGAACGCCGAAACGCTGTGCAGCCGCTCGAAGATGCCGAAGAGGCGCCCCGCCTGGGCCGGGTTGAAGCCGGCACCGTTGTCGCGGACCTGCAGCTGCACCCGGTCGCCCGCCGGCTCGGCACGAACGGCGATGACGGTCTGCGGCGTGTGCCGAGTGAACTTGACCGCATTCGACAGCAGCCGGCCGAGCAGGTCGCGCAGCAGCGCCACGTCGCCGGTGCAGGACGCGAACGGGCCGAGCTCCCAGCGGATCGTGCGGCCGGTGCAGGCGGGCTCCAGCGCCGAACACGCCTCGGTCACCAGTGCGCCCAGGTCCACCGGCTGCAGCAGCAGCGGCGCACGGCCGACGCGGGACAGCTCCAACAGCCCGTC
This sequence comes from uncultured Xylophilus sp., assembly GCA_913776965.1. Taxonomy (GTDB): domain Bacteria; phylum Pseudomonadota; class Gammaproteobacteria; order Burkholderiales; family Burkholderiaceae_C; genus Xylophilus. The sequence continues at coordinate 14,697 of CAJYQL010000057.1, forward strand.
GACCATGCGGCCGAGCTGCCCGACGGCATCGTCCATCGCCCCGAGGAATTCAAGCGCTTCGGCATCGCCCCCCAGGTCCCGCACCCGCTCGCGCAGCAGGCCGCCGAAGGCGCTGAGGTGGCGCAGCGGGGCGCGCAGATCGTGCGACGCCGCGCGGAAGAAATCCTCCATCTCGGCCCGTGCCGCGTCGCGCTCGGCGGTGCAGCGGGCGAGGGCGGCCCGCAGGGCCTCGGCTTCGGCGGCGATGTCGGGGGGCGGCGCCATCGGGGGTTGCGTCGTCAGTCGGCCGAGGGCTTGCGCACCGGCCGCTTCCAGCGTTCCACGCTGGTCTGCCGCGCCCGGGCGAAGGTGAGGGCGGCCGCCGGCGTGTCCTTGGTAACGGTGGAGCCGGCCGCGACCGTGCCGCCGGCGCCGACGACGACCGGCGCCACCAGCACGCAGTTACTGCCGATGGAGGCGTCGTCCTCGATCACGGTGCGGTGCTTGTTCACGCCGTCGTAGTTGGCGGTGATGGTGCCCGCGCCGACATTGACCCGCGCGCCGACCGTCGCGTCGCCCAGGTAGGCGAGGTGGTTGGCTTTGGCGCCAGTGGCGAGGGTGGAATTCTTCACCTCGACGAAATTGCCGATGTGCACGTCGGCGCCCAGCTGCGCGCCGGGTCGCAGCCGGGCGAACGGGCCGATGCGGGCGCCTTCGCCGACCGCGACGCCCTGCGACGCGCTGCCCTGGATGTGGCTGAACGGCTGCACCACCGTGCCGGCGGCGATCCGCGCATCGGCGATCACGCAGTGCGCGCCAATCCGCACGTCGTCGCCCAGCTCCACCTGGCCCTCGAAGATACAGCCGACGTCGATCTCCACGTCCCGGCCGCAGGCCAGCGTGCCGCGGACGTCGAAGCGCGCGGGGTCGGCCAGGCGCACGCCGGCGTCCATGAAGGCTTCGGCCTGCCGGGCCTGGAATGCACGCTCCAGGGCGGCGAGCTGCACCGGGCTGTTCACGCCGGCGACCTGCACCGCGTCGTCGGTGGGCACGCCGGCGACCGGTACGCCGTCGGCGACGGCCATCGCGACGATGTCGGTCAGGTAGTACTCGCCCTGCGCGTTGTCGTTGGTGAGGCGCGCCAGCCAGGTCTTCAAGCGGGCGGCGGGCAGGGCCATCACGCCGGTGTAGGTTTCGCGGATCGCCCGCTGGGCGTCGTTCGCATCCTTGTGCTCGACGATGCCCTGCACCGCGCCGTCGGTGCCGCGCACGATGCGGCCGTAGCCGGTCGGGTCGTCGAGCGCGATGGTCAGCAGCGCCAGCCCGTCGGACGCGGCGGCGACGAGCGCCGAGAGGGTGCTGGCCTCGATGAGCGGCACGTCGCCGTTGAGCACCAGCACCGTGCCGTCGTCCGGCAGCAGCGACACGGCCTGCTGGACCGCGTGGCCGGTGCCGAGCTGCGGCTCCTGGCGGGCGAAGCGCGGTGCCACGCCGGCGACCGGTGCGGCGAGCGCCGCCTCGACTGCCTCGGCACCATGACCGGTCACCACGACGACGCCACGCGCGCCGAGCGCCGCCACCGTGTCGAGCACGTGGCGGACCATCGGGAGCCCAGCAAGGCGGTGTAACACTTTCGGGGTGCGGCTCTTCATCCGCGTACCCTTGCCGGCGGCCATGACCACCACGTCCAAAACTCCCATCGCCGCTCCTTCGGTTGACGGTGCGCGACCCCGGGCCGCACGCTGGGTCGGGATTATCGGCGCGGTCGCAGTGCTGGCCCTGCAGGCCTGCAGTACCGTCCGGCTGGCCTACAACAATGCCGACGAGGTCGCGTACTGGTGGATCGACAGTTATGTGGACTTCACGCCTACCCAGTCGCAGCGCATGCGGGAAGACCTGGCGCGGCTGCATCGCTGGCACCGCGACAACGAGCTCCGCCCGGTGGCCGAGCTGCTGCTGCAGGCCGAACAACTGGTGCCGGGCGATGTGGACGGTCCTCAGGTCTGCACCGTCGTCGACGGGCTGCGCAGCCGCCTGCAGGCCGTCGTCGCGCAGGCCGAACCCTCGCTGACCACGCTCGCGCTCGACCTCGACGGCGCCCAGTTGCAGACGCTGCGGACCAAGTATGCGAAGCAGAACGCCGAATACCGGAAGGAATGGATCGACGTGTCGGCCGAGAAGCGCATCGACCGGCGCTATCGCCAAGTGCTCGAGCGCAGCGAATCGGTCTACGGGCGGCTGACGCCGGCACAGCGCGACAGTGTGCGGCGGCAGATCGCGCAGTCGCGCTTCGACCCGCAGCGACACTTGGCAGAACGGCAGCGCCAGCAGCAGGACGTGCTGCGCATGCTCGAGGGCTGGCGTAGCGCCAGACCGAGCCTGTCGGAGGCCCGCAGTCAGTTGCGGGGCGTGATTGCAAGAGGATTCGACTCACCCGATGGCGGATACCGGGCCTATCAGCAGGAACTGCAGCGCGAGAGTTGCGAGAGTTTCGCGGCGGCCCACAACACGACCGACGCCACACAGCGTGAGGCTGCGGTCAAACGTCTGCGGGACTACCGCGCGGAAATCGCGGCGCTGTCTGTGGCGCCGTCGTGAAGGCGCGTCGCCGGCTTTCCGGTCTGCTCTCGCGTTCCGGCGTCAGGCGTCGACGTTCGTGCTGGCTTCTTCGACGTACGACTGCACGTCGCGGCGGTGGGGCGTCGCACCGCGCGGCATATCGACCGGTGTACCGCCCGCACCGCCCGTGCGGTGATCGCCGGTCGCGCCGGGCTTGCGCGGTGCCGTGTCGGCGCCCTGTTGTGCGGCACGTGCGCCTTGGGGGCCGCTGGTTTGAAACTCGGTCGATCCCTGCTGCTGCTGTGCGCGGTTTAGGTGGTGGCGCTGGGGTTGCTGCTCCGTTCGCAGCGAACGGCTGCGGGGAAGTGTGCGGATGATGGGGCTCATGGAATTCTCCGTCGTCCGGGAAATCCGGTCGACAAAGTGTCTCCAAGGCGGCAGGGCAATGCTGTCGTCTGCCGTACGTCCGCAATGTCAGTAAACGCCTACATGCGTGGAAGCATCAGATCAAGGGCGTCTGGCGGCGCGGGCGTTCGTAATAGTCGGCGATGCCTTCCAGGCCGCGCGGGTCCTGCAGGTACAGGCGTCCGTCTTCGATGATGTGCAGCCCCATGCGTCCAAGCCGGCGCAGCGTCTTGTTGGTATGCACCAGCGACAGGCCGAGCGCATCGGCGATGTGCTGCTGGTTGAACGGAAAGGCGATGCTGCCGTCGTGTGCCAGGCCGACCCGCTCGGCACGCCGGTACAGGTGCACCAGCAGCATGGCCACCCGCTCGATCGCCGTCCGTCGCCCGACCGACAGCAGGTTCTCGTCCACCAGGCTTTCCTCGCGCGCCGCCAGCCAGGTCAGGTCGTAGCCCAGACGCGGATCGTCGCGGTACATCTCCCACAGCCCGTCGCGCGGGAAGACGCAGAGCGACACGTCGGTCAGCGCCTCCACACCGTGCGTGGCGCCGTCGGCGAATTCTTCCTGCAGGCCGATGAAGTCGCCCTGCACCAGGAAGTTGAGGATCTGCCGACGCCCGTCGCTCAGCGTCTTGTAGCGGAACGCCCAGCCCCGGTACAGCGTGAAGAGCCGCGTGCTGGCCTTGTGCTCCGCGATGATCTGCCGGCCGGCCGCGAGCCGCATGGTCGTTTCGCGAAACGCCTGGATGTAGAGCAGCCGGTCGTGCTCGAACGGGAGGAAGGCATCGGTTTCGCGCAGTCCGCAACGGGTGCAGGAGGTCGGGCAGCCGGAATCGTCGATAGGAATCACGCGCGCACTATAAAAGCGGCGCGTGTGTCTTTTGACATTGGAGCGGGTTGGGGGCCGCTTCTACACTGGCCCGCCCTGTGCTCCCGTCGATGGTCGAACCGCTCCACGCTCTCCTGTATACCAGCCAGCTGGCCTCGGGCACGCCGATCCAGGCGGTCGCCGCCGTGATCGGTCCGTCGCGTACCCACAACCGGGCCGACCGGATCACCGGGCTGCTGGTATTCGACGGCAGCGGCTTCGTCCAGTATCTGGAAGGGCCGGCCGCGGCGCTGGAGGATTGCCTGCAGCGCATCGCGCAGGACCCGCGCCATACCGCCTTCCGTCTGGCCTACCGCGGCACCGTCGCCACCGAGGCGCGGCGGTTCGCCGGCTTCGGCCTGGGTTACGCGGTGGCCGACGGCCCGCTGCCCTCCGAGGCCATCGCCCTGCTGGACGGCGATACCGCCCTGCAGCGCTTTCTCGACCTGCTGCCCGCGCTCGATCTGCACGCCTGAGGTGCCGTCAGGCGCACGACCGGGGGAGTTGGCCTCCGCGTCCGCCGAAGGTCCAGCGCGCGAAGCCGACCACCAGCTGCGCACCCGACCGTGCGAACTGGCCCAGGGCCTGCCGCATCTCCTGCCAGGGAGCCCCGACCGACGCCGGCCAGCCCTGCGCTGGTGCTGCTTCGAGATGCCATCCGAACACCAGGGCCTCGCCCGCAGCGCCGGCCGGTTCGATGACGACGGCGCAGCGTGCCGGCAGCGCGAGCGTTGCGTCGGCGGTCACGAACCAGTCGTGCGACTGCAGGACGGCCGCGGCGGCAGCGTCCGCTGCCGTGACCCAGGCCCGGCCCGCGCCGACCTGCAACCGGACCGGGACGGTGCCCGTGCGCCACACGGCAGCATGGCCGGCGGCGAGCCGGGACAAGGGCACGGCGGTTGGGGCGGGGGAAGAAGGAGGGCGCATGGGGCATCCGGAAAAAGGGGCATCGGTGTTTGCATCATCCCGGCGGCAGGCCGGCCCGGCCAATGATTTCGGCCCGCCGCACTGATTCCGCGCACGCATCAATTCCCGCGCCAGAATCGTCGTCCATGAACCGGCCCCAAGCTCCCTTGCGTACCCGCCCGCTGGGCGTCGGCCACCTGCGTGCCTTCGAGGCCGTCGCGCGGCACCTCAATTTCCGGGCGGCGTCGGAGGAGCTGTCGCTCACCCAGTCGGCGGTGAGCCGGCAGATCCAGGCATTGGAGCAGGAGATCGGCGTGCCGCTGTTCTTGCGGCACACCCGCGCGGTCGAGCTGACCGGCGCCGGCGCCCAGCTGCTGCGGGTCGTCGCTACCGGGCTGTACGCGATCGACAGCGTGGTGCGGCAGGTACGGCAGAACGCCGGCCGGCGCAGCGTGGCGATCAGCACCTGGGCCTCGTTCGCGTCGCAGTGGCTGATCCCGCGGCTCGAGGCCTTCCAGCGTGCGCATCCGGACATCGACATCCGCATCGACGCCACCGACACCAAGGTCGACCTCGACACCGCCGACGTGGACGTGGCGCTGCGCTACAGCACGTCGGCCCGTGCGCCTGCCCGGGCCGAGCGGCTGTTCGGCGAGCGGCTGGCGGTGGTGGCCAGCCCCTGGCTGCTCAAGAGTTCGGCCGTACTGGCGGTCCCGGCCGACGTGGGTCGCTTCACGCTGATCGAGGCCGGCGACCTGCACCATTCGCCCTCGATGGCCCTGTTGAGCTGGCACCGCTGGTTCGAGGTGCACGGGCTGAAGCGGATCGAGCCGCGGCGCTGGCTCTACTTCAACTACGCCCACCAGATCGCACAGGCGGCGCTGGCCGGCCAGGGCGTGGCGCTGGCCCGGCTGCCGCTGGTGGCCGACAGCCTCGCGACCGGCGACCTGGTCGAGGCGCTGCCCGGCTACCGGATGGATTCGCCGCTGGCCTACTGGCTGCTGGTCGGCCCGCGCGGCGCGCAGCGGCCGGAGGTCCGGGCCTTCTGCGACTGGCTGCGCGAGGAGGCCGGCCGCACCCGCATCACGATCGGCGACGGCCCCGATCCGGACACGGTCGACGGGCTGGACTGAGCGCCACGACGACCGGCCGGCGCCGCCTGCTCAGCCGAGCGTCACACGCGCGAACTTGCGCTTGCCGACCTGCACGACGAAGCAGCCGGCCTCGAGCCGCAGCCCGCGGTCGGACACCACCGCGCCGTCGATGCGCACGCCGCCGCCGTCGATCAGCCGGTTGGCTTCCGACGCGGACGGTGCTAGTCCGGCCTGCTTGAGCAGCTGCGCGATGCCCAGCGGCGCGGCGGAAAGCGTCACCTCGGGCAGCACGTCGGGCACGCCGCCCTTGCTGCGGTTCGTGAAGTCCTGTTCGGCGGCCTCGGCCGCTGCGGCGCTGTGGAAGCGGGTGGTGATCTCCTTGGCGAGCGCGACCTTCGCATCCTTCGGATTGCGGCCGCCGGCCACCTCGGCCTGCAGGGCCGCGATGGCGGCCATCGACTGGAAGCTCAGCAGGGTGTACCAGCGCCACATCAGGTCGTCGGAGATCGACAGCACCTTGGCGAACATGGTGTTGGCGTCCTCGGTGATGCCGATGTAATTGTGCTTGCTCTTCGACATCTTCTGCACGCCGTCGAGCCCTTCGAGCAGCGGCATGGTGAGCGCGCACTGCGGCTCCTGCCCGTATTCCTGCTGCAGGTGGCGGCCCATCAGCAGGTTGAACTTCTGGTCGGTGCCGCCGAGCTCCAGGTCGGCCTTCAGCGCGACCGAGTCGTAGCCCTGCAGCAGCGGATAGAGGAATTCGTGCAGGCTGATCGACAGGCCGCCGTGGAAGCGCTTGTGGAAGTCATCGCGCTCCATCATGCGCGCCACCGTATAGCGCGAGGTCAGCTGGATCATGCCGGCGGCGCCGAGCGGTGCGCACCATTCGCTGTTGTAGCGGACCTCGGTGCGGGTCGGGTCGAGCACCAGGCTGGCCTGGCGGTAGTAGGTCTCGGCGTTCGTCTGGATCTGCTCCGGCGTCAGCGGCGGGCGGGTGGTGTCGCGGCCGGACGGGTCGCCGATCAGCGTGGTGAAGTCGCCGATCAGGAAGATCACCTGGTGCCCCAGGTCCTGCAGCTGCCGCATCTTGTTGAGCACCACCGTGTGGCCGAGGTGGATGTCGGGCGCGGTCGGGTCGAGGCCGAGCTTGATGCGCAACGGCACGCCGGTCGATTCGGCACGGGTCAGTTTGCGGACCCACTCGGCCTGCGGCAGGAGCTCGTCGGCGCCTCGCAGCGTGACGTCGAGCGCTTGTCCTACACCGTCGCTAAGCGATTCCGTTGTAACGGCAGTTTGATTCATAAGGTCTTTTCTTCCGCGGTCGGCCGGGCCGCGCCGGTATACTCCGCGTCAGCCCGCAACCCGTGATCTTACGGGGCGCGCCTTTCGGGACCGGCACCGCACCGCTCCGCGAAGAACACCTCCGAGACCGCCGCCGCAGCGCCCGGGTACCGTGCCCCGCCTGCCGCACCGTGTACCGCCTCCCGAGGAACCCTATTTGAATCACGCTCTCTCGGCGACCGTTCAAGCCATCCTGGCCCGCGTCGCACTCAGCATCCAGCAGCATCCCAAACGCCTCGCGGCAGCCGTCGGCACGGTCCTCCTGTGCGGCGGCGGCGGCGCCTTTGCCGTGGCCAACCTCGCGCCCGATCCCTCGGACATGCCTGTCAGACAGATCCTGCAGTCGGTCGAGCCGGTCGCGGCTGCTCTGTCCGACGACACCGATCAACCGATACTGCGTCTGTACCGGCACGAAACCGTCCGGTCCAGCGACTCCGCCGACTCCCTGCTGAAGCGGCTGGGCATCGCCGATCCGGCCGCCGCCGCGTTCCTGCGCAACGATCCGCGGGTGCGGCAGGCCGTCTGGGGCCGCGCCGGCCGCGTCGTGTCGGCCGAGGCGACCGACGGCCATGCGCTGCTGCGGCTCACCGCCCGCTGGAGCGCCGACGACGCCGAGCAGTTCCAGCGCCTGGTGGTCGAGAAGACGCCGACCGGCTTCGTCAGCTCGGTCCAGGCAGCGCCGACCACGGTGTCCAGCCGGCTCGCGAGCGGTTCCATCCAGAGCTCGCTACTGGCCGCCACCGACGACGCCAACATCCCCGAGTCGGTCGCCAACCAGATCGCCGAGATCTTTTCCTCGCAGATCGACTTCCGCCGCAGCCTGCGCAAGGGCGACCGTTTTTCGGTGGTCTACGAGACGATCGAGGCCGACGGCGAGATGCTGCGGGCCGGCCGGGTGCTGAGCGCCGAGTTCGTCAACGACGGCAAGTCGATGCAGGCGATGTGGTACCAGCCCGCCGGCCAGAAGGGCGGCTATTTCACGCTGGAAGGCAAGGGCCTGAACACCGCCTACCTGAGCTCGCCGGTCGAGTTCAGCCGGGTGTCCAGCGGTTTTTCCAACCGCTTCCATCCGGTGCTGCAGCAGTGGCGCATGCACCTGGGCACCGACTTCGCGGCGCCGCAGGGCACGCCGGTCCGCACCGTCGGCGACGGCGTGGTCGAGTTCGCGGGCGTGCAGAACGGCTACGGCAACGTGGTGTTCGTCCGCCACCGCGACAGCCATACCACGGTCTATGCCCACCTTAGCAAGATCAACGTCGCGCGCGGCCAGAAGGTCGAGCAGGGCCAGAACGTCGGGCTGGTCGGCCGCACCGGCTGGGCGACCGGACCGCACCTGCATTTCGAGTTCCGCGTGAACGGCGTGCAGCAGGACCCGATGGTCATGGCCCGCCAGAGCGAGTCGGCCCAGCTGAGCGCTGCGGCCCGCCCGGCGTTCGACCGGCTGGCGGCTTCCACCCGCATCCAGCTGCAGACCGCCAACCAGTCGGTGCTGGCGAGCGCGGACTGATCCGCGCGCTGCACGACTCCCGCATGACGCCGCCTCCGGGCGGCGTCATCGTTTCCACCGCTTTTTTCTACCCGCGACCGCCATGGCGAACCCGACCTGCTACATCGGACTGATGTCCGGCACTTCGCTCGACGGCGTGGACGGCGTGCTGGTCGAGATCCACGACGCCCCCGGCGCTGCCGATGCAGCCCGCCCGCGGGTGCTGCAGCATGCGAGCCGGCCCTTTCTGGACGTGCTGCGGCAGGAACTGCTGGCGCTCAACACCGCGGGCGAGGACGAACTGCACCGCGCCGCGCTGGCGGGCACGGCGCTGTCGCAGGTCTATGCCGAAGTGGTGGAGGCGCTGCTGGCCGCGAGCAGCCTCCCGCGCACGGCGGTGCGGGCGATCGGTGCCCACGGCCAGACGGTGCGGCACCGGCCACTCGCGTTCGACGGCGTCGGCTACACGCTGCAGCTGCAGAACCCGTCGCTGTTGGCGGAGCGCTGCGGCATCGACGTGGTCGCGGATTTCCGCAGCCGCGACGTGGCGGCGGGCGGGCAGGGCGCACCGCTGGTCCCGGCCTTCCACGCGGCCTGGTTCGGCCGGCCGGATGCGGCGGTCGCGGTGCTCAACATCGGCGGCATCGCCAATCTGAGCCTGCTCCCGCCGAGCGGCGACCCGGCAGGCGGGCCGGTCGGCGGTTACGACTGCGGCCCCGGCAACGCGCTGCTCGACCACTGGTGCCGCCTGCACACCGGCGCCCCCTACGACGCCGACGGCGCCTGGGCCGCGACCGGCCGGGTGCTGCCCGCGCTGCGCGAGGCGCTCTGGACCGGCGAGCCGTTCTTCGCCCTCCCGCCGCCGAAGAGCACCGGCCGCGACCTGTTCCACCCGGCATGGCTCGCGCAGCGGCTGGCCGCCTGCCCCGACGCCGCGCCTGCCGACGTACAGGCGACATTGACCGAATTGACCGTTCGCGCAGCAGCAGCGGGCGTGAGCAGCTATCGAAATGGTAGCGTCGAGGAGCTGGTGGTCTGCGGCGGCGGGGCGCTCAACGGTCAGCTGATGCGCGGGCTCGCCGCGGCGCTGCCGGGCGTCGTGGTGCGCACGTCCGATGCGCACGGCCTGCCGCCGCTGCAGGTCGAGGCGACCGCGTTCGCCTGGCTGGCACAGCGCTTCATGGTCCGCGCGCCGGGCAACCTGCCGGCGGTGACCGGGGCGCGGGGATTGCGGGTGCTGGGCGCGCTGTACCCGGCCTGACGGCGGGCCTGGCGGCGCCTCCTGCCCCGGCTCACACGTTGTCCACCGCGTCGGTTTCCAGCGGCTTGACCGGCTTCACCTCGTCGGGCGTGCGGCGGTCGTCCGGCTGCAGTTGCCAGAAGATCCAGGCCGAGGCCATCGTGACCAGCCCCATCGTGGCGAAGGTCGCGTGGAAGGACCGCAGGGCGGTGGCGCCGTCGGTCTCGCCGCCGAAGAAGCCGGTGTAGCCGGCCAGCACCGCGCCGGCCGCGGCCACGCCCAGGCCCATCGCCAGCATCTGCACCATCGACAGCAGGCTGTTGCCGCTGCTGGCGACCGCGCTGTCCATGTCCTTGAGCGTGACGGTGTTCATCGCGGTGAACTGCATCGAGTTGACCGCACCGAAGCAGGCCAGCTGCAGGATCAGCAGTGCCAGCGGCTGCTCGGGCGAGGCGAGGCCGAAGCTCGCCATCACCAGCCCCACCGCGAGCGTGTTGACCACCAGCACCCGGCGGTAGCCGGCCCAGAGGATCAGCCGCGTCACCACCGGCTTGGCGGCCATGCCGGCCAGCGCCACCGGCAGCAGCATCATCCCGGCCTGCGCTGGACTGAAGCCCATGCTGACCTGCAGCAGCAGCGGGATCAGGAATGGCATGCAGCTGCTGCCGATGCGGGCGAACAGGTTGCCGAGCAGGCCGACCCGCAGCGATGCGACCTCAAACAGCGACGGCGAGAACAGCGGGTCCGGCCGGCGCAGCGCATGCAGCCAGTAGGCGACCAGGCTCGCGAGGCCGAAGATCAGCAGCACCACGACGCTCGCCTGCCGCAGGCCGAGGCTCGACAGCCCGTCGAGCGACAGCGACACCGCCGCCATGCCGAAGGCGAGCAGCGCATAGCCCGACAGGTCGAAGCGGCCGATGGTGTGCGCCTGTGCATCCGGCATCCAGACCAGGGTCGCGACGCAGCCGAGCACCGCCACCGGCAGGTTGATGAAGAAGATCCAGTGCCAGGACGCGACCTGCACCAGCCAGCCGCCGAGCGTCGGCCCGAGCAGCGGCCCGATCAGCCCAGGCACCGCGACGAAGCTCATCGCCCGCAGGAACTGGTCGCGCGGAAAGCCGCGCAGCACCGCCAGCCGGCCGACCGGCAGCAGCAACGCGCCGCCCATGCCCTGCACCACGCGCGAGGCGACCAACTGGGTCAGGCTCTGCGAGAGCGCACAGAACAGCGAACCAAGGGCGAACAGCACGATGGCGCACAGGTAGATGCGCCGGGTGCCGAAGCGGTCGGCGATCCAGCCCGAGGCGGGGATCAGGATCGCCATCGTGAGCGAGTAGGCGACGATCACCGACTGCATGCGCAGCGGGCTTTCGCCCAGGCTGCGCGCCATCGCCGGCAGGGCGGTGTTGACGATGGTGGCGTCCAGCGTCTGCATGAAGAAGCCGATCGCCACCAGCCAGAGCAGCGCATTGCCGGTGGGAGAGGGAGAAGAAGAGGACGTGCTAGGGGCGGTCATCGGCTGCATGCGGCGATCCTAGGCGGTGCCGATGCGACTGCGGCAACCGGCGAAAACGACAAAGCCGCCCGGAGGCGGCTTCGGTGTCTGCACCGGCGGCCGAAGCGGCCGCGCCGTGCAGCAGGCGTCGCGGGTCAGACCGAAAAGGACGAGCCGCAACCGCAGGTGGTGGTGGCGTTCGGGTTCTTGATCACGAACTGTGCGCCCTGCAGATCTTCCTTGTAGTCGATCTCGGCGCCGAGCAGGTACTGGTAGCTCATCGCGTCGATCAGCAGGGACACGCCGTTCTTCGTCATGGTCGTGTCGTCCTCGTTGGTCACCTCGTCGAACGTGAAGCCGTACTGGAAGCCCGAGCAGCCGCCGCCCTGCACGAAGACGCGCAGCTTCAGGTCGGGGTTGCCCTCTTCGGCGATCAGGTCGGCCACCTTGGCAGCGGCGCTGTCGGTGAACAAGATCGGTTCGGGCATTGCGGTCGGCAAGGATTCGGCAACGGCGCTCATGGCGGACTCCAGTGGGACAAGGGTGCGCGGAATGCGGCAGGACTGCGGCAGCGCAAGGAGCAGATGCTAGCGCAAGCCGTCTTTTCAAGCGGCCGCGCGTGCGATGCCGGCACTGCCGGCAGGGCGAAGACGCGATCGATGCGCCCATGAAAAAACCGCCCGAAGGCGGTTTGGGGACAGGTCCGGAAGGACTGATGCAACGATCAGCGCTTCGAGAACTGCTTGCGGCGGCGTGCGGAGTGCAGACCGACTTTCTTCCGCTCGACTTCGCGGGCGTCGCGGGTCACGAAGCCGGCCTGGCTCAGTGCGGGCTTCAGCGTCGCGTCGTAGTCGATCAGGGCGCGGGTGATGCCGTGGCGGGTGGCGCCGGCCTGGCCGGACTCACCGCCGCCGTGCACGTTGACCTGGATGTCGAAGGTCTCGACATGGTTGGTCAGCACCAGCGGTTGCTTGGCGATCATGATGGAGGTTTCGCGACCGAAATACTCCTGGATGTCCTTGCCGTTCACCGTGATCTTGCCGGAGCCCGACTTCAGAAACACGCGGGCGACGCTGGATTTGCGACGGCCGGTGCCATTGTTCCATTCACCAATCATGTCGGCTCCTTAGATTTCCAGCGCCTTGGGCTGCTGCGCGGTGTGCGGATGTTCCGCGCCGCCGTAGACCTTGAGCTTCTTGATCATGGCGTAACCGAGCGGACCCTTGGGCAGCATGCCCTTGACGGCCTTCTCGAGCGCGCGGCCGGGGTGCTTGGCCTGCATGTCGCGGAAGTTGGTGGCGGTGATGCCGCCGGGGAAACCGGAATGGCGGTAGTACACCTTGTCGGTGTTCTTCGTGCCGGTGACCTTGAGCTTGGAGGCGTTGACGATGACGATGAAATCGCCGGTGTCGACGTGAGGCGTGTAAATGGCCTTGTGCTTGCCGCGCAGACGGAGGGCAACTTCGCTGGCTACCCGTCCGAGGACCTTGTCGGTCGCGTCAATCACAAACCACTCGTGCACCACCTCAGCGGGTTTCGCGCTGAAAGTAGACATGCTGTAAAGCTTTCGAGTGAGCCGGCACTGCAGAGCTGCGGCGCCGGCGATAGGAGGCCCTTTTCCGCGGTCGGTGTTTCTCTGCTGGAAACCTCTTAGGCGGCGTATCAAGCTTCGCCGCGGGGCCAAAAAGCGCTGCGAAGCCCGCGATTCTATGCCGAAAAATGCAGCAACGGCAAGGCTCGGCGTACCATAGGCGGCTATGTTCAGCTACCGCCACGCCTTCCACGCAGGCAATCATGCCGACGTGCTCAAGCACACGACGCTGGTCGCCATCCTGCAGTACCTCGTGCAGAAGGACGCGGCACTGACCGTGATCGATACCCATGCCGGCGCGGGCCTGTACCGGCTTGACGGCGACTATGCCGAGAAGAGCGGCGAGTCCGCCGACGGCATCCATCGGCTGATCCAAGCCGTCAAGAGCCCTCCTGCGCCTGTCCGCAAAGGGGCGGATGCTGGCAAAAGCATAGCGAGCGGCGTGGCGCCGGCGCTGCAGGCGTATCTCGACCTGGTGGCCGGCTTCAATACGGGCAGCGGCCCGGTCACCGTCTATCCGGGGTCGCCGTTCGTGGTGGAGCGGATGCTGCGGCCGCAGGACCGGCTGAAGCTCTACGAGCTGCATCCGACCGACGGCCGCACGCTCGAAGGCAACATCGCCCAGCTCGACGCCGGCCGGCAGATCGCGGTGCTGCGCGAGGACGGCTTCGAGGCGGTGCGCAAGTTCCTGCCGCCGCCGTCGCGCCGCGCCCTGCTGCTGTGCGACCCGAGCTACGAATTGAAGAGCGACTACGCCCGGGTGCTCGACCTGGTGGCCGAGGGACTGAAGCGGTTCGCGACCGGCACCTACGCCATCTGGTATCCGGTGATCGCGCGGCCCGAGGCGCACGACCTGCCGCGCCGGCTGCGCACCATGGCCAACCAGGCCGGCAAGGGCTGGCTGCATGCGTCCCTGATGTTGAAATCGTCGAAGGTGACCAGCGCCGCCGTCGCGGCCGACGGTGTGGCCAAACGGCCGGGGCTGCCGGGCAGCGGCATGTTCGTGGTCAATCCGCCGTTCACGCTGAAGGCCGCGCTGGCCGAGGCGCTGCCCCAGATGGTCGAGGCGCTCGGCCAGGACCGCAACGCCGCCTTCACCCTCGAAGCCGGCGGCTGAGCGGCGTGCCGGCCGCGCTGCTACCGCCGCCGCCGCGGACCATCAGAAGCGGTGGCGCACGCCGATGCCGAAGGAGTTGCCGCTGCGGAAACCGGTCAGGCGGTCGCGCATCAGGTTGGCATACAGGTCGGTGCGCTTCGACAGGAAATAGTCGTAGCCGACGGTCGCGATGGTGCGCGCCGGGCCGGCGGTGATGTCGGCGCGGGCGATGCTCGCCAGCAGCTTGCCGGCGCCGATCGGGGCCGATGCGCCGACCGAGGTCGTCTTCGCTTCGCGCTGCGTGACCTCCGACTTGGATTCGCCGTAGGTCAGGAAACCCTTCGCCACGCCGGCGTCATAGGAGCCGCCGAGCATCCAGTCCTTGCGGGTGTCCGGCCGCGGCGGGGTGCCGGCGGTCAGCAGGCCGTTGACCGGGTTGGCGATCTGGTCGCGCTCGTAGTAGCCGGTCAGGCCGAACGGACCGCTGGTCCAGATCGCGTTCAGGCCGACGTTGCGGCGGTTGTCGTTGGTTCCGGTCTGCTCGCCGAACTGGTAGTGCAGGTTGGCCACTAGGCCGCCGAACTTCGGGCTGGTGTAGGTGATCTGGTTGCTCCAGCCGGTGTCGGCCGGGGTGGTGGTGGTCCAGCCGGTGCCGTTGAACAGGCCGACGTTCTTCAGCAGCACCAGCGGCGAGAAGGTGAAGGAGTCGCCGAACGGATTGAACATGATCGTCGGCAAAAAGTTGGGCGCCATGCCGCGGCCGAGCAGCATCGAGCCGAAGCCGCCGGACAGGCCGACGCTCGCGTCGCGCGAGAAGAACGGGTCGTTGGCGAAGCGGCCCGGCGTGCCGGTATCGACCCGCTGGAACGAGGTGAGCAGGAAGTTCGCCTTCAGCCCGCCGCCCAGGTCCTCGGAGCCGCTGAACCCGAACCAGGAGGTGGTCATGCCGCCGCTGCCCAGCACGTTGGTGCGGCCGGCATCGCCCGCCATGCGCATCGAGCCGGCATAGGCGTCGACCAGACCGGCGAGCTTGACGTGGCTTTGCGCGTGGGCGCCGGAGGTGCCGAGGCAGGCGAGGGTGGTGCAGAGGGCGAGCAGGGAGGTCTTCATGGTGCGCTTTCGGGCGACGGTGTTATGGATACCGCCTGTTACGCAAAGCCCGTGCCATCCATAAGGGATTCCCTCCTGTCGCTCGCTCCCTCCCGTGCAGCCCTCCGTCTGCGCCCGACTACTCCACCTCGGTGCAGCGCTCCTGGCCCGCCGGCGGCACCGAGATCGCGACCTGCTTGATGCCCAGCCCGAGCATGCCGAGCGCGTCGGCCGCGCCCTGGCTGAGGTCGATCACCCGCTGGCGTGCATGCGGGCCGCGGTCGTTGATCCGCACCATCACCGTCTTGCCGTTGACCAGGCTGCGCACGCAGACCATCGTGCCGAAGGGCAGGGTGCGGTGCGCGGCCGTCATGCCGGCCATGTCGAAGCGTTCGCCGCTGGCGGTGCGGCGGCCGTGGAAGCGCAGGCCGTAGTAGGAGGCGCCGCCGCGGTCGATCTCCTTGGGTTCCTCGAACGCGGGTGCCGGCTCGGCTTCGACGGTGACGACTTCCGACAGCGGCGCGTCGGCCGGCACCGGCCGGTGGCGCTGCAGCGCGCGCAGCGGCCGCGGTGCGCCGGGCGCTTCGGCGGCCTCGCTGCCGACCCGTTCGGTGGGCAGCGGCTGCAGCACCGGCGTCGGGGCGCAACCGGCGACCAGCAGCGCCGCCGCACCGCTCGCCAGCAGCAGCCGGGCGGCACCCGGCAGCCGCCGCATCATGCGCCGTGGCCGATGCGCTCCAGCAGGGCGAGCGTCGGCGCGGACTGGTTCATCGTGTAGAAATGCAGGCCCGGCGCACCGCCTTCGGCCAGGCGGGTGCAGAGGTCGCCCACCACGTCGAGGCCGAAGGCCCGGATCGAGGCGGCGTCGTCGCCGTAGGCCTGCAGCCGCAGCCGGATCCAGCGCGGGATCTCGGCGCCGCAGGCATCCGAGAAGCGCAGCAGCTGGGTCGAGCCGGTGATCGGCATGATGCCCGGCACGACCGGTGCCTCGATGCCCAGGGCCCGCACCTCGTCGACGAAGCGGAAATACGCGTCGGCGTTGAAGAAGTACTGGGTGATCGCGGCGTCGGCGCCGGCCCGCATCTTGGCCGCGAAGGCCTGCAGGTCGGCCTCGGGCGAGCGGGCCTGCGGATGGGCCTCGGGATAGGCCGCCACCTCGATGCGGAAGGCGTCGCCGGTCTCGGCGCGGATGAAGGCGACCAGGTCGCTCGCATAGGTGAAGTCGGCCGGCACGCCGCCGCTGCCGCCGCCGAAGCCGCTCGGCAGATCGCCGCGCAGCGCGACCAGGCGCCGCACGCCCATCGCCTGCAGTTCCTGCAGCTGGGCGCGCACCGTGGCGCGGGTGGCGCCGATGCAGGAGAAGTGCGACGCCGCCTCCATGCCCTCGGCGAGTATCTCGCGCACGGTGGAGAAGGTGCCTTCCTGGGTGGAGCCGCCGGCGCCGTAGGTCACCGAGCAGAACTCGGGCCGCACGGCGTAGAGCGCCTGGCGCACGGTGCGCAGCTTGGCGGCGCCCTCGGGCGTCTTGGGCGGGAAGAATTCGACGCTGATCGGAAAGCGTTCGCTCGTCATGGATGGGCCTTCCAGGCAAAGACAAAGAATTCGCGGTTGCCGTCGCCGCCGGCGATCGGGCTCGGCAGCCACTGGCGCACCGCCAGACCGGCATCGGCGCAGGCCGCGCGCAGCCGGGCCTCGACCTCGGCGTACAGCGCCGCATCGCGCACGATGCCGCCCTTGCCGATCTGCGCCGGCTGCAGTTCGAACTGCGGCTTGGCGAGCATCAGCAGATGGCCGCCGGGCCGCAGCAGCGGCGCCAGCGCCGGCAGCACCAGCGTCAGCGAGATGAAGCTCAGGTCGCCGACGACGATGTCGAAAACGGCTGCAGCGCCCGTCCTGCCTGCGTCGACAGCTATGGTTTGCATAGCATCCGCCTGGCGGGCGTTGACGCCTTCGACCGCGGCGACCCGGGCATCCTCGCGGATCTGCGGATGCAGCTGGCCGTGGCCGACATCGACGCCCACCACCCGGGCTGCGCCGTGCTGCAGCAGGCAGTCGGTGAAGCCGCCGGTGGACTGGCCGACGTCGAGGCAGCAGGCGCCCGCGACCGACAGGCCGGTCGCGGCCAGCGCACCTTCGAGCTTCAGGCCGCCGCGCGAGACATAACGCGCCTCGGCCGCATCGGCCAGGTCCAGCTCGGCGGCGGCGGGCACCGCATCGCCGTTCTTGGCGACGACCCGCCAGTCGCTGGCGCCGACCCGCCAGCGCAGGCCGCCGGCGATCAGCCGCTGCGCCTGCGACCGGGAGGACGCGAGGCCGCGCTCGACCAGCAGCTGGTCCGCGCGCACGCCGGCCATCAGTACCGGTAGGTATCGGGCTTGTAGGGGCCGTTCTTGTCCACGCCGATGTACGCGGCCTGGGCGTCGGTCAGTTCGGTCAGCATCGCGCCGACCTTCTTCAGGTGCAGGCGCGCGACCTTTTCGTCCAGGTGCTTCGGCAGCACGTAGACCTTGCCCGACTGGTAGGCGTCGGGCTTGGTGAACAGCTCGATCTGTGCAATGGTCTGGTTGGCGAACGAGGACGACATCACGAAGCTCGGGTGGCCGGTGCCGCAGCCCAGGTTCACCAGACGGCCCTTGGCCAGCAGGATGATCTTCTTGCCGTCGGGGAAGGTGATGTGGTCCACCTGCGGCTTGATCTCTTCCCACTGGTACTGCTCGATCGACGCGACGTCGATCTCGTTGTCGAAGTGGCCGATGTTGCAGACGATCGCCTGGTCCTTCATCGCCAGCATGTGCTCGTGGCGGATGATGTCCTTGTTGCCGGTGGTGGTCACGAAGATGTCGGCCTTGTCGGCGGCGTACTCCATCGTCACGACCTTGTAGCCTTCCATCGCGGCCTGCAGCGCGTTGATCGGGTCGATCTCGGTGACCCAGACCTGCGCCGACAGCGCGCGCAGCGCCTGCGCCGAGCCCTTGCCCACGTCGCCGTAGCCGGCCACCACCGCGACCTTGCCGGCGATCATCACGTCGGTGGCGCGCTTGATGCCGTCGACCAGCGACTCGCGGCAGCCGTACAGGTTGTCGAACTTGCTCTTGGTGACCGAGTCGTTCACGTTGATCGCGCGGAACAGCAGCGTGCCCTTGGCGCTCATCTCGTTCAGGCGGTGCACGCCGGTCGTCGTTTCCTCGGTCACGCCGATGATCTCGGCCGACTTGCGGCTGTACCAGGTGGCGTCCTCGGCCAGCTTCTTGCGGATGGCCGCGAACAGGATGCGCTCTTCCTCGCTGCCGCCGTCGCCGGCGACCAGGGATGCGTCCTTCTCGGCGCGCTGGCCCAGGTGCATCAGCAGCGTCGCGTCGCCGCCGTCGTCCAGGATCATGTTGGGGCCTTCCCCGGCGCTGTCCTTGGGGCCGAAGTCGAAGATGCGGTGGGTGTAGTCCCAGTAGTCTTCCAGCGTCTCGCCCTTGATCGCAAACACCGGCGTACCGGCGGCGGCGATGGCGGCGGCGGCGTGGTCCTGGGTCGAGAAGATGTTGCACGAGGCCCAGCGGACCGTGGCGCCGAGCGCCTGCAGCGTCTCGATCAGCACCGCGGTCTGGATCGTCATGTGCAGTGAGCCGGTGATGCGCGCCCCCTTGAGCGGCTGGGCGGCGGCGAATTCCTCGCGGATCGCCATCAGGCCGGGCATCTCGGTCTCGGCGATCTTGATTTCCTTGCGGCCCCAGGCGGCGAGGGCGATGTCGGTGATCGCCTGGTCGGCGGGGGCGAGGGAGGAGGGTTGGACGGCAGCGTTCACAGGATCGGCTCCAGACAAAAAGCGGTTCTGAAGACCACGCCGGTGCCGATGCCTGCAGGAGAAAGGAAAGCGCTCGGGCACACGGGACGTGGGCGAGCGTCGTTGCGGATGGTGGGTTCCGAGCCTCACGCCCTGGCGGCGCTGCAACGCTCCTCGGAAGCGGGCGATTGTACAAAAGCCGCTGCGGCAGCGGTGTCCCTGGGCGGCCGCGTCAATCGCGGCATCTGCATAAGCAAGCGCGATAACCGTCGTTCGCGCACGGGCGGGGCCTTCCTACAGTGGCGCCAACCCGGCCGCCGGCCGGTTCCCACGCACCTTCGCACCGAAAGGAAATCCATGTCGTCGCAGCCTTCCGTCCTCCGTCCCTCCCGCCCCGTGCGCCGCTTCGTCGCGGCCCTGGCCTGGACCGCGGGCGCGCTGTTCTCCGGCGCGGCCATCGCCGCCACCCCGATTCCGGCCGGCCCGCTGGTCTCGACCGACTGGCTGGCCCAGAACCTCGACAACACCAAGGTGCGGATCATCGAGGTCAGCGTGAATCCCGGCCTGTACGAGCGGGCGCACATCCCGGGCGCGGTCAACGTCTCCTGGCACCACGACCTGAACGACCGCGTGCGGCGCGACATCGTCGGCAAGGAGGGTTTCGAGGCGCTGCTCTCGACCGCCGCGGTCACGCCCGACACCACCGTCGTGCTGTACGGCGACAACAACAACTGGTTCTCGGCCTGGGCCGCCTGGGTGTTCGACATCTACGGCGTGAAGGACGTGAAGCTGCTCGATGGCGGCCGCAAGAAGTGGGAGGCCGAGAGCCGCCCGCAGGACAACCGCGTGCCGGCGCTGACCGCCACCCGCTACAAGGTCGAGCGCGTCAACCCCGCGCTGCGCGCCCGCCTGACCGACGCGCTGGCGGTGGCCGAGGGCCGCAGCGACGCGAAGCTGGTCGATATCCGTTCGGCCGACGAATACAACGGCAAGATCTTCGCGCCGCCCGGCGCGGCCGAGCTGGCGGTGCGCGCCGGCCACATCCCCGGCGCGGTGAACGTGTCCTGGGGCCAGGCGGTGCGCGAGGACGGCACCTTCAAGTCCCCGGACGAACTGAAGAAGCTTTACGCCGCCGCCGGCGTGGACGGCACCAAACCGGTGATCACCTACTGCCGCATCGGCGAGCGCTCCAGCCATACCTGGTTCGCGCTCAGCAAGATCCTCGGCTACCAGAACGTGCGCAACTACGACGGTTCCTGGACCGAGTACGGCAACGCGGTCGGCGTGCCGGTGAAGAACCCGGCGGGTACGGTGTGGGCGGCGAAGTGACGGGAGACGGCCCGGTGCGTCGGGCGCTCTCCCGCACGGCGGCGGGAGCGGTCCGTGGCTAGCGCGGCGGCGCTGGCCGCGGTCGGTCCGGGGGCGGCCGGGTCCGCGGACAGCGCAACCGGCCGGGCCGCGCGGCTGGTGCCGGCCCTGGCGGTGCTGGTGCTGCTCGTTGCCGCCGCCGGCTGGCTGCAGCGCCAGCCGGGCGGACCTGCGCTGGTGTTCGCGCTGTGCGCCGGCACGGTGCTCGGCGTGGCGCTGCAGCGGTCGCGCTTCTGCTTCTACTGCCATGCCCGCGACTGGGCCGAGCGGCGCGATCCGCGCGGCCTGCTGGCGATCCTGCTGGCGATCACGGTCGGCATCGTCGGCTACACGGTGGTGCTCGGCGGCTGGATGCCGGTGCCGTCGGCCGGGCGGCTGCCGCCGGACATCCACATCGGCCCGGTGAGCTGGGTGCTGGTGGCCGCCGGGCTGGCGTTCGGCGCCGGCATGGTGGTGTCGGGTTCCTGCATCAGCGCGCACTGGTACCGGCTGGCCGAGGGCTCGGCCGCATCGCCGTTCGCGCTGGTCGGTGCTGCGGCCGGCTTCGGGCTGGGGTTCTTGACTTGGAACCCGCTGTATTCGCTGGCGGTGGCGGATGCGCCGGTGGTCTGGCTGCCGGCGCACCTCGGCTACGGCGGGGCGCTGGCGCTGCAGCTGGCGGTGCTGGCAGCGCTCGCGGCTTGGCTGTGGACGCGACAGGGGCCGGCCGCACCGTCGGCCGAGCCGTCCGCATCGGCCGCACCGGTCGACCGGCGCCTGTCCGCGGTGCTCGCCCGCGCGGTGACGGGGCGCTGGCCCTACTGGACCGGCGGGCTGCTGGTCGGGCTGGTGGTGGTCGCGACGGTGCTGCGCATGCGGCCGCTGGGCGTGACCACCACGCTCGGCAGCACGACCCGCGCGGTGCTGTCGGCGGAAGGCTGGGTGCCGCCGCGGCTGGAGGGGCTGGACGGCTTCGCCGGCTGCGCCACGCTGCCGGGCGCCGCCTGGCTGACGCCGCATGCGGCGCTGCTGGCGGGGCTGGTCGCCGGGGCTTTCGCCGCCTCGTTCGCGGCGGCGCAGTTCCGCCCGCGCCGGCCGACGGGGCGCGATGTGGGCCGCGGCCTCGTCGGCGGCGTGCTGCTCGGCTGGGGCGCGATGACCGGCCTGGGCTGCACCGTCGGGACGCTGCTGTCGGGCACGGCGGCCGGCGCGCTGTCGGGCTGGGTGTTCGGCGCCGCGCTGTTCGCCGCCGTATTCGGCGGGCTGGCGCTGCAGGCGGCGGTGCGCCGCCGGGCGGCGGGCTGATCCGGCGGCGGACCGGGCCGGGTGCGCGCCCGG